>PABA01000235.1 GCA_002699025.1 Sandaracinus sp. | reverse complement strand
CCGCGAACGCGGCATGGACCGTGAAGCCGAGCGCCAGCACGGACGGCGGACAGCGGACGGCGGATCGCACCCCGACCGAAGGGAGGGGTCCACCGCGAACGGGACACGCACCGCGAAGCCGAGCGCCAGCACGGACGGCGGAGAGCGGACGGCGGATCGCACCCCGACCGAAGGGAGGGGTCTCAGACGGCGATGCGCCGCGCCGGGCTCCAGACCGTGCGCCAGCGACGCCGAAGCGTCTCCCAGACCTGCGCCCCCGCGATCGACGCGCCGAGCACGAACGCGCTCGCCCCGATCAGCGGCCCGAGCACCAGCCCGAAGCCCCCGGCGCCCGCCCCCGCCAGCGCCGTGATCCCGGCCCCCCGCGCGACCCGCCACCCCGTCCGCTCGCGCACGACGAGCAGCAGCTGCTGCGACGTCCCGCCGACCCAGACGTGCAGCTCGCCGGTCCGCGCGTGCACGACCTCCTCGCGCCAGGCCTTCACGCGATGGGGCGGCACCACCCCGCCCGAGTCGCGCGCCCAGCCGTCGAGCTCCCGCTGCAGGCGCTCGCGCACGTGCTCCGGGAGCTGCCCGAGCGCCGACGCGCCGCCGCGGTACGCCTCCGGGAGCGGCAGGGGCGCCATCTGCAGCCCCTCGGGCACCGCCCCCTCCTCGACCATCTCCTCCCAGGGCGGCGGCCCGGCCCACGCGACCGCCTGCCGCGCCACGCGCCCGAGCTGCCGCGAGCCGGTCTCGTCGAGGCTCTCGTCGAGCTGCGCCCGCACCACCTCGCCCACGGCGACGACGCGCATGCGGGCCGCGCGCTTGGGGCCGAGCACCGGACCGGCGAGCTCCCGCGCCATCGCCAGCGCCTCCGCCTCGCTCGGCCCGCGCCGCTCGCTCGTCCGCCCGCTCGTCGCCTCCCCCACGCCGCTCCTTCGCCGCGGCCGCCCTCAGCGGATCGTCGGCAGCCCGTCCTCGAAGCTGGTGTAGAAGTCGAGGATGCGCGCCTGGGCGTCCTCCCCGTAGGCGACGAAGTGGCCGCCGTCGTACTGGAGCAGCCCGGCCGTCGCCTCGCCCCCCGCGACGTTGCCGCTCACCGGGCCGTCGACGCGGCCGAGGTCGAGGAGCTCGAGCGCCGGGATGGGCTGGAGCTCGCGACCGACGAGCGGGATGCCCGCGGCGACGGCGAGCGCCTCGATGCTGCGCGGAGGCGTGTAGGCGTCCGTGATGCCCTCGGTCTGGAGGATGCTCTTCGGCGCGAAGCCCTCGCGCGGCCACTCGAAGAGCATGTGCACGTAGTTCGTCGGGTCCGCGACGTCGGTCCAGGTCTGGAGGAGCGCGAAGACCGGGTGCTCGTAGGTGAGGTGCTCGTCCTCGAGCTCGGCGTTGTTCACGCGGAGCAGCAGGCGCACGAGGTCGGGGATGTCGAGGGGCTCGGTCTTCTCGACGAGCGCGATGGCGAGGTGGCCGCCGGCGCCGCTGAGCACGCCGCCCTTCGCCGTGTCGTCGATGGCCAGGAAGATGGGCCCGTTGAGGCCGCCCTGGGAGTGGCCGAAGAAGTAGATGCGCTCCGGGTCGAAGCGGACGGGCGGGTCGCTGGCGATGATCCGGTCCGAGACGGGGTTGGCGACGGCGAAGCGGGCCTGCTGGACGACGTCCAGGGCGGCCTGGCGCGCGTTGTCGCGGAAGGCGAAGGGGTTGAGGAAGTTGAAGACCAGGCCCTCGGGGCCGCTCGCCGTCGGGTTGCGCGTGCCGTGGTGGATCTGATCGACGCCCATGGCCGCGAAGCCGATGGAGGCGAGGGCCTCGGCCGTGCCGCCGCGCACGAAGGTCTCGTAGTCGCCGCCCGTGCCGTGGGCGACGAGGACCAGCGGGTAGCCGTCTTCGGGCATCTCCGTGCGCGGCACGGTGAGGGCGAAGCGCGCGTCGTAGCTGCCGTGGGTTTCGGGGACGCCGTCGGGGCCGAGGGTGAGCTCGCCCCCCTCGGTGGTGTAGGGGACCTCGCCGCTCTGGAAGAGGGGCGAGGGGTAGGCGCCGTGGACCAGCGTGTAGGTCTCGGTGTCCTCGACCCAGCGCCAGGCGTCGTCGATGGGCTCGGGGGCGGGCTGCTCCGCGAGCCAGTCGCGCGCCGCGAGGAGCTCGCCGGTGGGGTCCTGGGTGGTGAAGACCGTGAGGTGGAGGATCGCGTCGCGCTCGACGCCGGCCTCGTCGAGGACCTCGAGGGCGGGCGCGTAGACGGCGCGGGCGTCCTCGACGAAGTCGTCGGCGGCGCGCCCCGGCTCGAGGATCGCCGTGAGATCGGGGGAGCGGCGGAGGCGGCGGCCGTCGAGGGCCTCGACGCCGTCCGTGACGACGACGGCGTAGGTGGTGTCGCCGGCGAGGGGCATGCCGTGCACCGGGCGGACGGCGAGGGCGTGGCCCGGCCAGTAGCTCGTCTGGGGCGCCCAGTAGCGCACCTCGACCGGGCGGCGCTCGCCGCGGGTGGGGCTCTCGGGGTCGACGTCGACGAGGTAGACGGAGGCGCCCGGCTCGAGGGTGGCGGCGGGCGTGGCCGGGAGGGAGGCGAGGTCGACGCTGGTGCCGAAGCGGAGGTAGACGGGCGCGCTCACGCTGAAGCCGGTGAGGCGCGTGCTCATGACCTCGCGGTAGGTGTCGAGGAGCTCGACGCGGCGTGGGTTGGGGAAGGCGCGCACGTCGATGAAGCCCTCCTCCGTGCGGCGGAGGTCGTTCGGCCAGGGCAGGTCGAAGAAGGGCATGGCCGGGTCGCGGGGGAGCTCGAAGACGGCGACGGGCTCGCCCGCCTCGGGATCGCTCGTGTCGCCTTCGCAGGTCGGAGCGAGGAGCGCGGGCGCGAGGGAGAGCGCGAGCAGGAGCCGCAGCGCGCGACCCGGCGAGGAGAAGGGCATGGGGCGAAGGTAACGGGGGCGCCCCGCTCTCGCCATGGTGATGAAGCGCGTTCAGGCGGCATTCAGGCCGCATGGGGACTCTGCTAGGGTTGGGGGCGTGCGTGGTTGGACGGCGTGGGCCCTCGCGACGGGGCTGCTCGTGGGCGGGTGTGGCGTGGACCGGGCGGGGCTCGCGCCGCGCTCGGGGAGCGACGGCGGCGGCGGTTTGGACGCGGGCGCGCGCGACGGCGGCGCGGACGGCGGGCCGGGCTTCGACGCGGGCCGGATGGACGCCGGGGCGATGGACGCCGGCGGGGTGGACGCCGGCGGGGTGGACGCCTTCGTCCCGGACGCCGGGCCCTGCCAGGTGCACGTCGCGACCGATGGCGACGACGGCGCGACGGGGAGCGCGGGCGACCCGGTGGCGACGCTCGGCGAGGCGCTCGAGCGGGCGACCACGGGCCAGGGCGTGTGCGTGGCGCGCGGCACCTACGCCGAGAACGTGACCGTGGCGCGGGGCGTGACCCTCCTGGGGGGCTGGTGCGACGGCTTCGGAGACCGGGACCCGAGCGGCGGCTGCGTGAGCGTCATCGACGCGCCCGGGACGACGGCGGTCTTCGTCGGCGCGAACGGGGCGGCCCTCGAGGGCTTCGAGATCCGCTCGGCGAACGCGATGGCCGACGGGGCGAGCAGCTACGCCGTGCGCGTCGTCGGCGCCGAGGGCGTGCGGCTCGAGGCGCTCGAGCTGCGGCCCGGGAACGGCGCGAACGGCGGGGACGGAGACGACGGCGTGGACGGCGCGCCCGGCGGGGACGGTGACCCGGGCGCGGAGCGGGACGGCGACGTGCGGACGCCGGGCGGGGCCGGGGGCGAGAGCAGCTGCGGCGCCGTCGGTGGGGTCGGCGGCGATGGCGGCCTCCCGCTGACCGGCGGCGGCGGCGACGGCGGCGACGGGAGCCTCGGCGCGATGGGCGGCGCGGGCGGACGCAACGGCAGCGACGACCTCGGCTTCGACGCGGATCCCGGCGACCCGGGCGCGACCGAGCCCGAGCCCGGCGCGGACGGGGAGCCCGGGACCGGCGGGGCGGACTTCGGCTCCCTCGACACGAACGCGCTCTACGTCCCGGCCGACGGGGAGGCCGGCGGCGACGGGGAAGACGGCGGCAGCGGCGGCGGCGGCGGCGGTGGCGGCGGCTACGCGGATGGCTTCTCGCGGGTGGCCGGGGCGAGCGGCGGCGGCGGCGGCGCGGGCGGCTGCGGCGGGACCGGCGGCGGCGGCGGCGGCGGAGGCGGCGGCTCCTTCGGCGTGGTCGCGGCGCGGAGCAACGTGTCGCTCGTGGACGTGACGGTGCAGCTCGGCAACGGCGGCGGCGGCGCGCGGGGCGGGCGGAGCTCGTCGGGCGGCGCGAAGGGAGCCGGCGCCGGCGGAGGCAGCGGCTCGGACGGCGCCGCGGACGGCGGCGACGGCGGCGACGGCGCGGACGGCGGCGGCGGCGCGGGCGGCGGCGGCGGCGGCGGTGGACCGGCCATCGGGCTGGCCGTCGGCCCCTCGGCGGTGGTGGACCGGGCCGGGCTGATCGTGAGCGGGGGCAGCGCGGGCAGCGGCGCGGACGGCCGCGACGGGGGCGCCCGCGGCGCCGACGGCGTCCGGGCCGACACCCGCTGAACGCGCGGCTCGAGGGGTCCGCAGGACGCCCTCCGACCCGTCCGCAGGACGCCCTCCGACCCGTCCGCAGGACGCCCTCCAACCCGTCCGCAGGACGCCCTCCAACCCGTCCGCTGGACGCCCTCCGACCCGTCCGCAGGACACCCTCCGACCCGTCCGCAGGACGCCCTCCGACCCGTCCGCAGGACTCCTGCGGGGGCGACGAGGTCGGTGAGAAAGCTCGTTGCGACGAGTGTGAAATAGTTCACCATGAACGGATGATGGCGCCGAGCCAGCGCGACGCCCCCGCGCCCCTCCGCCCCGCCTCCGCGCGGGCCCACGCCGAGCGACGCGGCGTGCGGGACGGGCGGGTGCTCGACGCCCTCGACCGGGTCTCCCGCGCCCGCTTCGTCGCCCCGGAGCTCGCCGAGGCCGCGCTCCTCGACCGCCCGCTCCCCGTCGAGGAGGGTCAGAGCACGCCCGCTCCAGGCGTCGTCGCCCAGCTCCTCGAAGCCCTCGCCGTGCGCCCCGGGGAGCGCGTCCTCGAGGTCGGCACGGGCAACGGCTACACGGCCGCCCTCCTCGCCGCCCTCGGCGCCGAGGTCTTCACCGTCGAGCGCCTCCCCGCCCTCGCCGGGCTCGCCGAGGAGCGGCTCCGCGGCCACGGCGATCCCCCGGTCCGCGTTCGCCACGGCGACGGCTTCGCCGGCTGGTCCGACCACGCCCCCTTCGACGCCGTCCTCGTCTCGGCCGCCACCCGCGAGGTGCCGGCCCCCCTCCTCGAGCAGCTCCGCGTCGGCGGCCGGCTGGTCGTCCCGGCAGGCCCGCACCGCGCGCAGCAGCGCCTCGTGCGCCTCACGCGCCAGGAGGGCGGCCAGGTCCACCGCGAAGACCTCGGCCCGCTCCGCTTCGTCTCGCTCCTCGGCGACATCCTCGTCGAGCTGGGCTCCGTGCGCCGCGACGACGCCGAGCGCGCCGCCCGCGCCGCCCGCCGCAGCGACCGCCCCATCGGCACCCAGCTCCTCGCCGAGGGCCTGGTGCAGGAGACCGACCTCTACCGCGCCCTCGCGATCCAGCGCGGCATGCGCTTCGGCGGCGTCGGCGAGCTCCTCTCGGACGCCGACCCCGCCGTCGTCGGCGCCGTCTCCCGCGCCTTCCTCGAGCACAACCGCGTCATCCCCCTCGCCAAGAAGGACGACCGGCTCCTCGTCGCGACCTGCGATCCGGACGCGCACCTCGCCGACCTCGCCAAGGCCTACGACGCCCACGGGCTCGTCGCCCACCTGGTCACGCCGACCGACTACCGGCGTCTCTGGGCGGCCCTCGACCTCCGCGAGGAGGAGGGCGCGGCCCCGGCCCCGGTCGGGCGGCCCATCGCCCCGCGCGACGACCTCCTCGCGCGCCACGGCGACAGCGACGCCCACGCCGTCGCACTCTTCGACGCGGTCCTCCTCGAGGCCATCGGCGAGCGCGCCAGCGACATCCACTACGAGATCTACGGCGAGCGCGTGCGGGTGCGCCTGCGGGTCGACGGCGAGCTCCGGGACCTCGAGCACGTGCGCATGACGCCGACCGACCTGAAGGGCGTCATCAACGTGCTGAAGATCAGCGCGGACATGGACATCGCCGAGCGCCGGCTCCCCCAGGGCGGCCGCATGCGTCGGCGCGCCGGCGACCAGGTCTACGATCTGCGCGTCCAGACCCAGCCCTCGCTCCACGGCGAGCACGCGGTGATCCGCCTGCTCCCGCAGAAGCAGCGCCTGCTCTCCATCGCCGAGCTCGGCTTCGCGCCGGACGTCGGCGAGGACTACCGCCGCCTCCTCGACAGCCCCGCCGGCCTGCTCCTGGTCGTCGGCCCCACCGGCTCGGGCAAGTCGACGACGCTCTACGCGGGCCTCCAGGTCCTCGCGCGGCAGCAGGGGCGCAAGGTCATCACCGTCGAGGATCCGATCGAGTACTCGATCGAGGGGATCCAGCAGACGCAGGTGAAGCCGGCGATCGGCTTCCACTTCCACGACGCCATGCGCTCCTTCGTCCGCGAGGATCCGGACGTGATCCTCGTCGGCGAGATCCGCGACCAGGAGACGGCCCTCGAGGCGCTGCGGGCATCCCAGACCGGCCACCTCGTCCTCTCGACGCTCCACAGCAACGACACGGTCGACGCGGTCCAGCGCCTCATCGACCTCGAGATGCACCCGAACTCGATCGCCGGGGAGCTCCTCGCCGTCATCGCCCAGCGCCTCGCGAAGCGCATCTGCGACGGATGCCGGCGCGCCGTGGAGCCGGACCCGGAGATCCTCGCGGAGCTCTTCCCCGCGGGGCCGCCGGAGGGGTTCCGCGCCTTCCGCGGCGATGGCTGCGCGCGCTGCGGCGATCACGGGACCTACGACCGCATCGCCGTGGTCGAGTACCTGCGCGTGGGCGCCGAGCTGCGGCGGGCCATCGCGCGCAAGCTGCCCGTCGACGACATCCGCGAGACCGCGCTCCGGGCCGGGCTCCGCTCCATGCGCGATCGGGCCGTGCAGCTCGTCCAGCAGGGCATCGTGCCCCTCGAGGAGCTCCCGCGGATCCTCCCCGCCGAGCGCATGGCCGAGACCGCCGGCGGCCCGCTGAGCTGAGCGGGGGTCGCCCGCGCGCTGCATACGGCGCGTGCAGGCGGCGCGGCGTCTTCGGGCGTCGCGGCGTCTTCGGGCGGCGCGGCGTCGGGCGGCGCGGCGTCTTCGGGCGCGGCGTCTTCGGGCGGCGCGCCGTCGGGCGGCGCGGCGTCTTCGGGCGGCGCGGCGTCTTCGAGCGGCGCGGCGTCTTCGGGCGGCGTCGGTGCTCCTCTCGCATCCGGCGCCTCGCCCGGCTCCGCCGGCTCAGGGCGGGAGGCGCTCGCAGGCGCGGAGCGCTTCGAAGGTCGCCCAGGCCGGGCCGCCGTGCGCCTCGAGCGCCCCGGCGAGGCTCAGCGCGTCCCAGGCCTCCGCGAGCCGCCGACGCCGCGCGAGCGCGACCTGCAGCCCGTCGCGCTCCTCGAGGGCGGCCTCGAGCGCGGCCCGCGCCTCCCGATGGGCCGCCGCCTCCGGCGTCCGTTCGAGCACCGCCTCGATGGCCGGCCCGTCCTCGGCGAGGGCCCGCTCGAAGCGCGGGTCCCAGGGATCGTCGAGCGTCGGCCAGCGCTCGAGGAGGCGGATGCGGAGCGCGAAGAAGGCGTCGTCGGCGCGGCGCTCGAGCTCGGCGAGGGCCTCGTCGGCCTGCCGGAGCGCGAGCTCCGCGTCGGCCCAGGCCCGCTCGGCGGCCGCCTCCGTCGGCGCCCCGAGCGCCGCGCCGAGCTCGGCCACCACCGCCTCCTCCTCGGGGAGCGCGGCCCGCGGCGCGGCCTCGTCCAGCTCGAGCACCTGCGCGGCGTGCACCAGCCAGCGCTCCGACGTCGTCGTGGGCACGTCGAAGGACACGGCGCGGATGCGCGCGACCGTATGGGCCTCGAGGAGCCCGACCCGGCCGTCGCCGTCCCGGTCGATCGTGGGATCGGGCCGCCCGCGCCGATCCTCCCCGCGGAGCGCGTGGAGGAAGTGGATCGCCCAGCTCTCCTGCCGCCCCCGGTCGGGGTCTGGATCGCAGCCGCTCGCCTCCGTGTCCCAGGCGGTGGCGAAGAGCCCGCAACGCACGGGCTCGGCCGGGCCGAGCAAGGGGTCCGCCTGCGTGAAGAGCACCTCGGCGAAGCCGCCGCCGAAGCAGGCGCTCGAGACGACGCGGACGGGGCGCGCGGCGCCATCGAGCACGTGCGCGAGATCGACGGGCGCGAGGGCGAAGCCGCCCCAGAGGCGGAAGAGGCTCTCGGCCGGCGCCTCGCCTCCGTCCCCGTGGCCGGCGAGGTAGACGAGCAGGGGCGGGCCCGGGTGGTGCGCGGCGGCGTCGAGGGCGTCCAGCACGGGGCCGAAGCGCGCCGGGCCGTGGGCGGCCGGTCCGGCGACGAAGCGGCGGGCGCGGTCGCGGGGCGCGAAGAGCGCGGCGAGGCGGGACCGGAGCGTGGGCGGCGACGCCTCGGCCACCACCGACACGGGCGAGCCGGGCCCGGCGCCGAAGTGGATGACGCCGTCGGCGGCGCCGAGCGCCTCGCGGAGCGCGGCGACGTCCTGCGCCATGGAGACCTCGGTGCTGGCCGGCTCGAGCCCGCCCGCGATCGCGATCCAGCGCACCTCCGGGCGAACGGCGACGTCCGGCGGTGACGGCGGCGGGGCCTCCCGCGCCGGCCCTCGCGCGAGCATGGCCACGAAGACGGGCGCGGCGCCGAGGAAGAACGCGAGCAGGGGGCGGCGGGCGCGCACCGACCCCTCATAGCGCCTCGGGGCGCCGCGCGCCGCTGCGGACCGCGGCTCGCGGCGTACCTGCCGCCGGAAGCCGCGTCTCGCACGAACGGCCCATCCGGAGCGGGGGTCGCGCAGAAGCGCGGACCCGTCCGAAGCCGGGGTCGCGCACGAGAACGGCCCCATCCGGAGTCGGGGGCGCGTAGAAGCGCGGTTCCGTCAGAAGCCGGGGTCGCGCACGAAGCCCGTGCCCCGCGCCGGCGTCGGCTCGGGCGCCTCCCGCTCCGCGCGCTCCCTCGCGCGGGCCCGGCGCCGAGGAGCCCGGCGCTCGAGCTCGACCTGCAGGACGCCGTCGTGCTCCGCGTGGAGGGACCCCTCCCAGGGCTCGCGCCGCGCCGCCTCGATCCGCAATCCGTGCTCCTCGCCGTCGGCGGCCAGCACGAGCTCGAGCCCGCCTTCCACGGCCCGCGGGTTCGCCCGCTCGCCGTCCACCCAGAGACGGGCGCGCTCGGGGACCCCTTCGAGGAGCCAGCGCACCTGGCTCGGCCGCGCGGCCTCCGGCGCCGGCTCCTCCATGGCGGTGGAGCGCGCCTCGCCGTCGAGCCGCTCGTCCTCGAGCCGCTCGTCGCCGATCTGCTCGTCGGCGGCCTGCTCGCCAGGGACCTCGGCGACCGGCTCGCCCATCGCCGCAGCGACCGGCGCGGGCGGGCCCGGCGTCGCCGCCTCCTCCGAGGAGCCCAGCTCGCCGAGCATCGCCCAGCCGGCGACGCCGAGCGCGAGCGGCACACCGAGCGCCAGCGCCACCCAGGCCAGCCTCCTCGAGCGTCGCGCCGGCACGGGCGGCGCCATGGTGTGCGATCGCGTGTCCCGGTGCCGCACCCGGATCATCGAGTCGCGGGGCTCCACCGGGACCGCCTGGAAGCGCGACGTGAGATCCACGCGCGCCGCCGCGCTCCGCAGCTCCTCCCCCTCCGGGGTGTGGTGCCGCTGCGGCGACGAGGCCGTCTGATGCACGGCCACCGCCAGCGCCCGCCGCATCGCCCGGGCCGACTCGTAGCGCTCGAGCCGCTCCCCGGCCATGGCGCGCTCCGCGAAGGAGAGCACGTGCGGCCCGAGATCCGGCCGGTAGCGCTCGAGGGGCACGTGCTCCCCCGCGGCCACGGCGTGCAGGAGCTCGCTCAGCTCCCGCCCGTGGAAGGGCAGCTCGGCCGCGAGCATCTCGTAGAAGAGCACGCCGAGGGAGTAGAGGTCGGCGCGCACGTCCAGGTCGGCGCGCCCCTCGACGTGCTCCGGGGACATGTACTCGGGCGTCCCCATGATGCCCCGCTCACCAGACCAGGAGTCGCTCGGCGCCGCCGCCGACGCGGCGATGCCGAAGTCGACGAGCTTGGGAAACACGCCGTCGCCGTCGTCCACGAGGAAGACGTTCTCGGGCTTGAGGTCGAGGTGCAGGATGCCCGCGTCGTGCACGGCGGCGAGGCCCCCGAGGAGCTGGCCGAGGAGCGCCGCGGCGTCGGCGAGCTCCATGGGGCCGCGGCCGATGCGGTCCGCGAGGCTCTCCCCCGTCAGGAGCTCCATCACCAGGTAGATCCAGCCTTCGTGCACGCCGACGTCGATCACCTCGACCACGTGCCGATGCCGCACGGCGGCCGCCGTCTGCGCCTCGTGCATGAAGCGCTCCCGCAGAGCCGGGTCGGCCGGGTCGCGGAGGAACTTCACGGCCACCGGCTGGTGGAGCCGGAGGTGCGTCGCCCGCCAGACCGTCGCCGTGCCGCCCACGCCGATGGGCGCGTCGAGCGCGTAGCGCCCGTCCAGGACCCAGCCGGACTGGGGACCGGTATGGGAGGCGGCTGCCGTCACCGGGTGACGATGAAGGAAACTGCTCCCCCGATCCAGTGGGCTCGCTCACGCCGGAGACGGCCCGAAAGAGCCGGCAAATCCCGGCATTCCCGGTTCGCGGACGCCCCCCGGCGCCCGTGGCGCCCGCGCCTGGAGGCGCCCTCGGCGCGAGCCGGTGCCCCCCTCGAGAGGAGCAGGTACCGGCGGCGTCGCTCCGGGGCGCCGTCAGAAGCCCGGATCGCGATAGACGCCGCCGACCGACTCCATCCCGGCGGGCTCTTCCGCCATGGTCGTTGCTCTCGTGGGAGCCGGCTCGGACGCTCTCATGGCGCTCGCGCGCATCGCCGTGGCGCGCCGGCTGCGCCGCTCCTCCATCGCCACCTGGATCATCAGGTCGCTCTCGATGACCCGCTCCACCCGCCAGGGCCGATGCCCGGGCGCGCTCACCTCGATGGCGTGGGCTTCGCCGTCCCGGGGCACCGCCAGCGTGCTCCCCTCGTGCGGCTGGCCATCGAGGCGCACCTCCGCGCCCTCGGGCAGGCCCACGAGCGAGACGTTCGCGGGCGGCGGCGCGGCGGTCGGAGGTGGGGGCTCGGCCTCGGCCTCGACGCGCTCCTCGACCGTCGGAGACTCGCTCGTCGGCTCGGGCGTGACGACGGCCTGCGGGTCGGGCTCGCCACGCATCCCCCACCAGAGCAGCCCCCCGACCAGCGCGAGACCGGCCGCGGCGGCGGCGAGCCACGAGCCGGTCCGCGAGCGCGGCAGCTCGGACGGCAGCGACTCGCCGAGGACCTCGTCCTCGAGACCGGGCGTGGTGTGCGGTCGGCGCTCGCGCCCGACGGCGTCACGGATGGCCTGCTTGCCGATGTGGATGATCGCCGAGTCGCCGGGCTCGTAGGCGGCGCTCACGGCGCGGCGCATCGAGTCCGCGAGCTCCTTCCCGCGCGGGCCCTCGGCCTCGATCTCCGCCGCCGCGCGCATCACCGTCGCGATGAGCGCCTGGCGCATGGCGCGCGCGTTCGGGAAGCGGTCGGGGACCTCCTTGCTCATGGCCTTGGCGACGAAGGCCTCGAGCGTCGGGCCGACCTCCGGGCGGTAGTCGGTGACCGGCCGGGCCTCCTCGGTGGCGACCTGGATCAGGAGATCGGCCGTGCTCTCGGCGTCGAAGGGGATGTCCCCGGCGAGCATCTCGTAGAGGCTGACGCCCATCGCGTAGACGTCCGTGGCCGCCGAGACCCGGCTCTTCGCGCGCACCTGCTCGGGCGCCATGTACTCCGGCGTGCCGACGATCACGTTCTCCTGCGTCGGGATCACGGAGGTCAGGCTCGGCTTGCCCGAGGCCGTCTCGACGACCGACACCTTCGAGACGCCGAAGTCGACGATCTTCGGGTAGGAGCCGTCCGCGTCCCGGACCAGGATGACGTTGTCCGGCTTGAGGTCGCGGTGGACGATGCCCGCGTCGTGGACCGCCGTGAGCCCACCGAGGAGCTGGGCCGTGATGCGGATCGCCTCGGGGATGGGCAGGGGCCCGCGCGCGAGCCGGTCGCCCAGGTTCTCCCCCTCGAGGAGCTCCATCACCATGTAGGCCCAGCCGTCCTGCTCGCCGACGTCCGAGATGTCGACGACGTGCCGGTGGCGGATGGCCGCGGCCACGCGGGCCTCGCGGAGGAAGCGCTCCTTCAGCTCCTCGTTCTCGGTCTCGCGGAGGAGCTTGATCGCGACCGGCGTCTGCAGGCGGAGGTGCTTGGCGCGCCACACCACGGCGGCCCCGCCTTCGCCGATCGGCGACTCCAGGGCGTAGCGGCCATCGATGATGTGGCCGGGTTGGAGCGGAGCAGGCTCGGACATCCGCGGAGCCCCAGGATGCCCCGCGCGGGCGACGATGCGCCACCCGGACGGGGCGGATTCAGTGAGAGCGGAGAGTTACGTGACGCCAGAGCGAACGAAGCGGCGAGGACTCAGTCGTCGCCCTTCTCCTCGTGGGTGACCGCCCAGTAGGAGAGGAGCTCCATGTCGTCGACGATGCGCGAGTGGAAGTGGCCCCAGACGTCGCTGATCATGACCACGGCGCTCGGGTCGAGCTTGGGTGTGAGGAAGATGCCGCGGTAGGCGGCGTCGCTGCCGTCCTCGACCTCGCCGAGGACCGGGAGCGGCTCCTTGGAGACCGGGCAGTAGAGCTCGCATTTGGTGCCCGGCGCGATGTCCGTGAAGCCCTCCTTGCGGGGGTCGCCGTGGATGGGGCTGAGGTGGACGACGCCGTCGCGGCCGTCCGGGGTGCGGACGCCGACGCTGACCGCCGGGTGATCGTCGAAGGTCACGTCCGAGACGCCGACGAGCGAGTCGCCCTTCGGGCCGAAGGCCTGGGTGACGACGATGATCACGCCGTCCCCGGACTCGTCCACGTCGACGTTCGGCGACGGCATCTCCGAGTGGCGCCCGGTGACCGTGAGGTTCTCCTGATCGACTTCGCTGCTCATCTTCCACACTCCTCCACGCAGAAGGGCCATGCTGCCTGGACGAGCGCCCACGTCAAGCGCGGCGGAGGGACCGGGCCTCGGGAGCTCACGGCTGCGTGATCCATCCGGGTAGAAGGGACCTGGCTCGTCCCGACGCACCAGGGCGGCGTTGCGCCTTGCCTTGAAACGCCGGTCCCGCGCCATCTCCCCTCCTCGCCGTCGGATCCCTGCGCTAGGGGAGCGCGACCGGCGCCTCTCGATGCACCTCGTCGTGGGGCGGCGTCATCGTCGGAGGCGGCTCAGACACCAGCCCCGTGAGCTCGTCCGTCGCGGACACGGTCTCTGCCGGCGTGTAGGCGAAGGTGACCGGCGACCCCGCGCTCAATGCGGCACCGAACTCGAAGTCGATGTGATTGCTTCCGGCGTTGAGTCCGAGCGTCCAGAAGCCCAGGTTCACGGCGACGCCGTAGGACGCCGACGAGTGTGACCTGTCGCCCCAGCCCGAGAACATGGTCACATCGACGCCGGCTCCGGCTTGCCCGAGCAAGAAGCTGGTTCCTCCCGTGCCGTTCAAGCCCCCCTCCGGATCGCTGGTGGCGGTCAGTGAGTGACTGCCTCCGTAGAGATTCACCAAGAAGCCACTCGCTTCGAAGCCCGTGTAGTCGCGACCGCTCCACTCGGCACCCACGCGCTGGTAGTAGGCATAGGGCTTGTGGTCCACGAACTCGATCACGGTCCGATGCCGCTCGAGCACCTCGGGCGCGTTGTCCAGGAAGGTCCTCAGCGCGGCGTCCTGCGCCGCCTCCCCGAACTGCCGCCCCGTATCGCGCGACCGCCGCTCCTCGACGGCCTCCGTGCCCCACGGGTCCCGACGGCCGAGCGGCTCGCCGCCGACCCACTGCCAGAGGTCGTAGCCGTCGACGTAGCCGAGCGGGTCCTCCGACGTGAAGCCGCGCAGGTGCGGGTCGTACTGCCGCGCCCGCAGATCGTAGAGGCCGCTGACGGTCGAGAGCGCCGCGCCGCCGTAGCCGCGGATCTGCCCGAGCGTGGAGCCGCAGGCGCGCTCGAAGGACGAGCGGCAACGCTCGCGTCCGTCGGGCGCCCGGAGGACGCGCGCGCCGTGCGGGTCGTACGCGACGACCTCCCGGAGCTGGCCGTGGGCGTCGACGGTGCCGACGACGTTGCCGTGGAGGTCCGAGACGCTCGCGAAGCGCGCGCCGGCCCCCGAGACGAGCGCGGGCTCGTGCTCCCGGTAGCTCCCCGGGCTCAGGTCGAAGGGCGCCAGCTCCTCCGCGAGGCGCCCGCGACCGATGTCCGCCTCGCGGCAACGGGGGCTCCAATCGAGCCGGTACACCGCCGGCGCGTCCGGCCCCGGGTGGGACCAGTGCGCGCGGCTCCCGCAGCCCGTGACCTCCCGGAGCAGGCGACCTCCGACCCAGACGCGGTCCATGGCGACCCCATCCCGCTCGACGCGCACGGCGCGGCCGAAGGCGTCGTGGATGCGCACCTCGCGGCGCCGCCCCAGCGGGCCGTGGACGACGAGCGGGCGGTCGTCCCCCGCGTAGCCGATCTGGCGCGCGCCGGCGCCGATCTGGCGACCGAGCCCGTCCCAGCCGAGGGGCACGGACCCGACACCACGTCCCGGGCGGATCACGTCCAGGGCCGGGCTCCCGGCCACCGGCTCGGCCGCCCACGCCACGGCGCCGTCGATCCGCTCCTCGAGCGGCGTGCCGAGCGCGCTCCGCGCGAGCCCGTGCCAGGCGCCGCCGAGCCCCACCGTCAGCGCGGCCGCGTCGACGCCCGGGTCCTGCAGCATGGCCGCGTGGCCGGCCGCGTCGAGCCAGCTCTGCCAGCCATCGAGCGCCGCCGCGCCCTCGAGCCAGGCCTCACGCGTCGCCGCGAGCCGGCCGCGGCCGTCGTAGCGAGCGACCCGCCCGGGTCCGAGGTCGTAGGCGCGGCCGTCCGAGGAGAAGCGACCGATCTCCGCGAGGATGGCGTCGTCGCGCCCGTACCAGCGATCGTGCCGATGCACCGGCCCCCGGCTCCCGGTCGTACGCTGGGTGATCGGCCGGCCGGCCCCGTCGAGCTGCCGCTCCACGAAGAGCTCCGCCGCCTCCGGATCCGCCACGTCCTCGGCGTGGTAGCGCATGGTCTCGCTCGTCCGCGTGGCGCCCTGGTAGCCATAGGTCGCGCGGAAGGTCGGCGCGCCCGTCCCCCGCGGCTGCACCACCCGGCCCTCGATCGCGTCGAGGAGCGTCCCGCGGTGAGCGCGGTGCGTCTCGAGCTGGGGCCACTGCCCCGCGAGATCCGTCGCCGTGATCGCCGCGAGGCGCCCGACCTCGTCCCGGCCGAGCTCCACGAGGTGGCCCGTCGCCCCCGCCGCCGACGACGGGCCGACGCGGGTCTCCTCCCGCAGCAGGGCACCGCGCCCGTCCCGGGTCTGGCGGGTGACGACCTCCACCCAGCGCCCGTCGACGTCCTCGCGCCGGACCGCCGTCCGGAGGCCGCCGAGCGGATCGTGGTCGAAGGCCAGCTCGGCGGTCGGCGTGCTGGCGGCGCGCGGGCGCGCCGTGCCGTTCACGTAGTCGCGCGTCCAGACCTGGCCCCCGCTGATCACCGTCCGCAGCCGCCCGAGCGCGTCGTAGCGCCGGTCGATGGAGCGGGGCCGACCTTCGGCGCCCGCGCGCACCTGGAGGCGAGGCCGACCGAGCGGGTCGTAGCTCTGCGCCGTCGTGAAGCCGGCCGGATCGCGCAAGGCCACGGGCCGACCGTCGCGGTCGTGGGCCCAGGTGGTCACGAGGTCGCTCGCCGCGCCGCCCCGTGCGCTGCTCCGGCGCCGCTCGATCGGGCGCGAGGCGGCGTCCCAGGCGAGCGTCTCGAGCGTCCCGTGCGCGTCCCGCGTCTCCACGAGGCGCCCCAGGGCGTCGTAGCCGTGATCGGTCGTCGCCGTCTCGCCGTCCCGGTCCACGACGCGCCGGACCACGCGCTCGGCCCAGTCCGTGTGGAGCGTTCGGTCCACGCTCCAGGCACCGCCCGCGTGCACCTCGCGGAGCCGCACGAGGCCCCCCGCCCGGTCGACGTGCGCGAAGCGCTCGAGGAGGGTCTCCTCCCCGTCCGTGCACGGCGCACCCGTCACGCGGTTCGCGAGGCGCTGGTGCTCGAGGGTTCCGTCGCTGGCGAAGCGGGTCCAGAGCTCGGCCCCGTCCCCGCGGTGGCGACAGCGGGCCCGCGCCGCGTCGTCTCGGAAGAGGCGCGTCTCCACGGTGGTCATGGGCCGGGCCGCGTCGTCCGGATCGGCGAGGTGGCTCCGGCGGATTCGCGCGGCGAGGCCCGCGCCGTCCCGCTCCACCTTCAGCTCCTGCCAGACCTCCCCGTCGCTCCCGTAGGTGGTGCGGGTGGCGAGGGCCCCCGCCGCGTCGCGGGTCGACACCTCGGTGACGCCATCCGGCCCGCGCCAGCCGACGCGCCGCCCGAGGGCGTCCCAGGCGAAGTGGGTCACGAGCGCCTCGCCGTCGCCGACGACGGCTTCGCGCACGACCCGACCGAAGGCGTCCGTCACGCGCTCGACCGTCCGATGCACGACGCTCGGGTCGGCCTCGGCGAACACCCGCTCCACGGCGACGTGCCCCAGCGGACCGTGGACCCAAGAGATCGCGTTCCGCTCGGGGCTCACGCGGAGCGCCGGGCGCTCCTCGCCGTCGAGCACGAGGGTCTCGAGGAGGAGCCGGTCGTCGCCGGCGGCCCGGGCCGCGTCGAGGTCGTGGAGCGGGGCGTCGCAGGCACCCGCCGTGAGCGCCTGGCAGCCGCCGACGACGCTGCCTTGGGGCGCCCGGAACGAGCGCGCTCCCTCGAGCCAACCGTCCGTGGTCATGACGGTCCGCGCCACGGGCCGGTCGTTGCCGTCGTAGGCCCAGCGGGTCAGCGCCCCGTCCGGATCTACCCGGGTCTGGAGGCGACCGTGGCCGTCCCAGCCGAGCACCGTGACCGCCCCCGAGCGCGCGTGGAGGACGCGCTGGACCCGGCCCGTCTGCGGGTCGCGCTCGAAGCGCACCGTCGCGGTCACGTCCTTGCTCGGCAAGCCGAAGGCGAGCGCCGCGTCCTCGAACGCGCTGGTGGTCGTCACCGTCCGCACCGGCCCCCCCGCCGCCGTGTCGTCCCGCGGAGGCGCGGGGAGCGGCGCCAGGGCCGAGGGGCAGCCGAGCTCACCGGCCGCGCAGCGCACCCCCCCGCGGTCGCTGCCGGAGTCGAAGCGCGGCGCGTGGGCGTAGGTCGTCCACTCGCCGGCCGCGTCCAGCGTCCCCGTGAGCGCGCCGTAGCCATCCCAGGTGAACGCCGCGAAGCGCCGCGCGGGCCCGTCCATGGCGTCGTGGCTCGGCGCCAGCACGAGCACCGGGAGGGGTCGGGCCGAGCCGGTCCGCCCGTCGCCGTTCGCGTCCGCGCCGAAGACGGGCACCGTCGTCTCGAGGATCTCCGCGGCGCCACCGTCCCACCGGGCGACGCGCGCCGCCTCCTCGGCGCTCAGCCCGAAGCGCGCGAGGTGCGCGGCCGCCGCGGCCAGCGCCGGCGCGCTCTCCTGGTACTCGTGGACCCAGCGGGTCTCCCCGCCGCGGGCGTCGAGCCGACGCAGCAGCCGATTGGCCAGCGGCTCGTACTCCCAGCGGCGCTCGACGAGCTCCCCGGCCGTCGCCAACGGCACGTCGAAGGCCGCGGGGACCGAGGCACCGCCGCGCGGCACCCGGGCCGCTCGCAGCAGGTTGCCCCGGCTCAGCGGGTTGGTCGCGTCGTCGTCGTAGTCGTAGCGCTCGACGGGCCCCCCGAGATCGGGACGCACCTGACGCTCCACGAGGCGCCCGTCCACGTTGTAGCGGCTCGCGACGCCGAACCATCCGTCCGCGGTCTCGACGAGCGACACCACCGGCCGGCCCATGACGTTGACGGCGTCGAAGCGGCGGACCCCCGCCCGGTCCACGGTCTCCACGACCCGGCAGTACTGCCGAGCGGTCTGCTCGCGGCTCGCGCGACGCGCGCGCATCGCCTCCGAGAGCCGGCCCGGCTCCTCCAGGAGCGTGTCCGTCCACCAGCTCGGGGCCCCGAGGCCGGCGCAGGCGGTGCTCGCCGGGTGGGCGAAGTTCACGTGGGGAGCGTCCCCGAGCTGCTGGAGCTGCGCCCCGACCCCCGGCGGGAGCGTCGGGTAGGTCCCGTTCCCGTCGGGGTCGTGGTAGGCGAAGCGGAACTCGGGGAGCGTGGTGGCGAAGCCGTCCTCGCCAGGCGGCGGGCTCGCCGGCCCGTGGCAGCTCGCCGGGCGCGCCGGGTCGACGTCCGAGCCATAGCGCTGAGCCAGCACGTGGCCCCAATCATCGCCCTCCGGATCCCAGCCGTAGGTCGTCTCGAGCACCGTCATCCAGTGGTCCCCGCAGGCGTCGACTCCGCAGTGGAGCGCGGAGCTCGGCACGCGCGGCTGCCCGTCGGCGAGCTCGCTCGGTGAGAGGCGCCGCTCGACGCGCGTGAGCTTGCCCCAGGCGTCCTCCAGGCCGCGCACGGCGCGGTAGATCTCCTGCTCGATGTCGCAGGGCTGCTCGGGCTGCTCCACGAGCCGGGCCCGGCCGCTCTGCAGCATCGCCACCTGCACGTCGAGGCTCTCCGCGACCCGCGAGTACTCGTAGCGGAAGACCCGCGCGTCCTCGGGCACGCAGCCCGCCTCCACGGCGGTCCCCGCCGCCAGGGCGCGCGCTTCGCGGAGGAACGCGGTCGAGCGGAGCACCTCGTCCGTGCCGACGCGGAAGGGCCCCGGCAGGCCGAAGCGGTCGTGGACCGGCGGCTGGATGCCGAGGGAGCGCGTCCCGAGGTTGTGGTTGGCCATCTGGCCGATCCGGTCGAGGTAGCAGGTCGGGTCGTAGTCCCCGCCGGGGCGGGCGCCGCAGTCGTAGAGCGCGACGACCTCCTCGAGCGTCGGGGCGGCCTCGGTGACGTGGAAGCAGTCCGCCTCGAGCGCCGCGCGGGTGAGCGGCCGCCCCTCGGCGTCCCGGGCGTTCACCGACGCGAGCACCTCGTCGACGGTGAGGCCCGGCACGTTCGGCGCGATGGCGAGGTCGTAGCAGTACTCGACGCGGCGCGGAGCCGCCGACCCGGCGACGACGTCTTCGACGGCGCGGAGGAGGCCGAAGAGCCCGTACTCGAAGCGCAGGCCGTGACCCCGATCGTCGAGCACGCGCTGGAGCTGCCCGTCCGCGTCGTAGAGGTAGCGGACCGCGTTGCCGGCCGGGTCGACCTTCCGGAGCACGCGACCGTGCACGTCGAACTCGGTCACGAGGCCCCGCCCGTCGCGATGGAGGTAGCGCTTCGTGGCCGGATCCTCCGGGTCGGCCCAGGCGATGCGCACGATGCCGGTGGCGCCCGCCTCGGGCACGAAGGTGCCCGCGGGCCGCGCGCGATCGAGGTAGTAGACGTCGCCGCCGCCATCGCCGCGCTCGTGGTAGACGCAGCTCGTCTCGGGCAGGGTCGCGTAGCAGTAGAAGGGGAGCGTCCCGTCGCCCGTGTCCTGGTCGACGATCTCGAGGCGCTCCTCGAAGACGTGGGTCCAGTTGCGCCCGAGCCGGCTCGTGGAGGGGGCCTGCGAGCGGTAGGTGCGCGTGAGTCGAACCGGCAGGTGCGCGTCCCGCGGTCCGTCGAGGTCGTCGGCCCGGTAGACGTGGTCGCCGCGCAAGAGCTGCACCGGGTCGCCGCGCTCGGCGGGGGTGCCCGGGTCGTAGGAGCCGGGGTCCTCCGGGTCGGGGAAGTCGGGGAGGATGTCCTCCCAGGAGCCGTCGTCCGAGCCTTCCGGATCGGGGTCGGGCGGGTCACCGGGGCCCGGGCGTGGGCTCGAGCCTCCGCCGCTGCGCTTGCCAGAACCGCCCGTGCTGCCGCGTCCGCCCGTCCCGGCCGCCGCCCCGGACGACGCCCCGGCGAGCAGGCTGCTCACGCCCTGCCGGCGCGCGACCTCCGGCTCGTTGCCCCGCCCGAGCGCGACACCGGCCGCGTGGCCTTCGATGAAGGTGGCCGTCCAGAGGAGGTCCCCGGCGTTCTCGGCGAGCTCGGTCAGCGGACACTCGATGCAGGCCGTGGCGTCCGCGGTCGCCCCGCAGCGACAGGAAACCGCCGTGCAAGGCATACACTCGCCGTTCAGGGTCCCGCAGTTGCAGCTCGGCTCCGGCGTGCCGCCATCCGGGTCCTCGGTCCCGCCGTCCATGCCTCCGTCGGACCCGCTCGTTCCCCCGTCGACCTCGCCCGCGCCTCCGTCGACCTCGCCCGCGCCGGCGTCTCCACCGGAGCCGGAGGACCCGTCCGCCGCGCCGCCGGACTCGGTCCACTCGGAGCAGTGCCCGTCGAGGTCGCAGCGGAAGCAGCGCGCCTCACCCGCGGCGTCGTACGTGCACACCTCCTGCCCTTCGCAGAGGGGGTTCCCCTCCCCGCAGGCGAGCGACCAGTCGCTCGTGCGCACCTCGGCCGAGCTCAGGCACTCCTCGGGCATGGCGCCCCCGTGCATCGCCGCGAGGCACCAGGGCGGCATGAGCGTGCCCTCGATCAGGTCGCCGCTCGTCCCCCTCCAGCGCCCGTAGAGGGTCTCGAAGCTCGGCGAGCCGCCGTAGCAATCCGGCGCGTCGGGCGGGCAGTTGGGGACGTCGTCGATGAGCTTCCCGGGGGTCGCGATCTCGCCGCACTCCTCGACCATGGCCTGCGGCAGGGTGATCTCGCCGCCGGTCACGTCGGGCGCCTCCGGGTTCGGCTCGACGCACTCGTCGAGGCTGCACACGTCCGGGCACATCTCGCCGATGCCGCCGCCACCCGGCGCGTCCGGGAAGGGCAGGTCCCCTCCGCAGGGCTCCCCGGGCCCTCCCTCTCCACCGCCGAAGGGCGTGACGCCGCCCGGGCCATCGTCCGGGGCGCCACCGATCCCGACGAGCGGGTGGTAGGTCCAGGACCGCTCGAGGGGCGAGTCCCGGTACGCGGGCGGGCAGAAGGTGGCGTTGGCGAAGCGCGGCGCCACGGTCGAGGGCGAGAGGGCGGAGACCGCCATGCACTCGATCAGGTTGCCGCAGGGACAGATGTCGGTGGCGATCGGGATGGGCCCGCCGTCGTCCCCGAAGGTCCTGCGCTGCCGCTGGAGGCTGCCCTCGGCGAGGGCCGTCGCCCGGAACGCCGGGTTGGCTGCCGGAGACCAGAAGAGCGCCGAGCCGAGCAGCTCCGCGTCGCGGAAGCGGACGACGGCGCCCGAGAGCACGGCCAGGTCTCCGTGGCTCCGGACCCCGCCGCCGAGCGACTCGGAGGGGCCGTAGGCGACGATGGGGTCGCGGAGGACCACGTCGGCGACGGTGATCCGGCGCCCGGCCGCCCGAAGGTCCGGGGCCTCGGCGAGCGCCGTCCGCACGGTGTCGCCCGGCCCCGCCGTCGGCGGCGAGCTGAGCGGGGTCAGGTACTCCGCCTCGTCGAGCAGCTCGGCCGGGACGACGTAGCCCTCGAGGTAGAGCACGGGGCCCCCATCCGGGAAGAGCGTCGGCGCCAAGAGCCGCGCGATCTCCACGAGCATCGCCTCGCCGGCGTCGGCGGCCGCCTCCGCCTCGCCGACGTGGTGCTCGCACCAGGCCTCCGAGCCGGACTCCACGAGCGTCTGCATCGCATGCTCGGCGCCGAGCTGGACGTCGCCCTGAAGCGCCAGCCGCATCTGGCCGTAGTCGGCGGCGAGGTCGCCCGCGTAGTGGCCGTCGTCGGGGAGCTGCCCCTCGTAGGTCGCGAGCGTCTCGAGGCGCTCCAGCACCACGCGCGTGCGCTCGAGGGTGGACGCGCACTGGGCCCGAGCGAGCGAGGGCGCGAGCGTTCCGAAGGCGAGCAGCGGGATGAGGATGCGAGCGAAGGTCACGTCGTTCTCCTGCGTGGGGGCGGCGGTCAGGGGGGCGGTGCGCTTGGTGGTCTGGACGGAGGCCTCCCGGGGCGAGCGCGGCGTGAGACCGGTCGCGCGGGACGGCGGGAATCGAAGGAGGGTCGGGCGCCGGGCGGGCCGGGGCGCGGGCGCGCTCGGACGACGCGCGGCGCCGGTCGCGGCGAGGCGGACCGGGCGGCCCGCCGGGGCGCTCAGCGGAGGTGGTCGCAGTTCATGAGCTCACCGCCGCCGATCGAGTGGAAGCCCCACTCGCCCCAGCCGCTTCCGTCGGGCTTGGTGCGGCGGAGCGTCACCTCGAAGATGCGGCAGACGGTGCGCTCCTCGCGGACCTGCTCGACGCAGGCGACGGCGGGCACGTCCTCGTGCGTCAGCCCCCGGAGCGGCTCGCGGGAGCGGCGCGAGGGGCCCATGAGCCCGAACTGGTGCACGGTCTCGCGCATGTCCGGGTGCTGGTCCTGCAGGCTCGCCAGGTGCTCGACGGTCACGCGCCGCAGCCGCCGCGTCGGCCCTCCGCGGCGCCGCGGGCGCGGGCAGCGCACGTTGCGGATGCGCCGCTCGTAGGCCTCCATGACCTCCTCGTGCATCTCCCGCGCCTGCTGCAGGAGCCGCTGCACGCGCGCCGGCTCGACGCGGATCCAGTCGACGGCCTCGTTCACCTCGGCGATCAGCTCGGCCTCGTGGAGGCCCCGGTCCATGGTGCGGTTGTAGCCGGTCACGGTCGCGCCGCGCTCGCGCTCCACGCGCTGCACCTCGCGCCGCATCTCCGCGAGGCGCGTGTTCTCGTAGTACGCGACGTAGTCGTGCCAGCCCTCGCGCCAGGCCTGCTCGGCCTGCGGGCAGCCTCCGTCGCCCGGCGGCAAGCTGCAGCGCACGCCCCGCTCGTCCCGGCACGCGCCGTAGCGCTCCTGGAACGACGCGTAGCGGCCCGCGAGCGTGCGGTAAGCCCGCAGCTTCTCGCGGAGCTCGGCCGCCTGCTGGTCCTGCGCGTCGCGCTCGTAGGAGTCGAAGCGAACGAGCACGCTGCTCCGGCAGAGCCGGTTCTGCTGCTCGCGGAGCGCGAAGCACTGCTGCGTGTAGGCGTCGCTGCGGCACTGGGCGCCCGCCGCCTGCTCGGCCTGCTCCTCGGCCTGGCGCGCGCCATCGGCCTCCTGCCGGCTCCGCCCGTTGCGCACGGCGGTCTGCTCGCAGCGGGCCACGTCGCGGCCGTGGTAGCGCTGGCCGCACATGCGCACGTCGCGCTGGCAGCGCTCGAGGTAGCGGCCCTCGAGCCCGCCGTCCTCGCAGACGCCGGCCCACGCGACGGCAGGGAAGAGGATCACTCCGGCCAGCGCCCACGCAGCGCGCGCGGCCACGCTCCCCGTCCTCTCGCTCGTGCTCGAATGCTGCTCTCGGCTCACGGCTCCCTCCCTGCTGCACAAGCCGCGATCGGTCGCGGCACGCTCAGAGGTACGGGCCCGCGTCGCCCTCCTCCAGGGTTTGAGCACTTTCCGAGCACTGTTGCTCTGCGCCTCCCCCGAACGGGGGCCAAATTCGCAGAAAGTTCGCGAAAAGCGTCCAGTTCGAGACGCTCAGCGCGGCCCAACGCCACGCCGGATCGACCACCGCGACGGCGAAGGCGAGCGCGAAGGCGAGCGCGCTCGGCCAGAGGCGCCGGGAGACGAAGCCGACGAGGACGCTCGTGAGCGTGAAGAAGATCGCGATGTCGAGGACCTGGATCGTCTCCACGTCGAGGCCCCGCGCGATGGCGCCGAGGTGGAAGGCGAGCAGGAGCGCCATGGCGAAGATCAGGGTCCCCATGAGGCGGCGGTTCAGCCGGGTCGCCACGAGGGTGCGCCGCCAGCGGGCGCCGGCGACGAGGGCGACGACGAGGCCGAAGGAGGGCCAGAAGAGCAGCTCGCGCGGCTCCTGGGGCACGCCGAAGACCTGGGTCCGGAGGCCGCCGGCGACGGGCGCGATCGCGAAGAGGGTCCCGAGGGTGAGCGCGAAGGCGAGGCGCCGCCCCCGGCCGATGCGCGGATCCATCTCCCGCTGCTCGCGGCGCACGGCCTCGAGCATCGCCTGCTCGCGCTCGCGCTCCGCGCGCGCCTCCTCCAGACGCGCGCCGAGGGGCGGAGGCAGGTCCGGATGCTCGGCGGCGAGGGCGGCGGCGGCGGCGGCGTCGCCTCGATCGAGGTGCGCGCCGATCATCGCCTCGAGGGCGCGCGCGAGCCCCGCCCGGGCCCGCTCGCTCCCGGGCCAGACCTCCAGGGCGCTCAGGTAGCCGAAGCGGCATGCGCCGAAGGCCCGCTGGACGGCGTCGCGCTCCCCGGTGTCTCCCTCGCCACTGTCTCCTTCGCCACTGTCTCCCCCGCCGCGGTCCCCTTCGCCGGAGTCGCCCTTCCCCCCGTCGCGCTCGAGGTGCGCGAGCAGCTCCTGGAGGCGCGCGTCGGCCTCCTCCGCGAGCCGGCTCGCGACGCGGTGCGCGCGGAAGGCGTCGAGGGCCTCGGCGAAGGCGTCGACGCTGGGGAAGCGCTCGGCCGGCTCGGGGTCGAGCGCGCGGCGGCACACCTCCGCGAGCTCCGGCGGCGCGCCCGGGGGCGGCTCGGGAACGGTGGTGAGGATGCTGCCGAGCATGGCGAGCATGCCCTGGCCCGCGTGCGGCGGCGCCCCGGCGAGGATCTCGTGGAGCGTGGCGCCGAGCAGGTAGACGTCCGTGCGCTCGTCGACCGGCGCCCCGCGGACCATCTCCGGCGCCATGTAGGCAGGCGTCCCCGCGAGCGCGTCCGACTCCGCCTGCGTGGGGATGCGGCCGCCGACGCGCCCCGGGAGGCCGACGGCGATGCCCCAGTCCGCCAGGTACACCTCGCCGAAGGGGCCGACGAGGACGTTCTCCGGCTTGACGTCGCGATGGAGGATGCCGCGCGAGTGAGCGAAGGCGAGCGCGTTGCAGACGGAGCGGAGGACGCCGAGGTGCCAGTCGAGCGGGTCGCGGCGCGCGGCCTCCGTGGGCAGGCGCTCCGGATCGGCGAGGAGCGAGGACCAGGGCTCGCCCTCGACCTTCTTGAGCACGACCTGCGGGGCGCCCTCCCCGTCGACCGTCAGGGCGTGGACCGGGATGACGTTGGGGTGCTCGAGGGCGCCGGTGATCCACGCCTCCCGGAGCAGGCGGACGACGTGCGCCGGATCGCGCATGTCCGCGCGGAGCGTCTTGACCGCGACCGCGCGCCCGAGCGCCTCCTGCCGGGCCTCGCGCACGACCCCCATGCCGCCGGAGCCGAGACGCTCGCCGAGGCTCAGCGCGTCGCCCCGGGACGCCTCGAAGCGCGCGAGCCAGGCGAGGGCTTCCTGCTCGGCCGCGGCCGCCGAGCCCGCCGGGCGGATCGTCTCCCCGGGGGCGTGCACGAAGGACTCGCGATGCGCCGAGAGCGTCCGCGCGTGCGCCTCGAGGGCCTCGGTCGTGAGCTCCGCCACGCGCGCACCCTACCCGCGACGGAGGCGCTTCGCGCATGCTCGGGGGCTCGCGTCCACCGCGCGGGCCCCACGAGATGGCGCTCGGTGTCGGAGACGGGCCCCGATTCCCGGTCCGAATCGGGTGGCGTTCGGCTGCGACGCTCGGAGGTCCGCTCCCGCGTTCGGAATCGCCGAACACCGTCGGGGCGAGCACCGACGGTGGGGCCTCGGCGCGATGGTAGGTTCCGGCCGATGGGGTCGAAGAGCGAGGGGAGCTGGGGGGCGCGCCTCCGCACCGAGCGCGCGCGGACCTTCGTCGGGCGCGAGGACGCCCTGGAGGCCGGGCTCGCCCTCCTGGAGCACCCGACGCGTCGGCTGCTGCACGTGCACGGCCCCGCGGGCATGGGCAAGAGCACGGTGGGTCGCGCGCTGGCGGCGCGGGCGCGCGAGAGCGGTCACGCCGTGCGGCTCGTGGACGCCCTCGACGCGCGCGGCTCGCTCGCCAGCCTGAGCGACGCCCTCGCCGGTCCGTGGGATCTCCTGATCCTCGATTCGCTCGGCGCCCTCGGCGCCCTCGAGAGCTGGCTGCGCGAGAGCTTCCTGCCGAGCCTCCCGGACCACGCGCGCGTGGTGACGCTGGGCCGCCGGCCGCTCTCGCCGCCGTGGGTGAACGACCGGGGCTGGCGCGCGCTCGCGACCCAGCATCGGCTCGAGCCGCTCTCGGAGGCGGCGTGCCGCACCTACCTCGCGCGGCAGGAGGTCGACGAGGCGCTCCACGAGCAGATCGTCGAGGCCTCGGCGGGCTGGCCGCTCGCCCTCGCGCTCCTCGCGCAGAGCACGGCGGGCCTGGAGGAGCTCCGCGAGTCCCAGGTCGCCGGCGTGCTGACGCGGCTCGCCGACGCCCTGGTGCGGGAGGCGCCGACGCCGGACCACGCGCGGGCGCTCCACGCGGCGGCGCTGGTGCAGCGGCTCACGGCGCCGCTCCTCGCGGCCATGCTCGAGCGGGAGGACGTGACGGAGATCTTCGACTGGCTCGCCGGCCGCGCCTTCGCCATGCCCTCGCCGCGGGGCCTGCGCCTGCACGCCGTGCTCGCCGACGCGCTCCACGGGCACCTCGGGAGCCGCGCGCCGGAGCGCATGGTCGCGCTGCGGGATCGGGCCATCGACGCCTACGCGGAGCGCCTCGCCCCGATCGGGGCGCGCGACACGTCGGGACCGGCCCGGGCGGGCGAGCTGATCTACGACGCGCTCTACACGCTGCGCGACAGCCCGGTCGTCCAGCGCTTCGGCGTGGGGAGCCACCCGAGCGCCTACCCGGACGCGCTCCGGCCGAGCGACCGGCCGCCCCTCCTCGACGCGATCGAGCGGCACGAGGGCGCCGAGGCGCGGGCCATCGCCGAGCGCTGGCTGGACGACGCGCGAAGCGAGGTGATCGTGTACCGGGGCCAGGACGGCGCGCCGCAGGCCTTCGCGCTCTTCGGGAGCTTCCGCCGGGAGGAGGCGACGACGCGGAGCGAGGCGGACCCGGTGCTCGCCGATCTCCTGCGCGCGCTCGACGAGCGGGCGCCGCTCCGAAGGGGCGAGCGGCTGCTGCTCTGTCGCTGGTGGCTCTCGCTCGAGCACGGTCAGCGCTCGGATCAGGCGCTCGGGCAGCTCATCGCGCTCCTGAGCCAGCGCCTCGCCTTCTCGCCCGGCGTGACCGTCGGCGCCGCCGTGCACCACGAGCCGGAGCGCTGGGCGAAGCGGCCGGAGATCACGCACGAGCTGCTCTCGCGCAGCGCGCTCGGCGGGGTGGAGCTCGGCGTGTTCGGCCACGACTGGCGCGTCGAGCCGCCGAGCCTGTGGTTTCGCCGCTTCCTGCGTGGGCTGGCCGGAGACGTGACGGCTCCGCCGGTGCATCCGGCGGCGGTCGCGATCCTCGACCGGGAGGCCTTCGACGCCGCGGCGCGGAAGGCGCTGAAGCGCCTCCGCCAGCCGGAGCGGCTGAAGCGCTCGCCGCTCGCGCAGGCGCCGCTCGTCGTGCGGCAGGGGGCGCGGCCCGGGACGCTCGAGGCGGGCGAGCGGCTTCGGGCGACGCTCGAGCGCGCGATGGACGCGCTCGCGGGCCCGGAGGGGCATCGGGAGCTGCTCCGGCGGACCTACGTGGAAGAGGCCGCGAAGCAGCTGGCGGTGGCCGACGATCTGGGGATGGCGTTCAGCACCTATCGCCGGCACCTGGCCACCGCGACCGAGCGCCTGCTCGAGCGGCTCTGGGCCTGGGAGCTCGGCGGCACCCTCGACTGACACCGGCGGAGGCGCGACGCCGAGGCCGCGCGGCGGGGGAGCGAGGGGCCGCCTCCGCGTGACGAACGGCGCCTGCTCGAGCGGCTCTGGGCCTGGGAGCTCGCGGCGCCCTCGACCGAGGCGCCCGTCCCCGCGTGACGGCGAACCGAAGCGGCCCCCCGTGGCGATGAGCGCCCGCTCCGGACGAGGGGCTCGCGACGGCCCGGGAGCGGCCCGGCGGCACGAGGCGCCCTCCCCACGAGGCGATGGCGGTCGCGGGGCCGGGGCGCTCGCCACGCCGCCCTCGAGGACGACGCGGCGGCCCGGCTCGCTCAGGGCTCGCGGCGACGGCGGAGGAGCGCGGCGAGCATCAGCAGGAGCGACGCCGCGGGCGCGCCTCCGCCGGCCGCGCTGCAGCCGCCGTCCATCGTGCCCGAGCCCCCGGCGCGACCCCCGCCACCGGTGCAGCTCTCGTCGAGGCGCCCGTCGCAGTCGTCGTCCTTCCCGTCGCAGCGCTCGGGGGCGCCCGGGCGGACCCAGGCGTCCGTGTCGTCGCAGTCGTCGGCGAGGCCGAAGCCATCCCGGTCCCGATCGATCCGCCCGGTGCGCGCCTCGTCGAGGCAGCGCCCGTAACGGCAGCCGTGCTCGCAGCTCATGCTCTCGCAGGGGTCGTCGTCCAGGCACATGCCGTCGCGGCAGGCGGCGCCGGGGCAGCTCATGCCGTCGCAGGGGTCGGGCAGGCAGCCGGCGTCGTCGCAGCCGAAGCTGCACTCGTGGAGCTCGTCGGAGGGGCAGAGGAAGGCGCGCCCCTCGATGCGCACGTGCACCGAGTCGATGCTCGAGCAGTCGGCGGTCACGAAGCCCGGATCACCGCCGCTCGCGATGGCGTCGCGCCAGGCCGGGCACCAGTGGTGCAGGCAGAGCCGGTTGGGCTCGCCGGCCTTCAGGTAGAAGGTGCCGAGGAAGATCGGCCCGTCCGGCACGCAGCAGCGACCGCCGTTCGTCCCGTCGCGGCAGAGCGTGCCGGCGCCACACTCGGCGTCCGAGGTGCACGCGGGGGTGTTGTCCGAGTCGAGCACCACGTAGCGATCGAGGGCGTTGCGCTCGACCGGGCTGCCGCCGGGGTTGCACCCGTTCTCGATCGTCACGTACGCGCTCTCGTCCCGCTGCCGGTCGCAGCTCTCGGCGATGTCCGCGTCGTAGAGGGCGTAGTAGCCGCTCTCGGCCACGCGCACCGTGCCGCAGGCCTCGGTGGGGGAGCGGTTACCGAGCACGACGAGCTCCTCGGGCCCCTCGTACTCCACCTCCACGCGCTCCTCGGCCGGGCAGGCCTCGGGGGGCGGGGGCGTGCAGAGGTCGCGGCGGGCGAACTCGTCCCAGCAGCTGTTGTCGCAGCTCGGGTCGCAGATGGCGCCGGGCTCGCAGAAGGGATCGCACTCCGGGTAGTTCTCCGCGCCGCAGTGGCAGCTCGGGTCGCACTCGGGGTCGTCCGGATCGCGGTAGCAGGGCGGCGGCGCGCAGGTGTCGCGGCCGAACTCGTCGATGCAGGGATCGTCGCCGCCGCAGCGCGGGTCGCAGATCTCGCCCGCCGTGCAGTAGGGGTCGCAGGAGGGGTAGTCGGGCGCGCCGCAGTGGCAGGTCGCGTCGCACTCGGGGTCGTCCGGATCGCGGTAGCAGGGCGGCGGCGCGCAGATGTCGACGCCGAGCTCGTTCAGGCACGGGTCGCCGCCCTCGTCGCAGCGCGGGTCGCAGACCTCGCCGGGCGGGCAGAGGGGATCGCAGGACGGATAGTTCGGCGCGGCGCAGTGGCAGTTCGGGTTGCAGTCCGGGTTGTCCGGCTCGCGGTAGCAAGGCGGCGGCGCGCAGGTGTCGCGGCCGAACTCGTCGATGCAGGGGTCCCCGCCGGCCTCGCAGCGCGGGTCGCAGATCTCGCCGGGCGGGCAGAAGGGATCGCAGGACGGATAGTCGGGCGAGCCGCAGTGGCAGTCCGGGTTGCAGTCCGGGTCGTCCGGCGCGCGGTAGCAGGGCGGCGGCGTGGGCTGCTCACAGAACTCGTCGCCGGGGCGGCAGTGGTCGTCGGCGAGGGCCAGCGCCGGGGCGAAGAGCAGGGCGACTGCGAGGAGAGGGAGGTGGAGCGCGCGCATCGTACCCGGAGCTGGTGCAAGCCCGGGGCCAGGCGGCGCGGCGGCGACGCGCGGAGCCTGCGCGGGGGGAGCGTCCGGAAGCGCGTGCGGTCCGGAACCCCCGGCGCTCCGGCGCGCCGGCGCTCACATACAGGCGAGCACCGAGTAGGCCTCTCCGCAGGCGACGGCCGCCTCCGTGTGGTCGTTCAGGCAGCCGACCCCCGGGCACCAGCCGCAGAAGCCGTCGTCGACGCAGCTGTCGCAGGTCGCGTGGCCGGAGCAGTCCACGCAGCTGCTCGGGCTCCCGCGCCAGTCGCCGCCGCAGGCTCCGCGCCGCCCGTCGCTCGCGCAGGTCCCCGTCGCCCCGCACCAGCCGCAGCCGATCGCCTCGTTGCAGCTCCCGCAGTCCGCGTGGGCCGCGCACGGGTCGTCCACGTCCGGCGCGCAGCCCCCGGCGACGTCGGCCGGGTTGAGGTCCGAGCAGTCGCCCTCCCCGGCCGTCCAGGTCACGCCGTCGCCGTCCGCGTCGCTCGCGTCGTCCCCGCAGAGCGCCCAGCGCGCGCAGGCGCTCCGAGCGCGCCGGCCCATCGCCCCGCCCGGCTCCCCGTAGAGCGTCTCCCGCGGCGCGCCGCGTTGGTAGGTCGCGTCCTCGCGCAGGATCTCCGTGGCGCCCACGGCGTGCTGGTAGAGCACCCCGGCGGCGGCCCGCGGCCCCGCGCCCTCGCGCCGGCCGAGCAGCTCGACGCCTTCCCGGACGCGCGCGCAGAAGGGCACGGGCACGTCGAGCACGCGGCAGACCTCGAAGACCGCGTCCACCAGCTCGCTCGGGAAGGTGCGCCCCCGGGCCCCGGCCTCGAGGAGCGCGCCGACCACGCTCGCCAGGTCGAGGGCCGTCAGGCCGCGCTCGGCGAGCGCCGCGTCCGTGAAGAGGAGCGCCCCGCCCGAGGGATCGGCCGCCACGCGCTCGGCGCTCGCCTCGAGCCCCTCGGCCACGCGCTCGTCGATCGGGAGGTCGTCCCAGGGGGCCGGGACGCGCCACTCGATGGCGGCCCCGGCGGAGACCAGGTCGACGATCTCCCGCGCGAGGCGCTCGAGGTGCGGGTGCGGGAGGGCGTCGAGGGCGTAGCCGACGGCCGCGCGCCCGGCGCTGTCCCAGGGTCGCTCGCTCGGGGCCCAGCCCTCGTGCGCGCCGGCGAAGGTGAACACCACCAGCGGCGCGTCGTCGCCGCCGCCGCGCACGTAGACGTGCGTGACCGCGCCGTGACCGGGGGCGATGCGCCGGAAGAGCGCGCTCGCCGCCTCGTCGAGGGGCAAAAGCGCCGAGCTCCCGTCGCGGCGGAGGCGCAGGATCTCCTCCCGGTGGTCGGCACAGGCGACCAGGAAGGCCATGCGGCGCAGGCCGAGCTCCGGCGAGGCGAGGCGGAGGTCCGCGCAGGCCACGTCGGGCACGGGCTCCGGCGCCGGCTCGGGCGCCTCCTCGAGGCCGCAGCGCTCGGGCCGGAAGCACGCGCCCCCGCCGCCTCCGCGCCAGCACGCGAGCGCCTCCGGGCAGACGTCGGGCGCCCCGCCGCAGGCGTCGAAGCAGGCCACGCCGCCGCCGTGGTGGCCGCAGGCGAGCACCTCCTCGTGCTCGTCGAAGCAGGCCAGCCCGCCGAAGTGCTCGAGGCAGGTCGTCAGGCCATCGCAGCCCGGCGCCTCCGTCGGCACCTCCGCGCAGCGCGCCGCGCCGCCCTCCTCGACGCAGGTCACGCCGCCGCAGTCCATCCGCCCGCAGCTCGCGTCGACGGCCACGCCGCCCTCGCAGTGGGGCGTGCAGCCGCAGCCGGTCCGCGGGAAGCCGCCCATGGGCGCGCGGCGCAGGCGCGCCTCGGTGTCCGGGCCCCAGAGCCCGTCCTCGGCGATCGGGTCCTCCGGGTGGTTGAGGTTCCAGAGGTTCTGGAAGGCCAGCACCGAGCGGGAGCGGCGATCGCTCCCCGGCCCCGTGAAGTGCACCGGATCGCCGGCGCCGTACCAGCGGAAGCCGGCCCGCTCCATGGCGGCGCGCGCCTCGCCGTAGTTCGCCACGTCGACGGCGCGGCCGCTCTGGTGCCAGCTGCTCCCCGGGCGCGCGACGGCCGGGCAGCCCCCGCGGCGCGCGAGGGCGTACTGGTCGGCGACCGTGCGGAAGCCGCTGGTGACGGTCAGCGGGACCTCCTCGGCCGCGCGCTGGAGGGCCGCGGCGGTCTCGGCCTCGAAGAAGAGGTGCACGCGCTCCGAGGCGACGCGCACGTTCGGGTGGCGCACCTCGACCAGCGCGTGGTCCGGGAAGAGGCAGCCCTGGTGCTCGGCGAGCTGGCGCGAGAGGGTCGCGAAGCCCGCCGTCGTGCAGCCGCCGCGGTGCTCCCCGAGCGCGTCGGAGACGGTCGGCCCCATCGGCTCGGCGGGCGGGACGCGCGGGTCGAGGCCGTCCTCGTCCACGGCCCCGACGGGCGCCTCGGTCCAGAAGGCCGCGCCGCCCATCTCGCTCCACATGTTGCGGGCGTTGGTCGCGTAGTGGTCGTAGCGCGAGGCGTAGACCGAGCAGCGCCCGGGGCGGCAGCCGTTGTAGTAGTGGGTGACCGTCTGCACCCAGGCCTCGAAGTCCGGGTCGTCGGGCCCCTCGACGCCGTTCAGCCAGCGGATGGCGTCGGCGCGCGAGCGCACGCCGGGGATGTAGGTGGAGCGCTCGACCATGTCGACGACGAAGCGGACGGCCGAGCGGATGTTCCCCTCGAGGGAGAGGATGCCGCGGCCCTCGCGGGCGAGCGTCTCGTCGAAGTCCCCGGCGTCGAACTGGAACATGCCGAGGCCCCCTTCGCGGAGGCTGCAGGGGCCGTCGCCGCCGCCCGCGAGGACCGGGCCGCCGCACTCGGCGGACTCGGGGCCGGAGCAGCCGGCGCGCTCCCAGTAGCCGGTCTCGCCGTAGCGGCAGTGGGTCATCATGGTCTCCGCGTCCGCGAGGCCGGCGGCGAGCCAGCCCTGGGTGATGCCCTGCTCGGCGAAGAGATCGCGGATGAGGGCCGCGCGCTCGCGGCGCTCGGCGGCGGAGAGGGGCTGCTCGGCGGCGCGCACGGCGTCGGAGCTGGCGTCGCCCTCGCCGACGGGCATGGCGCAGGCGGCGAGGAGCGGCAGAAGCGACAGGAGGCGGCTGGAGGCGAGGCGGTTCATGGCGCCCCCCGCTCGGCGCCGATGGGCAGGCCGGCGACGGTGACGAGCCCCGTCGCCTCGTCCAGGGCGGCGCGGTCGACGCGCTCGCCGAGCTGCTCCTCGCGCTGCTCGAGGGCGTCGAGGAAGTCGCGGGCGGCGCGGACCGTCTCCGCGCGCTCGGCGCGCCAGCGGGCCAGCGCCGGGTCCGCCGGGTGACCGGTGCGATCCACCGAGGCGTCCGCGACCAGGTCGCCGATCGCCTCGTCGTCGAGCCCCGCCTCGCGGAGCGCGTCCACCAGCGGCGCGAAGGCCGGGTCGGCGAAGACCTCGGCGCGGGCGCGCTCGGGCTGGTCGGCGGGGACCTCGACGGCGAAGGGCGGGTCCTCGGCGAGGACGAGCGGGGCGGCCTCGGGGGCCGGGGTGTCGGCGGGGAGGTCGCTCGGATCGCCGGCGGGGGGCTCATCGCCCGCGTCCATGGCGGCCGGGGCGCAGGCCCCGAGCAGCGCCGCGAGGACCGGCAGGAGGGGGAGGCGTCGCATGGGCCTCCTCTTCAGCAGGCGCCGTGCCCAGCCGAAAACCAAATGATTTCAGAACGAGAAGGGGTCTAATGTCCCCGCTCGACGGACCTCTCCTGGGGACTCGAAGACACCTGCGGCCGAAAGACCCCACCTTCCTCCGACCTCGAGGCGGCGGGCGGTGTCGCCGCTTCGGACGGGCGCTCTACCCGGCGCGCGGGGCGCTCGCCTCGTCGTCCTCAGCGTCCTCGCCCGCGCCGTCGCGCCCGCGGCCAAAGGGCGGCCAGAGCCAGACGAAGTTCGCCAGGAGCGTCCAGTTGGACACCGTGAGCAGGACCCAGCGCGTGGTCGGCTCGATCGCCGAGGCCACGAACGCCACGAGGAAGGCGAGCGCGCTCGGCCAGAGCCGCCGCGAGACGAAGGCCACCAGCCCGCTGGTGATGGCGAAGGCGATGGCGATGTCGAGCACCTGCACCGCCTCGACCGAGATCCCGAGGCGCAGGGAGGCCGCGTGCACCAGCAGATAGAGGGCCATCGCGAAGGTCAGCGTGCCCATGGCGCGGCGATTGAGCCGCGTCGCGAGGAGCGCCCGGCGCCAGCGCCAGCCCGCGAGCAGGCAGGCGACGAGCGCCACGCTCGGCCAGACGAGCGTCTCGCGCGGGGCCTGCTCCACGCCGAGGAGCTGGAAGCGGATCCCGCCCACGACCGGCGCGACGGCGAGGAGGCTCCCGAGCATCACGGAGAAGGCGAGGCGCCGCCCCCGCCCGACGCGCGGGTCCATCTCCCGCTGTTCGCGCCGCACCGCCTCGAGGAGCGCCTGCTCCTTCCGCCGCGCCTCGAGCGCCGCGTCGAGCCGCCCGCGGAGCGCGTCCGGGAGCGCGGGGTGCTCGGCCGCCAGCGCCGCCGCGGCGCGCGGATCGTCCCGGTCGAGGTGGGCGCCGATCATCGCCTCGAGCGCCCGGGCGAGCCCGGCCCGCGCCCGCTCGCTCTCCGGCCAGACCTCGAGCGCGCTGAGGAAGCCGAAGCGGCACGCGCCGAAGGCCCGCTGGATCGCGTCGTCGGCGCGCTCCTCGTCCGCCGCTTCCGCCTCCTCCTCGCCCCGGGCCGTGCTCCGCTCCCGGAGCCGCGCCAGCAGCTCCTCGAGGCGGGCCGTGGCCTCGTCCGCGAGCCGACCGGCGACCCGATGCTCCCGGAAGGCGTCGAGCGCTTCGGCGAAGGCGTCGACGCTCGGGAAGCGATCCTCCGCCGCGCGCGCGAGGGCCCGCACGCAGAGCTCGGCGAGCTCGGCCGGCGCGTCCTCCGGAGGGCTCGGCTCCCGCGTGAGGATGCTGCCGAGCATCGCGTAGAGGTCGCCGCCTTCGTGGGGCGGCGCGCCCGTGAGGAGCTCGTAGAGCGTGGCGCCGAGCAGGTAGACGTCCGTGCGCGCGTCCACCGGCGCGCCGCGCACCATCTCGGGCGCCATGTAGGCGGGCGTCCCGGCGAGCGCCCCGGCCTCGCCCTGCGCGGGGATGCGGCCGCTCCCCCGGCTCCCCTCCATGGCGACGGCGATGCCCCAGTCGGCGAGGTAGACCTCCCCGAAGCGCCCGATGAGCACGTTCTCCGGCTTCACGTCGCGGTGCACGACGCCGTTCGCGTGCGCGAAGGCCAGGGCGTTGCAGACCGCGCGGAGCACGCCGAGGTGCCAGTCGAGCGGATCGCGGCGGGCGGCGTCCGTGGGCAAGCGGGCGGCGTCGGCGAGGAGCGCCGACCAGGGCTCGCCCTCGACCTTCTTGAGGACGACCATGGGCGCGCCGTCGGCGTCGAGGCGGAGCGCGTGGACCGGGATGATGTTCGGGTGCTCGAGGGCGCCGGTGATCCAGGCCTCGCGGAGGAGCCGCACGACCTGCCCCGCGTCGCGCATGTCCTTGCGGAGCGTCTTCGCCGCCACGACGCGCCCGAGCTCCTCCTGCCAGGCCTCGCGCACGACGCCCATGCCGCCGGCGCCGATGGCGGCGCGGAGCTCGAGGGCGCCCTCCCCGCCCGCCTGCGCGAAGCGCGCGAGCCAGGCCAGCGCCTCCCGCTCGGCGGCCTCGGGCGACTCGGTCGGCCGGATGGTGCGGCGGGGCGCGCCGACGAAGGACGCGCGGTGCGCGGAGGCGGAGATGGTCTCGGCGTACGCCTCCACGCTCTCCGTCTCGACCTCGGCCGGCACGGGAGCACGGTAGCGCACTCCGGGCCCTACGGGATCGGGGAGCGCGCGGCGCCTCGGCGACGGCCGGTCGTCGAGGCGGCCGGGCCGGTGCTCGCGCCCGCGACCTCAGCGGCGGCGCCGCGCGACCTCACCGCCGAGCACGGGGACCGGATCGACGGCCATCAGGCCCCGGTGGAGCGGCCGCGTCTCGAAGTGCAGGTGCGGACGGGTGGTCCGCGCGTTGCCCGTGTTGCCGACCGAGCCGAGCCGCTGACCCCGCCGGACCAGCTGGCCGGCCGCGAGGCCCGGCGCCCAGCGATCGAGGTGGGCGTAGTAGCAGAGCAGGCCGCGCTCGCCGACGGTCCAGACGACCTTGCCGCCGAGCCGGTTCGTGCCGACGCGCACGACCAGGCCGCTCTGGGCCGCGCGGACCGCGCGACCGCGGGGCGCGAAGATGTCGACGCCCTGGTGGCGGCGACGCCCGCCGCCCCGGGGCGCGCCGAAGGTGCTGTGGAGCTGCGCCGGTCGGACGCCCGCGACCGGGACCAGGAGCGGGCCGCCGAGGTCGTCCGCCGCGGCCGAGCCGGCCCAGAGCGCGATGAGCACGATGAGCAGCCGCGCCCCGCGCCGCCTCCGGGGCGGGGTCGGCGGGGCGGGCGATTCGACGTCCGGGGGAGCCATGGACTCACGCTCCGCGATGCCGGTGGCCTCGGAGCGGCCGTGTCATGGCGATTTCGTGGCGAGAGGCATGCGGCCTTTCTTCCCTCTTTTCGGGGCCCTCCCGTTTGACACCCGACCTCCCTTGCTCGAACGATCGATGTGGAGTGAGCGAAGCGGACGACCCGACGCCACCCCCGCGCGATCCGCCGGAGGAAGGTGTGACCGCGAGCGGCGAGATCCGCCGCTCCGAGGGGAGCTCCTCGCCCCAGGAGAGCGGGGAGGTCCGGCGCCGGCGCGGCATCCCCTCCCCGCGCGAGAGCGCCGAGCTCGAGGCCCTGCACGCGCCGCGCGTCATCGAACGCCGGGCGGTCGGCAACTACGACGTCGTCGCCTCCCTCGGCCGCGGCGGCGCCGGCGAGGTCTTCCTGGCCATCGCGCGCGGCCCCCATCGCTTCCGGAAGCTGGTGGTGCTGAAGATGCTCCACTCGCACTTCGCCGAGGACCCCTCGGTCGTGGCGATGTTCCTCGACGAGGCCCGCCTCGCCGCGCGCCTCGAGCACCCGAACATCGTGCAGACGCTCGAGGTCGGCGTCCACGAGGACCGCCACTTCCTCGCCATGGCCTACCTCGAGGGCCTCCCCCTCGACCGCATCCTCGCGCGCTTCGGCCAGCGCGACGAGCAGCTCCCCGTGACCATCGCCGTGCGCATCGCCATCGAGGTCCTCGAGGGGCTCGCCTACGCGCACGGGCTCGGGGACTACGACGGCACGCCCCTCGGCATCGTCCACCGGGACATCTCGCCGGCGAACGTCTTCGTCTGCTGGGACGGGAGCGTGAAGATCCTCGACTTCGGCATCGCGAAGGCGGCCACGCGCCGGGCGAACACGGACTCGGGGATCATCAAGGGGAAGTTCGGCTACATCGCGCCGGAGCAGGCGAAGGGCGAGGAGCTCGACGCGCGGGCGGACGTCTGGAGCGTCGGGGTCGTGCTCTGGGAGATGCTGACCTCGCGCCGGCTCTTCCCGGCCATGAACGACGTGACGACGCTCCAGGCGCTCGTCGCGGACGAGCTGCGGGACGTGCGCGACTACGCCCCGGACGCGCCGGCGCCGGTGGTCGCCGTGCTCGAGCGGGCGCTGAAGAAGGACCCGGAGCAGCGCTACGCGTCGGCGGACGCGATGAAGGCCGAGCTCGAGGCCTGGCTGGCGACGGTCGGCGAGCGCGCCTCGCGGGACGACGTCGCGGCCACGCTCGGGGACCTCTTCGCCGGCGAGCGGGAGCAGCACCAGGCGATGATCCGCGAGTGCGTCGGCGGGGCGCGGCTCGGCTCGACGCCCTCGGGCTTCTTCCACGTGGACGCGGACGGCTCGCGCTCGTTCCGCACGGCGCCCCCGCCGCCCCCCGCGCAGGGCCTGCCGCGGGGGCCGCTGCTCCTCGCCCTCCTCGCGCTGGTCGCCCTGCTCGCCATCGTGGCGGGGAGCGCGCTCGTGCCCGCATGGAACGGGGAGAGCGCGCCCGGGGAGGCGGGCGGGTCGGAAGCGGGCGCGTCGGAGGCGGGCGGGTCGGAGGCGGAGGGCTCGGGCGCCGGGGAGACGGGCGCCGGGGAGATGGGCGCCGGGGAGACGGGCGCCGAGCAGGGCGAATCCGGGAACGCGGGCGGTGAAAGGGAACGCGAAGATACCGAGCGGGGCACCGCCGGACGAGGCGCCGCGGGAGGGAGCACCGAGTCGAGCACCGCGGGGAGCACCGAAGCGAGCACCGGTGCCCCCGAGGCGGACGAGGCCGCCCGGAGCGCCGGGGCGGACGACTCCGCCGCAGACGACTCCGCCGGGACCGGCACGCCGGGGCGCCGAGCGAGCGAGGTCGGCGAGCCGGGCCCGCGAGACGAGGCGGCCCCCCCGACCCCCGGCCCGAGCCAGAGGCGGGTCGCCGGGGCGACCGCCACCGAGGCGGAGGCCGGCGAAGCCCCGGAGGACGAGAGCGTGGACGAGAGCGAGGCGGCAGCGGCCACCGGCCTGCTCACGCTGGACACCACCCCCTGGACCGTCGTGGAGCTCGACGGCCGCACGCTCGGCCACACGCCGCTCGTGCGCGTGGAGGTGCCGGCCGGCGAGGTCGAGCTCACGCTCCGCAACCCCGAGCGCGGCCTGGTGCGCAGCTACGTCGTCCAGGTGCCCGCGGGCGGCGCGATACGCCGCCGACTCGGCCTCGAGTGAGAGCCGGACCGGCGCCACGGTCGGCACGCCGCGACGTCGCCCCGGTGCCCGCGGGCGCCCACCGCCCGTTCGGCCTCGTCTGAGCGCGTACCGGGCGGCGCGCCGCCACGCTCGTCAGAGGAGTCGGGGCGATGGGGCCCCGGGGCGGAGGAAACCGGGCCCGCCTCGAGTGCTCGAGCCGCGCGTCCGCTCTGCGCCGCGTGACGCCCAACCGGGCCGCGCGCGCCCGCGAGCGCGTCCTGCGGACACCACCACGCGTCCTGCGGACACCACCACGCGTCCTGCGGACACCACCACGCGCCCTGCGGACACCGGGGGGCTCTTCGAGCGTGCGGTCGATGGGGGCGAGGGCTGGCGCGAGGGCGAATTACGCCATGATGACCGATGCTTGCGTGCGGATGGGGGGTGGGGCAGCGCGGGCGACCGGGAGAGCGACGCCCACGAAACTGAACTTGACGTCAAGTTCAGTTTCGTGGGGCACGCGGACGGAGTCGCCTCGGCGTCCGAGCGCTGGACGGGAGGCACCGGTGCCTCGTCCCACGGACGCCGCGCCGCCCCTTCACTCAGCGCCGCGTCTCCGCCCAGCGCCGCGCCGCCCCTTCACTCAGCGCCGCGTCTCCGCCCAGCGCCGCGCCGTCACCGCAGGCGCTCGATCGCGTAGCCCTCGCTTCGGAGGGTGGCGATCAGGCCGCCCTCGCCGATGAGGTGGCCGAGGCCCACGGCGACGAAGGCGCCCCCCTCGTCGAGCTCCTCCTTCAGCACCGGCAGCCAGGCGGCGTTCCGGCGCGTGAAGAGCTGCTCGTACACGGCCGGGTGCTCGGCCACGTCCTGCGGGTCGAAGATCAGCTGCTCGAGGCGGAGCACGTCTCCGTCGAAGTAGGCGTCGAGCATGTTCGTCAGCTCGCGCTGGGACCCCTCCGGATCCTGCACCATCTCCGTCACGGTCTCCGCCATGTCCTCGTTGGGGATGGCGTTCATGGCGGCGAGCTGCTGCGCGGGCGTCTCGAGGGGCCGGATGGGCAGGCCGCGCTCGCGGGCGTACTCGATGAGCGTCAGGTCCATGGCCTGCGGCGGCGCGCCGTCGTGCATGTCGGCGACCCGCTTGTTGACGAGCATGCTCATCGCGAACCAGGGGCGGAGGCGCTTGAGCTGCTGGGCGGGGATGACCGGGTCCAGCTCGTTGGCGAGCTCGAACCAGTCCCGCGCGGCGAAGAAGTCGTCCAGCTCCCCGCTCGGTAGAGCCGCCGCCTCCATCATGGTGCGCGCGCTCAGCTCGCTCGGGTCGATCTCGACGAGCACGACCCGGGCTCCGTCGAGGTCGCCGAGGTGCTGGGCCGGGAGCGCGGCGTCCATGCTGACGCCGACGTGGATCGTGCCCAGCAGGAAGGAGGGCTGGGGCCCCGCGTCGACCCGGTAGAGGAAGGGCTGCTGGACGAAGCGGGGCGCGCGCCGCGCGGGGGTCGCCTCGTCGGCCTCGGCCGTCTCCGTCTCCGCGCCCGTCGTGGGGGGCGGCGCGTTCGGATCGGTCTCGTACTCCGGAGCGGGGTGCGAGGGGCTCGGGCACGCAGCGGCGAGCGCGAGGAGGGAGGCGAGAGCCAGACGCCAGGCGGACATGAGGGCTGTGATGCCAGGCGGCCGCGTCCGTGGCAACCGCGGCGCGCGCCCCGGCGCTCCCTCGGAGGACCCGCATGAGCGCGGTGGGCGACGGAAGGCCGTCGACCTCGACGGAAGGCTGGCGCCCCGCGCGCGTCGGCGGCCCCGGAGCGGCCTCGGACCCGCCTCGGCGACGTGAGCGCGTCGGCCGCCTCGAAGCGGCCGCGACCATGCGAGCGCGTCGACGGCCTCGAAGCCGACTCAGCGGCGGGCGAGCGCGCCGCGGGGCAGCCCGCCGCCCTCGGCCTCGAGCGAGGGGAGGCGCGAGAGCACCTGGCGCAGCGCCTCCGCCGAAGGGGGCTCGGTCTCCGCGGACGGCTCCAGCGCCGCCTCCTCGAGCACCGCCTCCTCGAGCACCATGCCGCCGAGCCAGAGCGTGCGCCCGCTCTCCCGCTCCTCGACGAGCACGAACCCCCCCGCCTGGTCGTCCGGGAGCGCCAGATCCGCGAGGGCCGCCCCCTCCGGTCGAGGGGCGGCCCGCCCCACGCGCGCGTGGCGTACGATCAGATCGGCCTCCGCCGCCGAGCGCGCCTCGTACCCGCGCGCCTCGAGCTCCTCGCGCACGACCGCGTCCAGCGCCGCGTCCCCACTCGAGGCCACGGCGAAGCTGCCGTAGCGCTCGGCGTCGGGGACGCCTTCGAAGACCGGCGGTCGCTCGGAGAAGCCCAGCAGCGCCGCGAGCGTGGCCGCCGCGATGGGCCCGAGGAATGCGGGGACGTTCCGGGGCATGGTCACATGATTCGTGACAGACGAATCACAAACAAAGTGATTTCATCAACACGAACATTCGACTCGACAACATCTCGTCCTCGAGCCGGAGTCACGACCACATCGACGGCCCAGCCGTCGGCGACCCGTCTGGCTGCCCGGAGGAGGAGGAAGGGTCCTTGCCCTACCCCGGGGCTCGCTCAGGCCATCAGCTCGACGAGCGGCCCGCGGTACTCGCTCCGCCCACTCAGGTCGCGGTCCCCGAAGTACTCGACGTCCGAGAGCCCCACCGCCTGCGCCAGGCTCACGAGCAGCCGGTTGTGCGGCACGCGCTCGTCGCTCGCGATGTTCCGCAGCCGCAGGTAACGCCCGAGCCGCAGCGTCCGGCCGCCGCCCCCCGCGATGATCGCCGGGTGCCGCGTCTCCTGGCGGTCGTGCCCATCGTGGCCGAACTCGTTGTGCCAGAAGATCACCGTGTTCTCGAGGATCGAGCCGCCCATCGGGTCGAGCGGGTCCGGCGTCGCCGCCAGCTCCTCGAGCACCGCGGCGAAGTTCGACGTCGCCCAGCGCTGCCCGGCGCAGTAGCCCTCGCGCAGCACACGCAGCTCGTCTCCATCGGCGCCCCAGTAGTCGTGCACGAGGTTCTCGTGGAAGCGGAAGCTGTCACCGTAGCGCGCGAGCACCTCGGGCGTACGCACCTCCGGCAGGTCGCTGTAGTAGTTCGGGTAGTCGTTCAGGATCTGCAGCGTCGCCACCCGCGCCCGGCCGCAGGCGAAGGCCTGCGCGATGACCCCCGCGTGGGCCCGCGTCACCTCCGTCACGCCAGCGACGCTCCCCACGCTCCGGTCACGCGAGGGCCCGTCGCTCCCGCTCGTGGTGCACGCCGCCAGCCCGGCGCCGGGCGGCATGCTCCCGGGCCCGGCGAGCGCGGCCATGGCCTCGCGATGCGCGACGATCTTCTCCCGCTCGATCCCGGAGAGCCGATCCTGGAGGCGCGCGAGCGCATCGTCGGCGAAGGAGGCGATGGCCGCCTCGCCAGCGCCGTAGTCGACGACCGGCTCGTCCTCGTCGGGCGGCTCGAACCCCTCCGGGAAGGCCGCCCGGAAGACGGCACGCGGGTCGGCCTCGGGCGGGCGCGGGCTCCCGGTGTCGTCGTAGCTCATGCACTTCCAGCCGCTCGTCCCCTCCACCGACGCCGTGATCAGCGTCGGCGCCGGCAGCCGCGCGTGCAGATAGAAGTCGAGCGAGGGGTGTCCGTCGTAGTTCCCCTCTCGGTCGGCCGGCGGCTGCGCACCCGTGAGCAGCGAGCCCTGCTCGGAGTGGCCGTGGGCCGTCCGCACGCCCTCGCGCGTGCCCTCCTTGCAGACCTGCGTGTCGAGCCCGTCGAGCACCGTGATCTGCTCGCGCCAGGGCATGAGCGGCGCGAGGATCGCGTTCTCGTACTCGAAGGTGAGCTCGCCGAGGGCCATGTCCGCGCTCCGCGGGTCGGCGCCGTCGGCGTGGCGCGGGATCCAGTAGTCGCGGTCGACCCCGTGCGGGGTCCGCACGGCGAGGAAGCGCACCGGCGCGGCGGTCGGCTGGGCGGTCGCCCGGCGCCCGACGCTGCGGGCGAGGAAGGGCGCGCTCAGGGCGGCGCCTCCGAAGAGGGTGGCGAATCGGCGGCGAGAGATGGCCATGGCTACTCCTTGCTCCGCTCGATGAAGGCGGGGTGGCGAACGAGGGCGACGAGCAGCTCCTCGAAGGAGGTGCCGCTCTCCAGGAAGGCGGCGTGCGCCTCGTGGGTCCAGGTGAGGTCGGTCGGACCGCCGACGTCGCGGCCGACCATGAAGTGCGTGAGGCGCCGGACGAAGCAGTGCTGGAAGCGGAGGTCGTCGGCGAGAGCCGCGCTGAGGGCGGGCGCCGAGTCGAATTCGCCGAGGCCCTCGAGCTCGATGGCGCTCTCGACGGGCGCACCGTCGTGCGCGTACTCGACCTGCCAGGCGCCGGAGCTGGCGTAGGACTCGAAGGCGAGCCCGATGGGATCGGCGACCCGGTGGCAGTTGCCGCAGACGCCGTCACGGCCCCGGGCCTCGACGATGTCGCGGACGGTCGCGTCGGGGCCCGCGAGCCGGTCGAGCTCCGCCTCGAGGTCGAGGTCCGGCGGCGGCGCGATGTCGTTGCACATGGCGTCGACGAAGACGCCCATGCCGCGGCGCACGACGTTGGCGCGGCCGCGCTTGCCGTGGCTGACGAGCCAGGCGCCCTGGGTGAGGAGGCCGCCGCGCTGCGCGGGGTCGAGAGCGATCTCGGCGAGCCCCTCCCCCGGATGCGACGCGCCGTAGTGGGCGGCGAGCTCGGGCCGCGCCCAGGTCGTCGGGTCCGAGAAGAGCTCGCGGAGCGTGCCCCGGCGCTCGACGACGACGTTCGCGACGAAGGTCCGGTACTCCTCCTCCATCTGCGCGACGAGCGCCGGGTCGAGGTCGATCTCGGCGCCCTGGCTCTCGAGGGTGGCCATGTGGAGCCACTCCCAGAAGAAGCGCTGCCACATGGGCGCCGAGCCCTCCATGAGCCGGCGCGCCTGGCGCTCGCGCTCGTCCGCGTCCCGCAGGCGCCCCTCGGCGGCGGCCTCGAGGAGGGCGGCGTCCGGGCCGCGGTCGGTGATCGCGAAGGCGAGGAGCGAGGCGATCTCGTGGTCGGTCAGCTCGGTGCGCCCGTCGCGGACGCGGTCGCCGAGCTCGGTCCGGTAGAGGAAGCCCGGCGAGAGGAGCACGGCGCGGACGGCTCCGCCGAAGGCGTAGGCGAACTCGTAGTCGGCGCGGAGCGTGTCGTAGAGCCCCTGGAGCGCGGCGAGCTCGTCGTCGGAGGCCGGCCGTCGGTAGGCGCTCGAGGCGAGGTCGGCGAGGTAGGCGTGCACGCAGGCGGCGTCGTCGGGGGGCGCGCAGCCGGTGAGGGCAGCGGCGTTCGTGGCGGCCCAGTCGCCGACCTGGCGGGCGGCCTCGCGGAAGGCGCTGGCGTTGCCGAGGTCGACGCGGGCGTTCGCCGCGATGTCGCTGAGCCCCTTCTCGGCGGCAGAGGCCGGCAAGGCGACCTCGGGCGCGTCCTCGCCGAAGAGGCGGTCGAGCTCCCCTTGGTAGTGAAGGGGGGAGAGGCGCCAGACGCGAGCGGGGAAGCGGAGGTCCTCGGGCTCGGCCAGCGGGGCGTCTCCCGGGCCACCGGGACCGTAGGGGGCGGGCTCGCCGGTGGGCTCCCCGATCGAACCCTGGCAGGCGAGCGCGAGGGCGAGGAGCGACGCGAAGGCGGCCCGGAGCGGAGGATGGAGCTCCATGAGGTCGCGGAGGAGCAAGCGTCGAGCCAACCGGCAGCCATCGCGAAATGACCCCTTCGTCACGGTTTCTCGGGCGGATGCGCAGGGGGCTGGAGCCCCCGAGGAACTTTGCGAGCTACATTCACGCGCCAAGCTGACTCGTTCGGGGGCTGGAGCCCCCCATCGGGCCCGCCGCGAGTCCTGCGGACACCGGCTCGGGAGTCCTGCGGACCTCCTCTCGCGAGNCCTGCGGACCTCCTCTCGCGAGTCCTGCGGACCTCCTCTCGCGAGTCCTGCGGACCTCCTCTCGCGAGTCCTGCGGACCTCCTCTCGCGAGCCCTGCGGCCATGCCCGGGCACGGGAGACTCCTAGGGCAAAGGGATCCCCGTGAGCGTCGCGTCCTCGTCTTCGTCGCGCCGGAGCAGCGCGTCGAGCCAATCGCGCGCGAGCGTGAGCTCGTCCTCGTCGACGCTCGCCCGCGCGAGCGCCTCCTCGAGCGCGGTCGCCACCGCCCGCGCGCTCTCCGGCCGGCTCCCGGGCTCGGGCGCGAGCAGCGCGAAGAGGAGCCCCACGAGCGCCGGCGGCGCGTCCGGGCGCTCCTCGAGCAGGTCCGGCGGCGGCTCCGAGAGGATGCGCCGCGCCCCGTCCGGCGGCGGATAGAGCCGGCGCCCGGCGAGCGTCTCGAAGAGCACCACGCCGAACGCGAAGAGATCCGAGCGCGGCGTCGGCTCCTCGAAGCGCAGGACCTCGGGCGCCATGTAGCCGCGCTTGCCCTTCAGGATCTCGCGCGTCGTCTCCGTCGCCCGCCCGAGCGCGCGCGCGATGCCGAAGTCCGCCAGCCGCGCCACCCCGTCCCGCCCGACGAGCACGTTCTCCGGCGAGAGGTCGCGGTGCACGAGCTCGAGGGGCCGCCCGTCCACGTCGCGCGCCTCGTGGGCCGCGGCGAGGCCCCGGGCCACGTCCCGGAGCAGCTCGAGGCCGACGGGGAGCGGCACGTCCCAGCCCCGCGCCTCGGCCCGGCGCACGAGCGCCCCGAGGGAGAGGCCGTCCACGTACTCCATGACCATGAAGGGGCCGTCCGCGTCCTCGCCGACGTCGAAGACGCGCACGAGGTGCGGGTGGTAGAGCAGCCCGGCGAGGCGCGCCTCGTCGAGGAAGGCCGTGCGCGCGGCCGGGTCCGCCCGGAGCGCCGGGCGGAGGCGCTTGACCGCGTAGCGGCGCTCGAAGGCCCCCTCCCGGCGGAGCGCCAGGAGCACCTCGCCCATGCCGCCCCGACCGAGCGGGCGGAGGGCACGGAGCCCCGCGGGCGCTCTCGGGGCATCCGCGCTCATCGCGGGCCGAGGGCCTCGATCGTGCCGAAGACCGGGTCGTTCTCCGGGCCGCCCCCGCCCCGGCGCGCCAGCCCCACGCCGAGGCCGACGGCGGCGCCGACCACGACGACGGAGGCGAGCGCGACCGCCCAGGGCCAGCGGCGCGCGGCGCGCTCGAGGCGGACCGTGCGCGCGAGGCCCGCCTCGACGCTGACGCTGCGACGCGCCTCGGGCTCCTCCACCAGGCCGACCTCGTACACGCCGACCGGCACCGTGCGCTCGAGGGCGCCCCGGGCCGCCGCCACACCGACGATCTCGACCTCCAGGGAGGGCTCCGGCGCGACGACGCGGAGCGTGCCGCGCGGGGGGCGGGAGAGGTCGATGCGCACCTCCTCGAGGGCCCCGGGCGCGAGGCGGAGCGCGAGCCGATGCGCGCGCACGTTCTCGGCGCCGGCGGCGAGCACGTGGCGCCCCGGCGGGAGGTGGAAGACGCGGGGCGCGCCCACCTCCATGGGCCTGAGCGCGTCGTCCACGCGAAGCCAGGGCGCGTCGGCGCCGCGGAGCGTGACGCGGACGCGGGCGACCTGCGGGACGAGGTCCTGGAGGAGCGCGCGCGCCTCGCTCCGCTGGGCGTCCGAGAGGCCGCCGTAGCGGCCGCCGAGGATCGCGTCGAGGAGGGTCGCCGCCTCCGCGGGGCGCTCGAGCTGCGCGAGGGCGACCGCGAGGTTGTAGGCCGTCGGCAGGTAGGGGTAGAGGTCGAGGGAGCGGCGGAGGGCATCCGCGCCCGCCGCGATGTCCCCACGGGCCAGCGCCGCCGTCCCCTCCTCGAAGGCGCCCCGCGCGCGACGCTCGGCGTCGGCGTCCTGCGCCCGCCCCGGCGCCGTCGCGAGGAGCCCGGCGAGGACGAGCGCGTTGGCGAGCGCACGCGAGGAGAGGAGCACGGCCAGAGCGTACTGCACGGGCGCCACGGCCGAACACTCCGGCCCCTCGGCCCGCACCTCCACGCTCCGACTTCGGCTCGGGATCGGGCTCGACGCTTCGGCGTTGGGCTCCGGCTCCCGCTTCGGCTCCCGCTCGGGCTCGGGCGCGCCTCGGCGTCGGCTCCGGCTCCCGCTTCGGCTCCCGCTCGGGCTCGGGCTCGACGTTGGGCCCCTCCTCCGCTCCCGCTTCGGTTCTGGGCTCCGGTTCTGGGCTCCGGCTCCACGCCCCGGCTCCGGCTCCCACCTCCGCTCCCGAAGGCCACCGCCGCAACCAGACCCACGACGTCGCCGTAACGGCCCCCCGGCGCCCCGGCCCGTACACCATCCCTCGATGCCCCGCCCCTGTCCCTCCCCGCTCTTCGCCGCCCTCGCCCTCGCCCTCGCCTGCACCGGCAACATGGTCGGCGAACGCCCCGACCCCTCCCGCGACGCCGGCCCCGCCCCGACCGGGGACGCCGGCTCCCCCTCCACCGACGCCGGCTCCCCGACCGAAGACGCCGGCTCCCCCACGCCGACTGCCGACGCCGGCTCCCCGACCGAAGACGCCGGCTCCCCGACCGAAGACGCCGGCTCCCCCATGCCCTCCGACCCGCTCACCTTCGCCGAGGTCGACGGCCTCGTCGCCGTCGAGGCCGAGCACTACGTGCGCATCGAGAACGAGGAGGACCGCGAGTGGGTGCGCTTCGACGCCATGGACGCCCCCTCCATCGAGCCCGATCCGGACCCGCCCCACCTCGAGGGCGCCGCCGGCGGCGCCTACCTCGAGAACCTCCCCGATACGCGCGCCACCATGGACGACCCCATCGAGCACGGCGTCTCCTTCCACCCGAACGGCGGCACCGGCCCCATGCTCACCTACCGCGTGCGCTTCGAGACGCCCGGCACCTACGTCGTCTGGGTCCGCGCCTACTCCACGGGCACGGAGGACAACGGCATCCACGCGGGCATCGACGGCACCTTCCCCGGCAGCGGCGAGCGCGTGCAGTGGTGCGCCGGCAAGCACCAGTGGACCTGGTCGAGCGCCCAGCGCACCACCTCGAACCACTGCGGCACGCCGGGCACGATCACGCTCGACGTGGACAGCGCGGGCGTCCACGAGATCCACTTCTCCCTGCGCGAGGACGGCTTCGAGTTCGACAAGTTCGTGCTCGCCCTCGACGCCGGCTTCGAGCCGAGCGGGGAAGGCCCGGCCGAGGTCCTCGCCGACTGAGCGCGGCCTCCCTTCCGGCGCCTCACTCGCAGCGGCGCGGGCGCACCGTGTCGACGAGCCGACCCCGCCGGCGGTTCCGCCCCCAGCCGCGCGCGTAGAGCGCGACCTCGAGCTCGCCCTCCTCGTCGACGCGCAGCGCGCAGAACTGGCCGTGCTGGGTCGTCGGCCCGCAGGCCAGCTGCGCCTGCTCGCGCTCCTCCACCCAGGTCAGGCTCGCGCGGTGCGGCCGGGGCGTCCCCCGCAGGCGAAAGCGCGCGCGCAGCGCCTCGCGGTCCGGGTAGGTGATGCGCGCGCGGAGGCCCGTCTCCCCCTGCCGCGTGATCTCCCAGCGCTCTCCCTCCCAAGGCACCCAGCAGCCGACGAGCGCCTCCCGCACGGCCCGCGGGACACCGCGCCGCCCCTGGGCCGCGACGAGCGCGGCGAAGAGGAGCGAGCAGCCGAGTGAGAAGCCGAGCGCGAGGACGAGCGGACGCACGCCCCATCCTACCCGGCCCCGCGCCCCGGCCTTCCCGGAGAGGGAGCCCACGCCCCTCGCGCCCGTACGCTGGCGCCGTGCGCCCCCTCCTCGCCGCCCTCCCGTTCCTCGTCGCCGCCTGCGGTCCTTCGGAGGCCTGCCGCGAGGGCTGCGCCCGCTTCGGCGTCGACCCCGGCTCCGCCCGCTGCCGCGAGCTCTGCACCGAAGACTGCGCGACGCTCGCGCGCACCTACGGCGTGAGCGAGCGCGCCTGCCACGAGCTCCAGGGCGACCGTGGACTCCGCGGCTCCGGCTCGCGGATGGACCTCACCCGCCAGACCCGCCCGCGCTCTGCGAGGGGCGAGCCGTGAGGCGACCGGCGCCCAGCGGGCGCGCCTTCCCCGGGGACCTGACGGGCGACGCGCGCCGAGCGCCCCCCAGCCGTTGCCTGCGCCGGCCGCGGGGACCATGGTCTCCGCCGTGGCCGACCAGCTCGACGATCTGATGGCGCGCGCGCGCCGCCCTCCCGAGGCCGTGCCCCAGCGCCCCGCGCACCCGCGCGTCGTCACGCTCCCCCTCGGGGAGGAGCGCTTCGCCTGGGGGCTCGTGCTCTGGTCCGACCCCGGCGGCCCGGAGGCGCTCCACGCGGCGATCCGCCCCCTGGTCGAAGGCGCCCTCCTCGCCGAGCTCACCCGCGCGCCCGCCGCGCTGAAGGAGGACCCGAGCCACCCCGAGCGGCTCCGCCTCGTCGCCTTCGCCGAGGTGCCGCGCATGGACGAGGCCCTCCGCGCCTTCGGTCTCCGCCGCGCCGCCGCCGATCCCCTCGGCGACGAGCTCGCCCGTCACGCCCGCGGCGAGGCGAGCGCCCAGGGCTGGCCGGTGCCCGACGAGGTCGCCTCGCACTGGGAGGTCGAGCTCCGCGGCCAGGACCTCCACGAGCTCGAGCAGCGCCTCCGCCAGCACGCCGACGACGAGGTCTTCGGCGCGCGCCCGGGCGCCTTCTTCGGGCGCCTGAACGCCGCCCGCGAGGGCATGGGACGCGAGCCCCTCCCGCCGACCCTCGCCGGCCTCGAGCGCCTCGAGGAGGAGCTCGTCCTGCGCCGCCCGCCGCCGCCCTCCGCCGGCGCGCCGGGGCCCCTCCGCTGGATCCCGCCGCTCTGCTTCCAGGGCCTCTGCGACGCGGTCGCCGTCGTCGCCGCGACCGAGCTCGGCCGCACGGTCCAGTGGGCCCCGAGCGAGCCGGACGAGGACGGCTTCACGCCCCCGCCGCTGGTCCGCGCGCGCCTCGACGGCGACTGGGTGCACGTGCCCCTCGGCGCGCACCTGCTCGGCTGGTGCGTCATGCCGCTCCAGCCGGGCGAGGTCGTCCCCCCGCTCGCCGAGTGGGTCCTCGACCAGTTCGCCCAGCGCTGAGCTCGACCGATGGCCGTCGACGTGTCCCACGCCCCCACCCCGCCCCGGCGCATGGGGGCGGCATGCGGGCGGGAGCCGGCGCGGCCATGAGCGAGGGCGCGGGCGACGACTGGGTCCCGGACGCGCGGGACGGGCTCACGCGGGCCGAGCGGGTGATCCTCTGGCAGCTCGATCTCCTGCAGAAGGAGCGCGGCGGTCGCGGGGTGTCGACGGTGCAGCTCTACGGGCGCGTCGTCGAGCACGTGAGCCTGAGCGTCGGGCAGTTCCAGCGCATCCTGCAGCGCCTGACGGGCAAGGGCCTCCGATGAACACGGGCTCCGATGAACACGGGCTGCGCTGAACACGGGCTCCGATGAACACGGGCTCCGATGAACACGGGCTCCGATGAACACGGGCTCCGACGAGCGGGTCGACGACGCGGCCAGTGACGCGACGCATCGCCCGCGGCCGAGACGGCACTATGCTGGGGTCGTGAGCTCCGAGCCCGAGGCCGATCCCGACCCGTCCGCCGCGCCGAGGCCCGCGCCGCCCGCGCGCGTCGCGCTCTGCCTCGACTGCCGGACGCTGCTCGCCGCCAGCGAGCGCTGCGACGTGGACGCCGGCCATCGCGTGGCGCGGCTCGACGAGGACGCCGGGCGCGAAGCCGCCCTCGGCGAAGCCTACGGCCGGCCCCCGAAGCCGACCCGGCTCGGCTTGGCCCTGAAGGTGGCGCTCGCCATCGCCTGGCCCATCGGCGCGCTCGTGCTGATCCGCCTGGCCGGCCTCCGCGCGCTGCTCGTCGTCGGGCTCTTCGGCCTCGCCTTCCTGGCCTGGCGCCTCGCCCGCCGCGCCAACGAGCGCTTCTTCGGGGCGGACGTCGCGCCCCCGCCCTTCCCGGCCGACGCGCCGCGGCACCCCGGCCGCGTGGGCCCGGGCCAGCCCGTGCGCGTCGGCCCCTTCGAGGACGCCCTGGGCGGTGAGCTGCGCCTCTACGCCGGCGACGTCGTGCGGGCGGTGACCCTCCGCGACGGTTACACCGGCGGCTTCCAGCTCGCCCTCGACGACGGCCGCGACGTGTTCGTGCCGGCCGGCCGCGTCCGCCTCGAGGCGCCGAGCGAAGCCTGGCATGCGCTCCGCGCCTGGGAGCTCGACGACGCCCAGCGGGCCGCGGACCCGCGCGACGAGGCACCGACTCCCTTCCCAGCGAAGAGCGGCGCCGTCGCGCTGCTCGCCGAGGGCACGCACGTGGAGCTCCTCGGCGAGCTGAAGCTCCACGAGGAGGACGCGGCCGAGGGCTACCGCGACGCCCCCGAGCTCCACCTCGTCCCGCTGGATCGCATCCCGCGCCTCCGCCTCCTGAGCTGAACGCGGTCGCCCTTGCCCTGTACCGTGCCCGTTTCGAGAGCCGCGGGCCCGTGCTTCGGCGAAGCGAGAATCCGCCGCGGGCCCGAAGGATCGCGCGAGGGCGTCGACGGGTGACTCATCCGGGCCTAGCCTCGACCGCGATGCGCATGTGGATGGGAGCCTGCGCCCTCGCGCTCGCGCTGGGCTGTGGTGAAGACGGCGTCGATCCGCTCCCCGACGGCGCCGAGCTCGCGATGGAAGTCGAGACCGGAAGGCTGGTCCTCGGCAACGCCGTCGAGCCGCTCTTCCGGAGCGAGGGCTTCTGGCTCCACGGGGATCAGGTGAGCCGCGACGGAGGCGCGACCTGGGAGCGGCTCCCGCTCGAAGGGATCCGGCGCGTCGCGCGCCTGAACGACGACGCCGTCGTGATCGAGCGTGACGCGGGGCTCGGGCTCCTCGCCCTGACCGCGGGCACCTTCTTCGAGTGGCCGGCCCCCGCGGGGGTGGCCCTCGATCGCTGGGTCGCGTCGGAGGCGCTCGGCGTGCTCGCCGTCGACGCGGAGGGACGGCGCATCTACGGGCGCGAAGACGGCGCGTGGGCGGCGTGGGCGGAGATCCCCTGGGCGCCCGCGCAGCTCAGCAACGTGGTGCGCGGCTTCGTCGTGCACGAAGGCGAGCTGGTCGTGGCGTCGGACCGGACGGCGCACGTCTGGGGTCCGGGCGGCGGCGCGCCGCGCGAGCTCGCCCTCCCCCCGGGCTCGACCCCCGTCGACCGCTGGTCCTCCGTCCCGGACGGCCTCCTCGCCGAGACCAGCCAGGGCGTCTTCGCGCTCGAGGGCGAGGGCTGGCGCCGCCTCGACGGCTTCGACGATCGGCGCGAGCTCCTCGCCTGCCCGGACGGCGCCTTCCTCGACCCGCGCGCCTTCGAGTGGCGCCCGGCGCTCGACGCCCCCTGGGAGACGATCAGCGAGTGGGTCGCCGCACCGAACCCCGGAGACATCGCCACCTGCGACGCCATCGGCGCCCTCGTCGACACGGGCACGGGGAGCCTCCTCGCGCGCACCGCCGGCGCGCCCCGCTGGACCTTCGACGTGCCGACGCCGGTGCCCACGCCGGAGCTGAGCTGGGGCGTGCCGCGGCGCTTCGCAGGCCAGTGGCTGGCGAGCGGGCTCTTCCGGGTGGGCGCGCGCTGGGACGGCGACGCCTGGGTGCCGGCCCCGGACGGAGCGCTCGCCCCGCTACCGGACGGCGCGCTGCTCGCGACCTCCCTCGGCCTCGAGAGCGACGACGGGCTCGCCTGGACGGAGAGCGCGCGGACGGCCCCGGGCGGGCGCGTCGTCGCGCTCCCGGACGGCACCTGGGTCGCGCAGGTCGTCGAGGGCAGCGCGGGGGCCATGACCACGACCGAGCGGGCGACGATCTTCCAGAGCGCCGACGAGGGCGCGAGCTGGGAGGTGGTGCACGAGTCCGAGCGAGTCTGCGGCCCGGGCGGCTGCTACGGCGAGCTGCACGTCTTCGAGGTGCACACGGCCGAAGGCGAGCTCGTCGGGCGGGAGTTCGAGAGCCTGGACGGCGGCCTGAGCTGGGCGGAGCACGGCGGCTGGGCGCGCGCCGAAGCGTGGCCGGGCCGCCCGACCGTGGCGGGCCTGACCCCCGGCGGCGACCTCGTCGTGCTGGACGAGCCGGGTCCCTTCACGACGCGCTTCGACGCGCTCCTCTACACCGACGCCGGCCGCGGCGCTCTCCGCGGCCGGCTCGGCGTCGTCCTCGACGAGGAGAGCGAGGCCCGCACCTTCCGGGTGGACGACGCGGGCCACCTGGTCGGCTGGTCCGGCCGCGCCGCCCGCTCCGTGGTCCGCAGCGCCGAGCCTCTGTAGCGCTCGCCCCCCCGAGCTCGGGCTCCGGATGCTGCGTGGGCTCGCGCGCCCAGCTCGCGATCGGGCTCTCGGCTCCAGCTCGGGCGCCCACTCCACGCTCGACCCCCCGCTCCCGCCTCATCGCCGACCCCACCGGCAACTCCGCGAAGCGGCGCCCCGCCGCCCCGTCGATCCGCGCCCCCATGGGCCCACGATGTGTCAACGAGGTCCCCGGAGCGTTCTGTGAGCAACGTGCCCGGTCTGTACCCCCCGGACGGCGCACGGCGCACGGCGCACGGCGCACGGCGCACGGCGGACGGCACCACGACGAAGGGCGTGGTCAGTACCCCAGCCTCACCCACATGATCCCCCCGCGCCCCGGCTGCTGGATGCTCGAACCGTGCACGCGGTACGCGGCGTCGAAGAGGTTCTCCACGACCACCCCCACCGCCAGCCAGTCTTTCCAGCGCCACCCCGCGCGCAGGTCGAGCACCGCATAGCCCGGCGTCCCCCCGCGCGGGATCCGCGGGTCGCTCGCGTCCGCCACCGCCAGCCTCCCCTGCGCCGCCGCCCAGCGGAGCGCGCCCCCCAGGTAGAGCCCCGTCGGCCGATGCCGCCAGCGCCCCTCGAGCGTCCCCTGCGGCGGCGGGATCCGCGAGAGCGGCACCCTCGTCCCCGGCGGCGTCGCGTCCCGATCCCCGAGGCTCGGCCCATCCCCCCAGGCGTACGTGAAGGTCGCCCGCAGCGTCAGCTCCCGCGGCAGATAGAGCGTCAGCCCGCCCTCCCCGCCGAAGATCCGCGAACGCTCGTCCGCGTTCACGAGCTGGAAGGGGTCCCGGCTCCCCCGGCAGTCCGGCGTGCTCGGCGGGCAGTCAGCGATCTCCCGCACCACCCGCTGGATGCCATCCTCGAGGAGCGTCGCGAAGGCCCAGAGGTCGAGGCGCAGCCACTCGTTGCCCCCGCGCAGCCCGAGCTCCGTCGTCACCGTCCGCTCCGGCTCGAGCTCCGGGTTCTCGAACTGGAAGCCCGGCCCGACCTGCTGCCGCGAGGTCATGTCGTCGAGGTTCGGCGCCCGGAAGCCCTGGTCCACGTTCGCGTGCACGGACCAGCGCTCGCTCGGCTTCACGGCGACCCCCGCCCGCCCCACGAAGGCGTAGAAGCTCGCGTTCACCGCCGCCGTCCCCGACTCCCGATCCGGCGGCGCGCCCACGTCCACGGCCGCCAGCCGGCCCCCGCCCCGCAGGGTCAGCCAGGGCCGCGGCTGCAGCTCCACCTCGCTCCAGACGCCGCTCGTCAGGTAGTGCGAGCCCTCGAGGTACTGCCCGCGCGTGAGCGCCGTCGTCCGATCGACGTCCGTGAAGGTCCGCTCCCCCGACGACTCGGCGACCTGATCGCGGTAGGCGTCGAAGCCGTAACGCACCCGCACCCGCGCCGCGCTCTCCCCCAGCGCCAGCGGCCGCGTCGCCGCCCGAAACGCCACCCCGAGCGTGTCCACGACGTCGTCCCAGCGGAAGCGCACGTTCGAGCGCGGCCGGTCGCGCACGCGCCGCTCCACGTGCCGCTGGTGGCTCGCCACGAGGTCCACGTCCCGCAGGGGCCCGGCGTCGCCGCGGAGCGCCAGAAAGCTCAGCGTGCGGAACTGGCGGTCGATGCGGAGGCACTCGTCGAGCGGCGCCTCGGGCGCCGGGCATTGATCCGTCCGCGGCGCGTCCATCTGCCGGTAGCCGTAGCTCGCCGCCACGAGCCGGAGCGTCGGCCGCAGGCGATGCTCGAGCCGCGCGTCCCAGGTCGCCTCCCGGAAGCCGGTGCCGAGCTGCGTGCGCCAGCGGTCCAGCTCCCCCGGGTGCGCGCTCTCCTCCTCGAAGCGCGGCACCCACGGCGCGAGATCCCCGCGCGTGGTCGGGTCGCTCGTCCGGTCCCGGTGCCGCACGACGCCGCCGGAGCGCAGCCGGTCGACGTCCCGGTAGCCGCCGCCGAGGAGGAGCGCCGTGTCCGGCCCGAGGCGGAGCTCGAGCGCCGCCCGCCCGCCGAGCTCGCGATCGGCCGAGCCATAGCGCAGCTCGAGGCGCGGCCGGGCGACGACGCCGTCCGCGTCCGGGTCGAGGAAGGGGCGGAGCGGCGTGGCCAGGATGGCGCCGCCGAGGGCGTCCGAGCCGAAGCGCACGGAGGTCGCGCCGCGCACGACGTCGAGGCGGGCGAGGGTGCGCTGGTCGATGGTGAAGAAGTACTGGTTCGGGCCCTGCCGGTAGATGCCGTTGTTCATGCGCACCCCATCGAAGAGGTGCACGACCTGCTGGCCGGTCATGCCGCGCACGTAGGGCGAGGCCTGGGCGTGGGCGGTCTGCTGGACGGCGACGCCCGGCTCGTAGCGGAGGGCGTCGGGAGCGGAGCGCGGCTGGCGCACGTCCATGAGCGCGCGCGTCACGCTCGAGCGCCCGAGGCTCTCCTCCGCCTCGCCCGGGGAGCTGGCGTAGACCTGGGCCGTCGCGCCGTAGTCCCGCGCTGCGTCCTCCCCCTCGCTCGATGCCTCGGCCGTGCTCGCGCCGTAGGCCGGGTCCGCGTCCTCCCCCTCGCTCGACGCCTCGGCCGTGCTCGCGCCGTAGGCCGGGTCCGCGTCCTCCCCCTCGCTCGACGCCCGGTCCGCGTCGCCGCCCGAAGCGCCGTCCGCGGCCCCGGCCCCCGCTTCCTCGCCATCCGGTTCGCCGCCATCCGATGCGCCGGTGTCGTCGCCGCCGGCCGCCTCGTCCCGCGCATCGCCTGGAGCGCCGTTCCGCCCCACCTCGGCGGAAGAGCCCTCCACGCCCCCTGCCTCCTCCTGCGCGCGCGCCCGCGACGCGGCGAGCAGGGCGAGCGAGAGCAGCGTGGCGACGAAGACGGAGCGGGACACGATCCTCTGTCCGGCGGGGCCCGACCCCGCGCCGGCGGGCGGCACCTTACCCTTTTTGGTCGCGGCGCGCGCCAGGGCGTCGGGGCTCGCCGTCCTCCCCGTAACCGCGCGAGCTACGGCCGGGGGCCGCCTCCCCCGCATCGCGGCGCCTTCGCCCGTGGTACGCGCCTTGCTCCTCTCGGACCGAGCCATGTCCGCCCCCCGCCTCCTCCCCCTCCTCGTGCCGGCCCTCGCCCTGCTCCTCGTGGGCTGCAGCGATGGCCCCGCCGCCGGCCCCTGCACCGGCCCCGATCCGAACGTCGCCTGCGGCCGCGACTGCGACGTGCGCCCCTGCCCCGCGGGCCTCCACTGCGGCGGCGGCAACGTCTGCACCGCCGACTGCGACCCGGCCACGAACGCCGGCTGCGGCCCCGGCGCCGTCTGCACGCCCGACGGCCGCTGCGAGCGCCCGAGCGTCGGCGACGGCGCGACGGCCGGCGACGCGGGCGACCCCTTCATCTGCGCCGACGTTCGCCTCGAGACCGAGCGCGTCACGCCGAACGTCATCCTCGTCGTCGACCAGTCCGGCAGCATGGACGAGCGCTTCGACGGCCGCGATCGCTGGAACGCCCTCCGTGACTCGCTCCTCGACGACGAGGGCCTGCTCCGCGCGCTCCAGAGCGAGGTGCGCTTCGGCCTGGCGCTCTTCAGCGCCCGCGACGACGCGCCGCCCTCCATGTGCCCGATGGTCAGCACCGTCGACCCGGCCCTCGACAACTACGACGCCATCGCCGACGTCTACGCCGCCGCGGACCCGATCGACGAGACGCCGACCGGCGACTCCCTCGACGTGCTCATCGACCGCTTCACGATGACGCCCGACCCGAGCCGCGACCCCTACGTCTTCATCCTGGCGACCGATGGCGAGCCGGACCGCTGCGAGGAGCTGAACCCGCAGAACGGCCAGGAGGAGGCCATCGCCGCCGTCGAGCGCGCCTACGGGCTCGGCATCCGGACCTTCATGCTCAGCGTCGGCGAGGGCGTGGTGAGCGAGCGGCACATGCAGGACGTCGCCAACGCGGGCGTGGGCGTGCGCGACGGTGAGCCGGACGCGCCCTTCTGGGTGGCCGGCGACGACGAGGGCCTCCGCGAGGCGCTGATGGAGATCGTCGGCGGGGCGCGCGGCTGCGTCATCGAGCTCGACGGGCGCATCGACCCGGAGACCGCGTGCTCGGGCACGGTGAAGCTGAACCGGCGGACGCTCGAGTGCGACGACCCGGACGGCTGGGAGGTCGTCGACGAGAGCCACATCGAGCTCCGGGGCGCCGCCTGCGAGGAGCTCGAGAGCAGCATCGGCGTCGTCCTCGAGGCGACCTTCCCGTGCGACGTCGTCCTGATCTGACCTGCCCCCTCGCCGCTCCAGCCGCTCCGGGATCCCCCGGTCGCGTCGCGCGTGGATGGCCACCCCGGCGCCCCCGCTTGCCGCCCGCCCCCCGATTGCGAACCATGCTCGGCGAGCATGCACGATCACACCGCCACCACGCCCGACGCCCCCCGCCTCCGCTACTGGACCGCCGGCTCCCGCGGCCCGCGCCTCCTCTTCATCATGGGCTTCGGCATGCGCGGCGACATCTGGCGACCGCAGGTCGAGGCGCTCCGGGAGCGCCACCGCGTCGCCTGGTTCGACAACCGCGGCATCGGCGAGAGCGAGCGCGGCCCCCAGCGCCTGTGGACCATGCGCGACATGGCCCTCGACACGCTCCGCGTCCTCGACGCCCTCGGCTGGCGGGACGCGCACCTCATCGGCGTCTCCATGGGCGGCATGGTCGCCCAGGAGGTCGCCCTCCTCGACGAGCCCCGCCTCCGCAGCCTGACCCTCATCGCCACCCACGAGGGCGGCCCGCTCCGCGCGAAGCTCCCGACGCCCGAGGGCATCCGCCAGTTCGTCCGCTCGAACACCCAGACCGGCGCGGCGCGCATCGACGCCATCCGCCGCCTCCTCTACCCGCCCGAGTTCCTCGCGGCCGTCGACCCGGACCAGATGAAGGCCCGCATGGAGGCGCAGCTCGGCCGGCCCACGCCGCGCCCGACGCTCCTCGGCCAGCTCCACGCCGTGCTCCGCCACGACACGGGCCCGCGCCTCGGCCAGCTCACGCTCCCGACCCTGATCGTCAAGCCGTGCCGTGACATCCTCATCCGGCCTGGGAGCTCGGACCGGCTCCGTCGCCGCGTCGCCCACGCGCGCCTCCTCGAACTCCCGGACGCGGGCCACGGCGCCATCTTCCAGGCGGCCGACACCGTCAACGAGGCCCTCCGCCGGCACGTCGCCGACGCCGAGACCCTCGCGCTGGCCCGCGGCGCGGCCACCGTTCACGCCTGACGCGCCGGGCGCGGCTGGGGTATCCTGGCGTCCGTGGTGTGGGGGACGCGATGGGCAGGCATCGCGGCGGCGCTCTGGCTGAGCCTCGTCGCCGCCCGAGCCCACGCCCAGACCGCGGACCCGCCGCAGGCGGACGCCGCCGACGCGCCCGCCGCCGAGGCCGCCGCCCCGAACGAGGCCCGCGACCAGGAGGCCCGCGCCCTCTACCAGGCCGGCGTCGTCGCCTTCGAGGACGGCCGCTTCGAGGACGCGCTCGGCTACTTCGAGCGGAGCCACGAGCTCAGCGGCCGCCCGGAGCTGCTCTACAACATCGGCACGAGCGCCGACCGGCTCCGCCGCAACGCGCAGGCCCTCGAGGCCTTCCGCGCCTACCTCGACGCCCTCCCGGACGCGGAGAACCGGCGGAGCGTCGAGCGGCGCATCGAGGTGCTCGAGGAGGCCACAGCCCGCGGCGAGACGGCGCACGTGCCCACCCCCGAGGAAGCCGCCGCAGGCGCCCTCGGCGGCCCAGGCGGCGGGGAGGCGCCCGCCGGCGCGACCGCGACCGACGTGCCGGCCCCACGCCGCACCGGCCTCTGGGTCGGCCTCGGCGTCGCGGGCGCGGCGATCGTCGCCGGCGTGGTGCTCGCGGTCGTCCTCGCGAGCCGCGACGACGGGGGCTTCCAGGAGCCCGACGCCGACGCCGTCTTCACGACGCTCCGGAGGGGCCCATGAGCCGCCGCGTCCTCGCGCTCGCCGCCGCGCTGCTCCTCGGCGCCTGCGCGGACGGTGACCCGGCCCGCGTCCTCGTCGTCGTCGAGGCCGAGCCGAGCGTCGCCGCCACCACCCGCACGCTCGTCGTGCAGGTCTTCGCGTCGGACGAGGCCCCCGACGAGCAGTCCTCGCTCGAGGTCGGCTACCAGGAGCTCCCGGCGCCGAGCTTCCCCGTGCGCGTGCTCCTCCGCCCCGACCAGGACGACGCCCGGCGCCGCTACCGGGTGCTCGTGCGCGCCTTCTCCGGGCCGGCGCCGCGGCCGGGCGAGCCCCTCGGCGCGGGCTTCGTGGCCGAGACGCGGGTCGTGAGCGGCTACGTCGAGGGCGAGACGCGCGTGCTCACGCTGCGCCTCCTCGACGCCTGCATCGGCGTGCCCTGCGAGGCGGACGAGCGCTGCGACATGCGCGGCGTCTGCGTGGAGGGCGTCGAGGAGGACCCGGAGACGCTCCCGGGCCTGGACGGCGGCATGCCCGGGGACGCGGGGGTGGACGGCGGCTGCCCGGCGAGCTGCGACGACGGCGTGGCCTGCACGGAGGATCGCTGCGTCGCCGGGAGCTGCGAGAACGTCCCGAACGACGCGCTCTGCGACGACGGCGAGCCCTGCACGGACGACGTCTGCCGCGCCGCGAGCGGATGCCAGACGGTGGCCAACGACGCCCCCTGCGACGACGGCGTCTACTGCAACGGCGCCGACCAATGCGCCGGCGGGAGCTGCAGCGCGCACGAGGGGGAGATCTGCAGCGCCCCGACGAGCTGCGACGAGGCGCGCATGGCCTGCGTGGGCTGCACCACCCCGGAGGACTGCACGAACGGGCGGCTCTGCGAGGACGGCGCCTGCCTCTGCCCCGGCGGCCTGAGCGCCGAGGCGAGCTGCACGGACGGGGCCGACGACGACTGCGACGGCATGGTCGACTGCGCGGACCGCGCGGACTGTGAGCGCGCCGCCTGCGGCGACTTCGGGCGCGCCTGCATCGAGGGGAGCTGCCGCTGCCCCGGCACGCGGGAGATCTGCGGCGAGCCGGGCGACGAGGACTGCGACGGGAACGTCGACGAGGGCTGCATGAGCGGCGGCGAGACGCGCTGCGGGAACGGCGCCGACGACGACATGGACGGCGCCACGGACTGCGAGGACGCGGGCTGCGAGGGCTTCAGCTGCGGCGGCGCCGACACGGCCTGCGAGCGCGGCGTGTGCTGCGACTACGTCTCCCCGGACACCTGCGGCGGCGGCGACGAGGACTGCGACGGCACGACCGACGAGGACTGCGCCATGAGCGGCGACGAGGTCTGCACGGACGGGAGCGGGGACGAGGACGGGGACGGCTTCGAGGACTGCGGCGACCTCGTGGACTGCCCCGAGGGCACGCCCTGCGGCTTCGAGCGCCGCTGCGTGATGGCGGCGTGCATGGACTGCGGCGGCGAGGCCTTCGAGAGCGACTGCTCGGACGGCTTCGACGACGACTGCGACGGCATGGTCGACTGCGGCGACATCGAGGACTGCGACTGCGTCGGGAGCTGCGGATGCAGCGCGGACGCGGGCGTGGACGGGGGCACCGACGGTGGGACGGATGGCGGCGTGGACGCGGGCGTGGACGCGGGGAGCGACGCGGGCGACGGCGAGGACTGCGCCAACGGGATCGACGACGACGTCGACGGGGCGACGGACTGCGGGGACGTCGAATGCGCGGGGCGCGCCTGCCTCGGCGGCGGCATCTGCGACGACGATGGCTTCGAGGATCACTGCGTCGGAGGCGAGAGCACCTGCGGGAACTTCCTCGACGACGACGCCGACGGCCTCACGGACTGCGCCGACCCGGACTGCTTCTTCCAGCCGGGCTGCGGGGACGGCGGGCTCGGCGTGAGCGACGCCAGCGCGGGGTAGGCGGAGCGGCGAGCGCGCGCTCCGGCTCGCCTCACGGCGCCCACCCGGGGCATCATCCCGGCCCATGCCCCGGCACGTCGTCATCTTCGGCGCGAGCGGCGACCTCACGCGCCGCAAGCTCGTCCCCGCCCTCGCCTCGCTCCAGCAGAAGGGCCAGCTCGACGACGTGCACGTCGTCGGCGTCTCCCGGCGCGAGAAGAGCGACGAGGCCTGGCGCGCCGAGCTGCGGGAGGCCGTGCCGGACGCGCTGAAGGCGGGCTTCGACGCGCTCGCACCGCGGATCGGCTACCACGCCGCCGACGTGACCGACGCGGCCGACGCCGCCGGCCTGAAGGCGCACCTCGACGCGCTCCCGGGCGGCGCGGAGGCCGGGCGCCTGCACTACCTCTCGCTGAAGCCGAGCCTCTTCGCGCCGGCCGTCGAGACCCTCTGCGGCGTGGGCCTGCTCCACAGCCGGGAGGACGAGACCGTCGCCTGCCGCCGCGTCGTCGTCGAGAAGCCCTTCGGCCACGACCTCGCGTCGGCCCAGACGCTCAACGCCGAGCTCCACGAGCACCTGCGCGAGGCGCAGATCTACCGGATCGATCACTACCTCGGGAAGGAGACCGTCCAGAACCTCCTGGGCTTCCGCTTCCACAACGCGATCTTCGAGCCGCTCTGGAACCGCCACCACGTCGAGCTCGTGCAGATCACCGTCGCGGAGGACCTCGGCGTGGGCGGCGGGCGCGGGCGCTACTACGACGGCAGCGGCGCCGTGCGGGACATGCTGCAGAACCACATGCTGCAGATCCTCGCGCTGGTCGCGATGGAGCCGCCCGTCTCCCTCGAGGCCGAGGCCGTGCGGAGCCAGAAGGTCGAGGTCCTGCGGGCGCTCCACCTGCCCGACGCGATCGACGTGGCGCAGTCGAGCGTGCGGGCGCGCTACGCGGCCGGGCAGGTGCGCGGCGAGGCCGTCCCCGGCTACCTCGAGGAGGAGGGCGTGCCGGCGGGCTCGACGACCGAGACCTACGTCGCCGTGCGCGCGGAGATCGACAGCTGGCGCTGGCGCGGCGTGCCCTTCCTGCTTCGGCACGGCAAGCGCCTCCCGAAGAAGTTCACGGAGGTGCAGATCCAGTTCCGCACGCCGCCGCTCCAGCTCTTCAACCGACCCGAGGGCATGAGCGCGGCCGAGCTGCGGCGGAAGCTCGAAGACGGCTCGCTCTGCCAGATCCGCCCCAACGTGCTGACGCTCTCGATCCAGCCGCGGGAGGCCATCCACCTGAGCTTCGGCGTGAAGCGCCCGGGGCCGCAGATGGTGATGGCGCGCGCCGGCCTCGACTTCGACTACGAGAGCGTCTTCGCCCAGGGGACGCCGCCGGCCTACGAGCGGCTGCTGAACGACGCGCTCGTGGGCGACGCGACGCTCTTCCTCCGGGCCGACGAGATCGAAGCGAGCTGGCGCTTCGCGGACGCGCTCCGAGAGGGCTGGGAGGCGCCGGGGGCGCCGCCGCTCCGCGAGTACCCGGCCGGGAGCTGGGGGCCGGAGCAGGCCGAGGCGCTCTTCCACGGCTGCGAGGGGACCTGGAGCCATGGCTGACCTCGTCGTCGCGAGCGATCCGATCGCCGCGGCCGCGGCGCGGGTGGAGGAGGCCGTGCGGGCCGTGGACGCGGAGCGCGAGGCGGCCCGGCTGGCCATCCCCGGCGGCTCGGCGGCGGCGGTCGTCGGGCCCGTGCGGGAGGCGCTCGGGGAGGTGTGGCGGCGCGTGCGCCTGACCTGGGTCGACGAGCGCTGCGTGCCGCGGCGGGCGCTGGACTCGAACCGGGGGACGGCGCATCGGAACGGCTTCCTGCGCGAGGACGATCCCCCGGCCGTGGAGCTGGCGCTCTTCGAGGACGGGGAGACGCCGGAGGCGGCCTGCGAGCGCGTGGCCGAGGGGCTCGGGCGGGAGCTGCATGCGGGGCTCGACGTGGTGCTCCTCGGCATGGGCGCCGACGGCCACGTGGCCTCGCTCTTCCCGGGGCGGGGCGAGCCGCCGGGGGTGGTGGCGCCCGTGTACGAGAGCCCGAAGCCGCCGCGGGAGCGCGTGACGTTGACGACGCGCTTTCTGCGCACGGCGCGAACGACCGTGCTCTTCGCGACCGGCGAGGCGAAGCGCGAGGCGCTGACGCGGGTGCTGATGGAGGACCCGAAGCTCCCCGCGAGCGGCCTGCCGGGGCTGGTGGTGGTCACCGACCTCGAGCTGCGGCACTGAGCCTGTTCTGCTCGCTGGGAGGAGCGCTGCGACGAACGGAGCGCGCAGCGACGACGGGAGGACGACGACGAACCGAGCGCCGCGGCGACCGGAACGCGGTCGCGAGCGCCAGCGAGCGGGCTCAGTCCAGAATGTCGAGCCAGCCGTTGTCGACGATGTCGCCGGCGCCGCTCTCGCTGGGCTTCCAGCGCATGAAGAGCGTGCCGATGCAATTCGCCTTGGGGACGTCGCCGAAGCTCCGGCTGTCGTGCCCCGGGTCGGAGCGGTTGTCGCCGAGCAAGTAGTAGCGCGCGGGACCGACGCGAGACTCGCGCAGTCGGAAGGTGAAGTCCTCGCGCGTCCAGATGTGGTGCTCCGTGTTGCCGAGCTTCTCGATCGCCCGCGTGTAGCGCTCGGTCCGGTTGTCGTTGTCCGAGTTCACGAACGAGTAGGTCCGGCCGCCCTCCATGTCGTAGTCGGGGCGCGTGCCGTTGATCTCGAGCTGGCCGCGGACGTCGCGGATGATCTTCCCGCCCGTGCCCACCACGCGGCCCATCACCATCTGGTTCGGGTCCGAGGGGTGGCGGCAGACGACGATGTCGCCCATCTCCGCGTCGCTCGCCCCGCGCCACATCAGCACGTGGTCACCCGCGACGACGGTCGGGGACATCCCGTTGTGCCCGACGACGACGACGTCCATGAACCAGATGCGGAGGATGCCCCCGATCACCAGCAGGATGCCGCCGATCCACAGGGCCGCCTTCAAGGCGATGCGTACGAAACCCCTCACGACCGTTCTTCGTTTCGCCCGCGGCCGCTCTCGGTGTCAAGGAAGCGGCGCATCTGGGGGAGGCTCGTCTCGGCGGCGGCGAGCGGCGCCCGGATGAACGCCAGGCCGTCGGCGCCGGCGCGGACGGCCTCGGGCGCGCTCTCGAGGTCGACGCCCCCGAGGGCGAGCACGGGGAGCGCCACGCCGCGCCGCGTCGCCGCCCAGCGCGCCGCGCCGAGGGCCGGGCCCTTGCCAGGGACGGCGCCGAAGGGGCTGAGGGTGGCGTAGTCCGCCCCCGTCGCCGCGGCGGCCTCGAGGCCCCCTCGGTCGTGTCGCGAGGCGCCGACGAGGCCGTCCGGGCCGAGCAGGCGCCGGGCGTCCTCGATGGGGAGGCCCCGCTCGGGCAGGTGCACGCCGGCGCCGAGGGCGAGCGCGAGGTCGACGCGGGCACTCACGAGCAGGGCGTCGCCGCGGGGGCCGCAGAGGGCCCCGAGCGCGCGCCCCTCCTCGAGGAGCCGGCGGGCGGAGGCGCCGGGGCGGCGCAGGAGCACGGCGAGGCCGGGGACCGCGGGGGCACGCCGGAGGCCGGCGAGGACCGGCTCGAGGGGGCCCGCGGGGGGCGTGATCCAGAGGAGCGCGGGGGCGCGGCGCTCAGCCATCGCTCGGCGGCGCCTCGCCGCTCTCGGCGCGCTCGGCCGGCGGGTCTGGCGCGACCTCGCGGCCGTCCAGGGCGAGGCGCGCGCGCTCCGCCTCCCGGGAGGTCGGGTAGCGCTCGACGAGCTGCTCGAGCGTCGTCCGCCGCGCCTCCGCGTCGCCCTCCTCGCGGAAGCGCTCGGCCAGGAGCCAGAGCGCCTCCGCGGGCGTGTCCTCGAGGCGCCGCTCCGGATCGGGATCGGAGGCGCACTGGAAGGGCGCTGTGCCGAGGGCGGCGACGAGGGCGAGGCGCGCGAGGATCACTGGGTCGAGCCGATGACGCCCTCGAGCGGGCTCGAGGCCGTGGCGAAGAGCTTCTTCGGGATGCGGCCGGAGAAGAAGGCGTCGCGACCGGCCTCGACGGCGGCCTTCATGGCGCGGGCCATGCGGACCGGATCCTTCGCGCCGGCGATGGCCGTGTTCATGAGGATCGCGTCGACGCCGAGCTCCATGGCGAAGGCCGCGTCGCTCGCCGTGCCGACGCCGGCGTCGACGATCACCGGTACGCCGGCGTGCTTCACGATGATCTCGACGTTGAACGGGTTGCGCACGCCCAGGCCGCTGCCGATGGGCGCGGCGAGGGGCATGACCGCGGCGCAGCCGAGGTCCTCGAGGCGCCGGCAGGCGACCGGGTCGTCGGTGACGTAGGGGAGGACCGTGAAGCCGTCCTTCACCAGGAGCTCCGCCGCCTCGAGGGTCGCCGGGACGTCCGGGAAGAGGGTCTTCTCGTCGCCGATCACCTCGAGCTTCACGAGCGGCGTGTCGAGCATCTCGCGGGCGAGGCGCGCCGTGCGGACCGCGTCCTTCGCCGTGTAGCAGCCGGCCGTGTTCGGGAGGATCGTGTAGCCGCCCTCCTGGAGCACGCCGAGGATCGAGCCCTCGCCGCGGGCCTTCAGGTCGACGCGGCGCACGGCGACCGTGACCACCTCGCAGCCCGAGGCCTTCAGGGCAGCGCGGGCCGTCTCGACGTCCGGGTACTTGCCCGTGCCCGTGAAGAGGCGCGAGGAGAAGGAGAACTCACCGATCTTCAAAGCGTCGTCGCTCATGGCTTCCTCTCGACGGAGCGGGGGAGGGGGAGGGTAGGGGCGGGGGCTAGCCGCCGCCGACGAAGTGCACGACCTCGAGCCGGTCGCCGTCCGCGAGCTCCGTCGCCTGGTGCTGGCCGCGAGGGACGATCTCCTCGTTCCGCTCGACGGCGACGAGCACGTCCCCGAGGCCGAGCTCCACGAGGAGCTGAGCCACGGTCGTCTCGGGCGCGACGGTCTTCGCCTCTCCGTTCACCACGATCCGCAACATCGGGGCGCACGATAGCCAGAGGGGGGCCGACGTCCAACCGGGAGGTGGAGGAGGGGTGGGACCGGGAGCCCTGCTCGGGCTCGGGCCCTCTGCTCGGGCTCGACCTCGGACTCGCTGCTCGCGGCTCGGGCTCGACCTCCGGAACCGCACCTCCCACCACCTCTGCGGGCACGGGACGGGCACGGGACGGGCACGGGACGGGCACAGGACGGGCACGGGCTCTGCCCCCCATCCCCCCAAAGTTTGACGTCCCCCCCCGCCCCCGAAACGATGAGCCATGCGCACCGCCCTCGGCGCAGCCCTCCTGGCTCTCCTCGCCTCCGCGTCCTCCCCCGCTCTCGCAGACGACGAGGCGCCCCTCGAGAGCTTCGACGCGCTCCGCGACGCGTGCCGCGCGGCCCGGGCGCCGGGCCGCCGCGCGCTCCACGTCGTCGAGCTGCGCCGGTTCCGCTTCGAGGGCTACGACCCGGGCGAGGGCTTCCTCCTCGTCGACACCCGCCGCAACCTCCGCCTCTTCGGCGGCTCCGTGGAGCTCTTCCCCTCCGGCCTCGAGGCCATCGGCTTCGTCGCCAGCGCCGAGCGCGCCCGGGAGCTCCAGGAGGCCCAGCGCGCCGGCGCGCGCCTCCGCATCGGCTTCTTCCTCGGCTTCGACGGCGACGGCCAGCCCTGCCTCGTCCGCTCCGCCATGGGCGTGACCCTGGTCCGCGCGGACCTCGCCTTCGCCGAGCTCGTCGATCCCGACGGCCGCGTGCTCGCCCGCGAGGACTCGGAGCGCCTGACGGCCTGGCGCGACGCCGCCGAGCGCGAGGCGATCCCCGGCGAGGGCCCGCGCGCCGCGGTCGGGGCGCCCTTCGGCGAAGACGCGTCGGTCCCCGAGCCCTGGCAGCGGCACCTCGCCAGCGCGGGCCTCCGCGAGCGCCTCGGCGCCTGCCACGCGGGCGCCGTCCAGCGCGGCGCCGCCGGCCGCGCCCGCATGGTCGTCCGCCTCTCGGTCGACGCGGAAGGCCACGTGGAGGCCACGGCCGCGCTCAGCTCCCTCGAGGACGCCGAGGCCACCCGCTGCGTCCTCGCCGCCTTCGACGCCCTGCTCCTGGAAGCGCGCAGCGCGCGCGTGCTCCGCGTCCCCGTCCGCTTCGCCGACTGAGCGGCCGCCCTCCGTTCGCACGCGGAGCGCGCGGCCTCGAGCGAGGAGGGCTCAGAGCTCCTCGGCCTCGAGCACCATCCGCTCGAGCTCCGGTGCGTAGCGGCTGGCCGTGGCGAAGAGGATGCGGATCACCTGCCGCAGCGCGCGCCGGTCGAGGTTCGAGTCGGTCCGCAGCACCGCGCTCAGACGCACCTCGCCGTCGCTCGGCGACCACTCGAGCTTGGGCACGAGCAGCGTCCCGTTCAGCTCCATGAGCCGCCGCAGCAGCCCCGGCGTCGCCGGGCTCTCGGGCGGCGCCAGCACCACGCCCGGGATCCACAGGTAGATCGTGTCGCTCACGTCCGAGTAGAGCGCGTGCGCCGTCAGCTCGCGGCGCGCGTCGTCGGTCACGTGATGGAACGTGCAGCGGGCCCGGAGCGGGCTCTCCACCTCGCAGACCGGCTCGAGCCCCAGCCGGGCGAGCTCCTCGCGGAGGGCCGGCAGGTAGCGCGGCATCGCGGCCTCGCCGTCTCCCGCCGCGGGTTGGGCGGCGGCCGGGGCCGGGATCGCGCCGAGCGCGGCGAGGAGCGGAAGGAGAGCGCGGAGACGAGACACGGCGGGGAAGATGCCCCAGCGGCCAGGCCACGTGAAGGGCCGAGCCTCCCCCGGTCCGGACGCCTCCGACACCCCGAGCCCTGGCGAAGGATGCCGCCGCCCGCCACGAAGCCCGGCGAGGCCGACGAGGAACCCGCCCGCCCCAAATGCCCAGCCCCCGGGCCTCGAACGCGAAGCGCCCGCGCGCAGCGAGGCCGCCTTCGCGCCCCCGAAGCGAAGCGCCCGAACGCAGCGAGGGCGGCTTCGCGCACCCCCAGCGGAACGCCCGAGCGAAGCCAGGCGCGGTCCGCTGGATCGCCCCTCCGCCGCGCGTTAGGGTCCGCGCGCCGTCATGCAGATCGCCGTCATCCAGTTCCCCGGCTCGAACGCCGACTGGGACGCCCTCCACGCGGCCCGCGACGTGCTCGGCGCGGACGCCCGCTACGTCTTCCACAAGGAGACCGACCTCGGAAGCCCCGACGCCGTCCTGGTGCCCGGGGGCTTTTCGTATGGGGACTACCTCCGCCCCGGCGCCATCGCCGGCTACAGCCCCATCGTCCCCGCGCTCCGCGCCTTCGCGAAGAAGGGCGGCCCGATCCTCGGGATCTGCAACGGCTTCCAGATCCTCACGGAGCTCGGCCTCCTCCCCGGCGCGCTCACCCGCAACCAGCACCTCCGCTTCGAGTGCCGCATGGTGCACCTCCGCGGCGAGGCCGAAGGCGCCTTCACGCATGGCCTCGCGGGCCAGGTCATCCGCGTCCCCATCGCCCACGCCGACGGCCGCTACCAGTGCGACGCCGAGACCCTGAAGGCCCTCGAGGGCGAGGGCCGCGTCGCCTTCCGCTACTGCGACGCCCAAGGGAACGTGCCCGCCTCGCCGGACGAGGTCGACGCCGAGGGCCTCCGCCTGAACCCCAACGGCTCCCTCGCCCACATCGCCGGCATCTACGACGCCTCGGGCCGCGTGCTCGGCATGATGCCGCACCCGGAGCGCGCCTCGGAGGCCCTCCTCGGCAGCGCCGACGGCTTCACCCTCTTCCAGTCCCTCGCCCAGCACCTGGAGACGGCCCGATGAGCGCCTCCCCCGTCGCCCTCCCCGGCGAGCCCGCCGCCACCGAGGCCCTGGCCAAGGAGTTCGGCCTCTCCGCCGACGAGTACGCCCACGCCCTCGAGGTCCTCGGCCGCACGCCCACCTACGCCGAGCTCGGCGTCATCAGCGTGATGTGGTCCGAGCACTGCTCCTACAAGAGCAGCCGCGTCCACCTCGCGCGCCTCCCCACCGAAGGCCCGAAGGTCGTCCAGGGCCCGGGCGAGAACGCCGGCGCGGTCGACATCGGCGACGGCTTCTGCGCCGTCTTCAAGATGGAGTCGCACAACCACCCCTCGTACATCGAGCCCTACCAGGGCGCGGCGACGGGCGTGGGCGGCATCCTCCGCGACGTCTTCACCATGGGCGCGCGGCCCATCGCCTCGCTGAACTCGCTCCGCTTCGGCCGGCCCGACCACCCGAAGACGCCGCACCTCTTGAAGGGCGTCGTCGCGGGCATCGGCGGCTACGGCAACTGCATCGGCGTGCCCACGGTCGGCGGCGAGGTGCAGTTCGACCCGAGCTACGACGGCAACATCCTCGTCAACGCCTTCACCGTCGGCATCGCCAAGAGCGAGGAGCTCTTCTTCGGCACCGCCTCCGGCGTCGGCAACCCGGTCATCTACGTCGGCGCCCGCACGGGCCGCGACGGCATCCACGGCGCGACCATGGCGTCGGCGGAGTTCGGCGAGGAGACCGAGTCGAAGCTCCCGACCGTGCAGGTCGGCGACCCCTTCATGGAGAAGCTCCTCCTCGAGGCTTGCCTCGAGATCTTCGCGAGCGACTGCCTCGAGGGCGTGCAGGACATGGGCGCGGCCGGGCTGACCTCGAGCAGCGTCGAGATGGCCTCGCGCGCCGGCACGGGCCTCGAGCTCGACCTCGACGCGATCCCGCGGCGGACCAAGGCGCTCAGCCCCTACGAGATGCTCCTGAGCGAGAGCCAGGAGCGCATGCTCATGGTGGCGAAGGCCGGGCGCGAGCAGGAGGTCTTCGACGCCTGCGCGAAGTGGGACCTCGAGGCGGCCGTCGTCGGCCACGTCACGGACACGGGGCGCTTCGTCTGCAAGGCCACGCCCGGCTACGACCCGATGGTCGATCCGCCGGAGAAGGCCGCGCCCGAGGTGGTCGTGGACCTGCCCATCGGCCTGCTCGCGGACGACGCGCCGAAGTACGACCGGCCCCAGAAGGCGCCGGGCGTGCGCACCATGACCACGCAGGAGATGACCAGCGTGAGCGTCGGCGGGGCGAGCTCCCAGGTCGACGTGGGGGCCGAGCTCCGGGCGCTGATCGGCGCGCCGAACGTCGGCAGCAAGCGCTGGATCTGGCGCCAGTACGACCACGTCGTGCGCGACGGCACGGTCGTCGGCCCCGGCGAGGGCGACGCGGCGGTGGTGCGGGCCTTCTGCGAGGAGGCGGACGGATCGATCCTCGAGAAGTTCCTCGCCGTGAGCGTCGACTGCAACGGCCGGCACGTCTTCCTCGATCCGCTCCAGGGCGGCGCGATGGCCGTCGCCGAGTGCGCGCGGAACATCGTCTGCGTCGGCGGCGAGCCCCTCGGGCTCACGGACTGCCTGAACTTCGGCAACCCCGAGGTCCCCGAGACCATGTGGGCCTTCGCCCAGGCCATCGACGGCCTGGCCTCCGCCTGCAGGGCGCTCGGCGTGCCCGTGGTGAGCGGCAACGTCAGCCTCTACAACGAGACCGACGGCAAGCCGATCCTGCCGACGCCGACCGTCGCGATCGTCGGCCAGCTCCGGAGCGCCGAGGATCGCCTCGGCCTCGCCTTCGACCCGGCCGGCGCCGAGGCGGGGCACGTGATCGCGCACCTCGGTGTGCCGAGCCGGGGCGCCCTCGGCGGGAGCGAGTGGCTCTTCGCGAAGCAGGGGCGCGTGAGCGGTGAGCCGGTGGGCATCGATCTCGACGCCGAGGTCGCGCTGCAGAAGGCCGTGCTCACGCTGGCCCGCGGGCACCTGCTCGCGAGCGCCCACGACGTGAGCGAGGGCGGCCTGGCGGTCTGCCTCGCCGAGAGCTGCCTGACGAAGGGCGTCGGCGCGCAGGTGCGGATGCCCCAGACCGGCGGCGAGCTGCCGCCCGAGGCCTACCTCTTCGCCGAGGAGCCCTCGCGGATCGTCGTGAGCTTCGCGCCGGCGCACAAGGACGCCGTGCGGAAGGTCTGCGAGGAGCACGGCGTGCCCTTCGAGGTGCTCGGCGTGGTCGGCGGGGACGCCCTCGACATCGACGGCGTCTGCAGCGTGCCCGTGGCCGAGCTCGAGGCCGCGCACCGGACGGCCCTCGACGCGATCGTCGGCGACGACGCGTGAGGGCGGCGCTCCCGGCCGCGCTCCTCCTCCTGGCCGCCTGCGGCGGCGCGGCCGGCTCCAGCGCCACCGACTCCAGCGCCACCGAGACCACCCCCGAGGCGCCGCTGCCGCGCCAGCCCTGCCCGCTCGCCGAGGACCTCGAGCTCGCCGTGCCCATCGCGCCCGAGCACGCCCTCGCCGCCGCGCCCGGCGGCTGCATGCTCGTCGACGAGCGCGCCGAGGCCCGCTTCGTCGCCCTCTCGGCGCTCGCCGCGGACGCCGTCGGGAGCGAGCTCGTCCGGGACGACCCGGCGCGCTTCTTCGAGGCGTCCGGCCTCCTCGGCGCGGACGCCCGGCGGACCGGCACGGCCGAGCTCCGCCTCCTCGGACGGGCCGTGCCCGCGCAGCGCTGGGCCGCCTCCCCCGAGGGCCTCGGCCCCCGCGCCCTGCTGACGGCCGCCCGACGGATCGACGCCCACTGGCTGCTGGTGATGATCGTCACCGCCCCGGGCGATGGCGGCGAGGACCTCCAGCGGCTGACCGAAGCCCTGACGACGACTCCGTAGAGCCCGCGGCCTCTGCACGGAGAGCGGACGGCGGAGCGCGGACCGCATCCCGACCGAAGGGAGGGATCCCCGCGTCTGTCGGCCGCCGCCTCGCCGCCCCCGTCCTCGTCGACATTCGTCGACGTGCACCTGCACGAGGACGATGATGCGCTCGAGCATCGTGAGGCGAAGGTCGGGCACCTCACCCCGAGCCCGCGCCGGCTCACCCCCCCGCCCCCTCCGCGAACACGGCATGGACCGCCGCAGCCGAGCGCCCGCACGGAGAGCGGACGGCGGAGCGCGGACCGCATCCCGACCGAAGGGAGGAATCCAGCTAGGGAGCGCAGCTCGAGACGACGCCCTCGCTGAGCCGCTCGAGGACACCGTCGACGAAGCCCCCGAAGTCGTCCTGACAGGACGAGGTGAGCGTCGCCGTCGCCCCGGTCGTCTCGAGCTGACGCGCCGCCTGGACCAGCCGCACGGGCGGGTAGGCGAGCGCCATCCCCGCGGCGTCGCGGCAGGACGGCGCGAGGCGGATGGGCTCGGCGGGATCGATACGCGCCTGCATGTCCGGATGGGCGAGGATCCCCGCGTAGTCGATCGGCGTCCCCGGCGCGGGCTCGATCTCCGGCGGGATGCCCGTGATGAGCGAGAAGAAGACCCGGTCCGGATCCCGACCGGCGACCAGGTCCGCGTAGCGCGCGAGCGGGTGGAGGGCCTCCGGGTACTGGAAGCAGCGCAGGTTCAGGTCACCCGTGTACTCCGTGGAGCGCGGATTGAAGAGGTCCGGATCCGCCGCCGAGCAGTCGTCTTCGTCGGTGACCATGACGATCCCGAGCAGCGCGTCCTCCCGGAGGAAGCCGGCGTTGGCCCCGTCCGCGTGCCCGGTCGTGCCGCTCACGAAGCGGATGGGCGAGCTCGAGGGCGTGACGGCCTTCAGCGCCGCGTCGAGCTGCTGCTCGAAGCCGCAGCCGTTCGTGCCCTGCGTGGCCAGGCAGCCCACGTCCCGGGCGAAGGCGTCCGGGTCCCCGCCGGCGCCGGGCTCGAAGGTGAGGACGCTCGGGTAGCTCGAGCGGCAGCCCGCGGCCGTGCTCCCGGCCGTCTGCAGGATCCCGTCGTCGCCCAGGGCCGGCTCGCTGCAGGTCGGCACGGGGACGCCGCCCGTGCCCATGTTCGGGGTCACGACCCCGACGTGGAGGCTCTCCACCGGCGGGAAGTCGAGGCCGCCGTCGCCGTCCGCGTCCCCGCTCGCGAGCGCCCGCACGAGCCGCGGTAGCGCCGCCGTCAGCGCCCGCTGCTCCTCCACCATGGAGCGCGAGTCGTCGACCACGAAGAGCAGATCGAGCCGCTCGGTGCGAAGCCCACAGCAGCGTCCGTCCACGCAGCCGTCCCCCTCGGGGCAGGCGAGGCCGCACCCACCGCAGTGAGCCGGGTCGCTCGAGGTGTCGACGCACTCGCCGCCGCAGAAGGAGCCCTCCTCGCACTCACAAGCGCCGCCCACGCAGATCTCGCCGGGCGCGCAGAGCAGCTCCGGCTCCTCGTCGAAGAACCCATCGCAGTCGTCGTCCGCGCCGTTGCAGCGCTCGGGAGCCGGCTCGCAGGGCCCACCGGAGTCCGGCGGCGGGAGCCCGACGTCGGGTCGCCCGGGCCCGGCGTCCAGTCGCCCCCCGTCCAGTCGCCCCGCGTCCAGGGGCCCCGCGTCCACGCCCTCGCATTCGGCCGACCCGAAGCAGCCCTCGTCGCGGCAGTCGACGCGCCCGTCGCCGTCGTCATCGACCCCGTTCGAGCACTCCCCCTCCCCGCTCCCCTCCCCCAGCTCGGAGGACTTGGGGCAGGCGGCTAGCAGGAGCGCGCCGAGGAGCGCGAGCAGACGAAGCGCAGGAGACGCGGGCATCACCCCAACGTCGCATCCAGCGCCGCCGATTTCCAAGCGCGGGGCCGGAGGCGCCGCGCTAGGCGACCGCCGCGCTGCCCTCGTCGAGCCCCGGCACCGGCCGATGCTCGCCGCGCAGCTCCACGCGCACCAGCTTCGAGATGCCCGGCTGCTCCATCGTCACGCCGTAGAGGACGTCCGTGTACTCCATGGTCCGCTTCGAGTGCGTGATGACGATGAACTGGCTCCGGTCGGTCATCTGCCGGATCGCCTGCGCGAAGCGACTGATGTTCGCCTCGTCGAGCGGCGCGTCGACCTCGTCGAGCAGGCAGAAGGGGCTCGGCTTGTACTGGAAGATCGCGAAGATCATCGCGACCGCCGTCAGCGCCTTCTCGCCGCCGCTCATCAGCTCCAGCGAGCCCAGCTTCTTGCCCGGCGGCTGCGCGATGATGTCGATGCCGCTCTCGAGCAGGTTGCTCGGGTCCGAGAGCTTCAGCTCGGCCTTTCCGCCGCGGAAGAGCTCCGGGAAGATCCGCTTGAAGCGCTCGTTGATGGCGACGAAGGCCTCCTTGAACATGCGCCGGCTCTCCCGGTTCATCTCGCGGATGGCCTTCTCGAGCTTCCGGAGCGCCTCCTCGAGGTCCTCCTTCTGCCCGGAGAGGTACTCGAAGCGCTGCGACTTCTCCTCGTACTCCTCGATCGCCGTGAGGTTGATCGCCCCCATGCGCTCGATGAGCCGGAGCAGCTCGCTCACCCGCTCGCGCACCTGCGCGTCGGGCAGCTCCCGGTCGTGGTAGTCGACGAGCACGTCCTCGACCCGCACCCGGTGCCGCTCCTCCACCTGCTCGAGCAGGTGCTCGAGCTCCATGGAGAGCTCCCGATCCCGCAGCGTCAGGTCGCCCACGCGCCCGGCCACCTCGTCGATCTGCCCGCGGAGCTGCTTGAGCGTCGCCTCGTTCGTCCCGAGCTCGAGCCGGAGCGTCTCGTGCCGCTCGCGCGCCGCGCCGAGCCGCTCGTGCGCCTCCATCGCCGCGCCGACCGTGTCGTGGAGCGAGGCCCGCGCCTGGAGCACCTCGGCGCTGATGCGCCCCTGCTCCCGCGCGCCGTCGGCCACGTCGCCGCGCAGCCGCACCTCGCGCTGGTCGAGCTCGGCGATGGAGCGCGTCAGCCGCTCGAGCGCGCCGCGATCGCTCTCGGCCCGCTCCTTCGCCTGCGCCGCCCGCACGCGGACCTCGGTCACGCGCGCCGCCTGCTCCTCCACCGACTGCTGCCGCTGCTGGTGCACCTGGGTCGCCGCGTCGAGCTCCTCGCTCGCCTCGTCGCGCGCCTTCCGCGCCCCCTCGATCTCCTCGCGGGCGCCCTGCTCCTCCTCGTCGGCCTCCTCGAGGGCCGCCGCGAGCCGGTCGATCTCCTCGCCGGCCTGCTCGACGCGCCGCGCGGTCTGCGCAGCCTCCTCGTCGGCGCGACGGAGGTCCTTCTCCGCCTTCACGATGCCGATCTCCGCGTCGTGCGCCTGCGTGCGCGCCGCGTCGATCTCCGCCTGGCGCTGGGCGATGCCGCGCCGCAGCTGCCCGTGCTCCTCGACGGCCTCCGTGAGGCGCGCGTCGAGCTCCGCGACCACGCTCTCGAGCTCGCGCATCTCGCGCTTCATCTCGAGCATGTGCGCGCCCTGCTCGTCGCCCTGGCCACCCGTGAGGCCCCCGTCCGGCGAGACGCGCTCGCCCTCGAGGGTGACCATCTCGGCCTCGAGCACGCCCTCCTCGAAGAGCGCGAGGGCCGCGTGCAGGTCCCGGACGACGACCACGTCGCCGAGGAGGTGCCGCACGAGCATCTCGTCCTCGGGGGCGCAGCTCACGAGATCGGAGAGGCGCCCGACGACGCCGTCGCGCTTCGGGAGCGGGCGCCGCGCGCCGACCACCCGGCGCGGGCGACGGGGCACGAGCGTGGCCCGGCCCCGGGCCTCCTCGCGGAGGTAGGCGAGCGCGTCGAGGCCGCTCTCCATGCGGTCGACGACCACCTCCTGGAGCCGCTCGCCGAGGGCGCCCGCGAGCGCCGCCGTGTACTCGGCCGGGCACTCGATCTGATCGGCGACCAGGCCGACGAGGCCCTTCTGGCGCCGCGCGTCCGCGTCGTCACCGAAGCGGGTCATGAGCGCGCGCACGCCGGCGCCCACGCCCTCGAAGCGCTGCTGGAGCTCGCGCAGGCTGCGCAGGCGCGAGCGGCGCTGGGCCAGCTCGTCGCGGAGCTCCTCGAGGAGCGCGTCGCTCTCGCGGATGCGCCCCCGGAGCTCGCCGAGCTCGCGCTCGACCTGGTCCTTGCGCTCCGCCGTCTGCTGCCGACCGCTGCGGAGCCCCTCGAGGCGCGCCTCGACCTCCTCGCGCTCCTGGCCGAGCTCCACCAGCCGCTGCTCGAGCTGCTCGCGATCGGAGCGCAGCCGCTCGAGGCGCGCGCGCCCCTCCTCGCGCCGCCGCTCGAAGCCGGCGAGCACGGCCTCCGCCCGGGCCGTGCGCCGGTCCGCGTCCGCCACGCGCCCGCGGGCGCTCGAGACGGCGCTCTCCGCCTCCGCCACCGCGAGGCGCCGCCGCTCGAGCTCCTGGGCCTCGCGCGCGAGGATGGCCTCCGCCTCCTCCTCGGCCTGCTCGAGCTCGTCGAGAGCCGCCGCGAGGCTCGCCCGCTCCGCCGTCAGCGCCGTCCGCTGGCCGACCAGCTCGCCGAGCTCGCGCTCCGCCAGCTGCTCGCGCTCCCGGAGCGCCTTCAGCCGGTCGAGGAGCTGCTGGATCTGCCCCTCGAGCATGCGCACCTGGTTGTCGAGCGCGAAGGCCTCGTTCTGCGCGCGGTCGACGCGATCGCCGAGCTCGCCGACGCGCTGACGCTCGGCCTCGACCTCCGCCTCGCGGACCCGCAGGGCCAGGCGCGCGCCCTCCTCGGCGGCGCTCGAGCTGGTGAGCGCGTCGCGCACCAGGCGCGTCTCGTTGAAGAGCTCGAGGTAGCGGAAGGAGGCGACGTAGAGCTCGAGGTCGCGCACCTCGTCCCGGTAGCGCTTGTAGCGCTCGGCCTTCTGGGCCTGGCGCTTGAGGCTCGAGAGGCTCTTCTCGAGCTCGCCGAGGATGTCGCCGACGCGCAGGAGGTTCGAGCGCGTCTGGTCCATCTTCCGCTCGGCGGCGCGCTTGCGGACCTTGAACTTCGTGATGCCGGCGGCCTCCTCGATCATCTGGCGCCGGTCGGCGGGCTTCGAGGAGACGATGAAGCCGATGCGGCCCTGCTCGATGATCGAGTAGGCGCGGCGGCCGACGCCGGTGCCGAGGAAGAGGTTCGTGATGTCCATCAGCCGCACGGGCGTGCGGTTGAGGAAGTAGTCCGAACGCCCCGAGCGATCGAGCTTGCGGGTGACGGAGATCTCCGCGTAGTCGCGGTACTCGCCGCCGGCGCTGCCGTCCTCGTTGTCGAAGGTGATCGTCACCTCGGCGAGGCCGGCCGGGCCGCGCTTCTCCGAGCCGTTGAAGATCACGTCGTCCATCGCCTTGCCGCGGAGGCGGCTCGGCGACTGCTCGCCCATGACCCACTTGATGGCGTCGACGACGTTCGACTTGCCGCAGCCGTTCGGGCCCACGATGCCGGTGACGTCGTGGTCGAAGTGGACGACGGTCTTGTCCACGAAGGACTTGAAGCCGACGATCTCGAGCTTCTTGATCTTCATCTTCCCCTCGTGCCCGCCGGGGTGCGGCGGGCGGGCGCGGAGCCGTGGTGGCGCGAGCCAATTGGGCCTGCAGGTGGGGGCTGTGCCCCCCGCTCGGACCCTCGGTCAGGTGTCGTGGCTGATCCGCGCGCAGCCGCGCGAACACCACCCTAGAAGGCCATCGCTAACCGACGTGGATCACGGATGCAACCACGATCGCGAGTCAGGGTGGGGCTCATGCCGTGACCACCACTACATCTTGTGGTGGTCAGAGCCCTGCCTGCATATCGCAGGTGGCGATCTCCAGATCGGCATGCTCCCAGCGGGGCGCCTCCACGCGCTGCAGGTCGATCGCCTTGAAGCCGGCGTTCGAGTACACGAAGACGCCCTCCACCCAGGCGGCCACCCGGCGCCCTCCCGGCTGCTCCCCCGAGACCAGGGCGCGCTGGAAGACCCAGCCCGGCTCCCGGAGCCCGAAGCGCCCCCCCGCGGGCTCGTCGTGGACGCCCTGCACGCAGATCGCCGCCGGCGTGGCCTGCTGGAAGAGCCGGAACGCGCCCGGCTCGAGGTCGAGGCGCGCGCCGAGGCCGGCCCGGAGCGCGCGGACGCGCGTCGCCTCCTCGGGCGTGAGCAGCGCGTCGAGCTCGGCGTCGTCGTAGAGCAGCCGCTCCGGATCGCGCCGCTCCAGCGAGCGGTAGACCACGCGCCCGAACTCGGCGAGCGGCACCTCCCGCGAGGCGTTGTCCGGCGGCATGCGCGCCGGCGCCTCCACCCGGGCCGCCCCCTCCGCGGCGCCCCCACCACAAGCGAGGACGAAAGCGAGGCCGACGATCGCGATCCGTACCACGGCCGGAGCATAGCTCGACGGCCGGGCCGCGCCTCAACGTCCTTCGAAACGGGCGTAGGCGCGCAAGAGCTCGGGACCGAGCCGCGCACGACCGAAACGCCCGACGGCGGTCTCGCGGCCCCGTTCCCCGAGCCGGCGCCGGAGCTCCGGATCGTCGACGAGCCGCGCCACCGTGTCCGCCAGGCTGTCGACATCCCGGGGCACGAAGCCCAAGGCGTCGACGCCCTCCTCGAAGAGCTCGGCGGCCCCCCCCTCGGCGGACACGACCACGGCCCGCCCCGAGGCCATGCCTTCGACGATCACTCGCCCGAACGGCTCGGGCCGCGTGCTGGCATGAACGATCACGTCGAGGCTGCGGAACGTGCGCTCGGGCGACTCCTGGAAGGGGACGAAGGTGATGCGCTCGGCGACACCGAGCGAGCGCGCGACGGCGCGGAGCTCTTCGTCCGAGTACTGGCTCCCCGAGGTGGCGTAGATGGGCCCGCCGACGATGACGAACGCCGCCTCGCTCGGGCCGTAGCGCGAGGCGAGCCGTGCGGCGGCGCGGAGGAAGAGCTCGTGCCCCTTCCACCGAGCATAGGTGCCGATCAGCCCCACGCGCACCGCGTCGCCGGGTACCCCGACGAACAGCTCGTCGTCGCGGGGGCCCGGATGGAACGCGGCGATGTCGATGGCGTTGTAGACGACCTCGCTGGGGACGCCGGGGATCGCTCGCCGCGCGTCCTGCGCGACGGCGTCCGAGTTGGCGACCATGCCGTGCACACGCCAGCGCGCCGCCGCGAGGAGACGGCGCGCGAGGCGACGGGAGCCGATGAAGTCGTGGAGATGCCAGACGACCGAGGCGCCCCGGGGGCTGGCCATCGAACCGAGCAGGTGCGCCTTGATGCCGTTGCAGTGAACGACCGACGGTTCGAGCGCGCCGAGCTCCCGGCGCAGCTCGAAGAGAAAGCGCGCGACCGAGCCTGCCGCCCGCAGCGCGGTGCCGAGGAGGGCGGTCGGCCCGGCGGCCTCGCCGAAGCGAGCGAGCGCAGGAGGAAGGGGGCGAGCTCGGACGTCCACCTGTGGGCACTCGGCTCGGAGGGTCGGGACGAGCGGCCCGTCTCCGAACACGAGGACCGTGATCCGGAGATCGGGATGACCGGTGGCGAGGAGGGAGGCCACGTTGTCGACGAGGCAGCGCTCGGCGCCGCCGAGACTACCGGTCGGACTGAGAAAGACGACGTGCACGGTTGGAGCTCGCCTCGGCGTGAGCGCCGAGGTGGTGGAGAGGCGCAGAATCGGGACGACGGGTCCCGCTCGTGTACTAGCCTGAAACCATGCCTAGCGCCGCCAAGGGGCCGCCACTCCGTATCGCCTTCTTCGTCCACGACCTGGCCGAAGACCACGGTGACGCGCGGTACGTGACCGAGCTCGCGCGCCGGTTCCGCGAAGACCACGAAGTGCACGTCTTCGCGAACCGGTTCGACGCCCGCGACTCCGGCGGGGTGATTCGTCACTGGGTTCCCGCCCTGCGGCGCAACGCCATCACCGGCATCCTCAGCTTCTACGCGGCCGCCAGCCGCCGGCTCGCCGAGCACGGACCCTTCGATGTCGTCCATGCACAGGGGATCACGGTGCGGGAGGCGAACGTGGTGACCGCCCACATCTGCCTCGCTCGCTGGTTCGAGGCCCAGGAGAAGGCCGGCTACCGCCACACGAAGGGTCAGAGGGCGTTCGCCGCCGTCATGACGCCGATGGAGCGCAGGCTCTATCGACCGGACCGGGGGCAGCAGTACATCGCCGTCTCGGCGCGGATCCGAGACGACCTCGCCTCGCTCTACGGCCTCAGGCCCGAGCACGTCTCGGTCATCCATCATGGGGTGGATACGGGACGCTTCCACCCGCCCAGCGAGGCTCACGAGCCCGGAGAGCCCCGCGGGCTCTACGTCGGCGACCTTCGCAAGGGGATCCACTTCGTGCTGCAAGCGCTGAGCGAGGTACCGAGCGCCTCGCTCGACGTCGTGACTCGCAGCGACTCGCGCGCGGCCCGGGAGGTGTGCCGGCAGCTCGGGCTCGGGGACCGGGTCCGCTTCCATCCGCCTTCGCAGACGATCGAACGGCACTACCGGCAGGCCGACTTCTTCGTCCTCCCCACTCCCTACGACTCCTTTGGGCTCGTCATCGTCGAGGCGATGGCCTCGGGGCTCCCCGTCGTCACGAGCCGGGAGGCGGGGGCCGCGGCGCTCGTCCGGAGCGGCGAAGAGGGGTTCGTCCTCGACGCTTGGAACGACGTGTCCGGCCTGAAGGAGGCGATGCGCGCGCTCGCGAGCGACGCGGGCGTGCGGCGGAAGATGGGAGCCGCCGCCCGCGCGAAAGCCGAGACGGTGACGTGGGATCGCACGGCCGCCGAGACGCTGGAGGTGTACCGCCGGGTCGCGCGGAGACACCGGCGCTCGGCCTAGGAGCGCGTATGGCGTGGGGGCTCGGCGAGCCCGATGGAGGGGGGCGAGGGCGCGTCGGGGACGAATTCGGAGGCCCCCGAACGCGTCGACGCCCGGCGGAGGGCCGGGCGTCGACGGGGGTCTCGGAGTGGCTCGCCGGGGTCAGTTCAGCGGGCGGATCGAGAACGGGTAGGTGACGTCGAAGTGCGTCCGCTGGAAGCGCGGGAAGCGCGCCGTGCGGACGACGCCCTCCATGCAGGCGCCTTGCGGCGTGCCGCCGAAGGGGCGCCCGCCGATGTTCACGGAGCGCACCTGGCCGTCGTTGCCCACGCGGATGCGCGCGGTCGCGATGCCCACCTGGTCGCCGGCGCAGCGGCGCATGCGGGGCATGAGCCCGCCGAGCGCGCGGGTCACGGCGGCGCGGCTGGGCACGTCGGGGAGGTTCGCCTCCATGGGCGTCGGGGCCGCCTCCATGGTGGCCTCCATGGTCGGCTCGTTGCCTCCGAGGGCCCGGCTGAGCAGGTCCTCCATGGAGTCCATGCCCGAGCTCATGGCGCTCGCCTCTTCCTCGGCGGGCGCCTCCTCCATGGCGGCCGGGGCCGCGGCCATCGCGGTCGTGGGCTCGGGGGTGGCCTCGGCCATCGCCGTGGCCGTCGAGGTGGCGCTCCGGGACGTGCTCCGACGGCGGCGCGTGGTCGCCGTGCTCGGCTCCTCCGCCTCCGCGGCTGTCTCCTCGGCCTCCGCAGCCTCCTCGCCCTCGGCCACCTCTTCGGCGGGCTCCTCGACCGCCGCCGGCTCCTCCAGCACGGCCTCTTCCACGGCGGGCTCCGGCGCCTCGACCTCGGCCGCCGGCTCCTCGAGCGCCGCCGGCTCGGCGGCCACGCGCGAGGGCGCCTCGGAGGTCTCCGCCGGCGCGTTGGCGGCCGTGGCCGCGCCCTCGTCGTCGCCCTTCTGCAGGAAGAAGAAGGCCGCGCCGGCGATGGCCACGCCGACCAGCACGCCGACGACCATCTTGCCGCCGCCGCCCGACTCCTCGGTGGCCACGGGAGCCACCGCCGGAGCCGCCTCGGGCTCGCCGGAGCTCTTCGCCTTCGCGCCGCTCGACGCCTTCGCGCCGCTGCTCTTCTTCTTCTCGGAGGCCTTCGCCGCCGCCGCGCCGCTGGCCGCCGCAGCCTCGTCGTCCGACTCGTCCTCGTCCTCGTCCGCGGCGGGGGGCCGGGTCGAGACGATGGCGTCGCCGTCGTCCTCGGCGTCCTCTCCGTCCGGGGCGGGCGGGGCCATCGACGAGGTCAACGCCTTGAGGTCGACGGTGCCGTCGTCCTCGTCCGCCTCGTCGGCGCCCTCCTCCGCCTCCTTGGGCGGCGGCATGGAGGTGCGGGTGAGCGCCGCCAGCGCGTCGGCGTCGAAGTCTTGCTCTTCTTCGGAACGTTCGTCGCTCACCTGGTACCTCTCGCGGGTGGCGTTCGACGGGCCGCGCCCGTCGGGGCTCACGGTCGCGCCGCCGCGTCGAGGCGGCCGGGCGAGCCGTGGGGCCGGGGTCGATCGGACCCCATGAAGCGCGGGACCCTAGCACATTGGCGCACCGGAGCACGCGCGTCCAGAACGGGACCCCCCGACGCTCGCCTTCCTTGGGTCCGTCCCGAAAAAGGGACGAGCCCGCCGTTCGACTCCAGCTCACGCCCCATGCGGGGGAGGCGAGCCCTGCCGGGCTCATGAGGAGTCGCGTTCACGGGTGGGCGCGTCACGGCCGCGACCCCGAGCCGCGGTCGAGACCAGGCTCGCATCCCGCGGAGCACCCGCGGATCCACGGAGCTCAGAACCCGCCGAGCAGCACGAAGGCCGTGAGCCCGAGCGCGAAGACGACCCCGGTGGCGATCCCGAGCACCCGGAAGGCCCGCTCGCCGAGCCGGTCGGCCAGCGCCATCCCCCCGAAGGCGCCCACCACGAAGAGCACGAAGCTCGTCGGCTGCACCGGATAGTCCGTGCCCCAGGCGTGGTAGAGGCCGAAGTTGAGCAGGAGCGCGCCGCCCCCGCCCGCCAGCCACCCCAGCACCGTCGCCGCCCGCCGATTCGGCTGGGGCTCACGCTCCTCGCCGCCCATCGCGCGCAGCATGGCCCCCGCCCCGCCACCCGTCGAGTCGGGATTCGCCACCCGGCCCCGGCGCGGCGGCGCGCCCGCCTACTCGGCGGCGTAGGCGGCGAGGATGCGCACGGGCGTCCGGGTCCGGAGCACCTGCACCCAGCGCTCGACGGCCTCCGCCATGCGGCGGCGACCGAGCCAGACGCGCATGGGCTCCCGGACGTCCTCGAGCTCCTGGCCGATGAAGGGGTGCTCGCCTGCCTCGAAGGCCCGCTCGAGGGCCTCGTCCGAGACGCGCGCGCTGCCCTCGAGGTTGGCCTCGAGGAAGACCCGGACGAGCGCGCGCCGCTCCGCCATCGCGTCGATCTCCCGCTCGCTCGCGCCCACGGCCTCGAGCACGGCGCGCAGCCGATCGGCGCCCCCGGCGAGCCCCTCGAGGCGCCGGCGCTCCTCGCGCACGTCGGCCTCGGTCGGCGTCGCCACCTGCACCCGCTGCGCCTCCCGCGCGATGAGCGCCTCACCGACCAGCTCGCCGAGCGTGGCCCGGAGGAGCCCCGCCGGCAGGGGCCCGGTCGGCACCTCGCTCAGCTCCCGCGTGAGGCGAAGCCGCGCGCGGAGATCCACGTCGCTGTGCAGCAAGACCGTCGCGTCGGCGCGCGGGGTCGTCGCCCCGACGATGGCCGCGATCCCATCGCCCCGCACGGCGCGCTGCGCCTCCGTGGGGGCGGCGCCGGCGAGGCCCGCCACGAGGAGCACGAGCCACGCCACCCGCGCTCGAAGCCGCTCACGCGCGCGAGCCCCCGCGCCGAGCGAGGGCTCCACGGAGCGCGGCGCCGAGCTCGACGGACGCCGCGGTCGACGTCTCTCCGCGCGTGCGTCCCAACGGCCCGCGCACGCGAGGCGGCGGCGAGGTCCCGGGCGACCGGGACACCGTCGACGAGGCTCCGAAAGGCGAGGTTCCATCGACGGACCCGAGCGCCGCCGTCACTCCTCTTCGCTGCGCGCCGCCCCGTCGCGACGCCGCGGGCCCTTCGCGCGAAGCCGCGGCAGGCGCCGGCGCTCCTTCAGGAACTCGAGGAAGGCGAGCGCGTTGTCGAGCTCGCGCGCCGGCAGCTGATCGGCGAGCTCGTGGAGCCGCTTGCGCTGCTGGTCCGCGATGGCCGCCCGCCCCTTGCGCCCCTTGCGCTGCTCCTGGGACTGCTCGACCTGCTCCTTCACGTCGTCCGCCGTCGGCACGGGCCAGGCGGGCCGCTCGACGGGCTCGATCTTGTGCGCCTCGAGCCAGGCCTCCATGCACGCGCGCAGCCGCTCCGAGCGGAACGTGAACCAGCGCTCCCGATCGACCGGGTAGGACATGAGCACGTCCTTGAAGCGCCGGAACGCCCCCTTCCCGTCGATGGCCGTCAGGAGCTGGTGCCGCAGCTCCGAGTCCTCCACGGTCGCGATGAAGCGCTCCATCCAGCGGTACTGCTCCCGCGAGGAGACCGGGTCGATCCGCATGTAGATCGGGTCCCCCATGATGCGCTTGTGCATCTCCGGGTCGGCGATGCCGTCGACGATCCGGATCACCTCGCCGTTGTCGAGGTGGAGGTAGGAATGGACCTCGGGCGCGTTGTTCTCGAAGGCATCTTCGAGCGCCTCCCAGCTGATGGGCACCGGACGCGTCTCCTTCTTCTTCTCGCTCTTCGCCATCACCCAGCCCCCAGATCGGAGCGGGTGCGGGCGACGGCGCGCCGCCAGCGACGCATCTCGCGCTCCCGATCCCCCGGCGCCATGGCCGGATCGAACGTCTTGTCGACTCGGTGCGCCTTCTGGATCGCTCCGAGGTCGGCGAAGACCCCCGCGCCGAGCCCCGCCAGGTAGGCGGCGCCGAGGGCGGTGGTCTCGATGTTGGCGGGCCGGTCGACCGGCACGCCGAGGATGTCGCACTGAAACTGCATGAGCAGATCGTTCTGGGCCGCGCCCCCGTCGACCCGCAGCCGGCTCAGGCCGCGCCCACCGCCGCGCGAGACGTCGGCGTTCATCGCCTGGACCAGGTCGGCGATCTGGAAGGCGATTCCGTCGAGGGTCGCCCGGCAGAGGTGGGCGGCGGTCGTGTCGCGGCTCAGGCCGCAGATCAGGCCGCGCGCGTCCGGGTCCCAGTGGGGCGCGCCGAGGCCCGCCAGCGCCGGCACGAAGACCACGTCGCCGGCGCTCTCCACCTCGCGCGCCTTCGCCTCGATCTCCGCGGCGCTCGCGATGAGCCCGAGCCCGTCGCGGAGCCACTGCACGGCGGCGCCGGCGATGAAGCTGCTCCCCTCGAGCGCGTAGACGGTCTTCCCGCCGAGGCGCCAGGCGATGGTCGTCACCAGGCCGTGCTCGGAGGCGACGAAGCTCTCGCCGACGTTCTGCAGGAGGAACGCGCCCGTGCCGTAGGTGCACTTGGCGTCGCCGAGCTCGTAGCAGGTCTGCCCGAAGAGGGCGGCCTGCTGGTCACCGGCCATGCCCGCGATGGGAACGCCGTCCGGGAGGCCCGGCACGCCGGCGGTCTTCGCGTAGACCTCGGCGCAGCTGCGGACCTCCGGCAGGAGCGCGAGGGGCACGCCGAGCGGCCCGCTCAGCTCCTCGTCCCAGCGCCCGGCGCGGATGTCGTAGAGGAGCGTCCGCGAGGCGTTCGTCGCGTCGGTCACGTGGGCGGCGCCGCCGCTGAGCTTCCAGACGAGCCAGGAGTCGATGGTGCCGAAGGCGAGCTCGCCGGCCTCGGCGCGCGCGCGCGCGCCGTCGACGGCGTCGAGGATCCAGCCGATCTTGGTGCCGCTGAAGTAGGGGTCGAGCACCAGCCCCGTGCGCTCTCGGTAGCGCGGCTCGAGGCCTTCGTCCTTCAGCCGCTTGCAGGTCGGCGCCGTGCGCCGGTCCTGCCAGACGATGGCCTTGTGGATCGCCTCGCCCGTCTTCCGATCCCAGAGCACGGTCGTCTCGCGCTGGTTCGTGATGCCGATGGCGAGGCAGTCCTTCGGCTCGACGGAAGCGGCCTCGAGGGCGGCGGCGATCGAGGCCGTGACGCTCGCCCAGATCTCGGCGAGGTCGTGCTCGACCCACCCGGCCTTCGGATAGTGCTGTGGAAATTCGCGGTTCGCTTTCCCGAGGATGGTGGCCTCGGGAGACAGCACGACCGCGGTGGACCCGGTGGTCCCCTGATCGATCGCGAGAATGTAGCCCGGCATGTGAAACCCGACGGTAACACACGCGGGGTGCGCGCCGGGCTTCCCAATCGCCCTCGAAGGTCGAAGAAGAACGCCCGGCGCACGCGGCCCGCGCGCCCCCGTGCGTCGCGTCCTATCCGTCGCCGAGCTGCTCGAGGAAGGCCTGCGCCTCTTCGAGCTGCGGGTCCTCGCTCTTGGCCTTCCGCGCCCAGAGCAGCGCGCGGCGGCCTTCGCCCTTTTGGTGGGCGATCTTCGCCTGCATCAGGAAGGCCTCGGCCCGGCTCATGGGCCCGTCCTCACTCTTGCTCAGCGTCACGGCGCGGAGCGCGTTCAGCGCGAGGTCGAGCTCCCCGAGCTCCCAGGCGAGCGACGCGAGCTCGGCCGCCACGTGGCCGTTGTTCTTGTCGCTGTCGAGGGCGGCGTTCAGCCACTGCATCTCGAGGTTCCGATCCCCGGCCGCCTTCGCCAGCCGCGCCATCCGGTGCTGGAGCTGGCTGAGCTCGGGCGAGCGACGCCGCGTCTGCTGGCCGATGGCCTGCTCGAGGAGCTGCCCCGCCTCCGCGTAGTAGCCGCTGCCGATATAGGCGTCGGCGAGGAGCACCGTCGTGCGGTGGTCGTCGGGCTTCGCGTCGACGGCCCGCTGCAGCATCGGCAGCGCCGCGTCCGCGTCGCCGACGTCCTCGATGAGCACCTTGCCTGCCCGCCGGTAGAGCTCGAAGGCCCGCTCCGCGTCCGCCGAGCTCGCCTCGTGCGCCAGGAGCTGCGCGAGCTCCCGATGCGCGCCGATCTGCTCGTAGAGGCCGCGGAGCCGCTCGATGACCTGCGGGTTCGCCGGGTTCGCCTGGAACGACAGCTCGAGCCCGGCCTTCGCCTCCGCCGGCACCTCCGCCGCCTCGGCCGCGTCCGCGAGGAGCATGGCCGCCTCGACCTGCTCGGGCCCCTCGAGCACGCGCACCAGCTTGTCGCAGGTGGCGACCACGCCGGGCCAGTTCTGCGTGCTCACGTCCACCTGGCGCAGCCGCTGGAGCGCCTCGACGTCGTTCGGGTGCCCCTCGACCCAGCCGGCGAGCACCTCGCGCGCCGCCGCCGGATCGACCTCGCCCCGGATCTCCACCAGCCGCATGGTCGCGGCGCGCTCGCTCTCGGCGTCCGGCGCCGTCTCGGCCTTCCGCGCGAGCGCCCGCGCCAGATCCTCGCGCACCACGTCCGCGGCGAGGGGGTAGCCGGCCTCGAGGTCGGCGAGCGCCGCGTCCACCTCGTCGCGGTCGAGGTTCAGGCGGGCGCGCAGCGTGACCAGGTGCACGTAGGTCGCGTCCTGAGCCTCGTGCGCTTCGAGCGCCTGGCCCACCTCCTCGGCGGCCACCTCGAGGTCGCCGGCCGCGCGGAGCGTGTCGACGAGCTCCTGGAGCACCTCGACGCTCCCGGTCGCCCGGCGCGCCTGGCGCAGGAGCTCCACGGCCCCCGCCGCGTCACCGAGCGTGTCCCGCTTCAGCGCCGCCGCCTCGCGCAGCTTGGCCACGGCCGTCTCCGGATCGCTCTCGGCGAGCCGCGCCGCCTCGAGGCCGAGGAAGTCGGCGAGCCGCTCCCAGTCCTCGCGCTCGCGGATGGCCGCCTCGAGCCAGCCGCGGAGCTCGGCGTCCTCCGGGTTGCCGCGGTAGCCGAGGTCGAGGGCGCGGAGCATGCCGTCCGCGTCCTCCAGGGCCTGCCACTCGGCGTAGAGCTGGCGCGCGAGCTGGGAGGCCGCGTCCCCGGTCTCGACCGCCAGGAGCCGCTCGCGGACCTCGACCTTCTCCCGCGGATCGTCCTCGTCGCCGAGCACGCGCAGGTAGGCCTCGATGATGGCTCGGTCCTTCGGCACCCAGTCGAGGGCCCGCCGGTACACGTCGACCGCGTCCTCGCGCCGCACCTTCTCGAGGAGCGCGCCGAGGCGGAGCGTGAGCTCGCTGATCTGCTCGAGGTCCTGGTGGTCGCGGGCCACGTCGAGCTGCCGCTCGAGGAGCTCGACGAGATCCTCGTCGTAGCCGCTCTTCTCGTAGAGCGAGGCGAGCAACTCGGCCGCCTCGGCGTGGTCCGGCTCCTCCTCGAGGGCCGCCTTGAGGAGGTCGACGGCGTCGAACTCGCGCCCCTCCATGCCCATCAGGAACTTCGCCTTCGCGAGCCGGGCCTCGTTGCGGAGGGAGGGCTCGAGGAGCGCGTCGATGAGCTGGATGACGAGGTCGTTGAGCCGGTCCTCGTTCCCCTGCCGGATGTAGACCTGGAGGAGCGGGCGCCAGATGGTCGCGTCGGTCGGATCGAGCTCGAGCAGCTGCGCGTAGACGTCGCCGGCGATCTCGAGGTCGCCGCCCTCTCCGGCCGCCACCTCGGCGAGCTGGCGCTGGAGCTCGCGGCGCTCGTCCTCGTGCTCGGCCGTGTCGACCACCCGCTGCATCCACTCGAGAGCGCCGGGCGTGTCGCCCGCGGCGGCCCGGGCCTCGGCCATGCCGCGCATGGCCCAGCGCGCCGCCGTGATGCCCTCCTCGGACGCCTCGGCCACGCTCACCGCCCGCGCGAGGAGCGGCTCGACGTGCTGCGCGGCCTCGGCGGCCACCTCCTGGCGGCGCGCCTCCCGCGCGGCCCGGGCCTCGGCCTCGGCCGGATCCTCCTCCTCGCCCTCCTCGAGCTCGGGGGCCGGCTCGGGCTCGGCGGCCGCGAGGGCCTGCGCCTTCTCGCAGGCCTCGCGGAGCTGCTGGAGCGTGGCGTCCTCCCGCGCGGCCCGCCGCACGAGGAAGCGGAGCAGCACGAGCTCGTCGCCCGAGTCCCGCGCGACCTCCTCGTAGAGGCGGAGGGCCTCGTCGTGGTCGGGCCGGCGCTCGGTGGCCGCGTCGAGGGCGGCCGCGAGCTCGGCCGAGCGCGGCTCGGCGTCGAAGGCGCGACGCGCGACGGGCACGGCGTCGTCGAGCTGCGTCGGGTCGGCGAGGAGCACGCGCGCGTACTGGTGCAACACGTCCGCCCGCTCCGCCGGCGTCAGGTCCTCGACCTCGACCAGCTCGGCGAGGACGCGCTTCTGGAGCGGCGCGTCCTCCCGGGCGGCGCCCACACGCGCGAGGGCCTGCCAGGCGCGCACGGGCTCGTCCGAGAGGGCCTCGGCGCGGCCGTAGAGGCTCGTCGCCTCGTCCAGGTCGCCGGCCTTCTCGGCCACCTCGCCGAGGTGCACGAAGAGGCTCGCCCGGAGCGCCGCGTCCTCGTCCCGCTGGTGCGTCTCGACCAGCTCGCGGAAGACGGCCGTCACCTTCTCCTCGGCGCCCACCTCGCGCGCCATGGTCAGCGCGCCGTCCTGGAGCTCGGTGCGCGCCGGGTCCTCGCGGAGCGCACCGAGCTGCGCGTCGAGGGCCTCCGCCGGCCGGTCGAGGGCCATGAGCACCTCGGCCATGGCCGCGTGCATGGTGGCCTTCGAGCTCGCGTTCTCGGCCGCCTTCGCGCGCCGCTCGAGGGCCTTCAGGGCCAGCTCGGCGTCGCCGCGCTCGGTCAGCGCCTCCTGGAAGCGGAGCGCCTCGGCGTCGTTCTGCGCCGCCGCCTCGAGGGCGGACTCGAGCAGCTCGCCGGCGTTGTCGTCGCCGCGCCGCTTGGCGATGGCGTGGAGCTCGTAGAGCACCTCGCCGCTCGCGACGTCGAGGCGCTCGGCCGGGCCCTGGCGCCGCACGGTCATGAGCAGCGCGCGGTAGGCCTTCTCGGCGCGCTCGAGCTGGTCGGCCTCGGTCGCGAGGCGGCCGAGCATCTGGAGCATGCGCGGCTCGGCCATGGCCATCTTGGTCGCGCGCTCGAGCTGCTCGAGGGCGGCGTCGAGGTCGCCCTGGGCCCGGCAGACGACACCGAGCTGATAGTGCACCTGGGCGCGCTCGGGCGAGCGGCGCCGGCCGAAGGCGTCGACGACCTCCGTGAGGAGCGCCCGCGCCTCGTCCAGCTCGCCGGCCTCCTGGAGGCCCTCGGCGAGCTGCAGCTTGATCGCCCGATCGTCCGGCGCGAGACCCGCGCCCTTGCGGAGCACGGGGATCGCCTCGGCCGGTCGCTTCAGCGCGTCGCGGTAGAGGTCGGCGGCCTCGCGGACGAGCGCCAGCACGGTCTCCTGATCCTCCGCATGCTCGGCCGAGGCCGTGAGCACGCCGGCGAGGGGCTCCCAGGCCTCGAGGGCCCGGTACTGCTCGGCGAGCAGGTCGCGCAGATCCTGGCGCGCGGGCGCGTCGGCGAGCGCCTTCTCGAGCACCTCGGCGGCCCGATCGGCGCGGCCCGCGTCGACGAGGGCCTTGCCGAGCTCCATGGCCAGGTCGGCCCGCTCGTCCTCGCCGGCCACGGCCAGGCGCCGCTCGAGCCAGCGGCTCGCGGCCGCCGCCTCGCCCCGCTCCCGGTGGATGCGCGCGAGCGCGTCGAGCGAAGCCACCTTCTCCGGGTCGATCTCGACGACCTTGCGGTGCGCCTCCACGGCGCGATCCACGTCGTCCAGGGGCCCCTCGGCGAGGCCCGCCACCCGCGCCCAGAGCGCGCCGGCGCGCTCCGGCTCGACGCGCGCGGCCTGCGCCTCGAGCACCTCGGCGAGCTCCTCGTAGCCGCGCCGGGCGACCAGCAGCTCCTCGAGGCTCTCGAGGCTCGCCGGGTGGCCCGGCATCTCGTCGAGGTTCGCGCGGAGCGCCTCCATGCGGCCGCCCGTGCGCTCGATCTCGGTGACGATGCGCGCGATGTCGAGGCGGAGCTCGACGCGCCGCTCGGGGCTCTCGACCTTCGCGAGCTCCTGGTGGCGGAGCGTGAGCAGCTCGGCGCGCCGGCCCGCCGCGTCGAGGAGATCGCCGAGGGCCTTCATGGCCTCGACGTCCTCCTCGTTGCTCCGGAGCACGTCGCGGTAGAGCTCGATGGCCGTGGTCGCCTCACCGGCCTCCGCGGCCCGCCGGGCGGCCTCGCGGCGCCAGGTGGCCGCGTCGTTCGGCGCCATGGGCAGGCGCGAGGCGTCCATGAGGAGCTCGATGGCCTCGCTGGCCTTCTCGTCGGCGTCGTAGCGCCCGACGAGCTGCTCGGCGGCCCAGGTCGCGAGCACGTCGGGCCCGCGCTCGCCGCTCACCTCGGCGCCGCCACGCCAGAGCCCCGAGGCGCGCTCGTAGAGGCTCTCGAGGGTCGCCGTCGCCTGCTCCGGGAGGCTCTCGACGGCGAGGGCCGCCGCCTCGTAGAGGACGTCGAGGTCCTTCGGCTTGAGCGCCGCGAGGCGCATCAAGGTCGCGAAGAGGCGCGGGCGGATCCCCTCGGCCTCCTCCTCCACCTGGCGCCGCTGGATCGCCGCGAGCTTCTCGAGATGACCGATGGGCGCGTGGGGATGATCGGCGGCAGCGGAGAGGGCCTCCTCGGCCGTCGCGAGGTCGCCGGTGGCGCCGGCCAGGGTGACGACGCGCTCGGCGAAGGCCTCCCGGAGGGGCACCTCGCGGAGGGCGACGACGGCGGCCGCGAAGGCGCCCTCGAGGTCCTCGACGCGGTCCTGGCGGATGCCCGCCTCCCGCGTGCGGAGCGCGGCCTGACGCACGGGCTCGGCCGCGGGCGCGGCGTCCCGGAGGGCGTCGGCGGCGGCGGCCCACTCGCCCGTCGCCTCGGCGAGGCGGAGCAGGTCCGCCTCGAGGCTCTCGTCCTCGGGCGCCTCGGCGAGGGCCCGGCCGATGGAGCCGAGGGCCGCGGCGGGGGCTTCGGACTCGTTCTCCTGGATCGTCGCCGCCTCCCGGAGGAGGGCGACGCGACGCGAGGCGGTCTCGGCGCCGGCGAGGCGCTGCTCGAGGAGGGCGAGGAGCGGCGCCCACTCGCCGGTTCGCTCGTAGGACTTGGCCAGGGCCTCCACGGCCTCGGCGCCGACCTCCGCATGCTCGCAGAGGCGCGCCAGGCCCGCGCGGGCCTCCGCGTGGTCGGGCTCCGCCTCGAGGGCGCGGCCGTAGCTGGTCAGGGCGCGCGCCGGGTCGCCGAGGTACTGGCCGAAGGCGTCGCCCTGGCGCGCGCGCACCATGGCGAGGTGCGTCTCCTCGCGCGCGGAGGTGCGGTCGAGCACGGCGGCCATCTCCTCGTAGCGCTCCGTGCGCTCGTAGAGATCGACCAGCGCGTCGGCGACCGCCGCGTCCTCGCCGTAGCCGCTCGCGACCTCGTTCCAGGTGGCGATGGCGTCCGCGAGCTGCTCGAGCTTCTCCGCCTGTACGCGCGCGACGCGGATCAGATCCGCGCGCTTCTGCCAGGCCGCCGTGGGGCCGTCGGCCCGGCGGCGGAGCGCGCGCACGAGCTCGGCCCAGCGCTCCTCGCGCTCGAGCAGGGCGATGAGCTCGCCGAGGGCCGCCGCGTCCTCCGGGTCCTCCTCGAGGCGCTGCTCCCAGAGGGCGAGCGCCCGGTCCGCCTCCTCGAGCTCCGCGGCGAGGTGCGCCGCCCGACCGAGGGCCGCGCGGCGGCGGCTCGGCGTGTCCTCGAGCTGGGCGAGGCGCTCCACGGCGCCGAGCTGCTCCTCGCGCCGGCCGGCCGCGCCGAGCTGCTCCTCCCAGAGCCGGGCCGCGGCGCGGGCCGTCTCCCCGTCGATCTCCTCGGCCTCCGCGAGCATCTTCAGCTGCGGCAGGGCCGTCTCGGGCTCCCCGAGGCGCACCAGCTGCTCGGCGCCCTCGAGGCGGAGGGTCGCGCGCTCCCCGATCGCCTCGGCGGCGTCGGCGGCGGCGATCAGGTAGTCGACCATGCGGCGCTGCTCGCCGGCCTGCGCGGCGACCTCGCGGAGGGCGAGGAGCGCCTCCTCGTCGTCGGGCGCGAGGCGGAGCACGTCGCCGAGGTGCTCCATGGCCTCCGCGTGGGCGCCGGCCGCGCGGAGGCGCTCGGCCGCGTCCCGGTGGAGGGCGATGCGCTCGGAGGTGTCGGCGAGCTCGAGGGCCGTGTCGAGGGTCGCGATGACGGCGGTCGTGCGATCCTCGGCCGTGTAGCGCTCGCGCAGGAGCTGGAGCGCCTCGCGGCGCGCGTCGGCGTCGAGGGCGTCGTCCTTGGCGATGCGCTCGAGCATCGCGGTGGCCTCGTCCGAGGAGAGGGCGCGGAGCTCTTCGATGGCCTCGGCGGCCTTGCCGAGGCGCTCCACGTAGAGCTCGGCGATGCGCAGGCGGCGCTCGTCGGCGGCCTCGTCGGCGAGGCTCGGGAGCCGGTCGCGCCAGAGGGCGATCAGATCTTCCCAGCGCTCGCCGCGCTCGAGGAGGCGCTCGAGGCCGGAGGCGAGCTGCTTGTCGCCGGGGCGGAGCGGGAGCAGCTGCTGGAGGTAGCCGATGGCGCGGTCGGTCGCGCCGGCGAAGTCCTTGGCGGTCTGGGCCGCCTCCTCGAGGAGCGTGGCCTTGCGGTGCTCGTCGACGGCGGCGGCGATCTCGCGATCGTAGAGGGCGAGGAGCTCGTCCCAGCGCTCGCCGACGGTGAAGACGACCGTGAGCCGCTGGAAAGCCCACTCGGAGGCCGTGGGGTCGACCTCGAGGACGCGCTGGAGCACCTCGACCAGGACGGGCGAGTCCTCGCGGAACCACTCCTCGTGGAACTGCACGGCGCGCTGCGCGATGGTCGAGGCCACGCCGTCCGAGAGGCTGCCGCTCAGCGCCTCCCGATAGAGCGCCGCCACGTCGTCGGGCCGCTGCGTCGCCGCCGCGAAGTCCTCGAGCTGGTCCCAGGCGTCCTCGTCGCCCACGTCCGCTCGCACCGCCGCGGCCGCCGCCGCGAAGGTCTCGTCGGTTTCGGCGGCGGCGTTCTCGCTCGCCTCGCGATCATCACTCTGCATCACACCCCCTGGCCTCGCCGGGCGGCGAGCATAACAACTTTCCTTTCCGTTTTGGGTGGCGTGAAGATGGCGCCCGGCCCCCTTTTCGGGGGCATGCCCGTTCACTCTCGGAGCCTTCGGATGCGAGCGCGACCCCACCCCCTCCTCCTGCTCACCCTCGGCTGCGCCGGCGTCGGCTTCCCCGGCAGCGAGCAGGTCGCCGGCCGGGGCGCGCCACCGGTCCCGCCGGAGGTGCGGGTCGCCGACGTGCGCCTCGCCGAGGCGCCGAGCGACGCCGAGCTGGCCGGGCACTTCTGCGCGCGCGTCGCGCCGGCGCTCGTCTGCCGGGTCTTCGGGCCGACCCCGCGGGTCGAGGACCTGCGCTTCGTCTTCGACGTGGACCTGGAGGTGGCGAACCGGAACGCGGTCGCGCTGCCCGTGGTCTCGGCGCTGGTCGCCTTCACCGCGTACCCGAGCGACGAGGCGCGGACGCTGGGCACGACCTGCCTCTCGCTGGCGGAGGGAGCCGAGGACGCGAGCGGAGACGCCTGCCGGAGCGAGGCGCCGGAGATCCGGGACGTGGACGACTTCGCGGCGGCGACGGCGGGCTTCCTGGTCGCGGCGGCGCGGGGCGAGGCGTCGCTCTCGGACCTGCGCGTGCGAACCGTGGCGCCCGGCGACCGGGTGCTCCTGCGTGTGCGGCTGGCGCTGGACGCCGAGCAGATGAGCGCGCTGATCCGGCGCGTGGCGGAGGACGCGGTGGCGAGCGTGGCGCGCGGGGAGCGACCGCACTTCGCGATCCCCTGGGCGGTCGAGGGGAGCGTCTGGGTGGAGGTCGAGCGCTTCGGCCGGTTCGCGGCGAGCTTCGGGCCGGTGCAGGGGACCTGGGAGCTCGAACGCTGACGGCGAAGGCGTCGGCGTTCACCCGTGCCCGCTCGGAGGGCGCGAAGGGAGGTCGTGAGCGGACCGAGTGAGCGGCTCGAGTGAGCGGACCGAGTGAGCGAATCGCGCCGAGCCGTTCGGAGGCTCGGGTCGTGGGCAGGGCCGTCGAGCGAGGCGCCCGTGGGTCGCGCTCTCCGCGTCGGCGGGCATGGGCATGGGCACGGGCACGGGTCTCGGGTTCGTGCGGCCCTTTCTCCGCTCGGCTCCCCTGGGGTCCCCGACCGGGGCGTGGCATCGTCTTGCCCGCATGCCCTCGACGCCCCGCACCCCGGACGCGCCCTTCGTCGGGCGAAGCGAGGCGCTCGAGCGGCTCGAGGTCTACCGGCGCGAGCGCGCGCTGGTCGTCGTCACCGGGCCGCCGGGTGTGGGGAAGACGCGCCTGCTCGAGGAGGCCGGCGCAGAGCCCGTGCGGCTCGCGGGCGCGGCCACGATCGAGGAGGCCTGGGCGGCGCTCGCGCAAACGTGGGGCGCGGCCGAAGAGCGGCGGGCGGCCTTCGAGGCGGCCTTCGCCGAGGCTCCGGCGCCGCTCGTCCTCGACGCCCCCGCAGCTCCCTACGCGGCCGCGCTGCTCGAGGCGCTCCTCGCCCTCCCCGACGCGCGCGTCGTCGTCGCCTCCCGCACCCGGCCGGGGCTCGCCGGCGAGCAGGTGCTCGAGCTGGGGCCGCTCGCGCGGGACGACGCCGCGGCGCTGCTCCTCGAGCTGGTGGAGCGCGTACGGGGCGCGCCCCCGAAGGAGGACGAGCGCGCCTGGGCCGCCGAGGTCGCGGAGGCCGCCGGGCGCCTCCCCCTCGCGCTCGAGCTCTGCGCGGGCCGGGCGCGCCTGCTCGGCCTCCGCGCGCTCCATCACCGGCTGCGCGCGCCCCTCGCCGCCCTCGGTCCCTCACTCGAGGCCTCGCTCCTCGGCTCCTGGGAAGCGCTCGAGGACGAGGAGCAGGTCGCGCTGGCGCGCCTCGCGCCGCTCGCCGGACCGGCTCCGGCGGACGCGCTCGAGGCGCTCCTCGTGGCGGGCGAGCTGCCCGGGCTCGAGCTGCTCGGGCGCCTCCGGGAGCGCTCGCTCCTCGTGGGGGGCGAGGTGGGGCTCGCGCTCCCGCGGCCCGTGGCGGCGCTGGCCGCCCGGGAGCGCGCGGAGGACGCGGAGCGGGGCCGCGTGGCGCTGGCCGAGGCGCTGGCCGCGCGGCCGCCCTGCGGCTGGGGGCGGCGGGAGGCGCACGCCCTGGCGCGCGAGGTCGGCGAGCGGAGCGCGGCGCCGGCGCCGCTGGCTGGCGCGGTCGTCCGGGCGCTCGTCGCGCAGGCGCTGGTCGGCCCCTCGAGCGCGGCCCTCGAGGCGCTGGTCGAGCCGCTCGTGGAGGTCACGGCGCGCTCGGGCGCCTCCGTGGAGCTCGTCGGCTGGGCGCACCTGCTTCGGAGCCGCGCGCGGGCGGCGCGGGGGGACGCGGCGGGCGCGGAGACGGACCGCCGCGCGGCGACGACGCTGGCCGCCAAGGGCGCGCACGCGGCGCTCCTCGAGGAGCTGGCGCTGGGCGCAGCGGAGGAGGCCGCCGCGCGGGGGGAGCGCGGCGAAGTGCCCCCGGAGCCGGCGGACCCGGCGCGGCGCCGTCGCTGGCGCTGGCTGCGCGCCTCCGCCGAGGAGGACGCGGAGACGATCGAGGCGCTCGCTGGCGAGGCCGACGCGGTCGGGCTCCGCGCGCGGCGCTGGCTGGCGGCACGGCGCGGGGAGGCCGGCTGGCTCGAGAGCGTGGTGGCCGACGCCGGGCCGGCGGAGGCGCGGGAGGCGCTGGCGGCGCTCGTGGCGCTGGCCGAGCGCGAGGGCCGCGCGCGGCTCTGGGAGGCGCGGCGCCTGGCCGAGCAGCTCGGCGACGCGGCGAAGGTGGCCGCCCTCGACGCGCGGCTGAGGGCCGAGCCGGCGGCGAGCGCGACCCTCGTCGTCGAGGACGGCCTCGCCCGCCGCGGCGAGGAGGTGGTGGACGTGCGGCGTCGGCCGACGCTCCGGCGCGTGCTGGCGGCGCTCGTGGAGCGGCGCGTCGCGGCCCCCGGCGAGGCGCTCGCCTGGGACGCGCTCCTCGAGGCCGGCTGGCCGGGGCAGAAGGTGCGCGCCGAGTCCGGCGCCCATCGCGTGCGGGTGGCCGTGTCGACGCTCCGCAAGCTCGGCCTGGCCGACGTGATCGAGACGGTGGAGGAGGGGTACCGCCTCGATCCCGAGGTGCCGGTCGATCGCTCCGGCTGAGCGGCGCGGCCGCGCATCGAGCCCGCATCGCCCGAGCCCGAGCCCGCAGGAACCGAGGCGATCGGGCTCGACGCGCGGGTCGGGCTCGACGCTGGGACTCGGGCTCGTTGCTGGGGTTCGGGCTCGATGCTGAGGCTGGGGCTCGCTGCTGAGGCTGGGGCTCGCTGCTGAGGCTGGGGCTCGCTGCTGGGGCTGGGGCTCGACGCTCGGGCTCGGGCTCCACGCTCGGGCTCGCGCTCCACGCTCGGGCTGGGGCTTTGGGCCGGAGCTGGGGCTGGGGCTGGGTGCTCGAGCTCCACGCTCTCCGCGTCGGCAGTCTCTTCCGACGAATCGAGCACGTGCACGTGCACGAGCACGAGGACGGGGCGTTTCTCGTTCGTGATGCCCCGCTTTGGGCTCGGGCTCCACGCTCGGGCTCGCGCTCCACGCTCTCCGCGTCGGCAGTCTCTTCCGACGAATCGAGCACGTGCACGTGCACGAGGACGGGGCCTTTCTCGTTCGTGAGGCCCCGCTTTGATCGGCTTTGACGCGCTTTGATGGGGGGCTTCCGGGTGGGCCCCGTAGACCCTCTCGACCGCGGCGCTCGGATGGACCGGGGGCGCGGTCGGAAGGAGAGACACACCACCATGAAGCGCATCACGCTCATCGGGGCCGTCCTCGCGCTCGCCGCGTGCGGCCCGACCATGAAGGAGCTCGACCTCGAGGCGGCCGGCCTGCCCGCGACCATGCAGGCGCCCGAGGGGGCGTCGGCGGAGGCGGCCCGCGGAGGCGGCGTGCACGTCACGGCCGAGGGCTTCGATCTGCTCGTGCGCCAGCGGGCGCTGGACCTCGCCGCCGAGAAGGCCGAGGTCGCCGGCAACGAGCGCTACGCGATCCCCGTGGACGCCGAGGACGCGCTCCTCACGGAGTTCGAAGCGCTGGGCGGACCCTTCTACCGGGCGTTCGTGAACGTCGAGGTGGGGGGCGAGACATGGAGCTGCCAGACGGACGCGCTGGCGAACGTGACCGACTCGTCCATGGGCGAGGCGATGGTCGAGGCCTGCCGCAGCCTGACGGCGAAGTGAGGGACGCCATGACGAACCCGACGACGAAGAGGTCGCGCGGCGCAGCCCGCGCCTGGCCCATCCTGGTGGCGCTGGCCCTCGCGGCCGGCTGCGATGACGGCCGCGAAGACTTCGAGCGCTTCGTGGCGGAGGAGGAAGCGCGCGAGGCCGCCGAGGCCGCCGCCGCGGCCGCCCGCGCCGCCGCCGAGCCCGCCGAGGACGAGGCGCCCCCGATCACGCTCGCGCCGCGCGAGGTGGCCGACATGGGCGTGACCCTCTCCGTGCCGGAGGACGCGCGCACGCTCGCCGCCTCGGCCGCCTCCACGACCTTCTCCAAGGCGCTGCCCGGCGGGCTCCACGAGCTCAACGTGCAGGTGCGCGGCTACGGCGCGGCGAACCTCGAGGCCGCGCGCGCCGACGCGACCATGATGGGCGGCAGCGTGAGCGAGAGCGAGACCCTCGAGGACGGCCGCCACCAGGTCGTTCTCGCGCCCCAAGGCGTGCTCCAGCGCGTCTTCGTCTATACGGCCGAGCGAAGCGCGAAGTGCACCGGCCCGACCGCCGAGCTCGACCGGCTCCGGGAGATCTGCGCCTCCCTCCAGCCGAGCTCGTAGCCACGCCGCGCGCCACCGCTCGCTGTCTTTGGCTCACCAGCGGGCCCGTGGGGCCCTCGGCGCGGCCTACGGCCGCGTCAGATGCCTCGGTTCTTCGACGCAGCGGTGCCGCGGCTCCGTGGGGCCGAGCTGCGGGGCAGGCGCCAGGGGCGCTTCCCTTCGCAGCCGCCCGGCTTCGCCGCGTTCGCGGCCGCTGCTCCGCCACCGACGAAAGCGAGCGCGGCGCTCCGACCCCTGGAGCGCCGCGCTCGCCCTCGGTGAAGCCAGCCGCCGCCGAGCGACCGAGCCGCGCGAAGCAAGCGCCCGCCGCGAAGCGCCCCGCTCTGCAAAGGGAAGCGCACCAGCCGCGAAGCGGCGAAGTCACCGCCCTGCTAAGGGGAGCGCACCAGCCGCGAAGCGGCGAAGTCACCGCCCTGCGAAGGGGAGCGCACCAGCCGCGAAGCGGCGAAGTCCCCGCCCTGCGAAGGGGAGCGCCCCCATCTCCGCCCCGTAGCCCGGCCCCACGGAGCCGCGTTGCCGCACCCATGAAGAACCGAGCCCGGTGACGCGAGCGAAGCGAGCGCCGAGGGCCCCACGGGCCCGCTGGTAAGCAAAAACTACCGAGCGTCGGCGAGGGAAAAACCGGAGGACCCTTCCAACGCGGCGCGGAAGGCGGCGACGTCGGGGGGGCGCGCCTCCGGGTCCTTCGAGAGCGCGGCCTGCAGCAGCGCGTCGAGCGCCTCCGGCACCGGCTGCACGGCGACGCGGCTCGCCGGCAGGCAGGGCTCGCTCAGCAGCTTGGCGTAGGCGAGCGCCGCCGTCGGCTCGAGGAAAGGCGGCGCGCCCGTGAGCATCTCGTAGACGACGGCCGCCAACCCATAGATGTCGGTCCGCACGTCGAGCGCCTCCCCCCGCGCCTGCTCGGGGCTCATGTAGAGCGGCGTCCCCACGGCCTCCCCCGTCGCCGTGATCCGGCTCGCGGCCGGCTCGTCGAGCGGCTTCGCGAGCCCGAAGTCGAGCAGCACCGCGCGCTCCCCGTCCGCGTCCCGCCGGAGGAAGACGTTCGCCGGCTTCACGTCCCGGTGCAGGAGCCCGGCCGCGTGCGCCGCCCCGAGCGCGTCCGCCACCTGCACGGCGATGGGCCGCGCCTCCTCCCAGCGGAGCGCCCCCCGCTTGCGGAGCCGCTCCTCCAGCGTCTCCCCCTCGAGGAGCTCCATCACCAGGTAGGCGAGCCCGTCCTCGGTCCGGTCGAAGTCGTGCACGGGGCAGATGCCCGGGTGCCCGAGGGCCGACGCGGCCCGCGCCTCCCGCTCGAAGCGCTCGAGGGCCTCCGGCGCCAGCCGCGTGCTCGGCGGGAGCGTCTTGAGCGCGTAGCGGCGTCCGGTCCGCGCATGCGTCGCCGCGTAGACCTGCCCCATCCCGCCGACGCCGAGGAGCTGCTCCACGCGCCAGGTCCCGCCGAGCAGCGCGCCCGGCTCGAGCGTTCCGTCGGCCCGCCAGCGCGGCGCGCTCCCCTCGTCCGCGGGCGCCGCCGCCCGGGGCGCCGGCCCGACCTCGTCGTCGGTGAGGAGCCCCTCGGTCGTGGCCTGCAGCACGAGCGCCTCGGCGTCCTCCGCGTCCAGCTCGAGGGCCTGCGCGATCTCCGCCTGGCCGAAGCCCGGCCCGCGCCGCTCGGCCCACGCGACCAGCGCCCCGAGCCGCTCGAGGGCCGCCCGTCGGCGGAGTGCCAGGCCCACGAGCACGACCCCGAGGGCGAAGGGGAGCACGCCCCCGGTGACCGCGCAGAAGCCACCGATGACGACGCCGTCCTCCTCCTCGATGCGCATCGCCATGAGCAGGCCCATGAGCACCCAGAAGACCCCGAAGAGGCACGCGAGCCCGCCCAGCACGGCGAACCAGGTCACCCGCCGGCTTCGCTTCCGGCTCAGGGTCCCCCAGCCCTGCAGGCGTGCGCGCATCGGGGAGGCTATAGCCCAGGATCGCGCCGCCCCGCCACGTGCTCGCCGGGCCCCTCGGGCCTCGCGTCGGCGAGCGGGCCCATCGAAGCGGTCGAGGTTCAGCGGAGGAGCAGCGCCCGGCGCACGAGCCCCCGCTGCTCCGCGCTCAGCCCGTCGCCGCCGGCCGCCCAGAACATCAGGTTGTCGCCGCCCGCCCCCACGCACTCCTCGGGGAGCAGGAAGCCGTCGCCGTCCGCGTCGTTCTCCACCGGGCAGGCGGGCGTGTCCCCGAGCGGCTCGATCCGCGTCCCGTCCGCCTCCGTCGTGTGGAAGAGCCCGAGGTAGTGCCCGAATTCGTGGGCGAGCACGCGCTCGAGGGGGAGGGGGAAGCCCGGCATGTCGAGCAGGTCGAAGGCCACGGCCACGCCGCTCGCGCGCGTCCCGGGCGCGGTCCAGGGGCCCGGGATGCCGCCGCTGATGCCGAGGGCGAGCTCCATGTCGCGCACGACGAAGAGGGCCACGGAGCTCTCCGGCGCGCCGGCGCTCAGCGCGAAGAGGTCGCCGAGCTCGGGCATGCGCTCGCCCACCGCCTCGAGGATCCCGTAGCGGCCCCGCAGCGCGCCGACGACCTCGTGCTGGTGCACGCGCCCGAGTCGGAGCCCGAGCCGCGCCATGGCGCCACGCAGCGCGCTCGCCAGCCGCGGCGGCCCGGCCTCGCCGGCGGGCCTCAGCCGGCCCCCGCCCACGTAGAAGACGTCCACGTCCAGCCGGCGCCCCCGGGGACCGCCCCGGAGCTCGAAGAGGTCGAGCGTGGTCCGCCCATCGGCGACCACCGTCAGCTCGAGCGGGCCCGCCGGCGGCGCCCCGCCGGCGTTCGGCAGGAGCACGGTCACCAGGCTCTCGCCGACCACCGGGTTGCGCGGCGGCGGCTCGCCCGGGACGAAGCGCTCGGCGTCCGAGAGCACCTCGCCCCCGCTCGTCAGGCGGAGCGGGAAGACGAGCGCCTCCTCGCGCGGGAGCAGGAGGTGCAGCGTGGGCTCCATGCCCGGCGCGCGGAGCGGGATCGCGAGCTCCTCGCCCCCGGGCGGCGCGACGAGGCTCTCCGCGACCGCCTCGACGGTGGCGCCCGCCGGGGGGACGAAGGCGGGCACGCAGCCCCGGAAGGGCTGGAGCGCGCGCGCCGCCGTACGCGCATGGACCTCGCGGCAGCGCAGGCCCGGGCCGCAGTCCGCGTCGCCCAGGCAGGGCGGCGTGCAGACCCCGGCGACGAGGCAGAGCCCGCGGGCGCAGTCGGCGGGGAGATCGCAGCGCTCGAAGTCGAGGGCGGCCGGGCTCGCCTCGCCGCACACGAGCGGGGCGGGCGCGAGGTCCTCGCCGGCGAGCGCGTCGTCGAGCCGGCAGAGGCGGTCGGCCGGGCAGTCGGCGTCGGCCTCGCAGAGCACGTCGGGCGGCCGGCCCGCGTCGCGGCCGCCGTCCGCGCCCGCGTCGGTCCCGCCATCCCGCGGGGGAGGCGGCGGTCGGGCGGCGTCCGTTCCCCCGTCCGGGATGCCTCCGTCCGGGGCGCTGCCGTCCGCGACGCCAGCGTCGTCGAGCTCGCCGGCGTCGGGGGCCGCGGAGGGCGCGCCGACCCCGAGGGGCGTGCGCGCGCTGCACCCGAGCGCCAGCCCGAGCGCGAGCGCGAGCGCGGCGGCCCGCCTCACGGCTCCTCACCCAGCCGGCGCAGGAGCCGCTGGGCCCGCTCGCGGAGCTCCCGCTCCCCATCGACCCCGTCCAGCCGATCGAGCACCCGCAGCACCCGCCGGAGCCCCGCCGCGTCCGCGTCCGCCAGCGCCTCCTCGAGCGCGCCCTCGAGGAGCCCCGCCGGGTCCTCCGCCCGCGCCGCCTCCTGGAGCAGCGCCCGGAGCTCGTCGTCGGCCACGTGCACGAGCGTCACCGGCGGCCCCGACGCCCCCGGGAAGGGCGGCAGCACGCCGGGCCCGACCGGCGGCTCCTCGTCGTCCTCCTCGCTCGCGCCCACCGCGTCCTCGAGGGCGTCGAGCACGGCCGACGCGCTCGCCTCGTCGAGCACCTCGCCGTCGAGCAGGTCCGCGTCGATCCGCAGCGCGTCGTCCGGCGGCTCGTCCTCGCTCGCCTCCTCGCGCCAGCGCCGGCCGGGCAGGACCACGGAGGCCTCCGAAGCCAGCACCTCGCGCGGCACCAGGGGCGCGTCGTCGTCCTCGTCCTCGCAGTCGTCGTAGTCGTCGCCCGGCTCGACCGGCGCCACCGACTCGCCCCCCTCCTCCGGCGCCCATTCCCCCGTGAGCTCCGCGAGCGAGGGCGCGTCGTCCACCGCCGCCAAGAAGGGCCGCGCCCGATCCGGCGCCCCGGCCTCCACGTGGTGCCGCGCCGCCGCCAGGAGCGCCGCCCGCCAGCTCTCCTCGTCCTCCGGCCGCATGCGCAAGAGGCGCCCGTAGAGCTCGCCGGCCCCCGTCTCGTCGCCGCGCTCCCCGAGCACGCCCGCGAGCTGCGCGATCAGCGTCGGCTCCTCGCCGCACTCCACGAGCGCCTGCCGGAAGAGCGGCTCGGCCGCCCGGGGCCCGTCCAGGACGAGCAGCAGCTCCGCCGCCCGCCGCCGCCAGCGCCCGGCCTCGCGCGGATCGAGGCTCGTGTCCGCCGCCCGACGCCAGGCCTCCGCCGCCGCCCGGTGGCGCCCCTCGCGGAGCGCCAGCGCCGCCGACGCCGCCTCGACGACGGGCATGCCCGGCCCGAGCGCCTGCGCCCGCGCGAGCAGGGGACCGAGCCGCGCCTCGTCGGCCTCGCTCAGGATCGGCCCGGTGTCGAGCCAGGCGGCGAGCGCCTCCCCCACGAGCCGGGCCCGCGTCGTCGACGCCAGCGGACCCGCCACGGCCGCCTCCGCCAGCACGAGCACCTCGCGGCCCCCCTCGAGGGCGAGCCGCGGGACCCACCGCTCCCAGAGGCGCGACTCGGTCGGCCAGGCGAGGAGCGCGTCCACGACCCGCTCGCGATGCTGCGAGGGCGCGCGCTCGGCGGCGCTCAGGGCCGCCTCGGCGAAGAGCCAGGGACCCCAGGCGCGGCGGATGGCCGCGAGCGCCTCCCCCTCCTCGCCGGGGGGGACCGCCTCGAGGTCGAGGAGCGCGAGCTCGTCGTCGAGGGGCGTGGCCGCCGCCCGCGCGCGCTGCAGCCGGGCCGCTCCGCGCTCACCGGCCGCCGCGTCCGTACGCAGGCGGAGCGCGCGACCCCGGGCCTCGAGCGTGAAGACCGCGGCGCGCTCGTCCGGGAGGCGCCAGCCCGCCGGGAGGAGCATCTCCGCGAGGAGCCGCCGCACGGGGCGCCGCCAGCGGAGGGCGCCGAGCGCGTGGTCGAGCTCCAGGCCGAAGCTCCGCGCCGCCGCGTCCACCCGCGCCGCGAGCCCGTGTGGCCCGGCGTCGAGGGCGGCGAGCGCCGTCGGGAAGAGGAGCAGGTCGGGGCCGTCGAAGGCCAGCGCGAGCTCCAGGCCGAGCACGCCGATGGGGTCGCGCACGAGCAGGGTCACGCGGAGCGGATCGTCCTCGGCGGCGCCCCCCGCGAAGGCCTCGACGCGAAGCCGCCGCGCCGCCGGGCCCCGGGCCAGGGCGTCCTCGAGGCGCAGCTCCGCGTCCAGCTCCGTGAGCTGCATCCGCCGGTGCCGAAAGGCCGCGGCGCCTCGCCGCACGTCCACCGCGCCGTCGAGCTCCGCCTCGGCGCCGAGCCGCTCGACGCGCAGGCCCGGCTGCACCAGCGGCCGCCCGAGGGCCAGCCGCGCCCGGCCCCGGGCGAAGCGGAGATCGAAGCGCGGCCCGTCCAGGCGGGCCGCCGCTCTCGTCGCCGGGCCCGCCATCAGCGCTCTCCGAAGCTCGCCGGCACCACGGCCCGGAAGCGCGCCCAGGTCTCGCCGAGCGCTTCCGTCGCCCGGTCGTGCGTGGCCTCGAGCTCCTCGCCGTCGACGCCGAGCGAGCGCGCCTCCTCGACGCAGATCGCCGCCGCCACGAAGCGCTCCCGAGCGACGAAGGAGCGCGCCAGGAGCGGCAGCACGTCCTCCCGCGCCGCCCCGAGCGCCAGGGCCCGCCGCAGGAGGCCGATGGCCTGCCCGTGCCGGTCGCGGATCACGTGGGCGTGCCCGAGCCGCCGGAAGAGGTCCGCCGTCGCGTCCCCGCCGACCGCCTGCCCCCACTGGATGCCGAGCCGCAGGACCTCCTCGGCCCACTCGTAGTTGCCCAGCTCCACGTAAGCCGTCCCGAGGAGCCCGAGCGCGCGCGCCAGGCTGGCCTTCACCTCCGGCGCGAGCTCCTGCCCCTCGCGCGTGCGCATGAGCATGGAGAGGGGCCCGGGCCAGGCGCCGAGGAGCTCGATGGTCTTCGACCACTGGCCCGCCGCGTTCGCCTCGGCGGCCTTCGGCACGACGTTCAGGTCGATGGCGAAGGGAGAGGCGCCCGCGGCGGCCTGGCCCTCCGTCCGCACCCGGTCCTTGATCAGCTGGCGGAGCTCGGAGAGCGGGACGAGGTCGCGCGCGGCGCCGAGGTCGACGAGCACCCTCGGCGGCTCCACGTCCTCGTCCTCCTCGCCCTCGTCGGCGAGCTCGAGGTGGCAGAGCGTCAGGCCGAAGAGCGGCGCCAGGAGCAGGTAGCGGTAGCCGATGAAGCGCTGGAGCTCCTGCGCCGTCGGGGAGGCGGAGAGCGTCGTGGGGAAGGGCTCGTCCGCGAGGAGGCTCGAGGCCAGGCGCCGGCGGAGCTCGCCGAGCGGAAGCTGATGCTCGTCCTCCTCGTCGCCGAGGCAGAAGCTCACGACGCTCGCGTCCGGGGCGCGCCGATCGAGGGCCACGGCCGTGATGCGCACGCCCGCCACGATGGCGAACGCCACCACCTTCTCGCCCAGGGCCTCGCAGAGCTCCCGGAACTGCGGCGCGCCGTCTCCGAGTCTCTCGAACCAGCCGTCGGCGCGGACCTCGTCCAGCGGGAGGACTCTGCGACCCATCGGTTCGATCATGCTGACTGGCCGCGGCTCACCGGGTCAAGCGCGGGTGGACGATATCCTCCGGCTCCGCGTGCGGCCGGAGCGCGCGACAGGCCGGAGCGCGCGGCCGGCCGCACGCGCTTCCCGCGTCCCGCGGCTTCCCCCCGACCCGGCAGGGCTTCGCAGGCGGGGGCTTCGCAGGCGCTGGGCGAGCGCCCTACTCCGCCAGCTTCTGCCGGTACCAGGCGATGGTGCGCTCGAGCCCGTCCTCGAGGTCGACCTGCGCCCGGAACCCGAGGAGCCGCTCGGCCTTCTTCACGTCCGGGATGCGCAGCTCCACGTCCGCGAAGTCCCAATCGACGAAGCGCAGCTCGCTCTCGCTCCCGGCGAGCCGCCGGATCAGCCGCGCGAGCTGGTAGATGGTGACCGTGCTCCGCGGGTTGCCGATGTTGAAGGTCTCGCCGACGGCCTCCTCCCGCGTCAGCGCGAGCAGCAGCCCCTCGACGATGTCGTCGATGAAGCACCACGAGCGGATCTGGTCGCCCTCGTTGTGGATCGTGATCGGCTCACCCCGGAGCGCCCGGAGGACGAAGGCGTGCACGGCGCCCTCCCCCACCTGGCCCGGCCCGTAGATGTTGAAGGGGCGGATCGCGCAGGTCGGGAGCCCGTGCTCCTTGTAGTAGTTGTGCGCGAGGTGCTCGGTGGCGAGCTTGCTGACGGCGTAGGTCCAGCGCGCCTCGCCCACGGCGCCGAGGCTCGTCACGTCGGCCTCGCGCACGCGGAAGGCGTAGCTCCCGAAGACCTCGCTCGTGGAGAAGTCGACGAGGCGCTCGACGCCGCCCGCGTCCTTGGCCGCCCGGAGCACGTTCATGGTGCCCTCGAGGCTGATCTCCATGGTCGGCACGGGGTTCTTCAGGACCGTGTCGACGCCGGCGATGGAGGCCATGTGCACGACGTAGTCCGCGCCGGCCACGGCCGCGTCGACGGCGGCCCGGTCGCGCACGTCGCCCTCGATCAGCTCGACGTTCGGGTGCGCGTCGAGGCCGGCGGCGCCGAGGGCGTTCCGCCGGAGAATGTCGAGCACGCGGACGCGGTTGTGATCGGCGATGCGCCGGATCAGCGCCGTCCCGATGAAGCCCGCGCCGCCGGTGATGCAGAACGTCTTGCCTTCGATCATCGTCTCGTCCGTCCCCGTCGCGGACGCCGCCGTGGGCCCGCGAGCCGGGCGTTACCATGCGTTTACATCCCCGGCGAGGCGTGAAACGATGAAGGCCGCGTCGAGGCGCCTCGCGGGCGCTTCTCGGCGGGCTTTTCGTGTCTGTGTTCGCGGTGAGGCCGCCGGGTCTCGCGCGGCACCCCCGTCTCCGCGAAGACGGTCTCCCCGAACCACCCTCTCCGCGAACATCTCCGCGTAGAATCTCCGCGAATCATCTCCGCGAGAATCGTCTCCGCGGGCATCCATTCCCGCGGGCACCGGCCCCGCACCCGGAGGAATCGATGGGCATCTTCAGCCGCCTGAACACCGTCATCAAGTCGAACCTCAACGCCCTCGTCGACAAGGCCGAGGACCCGGAGAAGCTGATCGGTCAGACGATCATCGACATGAAGGCGGAGATGAAGAAGGCGAAGCGCGAGCTGCTCACGACGCTCGGCACCGCCAAGCGCCTCGACAAGGAGGCCGCCGAGCTCGAGGAGGAGGCGGAGAGCTGGGAGCGCAAGGCCGTGCTGGCGCTCAAGTCGGGCGACGACGACCTCGCGCGCGAGGCCCTGAAGCAGAAGCAGCGCTCGAGGAAGAAGGCCGAGGAGGTCCGCGCGCGCGCCAACGGCTCCGCCTCCACGGCCGAGCAGATGAAGGACACGCTCGAGCGCATCGAGCAGAAGATCGAGGACCTCGAGGCGCGCAAGGCCAGCCTCGCCTCGCAGGTGCGCAAGGCGCGCGAGACGCCGGGCACCTCGCCGGGCGGCAGCCGCTTCGGCTCCGGCTCGGACACCTTCGACGAGCTCGAGCGCATGGCCGGCCGCATCGACCAGCTCGACGCCGAGGTCGAGGTGCACGGCATCCTCGAGGACGACGAGGTGAAGGCGGCGGAGCTCGAGGCGAAGTTCCGCAAGCTCGAGCGCTCGAGCGGGGACTCGGCGGTCGAGGACGAGCTCGCCGCGCTGAAGTCGAAGCTCGACTGAGGAGCGACCGGGCGGATGGAGCGAGAGGGGGGCGCGGGCGCATCGGAGCCGCGGGAGGAGGGCCCGAGCGGCCCGGACGCTCCCCGTGCGCCCGGCGAGCGCTCGACCGTGGCGCTCCCGGCGGCCCCCGGCGCGAGCACGCCTCCGAGCGTCGAGCCAGCCGATCTCGAGCCCGCCGATCTCGAGCCCGCCGCTCTCGAGCCCGCCGCTCTCGAGCCCGCCGATCTCGAGCCCGCCGATCTCGAACCAGTCGCTCTCGAACCAGCCGCCCTCGAGCCAGTGGTCGGCCTCGAGCGGCTCGTGCTCTGGCATCGGGCCTTCCCGCCGCGGCGCGTGGAGCAGGACGAGCCCGCGGCCCTCGCCGCCTGGACCAGCCACGTCCAGTCGCGGCTGCAGGCCTCCGGCGGCGCGCTCCTCGGCAGCCTGGGCGGCGCCGTCGCCGTCGCCTTCGAGCTGACCGAGCTCACGGACGCCCTCGACGCCGCCCTCGCGCTCCTCGACGAGGCGGAGGCGAGCGACGCGGTCCCGGGCGGCTTCCGGGTGGCCTTCGGCGCGGGGACGGGCGAGCTCCTCGAGGCCGAGGAGCGGGTGCTCGGCGCGGCCATCGATCGGGCCCAGCTCCTCGCGAACCGGGCGCGCCGGGGCGAGCTCGTGGTCGACGCGGGCACGCGCGAGCTCGCGTCGACGACCTACCTCTTCGGCCGGAGCGTGGGCACGGGCGCGGCGGCCCTCCGAGGCTCCACGCTCGATCGGCAGGTGCCCCGGCGCGCGGCCTGCCGCCTCGCCATCGCCTACCTCGAGCCGGCGAGCCCTCCGCCCGCCCTCCGCGACGCGCTGGCGCCCCTCGAGGCGGGCGCCGCCGAGGAGGGCCTGTCCTGCTTCGCGCTCCGCGGGCCGAGCGGGGCCGGCGCCCAGACCTTCCTCGACGCGCTCCGGGAGCGGCTCGAGCCGGCCCGCGTCGTGCGCGTCAGCGGCGTCCCGGGTGCCCTCGAGCCCCTCGGCAGCCTGCGGCTCGCGCTCCTCCGCGAGCACGGCTCCCCCGAGGCGGCCGCCGAGTCCCTCGGCCCGACGCTCGGGCGCGTCGCCGTCGGCGAGCCCGTGCCCTGGACCGAAGCCGTGGAGGCCGCCGCCCAGGCCTTCGGCGCGCGCCCCTGGTTCGTCGTCGACCCCGTGCCGAGCGTGGACGGGGCGACCCTCGCGCTCCTCGCCGAGGTGGCCGAGCGGGGCGGCGCCTTCTTCGTCGCCCGCGCGCCCGTCGACGCCACGCTGCCGCCGCCGCTCCGCGCCCTCCCCTTCCGGGACCTCGTGCTCCCGCAGCTGCGCATCGACGACGCGAAGGCCGTCGCGCAGGAGACGCTCGGCGACGCCGACGAGGACATCGTCCGCCGCGTGGCCGTGCTCGGCGGAGACTCGCCGCTCGGCGTGATGGAGGCGGCGCGCGCGCTCATCGCGGCCGGCGACCTCGTCCACGACGGAGAGCACTTCGTCTGGCGCCTCAGCCCCCGGGCCGGCGTGCGCGCCATCCCGCTGGACGCGCTGCTACAGGAGCGGCTCACGGCGCTCGAGCCCGGGCCCCTGCGCATGCTCGAGGCGGTCTGCGTGCTGCCGCTCGGCACGCCGCCGACGCTCGTGGAGGCGGTGGCCGCGCGGGACGGGCTCGATCCGGACGCGCAGGCGCAGGCGCTCGGGCGGCTGCGGCAGGAGGCCTTTCTCGAGCGGGTCGGGGCGCCGGCGCCGACCTCGGAGATGCTCCGGCGGCTGGTGATCCAGAACATGCCGCCGGCGCGCCAGGCCGAGCTCTACCGCTTCTGCGCGCGCGCCATGGGCGAGGCGGAGAGCTGCCGGGGCGAGCTCACGCGCGGGACGCGCGGGTTCTATCGGGCCGAGGGCGGCGATCAGGCGGCGGGGGCCCGGGACCTGCTCGCGGCGGCGGAGGCGGCGCGCGGGGCGGCGATGGAGCGGCCGGCGCGGCGGCTCGCGGCGGCGGCGGTGCAGGTGCACCCGACGCGCGAGACGCGGACGGCGGCGGCGGCGATCAGCCGGGGCGCCGGGGGCGAGCGCGAGGGCGAGGACGTCGTCGAGCGCGTGTCCCAGGTGGCCGTGAGCGCGCTCCTCTCCGGCGACCTCGACACGGTCGAGCGCACCATCGAGGCGGCGATCGCCGAGGGGCGGGATCTGGCGGCGGCGGACCGGGTGCGGGCCATGGCCTACCTGGCGAAGGGCGAGACCGGCGCGGCCATGGAGGCGTTCCGGCGGGCGCGCGAGAAGGCGAGCGGGGACGACCGGACGCGGGCGCGGGCCTCGCTGACGCTCGCGTGGATCCTCCTGCACGCAGGGAACGCCGAGGAGAGCATCCGGGCGGCGCTGGACGCGCTGGCGGCGGCGCGGACGCTGAAGGATCCGCGGGGCGAGGCGGCGGCGCTGCACACGCTCTCGGCCTGCTACAAGACGCTCGGGCGCGACGAGGAAGCCGCGCGCATCGCGGACGCCAGCCCGGCCTGAGCGGCGACGCCTTCGGCGCCACCGCTCAGGGGGAGCGCTCGCTTCGCTCGCTTTCGGTCGGGCCGCTGCGGGAGCCGGCGGCGGCTCGGGGGGAGACGGAGACGGGGCGCTTCGCGGTGGTCGGGCGGTGTGGGGGTCGGGGAACCGAGCCGCGTCGTGCCACCTGCCAGCCGCTTCGGCCTCCCCGCGCCGTGCAGGGGGAGCGCTCGCTTTCGGTGGGGCGGCTGCGGGAGCCGGCGGCGGCTCGGGGGAGACGGAGACGGCGGCGCTTCGCGGTGGTCGGGCGGCGTGGGGGTCGGGGAACCGAGCCCCGTGGTGCAGGGTCTTCAGACTCTTCGGGCTGCCGCGGCGGGCGCGGCGTGACCGGCTGCCGCGACGCCCGGCCCGCTCACTCGCCCGCTCGGGCCTCGGCGTTCGCTCCGGCGGGGGCTTCGGCTTCGGCTTCGGCTGGGGCTTCCGCTTCGGCTGAGGCTGGAGCTTCGGCTGAGGCTGGAGCTTCGGCTGGGGCTGGAGCTTCCGCTTCGGCTGGGGCTTCCGCTTCGGCTGGAGCTGGAGCGTCGGCTGGGGCTGGAGCTTCGGCTGGGGCTGGAGCTTCGGCTGGGGCTGGAGCTTCGGCTGGGGCTGGAGCCTCGGCGGGGGCTTCCGCTTCCGCCGGCGCCGCCGGCTCCTCCCCCTCGCCCTCCGGCCGCTCCTCGTCCCCGCGCCCGCGCATCCACGGCCTCACCCGCTCGCGATACACGTCGCGCGCCAGCCGGCTCGCCGCCCGCTTCGCGCCGCTCAGGAAGAAATAGACGGTCCGGTCCCGCACCTCCGTCGGCACGTAGGCCTCCATCGGATCCACGGCCAGCGGGTTCTCGCGCATCGCGTCCCCCCGCCCGAAGAGCACCGCCACGCCCACGCTCAGGTCGTAGTCGTCGCTCCGGTAGCCCACGCTCGCCGTCGCCCCGTAGCGGTCCACGTGCTCGATCCGGTAGCGGTCGGTCGGCCCCTCGATCGGCGGCGCGCTCGACCGGTCCGTGAAGAAGCCGAGCCGCACGGGCACGCGCCCGGCGATCACCCCCTCCATGCCCACCGAGACGTTCACGTTGTACTGCCGGTACCAGCTCGTCGCGAGGTAGTCCCCGGCCTGCGGCAGGTCGCCCGTCTCCGGGTCCGGCTCCGGCGTCCCGAAGGGTCGGATGGGCTCGTCGGGTCCGCCGCTCCGCCCGTAGAGCGAGACGTCCGCCGCGAAGAGGAGCGCCGGCGTGGCCGCCCAGCTCGCCCCGATCCGTAGCTCCCAGGGGATCGGCGACGCCGCCGGGAGCCCGCCCTGGTCCGCGTTGAAGTAGGTCGCGTAGGCCGGCGACGCGAGCGTGTCCGCGAAGCTCCGCCGGTCCTGCAGGCGCGCCGAGTCCGTCAGCTCGATGCCCGGCGGCTGGAACATCAGCCCGAGCCGCCAGCGCGCGCTCGGCTCCCAGGCGACGCCCAGCCGGAAGAGCGCGTGCCGCGTCGTCAGGCTCGCCACGCTCTCGCGCACGCTCAGCGTGTCGTTCACGAAGGTCCCCGTGTCCGGGTCGAAGCGGATCTCCGTGACGACGATCTGGTCCTCCCGATGCCGCAGCCGCCGCGTCGCCAGGAAGGCGCTCAGCCCGACGGCCAGGTCGTCGCGCAGCCGGAAGCCGACGCTCGGCCCGAAGTAGGTGATGCGATCGTCGTGGTCGATGCTCAGCGTCTCGCGCACGTTCGTCGCCTCGTTGAGCACGTCGACGTCGTAGCGGAGGCGGCGCTGCACCGGGTTCAGCGTGGAGAAGGCGAGCGCGTGGCGGCGCACCCGGTTCGCGTCGCGCGGGCCGAAGCGCTTCACCATCGTCGCGAAGAGCGGCACGCCGGGGCGGCTCCGGGCCACGAGATCGCGCTGGCCGATGGGCGTGCTGTAGCCGCCCTCGATCTCGCGCTCGTCGAAGGCGTTGATCGAGAGGTTCCCGCCGACCGCGTCCGCCGTGAGCAGCGCGATGCCCGCCGGGTTGTAGAGCACCGCCGCTGGCTCGTCCCCGACGCCCGTCGCCGCGCCGCCCATGCCGAGCGCGCGCTCGCCGATGAGGAAGGTCTGGGAGTGGGTCTCGTCCGCGCGCGCGGGGCCCGCGGCGAGGAGCAGCAGCACGAGAGCGATCGGGGCGAGCGCGCGCATCCCCGGATGCTCCCCCAGCCGGTCGCGCTCGGGGGCGGATTTGTGAGGTTTCTCTCGCATCTCGCCTGGAGGATGCTACACGTCGGCCGATCGGGTCGCGCGAGACCCGGAGCACGAGGGACGAGCGTGACGGACGACCGCGACGAGGCGAAGGGCCCGGGCCCCGCCGAGGGAGAGCGCGCAGAGGGCGCCGCCGACGAGGCCGCTGCGCCGACCGCCAAGGCCCTGCAGGCCCTCCGGCGCCAGCTGGATGGCGTGGACCGGCGCCTCCTCGAGGCCCTCGCCGAGCGGCAGGAGGCCGTCCGCGAAGTGGCGCGCATCAAGGGCGGCGGCGGCTCGGTCGTGCGCGACCCGGGCCGGGAGGAGGCGCTCCTCGGTCGCCTCGTGGACCTCGGCCGCGACATCGGCCTCGAGCCCTTCTTCGTCACCCGCGTCTTCCGCGAGGTGCTCGACCACTCGCTCCGCCTCCAGCACGAGCTCCTCGCCACGCGCCGCGATCCGAGCCGCGCCGGCAAGCTCCTCGTCGTCGGCTTCCAGGGCGGCGAGGGCGCCTTCAGCCACCTCGCGGCCAAGCGCTGCTTCGCGGCCCGCGGCGAGGCCGTCTTCCAGGGCTTCTCGGCCTTCCGGCCCATGCTCGAGGCCGTGCGCGACGGCAAGGTCGACTTCGCGCTCCTGCCCATCGAGAACACGACGGCGGGCTCGATCAACGAGAGCTACGACCTGCTCGCGGAGATGGACCTGCACCTCGTCGGCGAGGAGGTGCAGAAGGTCGAGCACTGCCTCATCGGCCTCGAGGACGTGCCCCTCGCGCGCATCCGCCGCGTCTACTCGCACCCGGTCGCGCTCGCCCAGTGCGGCGCCTTCCTCGCGAGCCTCGACCACGTCCACGCCGAGGCCTTCGAGGACACGGCCCTCGCCGTGGCGAAGGTGAAGGCGGATCAGGACCTCTCGCAGGCGGCGATCGCGAGCGAGGAGGCGGCGCGCGTGCACGGCCTGCCGATCCTGCGGCGCGGCGTGCAGGACCAGCGCGAGAACTACACGCGCATGGTGGTCGTCGCGCGCGAGGCGGAGAGCTTCGACCCGCGGATCCCCTGCAAGACGTCGCTCGTCTTCGCGACGCGGCACGAGAAGGGCGCGCTGGCGCGGGGCATCGCGCTGCTCGCCGAGCACGGCCTGAACCTCACGAAGCTCGAGTCGCGGCCGCGCCCGAACACGCCCTGGGAGTACCGCTTCTACCTCGACTTCGAGGGGAACCTCGCGGACCCGGCCGTGCGCGAGGGGCTCGACGCCTTCGCCGCGGAGACGAGCTATCTGCGCGTGCTCGGGTGCTACCCCTCGCGGACGAGCGACGAGGCGCAGCCGGCGCGGCCGCGGCGCGGGCGGCGCATCACCCCGGCGCCCTCGCCGGTGCAGGGGCCGGCGCGCGTGGCCGGGCTGACCTTCGGCGAGGGCCCGCTCCTCCTCGCGGGGCCGGAGCAGCTCGGCGACGTCGCGGCGACCCAGGCGGCGGCGCGGCGGGCGCGGGGCAGCGGCGCGGACGCGCTCTGGGCGGGCCACCTCGACCCGCGGGAGCGCGCCGGGGAGACCGACGCGCTCGCGGTGCTGACCTCGGCGGCGGCCACGGCCGGCCTGCCCCTCGCCGTGCGCTGCAACCACCCGGCGGACGTGGCGCGGCTCGCGGTCCGGGCGGATCTGCTCGTCGTCGACGGGCAGCACATGCACGACGGCGCCCTGCTCCGCGAGGTGGGCCGGGTGGACTGCGGCGTCGTGCTCACGCGGGCGCCCACGGCGACGCTCGACGAGTGGCTCGAGGCGGCGGCGCAGCTGCGCTCCTACGGCAACGGGCGGGTCGTGCTCCTCGACGCGGGCGTGCGGCTCTTCGATCGGCTCGCGCCCGACCTGGCGGCGCTCCCCGAGGTGCATGCGCGGGCCGCCCTCCCCGTGCTGGTCGACCTCGGCTCCTCGGCGCCCGAGGGCCGGGCGGCTCTCGCGCGGGCCGCCATCGCCGCCGGCGCGGCGGGCGTCGTGCTCCCCACGCTCGAGGGGCTCGAGGCGCTCGGCGACGTCATCCAGTAGGCGCTCGACGTCGTCGGGTGCCCAGTGGGGGACGTCGAGCAGGCGAACGCCGAGCACGCGAGCGCCGAGCAGGCGAGCGGCTCATCCCGAGCGCGTCGTCGGCGCGGGCGTCCCGTCCGCCCGCCGTCCCGTCCGCCCGCCGGCCTCCGCGTGGCGCGCCGCGGGCGTCTCCTCTCGTCGGCGATCAGAGCGAAGGCGTCGGGAGCGGCCGGACCGCGCGCTGGAGCGTGGTGCGCTGGCCGTCGAGCCCGAGGTGGAAGACCTCCACCTCTCCGTCGCCGACCACCGCGTCGCCCGCGCGCACGCCCACCCGATCGCTCGGCAGCGCGTCGGGCCCCAGCGCGGCCTCGTCGACCAGGCGCCAGTAGAGCAGCTCGTCGCTCACGAAGAGCGCCTCCCGCCAGCGCGTGCCCCGCCGCACCGCCACGTGCAGCTGATAGACGCCCCCGCCCACGCTCAAGGAGGGCTCGCCGATGGCGTCCACGTTCAGGAGCGATGCGGGGACCTCGCTCCAGTAGCGCCAGCTCCGGCCGTCCGTCGACGCCACGGCCACGAGCCGGGTCTCGTCCGCGCGCACGACCATGGCCCAGCGCTCGGGCCGGCTGGTGGTCGCGGGCACCTCCGCGACGGTCGGCGCGTCCACCTGCAGCGCGCCCAGCGGGACGGGCGAGAGCACGGGCTCGGCGTCACCGAAGACCTCCGCCGCGTCGTCCATCGTGCGTCGGCGGATCCCCTCGGGCCCGGCGGTGTAGAGCCAGAAGCCGTCGTCGGCCTCGACCAGCTCGGGGCCGCTGCCCGGGTCCGGGAGCGCCGGCTCGTCGCGGGCCGTCGTCAGGAGGAAGCGCGCGGGCTCCGCCTCGCTCGGCCGCTTCGCGACGAAGAGGTCGCCCTGGTGGAGGAATGCGAGCGTGAGCCGCCCCGCGAGGTCGCGCGCGACGCTCGGGCTCGCCGCGTCCGCCGGGTCGAAGGTCAGGGCGCCGGCGAGCGCGAGCTCGACCGGCTCGCGAGCGCTCCAGGCGCGGGGCATGTCGCAGCGCTCGACCGTGACCGCGAGCTCCTCGAGGCGCGCGCCCATCGGGTCGCTCGCCGAGGGGTTTCGGCTGTGGCCCCAGGCGACGAGGTGCGCCGCGGCGGGCCGGAAGCCCCCGGCGCGCGCGAGCAGGAGCTCGTCCTCGCGCTCCACCTCGAGCGCGCCCGTGGGCGCGAGGCGGAGGGTCCAGCGCACGGGCCCGGTCGCCGGCTCGTCCCAGCGCGCGATCTCGGCGCCGTCGGCGAGGAGCCGCACCTCCGAGCGCGCGCCGCTCGCCACGAGCGCCACCAGCGGCTCCACGTGCTCCCGATCGGCGAGGCCTTGCTGCTCCGTGAAACCGAAGGCGACGCTCTCGAGGCAGGTGCTGCCGCAGTCGCCGGGCGGCTGGAAGGTGGCCTCCACGCTCACGGCCTCGGTGCGCAGGTCCGTCGTCGCGTCCCAGTGGAGGCCGCTGTCGTACTCCGAGTCCCCGGCCAGCCCGAGCCCCGCCGGGTCGCCGTCGAGGAAGGGCGCCGGGTCTCCGAAGGGGGTCGCCTCCGGGAGGCACGCCTCGAGGTCGTCGCAGCCCGCGAGCGCGCCCGCCGCGAAGCCGATGGGCGCCGCGATGGGCTCGCAGCAGGTCGCGCGTCCGACGCAGCAGCTCCGCAAGCTCGCGCAGTCGGCGTCCTCGCAGTCGATGCCGTCGGGCTCGCTCGCGTCGACGCCCCGGTCGTTGTCCTCGCCGTCGAAGCAGGAGCCGGCTCCGGCGCCGTCGTCCGCGCCCTCGAAGCGCGAGCCGAGGTCGTAGTCCGGCGCCGTCGGCAGGGGCTCCCCCTCGGCAGGCGACTCCATGCCGGCGTCCGCGGCCGGCGAAGGGCCCGCGTCCCCGAAGACGCCACCGTCGGCGCCCGGCGGCAGGCCCGCGTCGGAGTCGGCGGCGCCGCCGTCGTCACTGCAGCCGAACGCCACCGCGAGCAGGAGGAGGAGCGTCGGCCTCACGAGGCCTCCTCGAAGCGGGCAGCCCGCGGCGCGACCCGGCGCGTCGTGGCGAGGTGGCGGGTGACGCCGTCGTGCGCGACGTAGTGGAGCCGGAGCGCGTCGCCCTCGGAGAGCACGCTCGGGGCGCTGGCGCCGCGTGCGTCGAAGGCCGCGCCGCCGGCGAAGACCCGCGCGCCCACGTCGCGCCAGGCGAGGAGCTCGTCGCTCGCGAGGAGGCCCACGTACCAGCGCGTGCCGCTGCGGGTCCCGTAGTGGAGGAGGTAGGCGTCGCCGTGGACGATCAGGCTCGGCGCGCGAGCGCCCGCGGGCACGCCCCCGAGGCCCTCCGAGAGGTCGCGCCAGGCGCCCATCGTCGCCGGGCCGCGCGCGAGGAGCACGAGGCCGCCGGCCCCCTCGGCGACGACGATCTCGTGGCCGCGGTGATGGAGCACGCTCGGCGCCGCGAAACCTTCCGGGAGCGGCGCGCCCACGTCCTCGGCCTCGCCCCAGCCGGCCGCGCCCTCGGCCTCGGTCCAGGGCGCCCGGTGAAGGCGCGCGTCCGGGCCGGCGAGGTACCAGAGCTCGAGCTCTCCGCTCGGGCCGGCCGCGAGCGTCGCCTCCCTCGCCCCCTCCGGGAGCGCCGCGGCCTCCACGGCGGCGTCGTCGCGGAAGAGGTCCGCGCCCGAGCCCTCGCCGAGCACCAGCATCCAGCGCGCGCCGGCGGCCTCGACCACCGACACCCGGGCCGGCTCGGAGACGGCGTCGAGCCCGAGCTCGCTCGGCCCCTCCCAGGCGTCGGCCATGCCGCAGCGCTCGGCGCTCGCGTCGAGCTCGAGCAGGCGGGCGCGCTGGACGTCCGTCGCCCCCGGGTTGCGACTGTGGCCCCAGAGCACGAGGCGCGCCTCGCGCACGGTCGCGTAGCGGACCCGGGCGAGCTGCGTCTCGTCCCGCCAGACGAAGGCCTCCCCCGTCGGCCGGAGCTCGAGCTCCCAGCGCGCCTCCTCCTCACCGAGCGGGAGGCGCGCGACCACGGCGTCGCCGACCAGCACGTGGGCCGCCTCGCGGGAGGGCGAGAGCTGGAGCGCCACCAGGGGCCGCACATGGGTCTCGTCGTCGAGCGCGGCCTGCGCCGTGAAGCCCATCGCCGCGCTCTCGAGGCAGCTCCCCTCGCAGGCCCCGTGCGCGAAGCGGGCGCCCACGCGGACGCGCGTGGTGCGGAGGTCCACGGGCGCGCCGACGAGGAGGCCGCTGTCGAACTCGGCGTCGCCACCGAAGGCGAGGGCCGCGTCGTCCACGAAGGGCCGCGGCTGGCCGAAGGGCTCGACGGCGAGGCAGCTCTCGAGGGGCGCGTCGCCGCAGTCGAAGACGAGCTCTGCGGGGAGCGGCGCCTCGGCGCCCATGGGGGCGCAGCAGTCGCCCGCGTCGACGCAGCAGGAGGCGAGGGCCCGGCAGCGATCCACGGCGCAGTCGAGCCCGCCGAAGCCGTCGTTGTCGAGCTCGTCGTAGCAGGTCGCGCGGCCGGCCCCGGGTGTGGCGCCGAGGCTCGGGTCCTCGGCGGCGCCGTCCAGGAACCGCTCCGGATCGGCGGGGATGCCCTCGAAGGCGGGCACGCTCGGCCCCGCGTCCGCGCCGGCGCCGGCGTCCAGCCCCATGCCCGGCCCCCCGTCCTGCTGCTCGACGGGACTGCCCGCGTCGGCCGGCGACGCGCCGCCGTCTCCGCCGTCATCGCGGGAGAGGGGCTCGCTCAGGCCGGCGCATCCGAGCGCGACTGCGAGCAGCGGGAGGAGGAGACGCACGCTCGTAGCTTATTCACGCGCCGTACCAGAGGCGAGGGCCGCCCCAGCGTGCCACGCCGTGCCAGCCCGCCCATCCCGGGGCGGATCCGCGCAGCCACGATCCGAACGCGCCTTCCCGCGGCCGCGCGCTGGCGGCCCCGCGCCCATCCGCCCTCGCCCGCGGGCCGGAGCCCCGCCTCGCCATCTCGTTTCACCCACCCGTCGAACATACGCCCGCTTCGTTCAACAAATCCGAACGAGACAATCACGAACGATACCAGCCAGCCCTTCACCTCCTCCCCGCTTCGAAGGTGAATCCAACAATTCCAGTGGCTTACCCTGCGTCATCTCAGCCCCGCTCGAAACTGCGTCCGCAGGACTCCGGGTTGGCGCCCGCAGGACTCCCGGGCTGGCGTCCGCAGGACTCCCGGGCGGCGTCCGCAGGACTCCGAGTTGGCGCCCGCAGGACTCCCGGGCTGGCGTCCGCAGGACTCCCGGGCGGCGTCCGCAGGACTCCCGGGCGGCGTCCGCAGGACTCCCGGGCGGCGTCCGCAGGACTCCCGGGCGGCGCCCGCAGGACTCCCGGGCGGCGTCCGCAGGACTCCCGGGCGGCGTCCGCGCCCGAACGGACCTCGGCCCGGTCCCCCAGGGCCGGAGCCACGGCGGGACCCACGACAGCACGAGCTCGGGCCCGCGCGCCGGGAGCTCTCAGCGCGACCCCTGGTCCGTGGCCGGGCGCCAGGTCCGCCCGAGCGCCGCGCCACCCTGCCCGTCGTCGCCCACGTACACGGCCTCGAGCCGCGGCCCCTCGGCCCACACGTCCACGGCCCGCACCCCCAGCCGGTCGAAGCCCTCGCCGTCCCCCTCGAGCCCCACCCCGAGCGGCCGCCACGCGACCAGCTCGTCGGACGCATAGAGCGCCACCCGCCAGCGCGTCCCCCGCCGCCGCGCCAGATGCAGCTGCCAGGCCCCGTCGTGCACCACCAGGGACGCCCCGCCGAGCACCTCGTCCTCCGCCGGCGCCGTCACCACGTCGAGGTCGCTCCCGCCGAGCGCCGCCCACGCGCCCCCGGCCCCCGTGTACACCCGCCAGGCCGCCGCATCGCGCACCAGCAAGACGCGCGTCCCATCCCCGGCCTCCGCCACCGTCGGCGCCGCCCCCCCGATCCCGAGCCGCTCGACCTCCCAGCCCCCCTCCCCGAGCGCCGCGTGACCGATCTCCGACGTCCCGTCCGCCCCCCGCGCGGTGAAGTAGAGCTCCCAGCCTTCCTCCCCCGGCCAGAGCTCCGGATCCCCGACGCCCCCGGCCGCCCAGGCCGCGTCCACGACCGGCCCCTCGAGCCGCTCGAGCGCCCCCTCGACGCCCTCCCGCGCCACGCGCAGCGCCCCCGCCTCGGCCCACGCGATCCACGTCTCCCCATCCCGCCGCGCCAGGCTCGGCGCCTCCCCGGTCTGCCCGAGCGCCCGCCGCTCGCGCCAGGTCCCCGGCACGTCGCAGAGCTCCGTCTCCACCCCCAGCGACGCCAGCGCGACCGGCGCCGGCGCCGTGGCCCCCGGGTTCCGGCTCCGCCCGTACACCAGCCCCACCGCCGGCCCGGGCGCGAACGCCCCCGCGACCTCCACGACGCTCACCCCACCCCGCGTCAGCGCCACGGCCCCGGTCGGCCGGAGCACGAGCCCCCACTCGGTCGCCCCCTCCCGCGCCACCCGCCGCACGAGCCGATCCCCGAGCTGCAGCCCCACCTCGTCCCGCGCCCCCGCGTACACGAGCGCCACCGACGCCGAGACCACCTGCCCGGACCCGCTCGGCGGCGCCGCCACGCCCACGCCCACGCCCAGCGTCTCGAGGCACCCCACGCCACACTCCGTCGCCGGATCGATCACCGCGTCCAGCACCACCCGCCGCGTCGAGAGGTCGAAGGCCCCGAACGCGAAGCCCCCATCGCCCCCCGCGTCCCCCGCCGGCACGATCCCCCGCGCGCTCCCCCGCACCCCCTCGCCGAAGGGCACGTCCTCCGCGCGCAGGCAGCTCTCCGCATCCGCGCAGCCGACGTACGACCCCCCGAGCGCCACCGCCGCCGGGTCCGGCCCGCAGCAATCCCCGTCGCCCACGCAGCAGCTCGCCAGCCCCTCGCAGCCCGGGTCCTCGCAGTCCTCGCCGCCCTCCCCGTCGTTGTCCGCGCCGTCGTAGCAAGAGCGCCGCCCGGCGACGTCTCCCGCCCCGTCGACGCCCGAAGGCGGCGCCTCCGAGAAGTCCCCCGAGCGGTCCGGATCGGCGGGCACCCCCGGCGAGGGCTCGGCCGCCCCCGCGTCGATCGACGGCACCCCCGCGTCCGCGAGTCCCCCGCCGCCGTCCCGCGCCAGGTCCCCGGGCCCCCCATCGCCCCCGGCCCCGCTCGGCCCCTCGTCCAACGCCGCGCAGCCCACCAGCATCGCGGCGACGAAGAGCGCCCCCCGGGCCCCCGCGCTCACTCGGCCGCCTCCGGCCGCCAGGGCTGGTCGAGCGGCAGGAGCTCGTAGCGCCGCCCATCGGCCTCCGGCACGCGCAGCCCGAAGAGGAAGCGCAGCGCCCCCACGTCGTCCGGATGCCGCGCGACCGCGAAGCCCTGGATCGTGCACTCGGCGCAGGAGCGGAGCGCCCGATCGGTCGGCCGGAGCACCGGGTTCGCCGGGTAGGCCTGGAAGTCCGGCAGCTCGCTCGCCGCCCCCTTCGCCTGACCGACCGCCAGCCCCACGCTCGCGCCCGCCAGGTTGGAGCGCCCGAGGAACCACAGCCGGAAGACCGGGTTCACCTCGCCCCGCTGCGGGTCGACGATCAGCTCCGGCCCGTACACCCCGTCCCGCGCGAACTCCCCGAGCTCGAGCCCGCCGGGCAGCACCTCCACGCCCTCCACGCTCTCGTCCGGCTCGAGCGGCCCGAGGTTCGAGCGGAGCGCCTGCGCCCGAATCGTCGACCCTCCCTCCGTCTCGCAGGTGAAGAAGAGCCAGTAGCGCCCGCCCATCCCCGCCCGCGGCACGATCGCCGGGTCCCGCAGCGACCGGCAGCTCGCCCCGTCCTCGCTCAGCGCCGCCACGTCGCCCGGCTCGAGCAGCATGAAGCTCGACGCGATCCGCCCGAGCCCATCCGCCTCCGCGTAGGCCAGCCCGAAGACCTCGCTCGCCTCCCCGAGCTCCACGGCGAACGCGACGAAGCGGCTCCCGTCCTCGGTCTCGAAGAGGTAGGGCTCGCGATAGCTCGTCGCCGGCGGCTCCCCCGGGCAGCTCATGTCGGCGCAGGAGGGCGGCTGCGCCCCGAGCCGCGGCACGCCCGAGCTGTCGCTCCACTCGTCCGTGTTCCAGCGGTCCACGTCCTCGAAGGCGTGCCCGATCGCGTAGCCCACGCGCACGCTGAGCTCGAGCTCGGGCTGGTCGTTCGTCCCCTCGACCATCACGTGCCACTGCTCGCTCCCCGGCTCGCCGGTGCCCAGCAGCGTCGGCGCGCGGATCGCCTCGTCGGCCCAGGAGATCCCCGTGCCCGTCCCGGGCGGCGGCTCGAAGCCGAGGCTCGCCGTCTCCGCCCCCGCGACCTCCCCCGCCGTGAGCGGCCGCAGCGTCTGCTCGAACTGGCTCGGGTTCACGCACTCGAGCGGCTCCACGCGCACCCGCTCGCCGACCTCGGTTCCGTCCCCGCGCCCCTCGAACGCCAGGAAGAGCCCCGGCACCTGCCGGCAGCCGAGCGCGTCGTCGATCAGGTTCGCGAGCTCGATGGGCGCGCCGACCCACTCGAAGACGGGCGCCCCCCCGCGCGAGCTCACGACCTCCACGGCCACCTGGAGCCCCGCGCGCCCGTCCATGCGCACGGTCGGCGTGAGCGTCGCCGTCATCACGTAGTCGCCGACCGCCAGCGGCTCGAGCGCCTCGCTCGCCAAGACGTCGCCGGCCTGCGTGACCTCGAGCCGGCCGTTCGCGAAGACGGTCACGGCGACCTCGTCGAGGAGCCGGGCGCCAGCCAGCTGCGCCTCCACCGGGCTGAGCACCCAGGCCGCGAAGTCCTCGCAGCGCCCGCCCTCCTCGCAGCCGTGCCCGTCCGGGCCCAGCGGCCGGAAGCGCGCCTCGAAGCTCGCGCCGAGGGCGAGCGGGACGCAGTCCTCCCAGACCGCCGCGAAGGGCTCCGGGTCGTCGAACTCCACGAGGCGCCCGCCGTCGACGCGCGGGTAGATGTCGTCCGCCGGCCGGCTCGAGCTCCAGTCCGCCGTCAGGTCCGGGGGCCAGGCGCTCAGCGCGAGCAGGGGCGTGTCGACCACGCCGCAGCAGGCCGCGCCCTCCGCCTCGGCGCACTCGAAGTCCTCGCAGTCCACGAGGCCGTCCTCGTCGTCGTCGACGCCGTTGTCGCAGTCCTCCGGCGGCGGCACCCAGGCGTCGCCCGCGTCCCCTCCATCGCCCGCGTCGCCTCCGTCCCCCGCGTCGCCGGCGTCGCCTCCGTCCCCCGCGTCGAAGCCGCCGTCCATGCCCGCGTCCGCCTCGAGCAGGTCCTCGTCCGGCGCGTTCAGCAGCGAGCACCCCGCGAGGAACGCGAGCGCCAGCACGCCGAGGACGCCCTCCACGCCGAGCGACCGGCGAGGGAGCATCGATCCGCGCCGCACCGAGTCGCGCCGCACCGAGCCGCGCCGCACCGAGCCGCGCCGCACCGAGCCACGAGGCCGCATCGGAACGCCCCGCATCAGAACGCCCCCCGCCAGCCGACCTGCCCGCCGCCCGGTCCGAAGGAGAGCTCGAGGCGCCCCTCCCCCGGCGCGTCCCCGAGCCGGTCGTTGCGCAGATAGAGGATCAGCGTCGTGATCGCGAGCGCCCCCGTCGCGCCGAGCAAGAGATCCGCCGCGAGGTTGTGCCGCTCGACCGCGTCGAAGCGGTCCTGGCAGTCCGGCGCGTCCGGACACTGCTCCCGGAAGTCGTCGTTCAGCCGGAGCGCCCGCACCCCGACGCCCGCCCAGCTCGCCGCCGCCGCCGCCGTCAGCCCGAGCATCACGTGCGGCCAAGCCCCGAGGCGCCGCCCCTCGCGCCGCTCCCCGAGCTCCACGTCCAGCGTCGCCGTCTGGCCCGCCTCCACCGTCACGAGCCGCGTGTAGGGCGCCCAGCCCTCGCTCCGCACCTCCACCCGCCGCGCCCCCGGCGGCACCTCCACCCGCACCGTCGTCCCGCTCCCCACGGGCGCCGCGTCGACGATCACGTCCACGGGCCGCACGCTCCGCACGAGCAGCGTCGCCGTCGTCAGCGAGGGCGCCTCGAGCCGCACCGTCCGCGCCTCGTCCCCGGGCTCGAGCACGAAGCGCTCCTCCCGCGCCCGCCCGTCCGCCGTCGCGAGGCGCGCCACGTACGTCCCAGGCGCGAGCTCCCGCCGCCCCGGCTCGATGGGCTCCCCGTCGAGCGTGAGCGTCGGCGCCTCCCCCAGCTCCCCGGCGAGCTCGAAGACGACCTCGACGGGCTCCGCCTCCAGCGTCGCCTCCGCCTCCACCCGCTCGCCGCGCACGGCCTCCAGCTCGAGGCGCCGGTCCGCGTGGTGCGGCGCCCGGAAGAAGACGACGTGCCGCCCGGGCGGGAGCGCGAGCTCGAGCGGCGTCCGCCCGCGCGGGGCGAGGTCGAGCCGATCCACGAAGACCTGCGCCCCCTCGGGCGTGCTCGTCAGGGCCACCACGGCCACCCGCTCCCGGAGCGCGCCGATGCGCTGCTCGCCGTCCCGCCGCTCCTGCTCCGTCAGGCCGGGGATGGCGAGGTACTCCGTGTAGTAGGCGAAGGCCTCGTTCGGCCGCTCGAGCTGCTCGAGCACGATCGCCGCGTTGAAGAGCGCGTTCCGGCTGCGGACGATGCGCAGCGTCGCCACGTAGGCCTCGAGGGCCTGCTCGAGGAGCTGCCGCTGCCGCCGCCCCCGCGCGCGCCCGGCCTGCTCGAAGAGCCGGTTGCCACGCTCGAAGTAGACGCGCGCCTCGGCGTTCACGTCCGCCGTCTGGGCGTGAGCCGGCGCCGGCGCGGCGGGGAGCGGCGCGAGCGCGAAGGCGAGGCTGAGGAGGAGCGCCCGGAGGCGCGAAGAAAGGCGAATCACAGATCCATCCGGATGGAGGGCAAGCTGCTCTGCATGGACGCGGGGGCGCGCCGGCGACGCAAGCGCGCCGTCACCACGCCGCCCTCTTCGGGCGTGAGCGCCACCTCCTCCCCGCGATGCCGGGCGAGGCGGTAGCGCACGGAGGCCGCGTCCCGGGGGACCTCGGCCTCGAAGGGGGTGGTGCCGAGGACGGTGTCCCCGAGCAGGACCTCGGCGCCCTCGGGCGTCGAGGTGAAGCGCATGCGCACGCTCGTCGGCGGCGCCTCGCCCATCGGGAGCGCGGCGGGCTCGACGGCCTCGGCGGCGACCTCCGCGGGCTCGGCGGGCGCGTCCGGCGCCTCCTCGGCAGGCTCGCCCGGCTCCTCGGGCGCGCTCGGCGCGGTGGCCGCGGCGGGCGGCGGCGGCGTCTCGCGCATCAGCATCGCGGCCACGAAGCCCGCGCCGAGGAGCAGCGCCGCGGCCGCCAGATAGAGGAGCGGCGAGCGCTTCGTCGGCGGCGCAGACACCTCCGCCGCGGGGCGCGCGAGCTCCGCCGGCCGCACCGGCGGGAGCGACACCAGCCGCGAGGGCGCCACGCCGATCTCCGGCGCCGCGGCGACCAGCATCGCCTCGAGCTCCGCCATGCTCTGCGGCCGGTCCGCCGGGTCCTTCGCGAGCGCCTTCATGAGCGCCGCCTCGACCCCCTCGGGGACGCCGTCCACGTGCACGCTCGGCGGCTGCGGCGTCTCGTTGCCGTGCTTCCACAGGAGCTGGAAGTAGTTGCCCCCCTCGAAGGGCGGCCGCCCGCAGATCATCTCGTAGAGCATCACGCCGAGCGCGTAGATGTCCGCCCGGTGGTCGATATCCGTCTCGCCCCGCGCCTGCTCCGGCGACATGTAGAGCGGCGTCCCGACGAGCTGCCCCGTGCGCGTCATGCGCACCTGCTCCGTCTCCGCCGTCTTCACCTTCGAGATGCCGAAGTCGAGGATCTTCACGAAGTCCGCGTCCTGCTTGCGGCAGATGAAGACGTTCTCGGGCTTGAGGTCGCGGTGGATGATGCCCCGCTGGTGCGCCGCCTCGAGGGCCTGACAGACCTGGTAGGCGATGGGCAGGGCGCGCTCGAGGCGCATGGGGCCCTGGTCGACGAGGTCCGCGAGGCTGACCCCCTCGAGCATCTCCATCACGAGGAAGACGCGCCCCTCGTCCGTCGCGTCGAAGCTGACGACGTCGACGATGTTGTCGTGGTCGATGCTGCTGGCGGCCTTGGCCTCCTGGAGCAGCCGGTCGACGGCCGTCTTGTTCGCGGCGACGCGCTCCGAGAGGACCTTCACCGCGAAGGGCTTGTCGAGGTGGATGTGGACGGCCATGTAGACCCGCCCCATGCCGCCCTCGCCGATCTGCCCCTCGACCTTGTAGAGGCCGCTGAGCACCTGCCCGATCATCGGGTCCGGGCCCTCGTCCTCCTCGTCCTCGCGCACGATGCGCGGCGGCGCCGGCCCGTCCTCGCCGGTGCCGAGCGCGGTCGTGGCGAGCGCCACCGGCGAGCTCGCGCGCGGACGCGGACCCGACGCCGCGGCGGCGGCCTCCTTCGACGCGCCCGACTCGCCCGGGGCCGACACCTCGGGAGCCACCGCGCTCGGCGCCGCCTCCCCCGACGCCTCGTCAGGCCCGGGAGCGGTCGAATCCGCCTGTTTTCGCTCGGCTTCCAGCGGTGCCCTCCGATCCGAGAGCCTATCACGCGGGCGTCGGGGCCCCCACTCGGCGACATCCCACGCGCCCGTGGGCGCCCCCTCCCGTCGCCCCCATACTGCGGAGGTGCTCACCGACGCCGCCCGGCAGGCCCTCGAGGGCCCGCTCCGCCCCCGCAAGGGCGCGCGCGTGCGCCTCTTCCGGGCCGGCTGGGCCGAGGCCTTGACCCGCTCGCACCCGCTCGCGCTCTGCGTGCTCGCCGGCCCCGCCTTCGCCTGGGCCCTCGAAGCCGCGCGCCCGCTGCGCCTCGCCGACCTCGGCCCGGCCCTCGCTGGCGCCCTCCTCTGGGCCGCGCTCGAGTACGCCATGCACCGCTTCTTCTTCCACCTCCCCGGCGACGGCGAGCGCGCCCGCGGCTTCCGCCTGCTCGTCCACGAGCACCACCACCTCACGCCCGACGACCCGCGCCGGCTCGCCGCCACCCCCTGGCAGGCCGCCCTCGCCATGCTCGCCCTCGCGGCGATCGTCCGCCCGCTCTTCGCGCGCTGGCCCGTCGCCTTCGCCGGCGGCCTCCTCGCCTACCTCGCCTACGAGGCGATCCACCACCGCATCCACCACGGGCCCCGCGGCGGTCGCCTCCTGCGCGCGCTCCGCGCCCACCACCTCCGCCACCACGCCCCCGGCGGCGAGGGCCACTCCTTCGGCATCAGCACGCCGCTCTTCGACTGGCTCCTGCGCAGCGGCCGCGGCCGCGGATAGGCTGCTCGCGTGAGCGAGGAGCGCATCGAGGCGATTGTCGCGAGCAGCTGGGTCACCCACCGCGTCCTCATCGACCTCGGCGCCGGCACGCTCGAGATCGAGCGCCGCGTAGGCGGCCAGACCCGCCACGCGAAGGCCCCCCTCTCCGAGGCCGACCTCGACGTCCTCCGCCCCCTCGCCGCCGCCGTCCGGCAAGAGGAGCAAGAGCTCGTCCAGGGCGACTTCTACGCCATGGGCGAAGAGCGCCTCCGCATCGAGCTCGCAGGCCGCACGGTCGAGCTCCACAACGCGAGCGACCGCCTCCGCACCCCGCACGCGAAGCCGCTCCTGGAGAAGTGCTGGGACCTGGCAGACGCCCTGCTGCCTCGGGCGGGATGACCCCGCACGCCGCTCGCCTCCCCCAAACACGGGAAAGAAAACAGTCAGACTCGATCAATACGCGTCGTCTCGGTACCATCCGAGCCTTCACCATCTGGCGACTAATCGGCATGGGGAGTTGGGGTGGCCAATACGAACCAGAAGACGCTCGAACCTTTCGTCAAAATGCTCGCGCTGACCGTCCGCGGGGGGCAGACACCAAGTGATGCCTACGACCACTTGGTAGAGATGGGAATTCCTCAGGCCGACGCCAAGGCTGCCTTCCGGGTGTTCGAGGAGCGGGCGGGTCGTATTCGAAGAATGGACGACCCACCCGTCATCCACCGAGGGCTCCGCGCCTGGTACGCCGGTCCACAGCCCGGCGACAAGTGCTGGCCCGCTCTCGAGAAGTATCTTCGAGAGGACAAGGGCTGGCCTGCTGCGACGGTCGATTCGATTAACCGGTCCACGACGAAGATCCTCTCGCATATGCAGCCTGCTGGCATGGGAGAGATCGACACCCGAGGACTGGTCGTCGGCCACGTCCAAAGCGGAAAGACGGCGAACTACACAGCACTAATCGCCAAAGCGGCGGACGTTGGATACCGACTATTCATCGTCCTCGCAGGAGTCCACAACACTCTTCGACAACAGACTCAACGACGCCTATCGGCGGAGCTACAGGATCTCAACCGAACTCTATGGGTATCGCTTACCGCAGAGAGCGAAGACTTTCGAGCCTCTACAACCGGAAATACAGACGCCTTCCTTTCCGACCACAGCCGGATGCGGATCCTCTGCGTCGCAAAGAAGAACGCTCACGTATTGAGACGACTGAGAAAGTGGTTGGACCAAGGCAGCGATCGGATCCTCAGCGACTGCCCCACTCTCATCATAGACGACGAAGCGGACCAGGCTGGACTGAACGCTCACAAGAACCCGAACGAGCGGACAGCGATCAACAAGCTTCTTCTCGGCATCATCGGGACGCTACCCAAAGCCGCATACATCGGCTACACGGCGACACCGTTCGCGAATGTCCTCGTCAACCCAAAGGGCGACGACCTCTACCCCAAAGACTTCATCGTCGAACTGCCCCGCCCTCCCGGCTACTTCGGCGCAGAGCGCCTCTTCGGTCGCGAGAAGCTACCGATGGATGAGTCAGACGTCGAGGACGTGCGGAACGCCGAACTGGACATGATCCGAGAAGTTCCCGATGAGGACATTTCTCTCGTTCGCCCCAAAGGCACCTCTGACCGAGCATCCTTCGAGGCCTCAGTTCCACCCAGTTTGGACGAAGCCATTCGCTACTTCCTTCTGACCTGTGCGGCGAGGCGTGCTCGTGCACCTCGCTCGCACGAGTCCATGCTTATCCACACAACATTGTACGTAGACTCGCACGACAAACTGCAGCGCGAGGTCGAGGATGCTTGGCTTGTTCTCCGCAGCCGTGTCGCCTCACGGAACAAGAAGGTCATCAGCGAACTAGAAGACCTATGGGAGAGGGAATGCCGCCGCGTTCCAGCTGAGGTATTCAGTCGGAAGAAAACATCATTCGAAGAGCTACACCCGTTTCTCCGAAGCGTTCTCGATGAAGCATCCGTCATCGCAGAGCACGGATCTAGCCTCGATCGCCTTGTATACGACGACACTCCAAGAACACAGATAGCCATCGGAGGCAACACACTTTCTCGCGGCCTCACTCTCGAGGGTCTCACGGTTAGCTACTTCGTTCGCTCCGCTTCCGCGTACGACACATTACTTCAGATGGGCCGATGGTTTGGGTATCGATTTGGGTACGAGGATCTGCCTCGCATCTGGATGTCCAACGAGCTCAAGGAGGCGTTCTTCCAACTCGCGACTGTCGAGGCGGAGATCCGTGAGGACATACGGAAGTATGAAACACAGGACATGACCCCAGAGCAGTTCGGAGTGCGAATCCGTGTTCACCCGAGCCTCGCTGTCACCAACTCCCTGAAGATGCACCACGCCGAGGAATGCGACATCTCCTACAGTGGAACGACAAGACAAACACATATATACGAGAGGGTGGACCGCGACCTTTTGAGCAACAACATTGACGCCGCAGATTCCCTCATCGAATCCCTCGGCCCTCACAACGAGCGCTTGGGAGGACGATATGTATGGACGGGTGTCCCCGCCGAAAAGGTCATCGACTTCGTCCGCCGCTATCGTTTCCACCCTCGGCTGGTCGACCTTACCAGCGACGCACTGACTTCCTACATCGAATCGGAGATCGAGTACGGTGGCCTGAGTTCTTGGACGGTCGTACTGTCTGGCCGTCGTCACGAAGACCAGGTGGCAGGCGTTCGAGAGATCGGCGGGCTCGAGGTCAACCTCCTGAACCGTTCTCGTCGGAAACCCACGCGATCCGAGGACACACATGCAACCGTAGGCACGGTTTCCACACAGATGGACTTCCGAGCAGGCCTGCCTGATGGACGCAAGAAACGCGGACCTGAAGACCCCCCTCTTCTCGTCCTATATCCCATTTCAAAGAACTCGAAGCCTAGTGAAAAGCAGGCGACTAAAGCAGCGGACCCGCGTATTCCGCTCGATGCGACCGAGGACGTCCTGGCGGTAGCGTTCGAGTTTCCCAAGTCGGAACGACCCATCGGGAAGAAGTACGTACGCGTATTGCTCCCCGAGCCCACTGGTGAGTTCGACGAAGAAGACGAGTTCGAGGATGACGAAGCCGACGAAGGCTGAGGTTCGCAAGTCGCTGCAGCGCTCTTTCGATGTACTCGAGAAGCCCATCGAGGACCAAGGTCTCGAGGTCCGGGAGCTCTTCATTGGGGACGTCGATGGGCCTTGGTTCGCTGGCTGTGGAATCGACGGCACATGGCATGTGCTCGTCCCAGCGAAGGCGCACGAGGAGATCCAGCCGGACAAGGGAAGCAAGGGAATACAAGTCGAAGCGCGAGAGCTGATGGACGGCGGGAAGCGGCGGCATTTCGTGGATCTGGTATGCCGCATTCCGCGGCTCCGACGGCTGTTCCTCCTCGTCGCTGAAGACCTGCTAACGCGACTCGACGGTAAGAGCGACGTGTCGACTCGCGCTTCCGAGACACTGGCGGACTGGCGCGAACTCCTGGCACGGGCGTCCCGTCCGGTCAGTGAGCAACGGCTACTTGGTGTGTACGCCGAGCTCCTACAGCTGCGCGAGCTCATCCGTATCAACCCGATGTCGGCCAGGTGCTGGCGAGGACCAGACGGAGAGGTGCATGACTTGGAGTCGGGCGGAATCGCGATCGAAGTGAAGGCGCGAAGCCAACGCGGTCAACGAGTCCGAATCAACGGTCTCCGACAGCTCGTCGCAGCCCCCGGCGGACGCCTCGCTCTGGCGGTCGTCACTCTGGACCGCGCGAGTAACGGAGAGAACATTGGGGAGCTACTGGGATCGCTCGCTTCGATGGGTGCGGATCAGGAGCTTCTCCTCGACAAGCTGGCAAAGCAGGGGGTTGACCCAAGCGAGTCCGCGGCTCGGCAGGCCCGCTTCTGCCTACGCGATGAGAGCGTCTTTGAAGTCAGAGAAGACTTCCCTCGGCTGACTCCAGCCGAGCTTGCCGCGCCTCTCCACTCGGCCATCTCCCAGCTCAGCTACTCGATCGATCTCGGCGCGGCGGCGCACTGCGAACTGTCAGCTGCCGAAGTCGAGAAGCTGAGAGAGGAGCTGGTGGCAACGTGAAGCCCCTCGACATGCAGGCTGAGCCCTACGTCGCCACCGGCAACATCGCATCGGAGGGTATGCGAAACCAGTTGGGTCGACCGCGGCTCGACCGGCTTTCACTACTCGTGCGAGAAGCAGCGCAGAACTCTTGGGATGCCAAGAGTGAGTGCGCCACATCGGTCACGTTCGGGCTTCAAGGGTGGACGCTGAACGCGAAGCAGTTCGGTGCGCTCCAGAAGACAGTCTTCGCGCAACGGCCACCTCGCCATGCCTACGACGTGACGGAGGCAGCGGCCCTGGGAGACACGCTACGGGAGCGTGCCGCCAAGGTTCGTGACGGCGAGGGCATCGTCATGCTGGCGGTCTACGACCGCGGCACATCCGGCCTCGGAGGGCCCACCCGCGCTGATAGCCTTCGTACGGACCAGCCTCGAGACTTCGTCGACTTCTTCCGGAACATTGGAACGCCCCCTGACAAGGCGCGCGGAGGCGGCACCTTCGGGTACGGCAAGGCGGCCCTCTACTTGAGCAGCGAGGTCCATACCCTTCTCGTGCATACGCGATGCCGGACCGATGACGGCCTGCAGTCGCGGTTCATGGGCTCGGGACTCACCAATCACTACTCCCACGAGGGCCGAAACCTCACGGGGCGCCATTGGTGGGGTCGGCGGGATCCCAAGTCCGGGATCGTCGATCCACTCGTTGGCGAGCAGGCTGACCAGCTGGCCGACCTACTCGGGTTTCCATCGTTCGAGCGCAACTCGACCGGGACTACGATCGGAATCCTGGCACCCCACTTCGATCCCTGGGAGGAGGAGCCCGAGCGCGCGTTCGAGTACATGTCGTGGCAACTGCTCTTGAATCTGTGGCCCAAGATGGTGCCGTGGCCTGGGGAGAAGCAGGCCAGCATGCGATTCGAGCTGAGCTGGGAAGGCAAAACCGTCGCGATGCCAGGGCCCGCGGACACACCTCCCTTCGACGGCTTTGTTCGCGCACTGCAGCAAGTACGCGAGGCAGAGAAGACGGGGGACGCATCCAAAGAGCTGTTCTGTCTCCGCCCGAAGAGGAGGGTGGGCCGGTTCGCGGCGGTTCGGACACCAACTCAGCGAACCGGTCTCTCCGACTTCGCAGAAGCAGGAACGGTCCCTGACATTCACACCCGAGCACACCACGTCGCGCTGCTTCGTCGTCCCGAGCTGGTCGTCGAGTACAAGGAGTTCCCTGCGTTGCCCTCCGACACGATCGGATACGCGGGAGTCTTTCTCGCAGACCCGGACATGGATCGCGTGTTCGCCGGGGCAGAGCCTCCGACGCACGATAGCTGGTCGCCCGAAATCATCGCCGACCGACGTCACAAGACGTTCGTGAGGACCACGTTCAAACGGATCGACGAGAAGGTCGCGGAGTTCATCGAGCCGCACCGTGAGCAACCGGACGCGGTCGCCGGCGGCCCGCTCGCCGAACTGGCGGAGCATCTGGGGGAGGTGCTCATCGGGGCCGGCAGCTCACCAGAGCAGGAAGCCTCCTCGGCTGGAGGAGGCAAGGGGGGCGGACGACGACGCGGCCCGAAGCCCAAGGTGCGAGTCCACGACACCCGACGATTCTCACAAGGCGAGGGCCTGCCCACGCGACTGTTCGAGGTGGAGCTGCGCCACGCCAAAGGAAGCCGCGCATCCCGGCTCACGGCGAAGCTGTCGATCTCGCTCCTCGGGGGAGGAGTGGAATCCACACCGCCGAGAGGGGCTCGAAAGCCACGGGTAGCTTTCTGGGGCTCCCCGTCAGGCGAGCGATTCGACGATACCGACTCGGTAGACGCAGTCGAGGAAGGAACCTGGGAGCTCGGCGTGGCCATGCCGCGCTCAGCACTGGTGGCCGTCGATGTCGTCGCGGAAGGAGAGTCGACGCCGTGAAAGTCGTCGCTCCCCCCTATCCGACCCTCGAACTCGCCGACCTAGACCCGTGGCGACTGCTGGGCACCGAGGACCCAGATGCCCTGAAGGACGTGGCTACGCAATGGGATCCGTCCGTGAGCCTTGGACTCTGCCGCAGTCTTCGACTGGACCACGACCGTGTGATCGAAGAGACCGCTCTCGGGGCCGGCTCACGGATACGAGTCATCGCGTGCTGGCGTTGCGACGCCACTCGGACTCGGACTCGGACGTGCAAACGCGACGTGGTTCTTCGGATGGGAGAGCAGGAGGCCCTGGAGCTTCGGATCGAGATCGACGGCTCACACGTGGCCTCGTGGGTCGATCTCGAAACGGCCATCGTTCTCATGGAAGCCAAGGACGCTCGTTCAGAGGCGGCCGAAGCGAAGGGGGCGACGCTCTGGCGAGACGCCGTCCGCGTCGACCTCGAAGACTCGTCGGCGCGGTTCCCCGTTCAATGGGTCGACTTCGGCGCGACGCGAGGCTTTCCCCAAAAGGCCGCCTGGTACCTCGACTGGGATCCGCATCAGCCAGATAGCTCCGTTCTCGGAGGAATGCGGCTCTACCTCAATTCGGGCCACACCGAGCTGAAGAAGGCGACCGAAGGCGCCGAGAAGCACGTCCGGCGCATGTGGCAGCGGATCCGGCTGGACGTTGCCCGACAGATGATGGTCGGTGCTCTCCAGTCGAGAGAGTTCATGGAGGACCCCGGCGCCTTCGGGGGAGACACGGTCGGCGCGATCGTGCGCCGACTCCTCGGCAGCGTCTTCTCCCATCGGTCTCCGAGCGCAGTTCGCGACCTACTCGCTACCAACCCTGGTCGGTTCGAAGCCCAGCTGCAGGCCAGTCTCGGCTACGTGGAAGCGGGTACCGAAGCCGGGGGCGCCGAATGATTCGGTTCTTTCCTCGCCTCCCGCGGGTCGTTGCTCGCGAGCTTGCCGCGGAGCTCTGCGAGGCAACCAACTTCGCGGCGCAAGAGCGTGCGGCCACGAGTCACCCGCTGGCCTCCTACGGGCCTACTGGAGGAAACCCCGTTCGGCCGGAGGAGCTCGAGGAGCTGGCCGACTCCATCCGGCGAATCGCCGACCGGATGGCCTTTCCGGAACCCATCCGGACCCGACAGGCCAGCAGTTTTGACGGACAGTGCGCCGTGTTCCTGCACCGAGAGGCGGGAATCCCGCCCACGGAAGCGTCCCGGGAGGATGTCTGGGCGTTCTTCGGCTGTGTGCTCTTGCCCGACGTCGTGCGATGGCGCTGGGGAGGTGGCCAAAAGAGCCCAGTGGATCGCTTCCTCGGAGGCGACCGCGGCCTACGCAACACCTTCGGCCGACTCTGGTGGCGCGGCGAGTTGCTTCGAGACGACTGGTGGGCCGATCGGGAGCCGTACGAACTCGTGCACGTACTCAAGGACGACGAGATCGTCGGGTTCGTCGAACGAGCCAGAGCCGTGATGTCCCGACAGACCGCCGTCGCGGTCGCGCGCGAGACCATGCGGGCGGCCGCTCGAGACCAAGTGGATAGCCGCATGGAGCTGTTCCGAGACGTGATGAAGCGATTCCTGCGGCGTGGCGCACTGATCAACTACGAGGCACTCGACCCAGAGGAGATGAGGATGGTTGCGCGGGAGCTCGTCGCCGAGTCGGTGAAGGCGCTCGAAGGGGCCTCCCGTCGGCGTGCTGCCGTCTGAGCACATGGTAGGGTGGCCCGATGGACCGGGGTGTTGCGGCGGAAGCGGAGCAGCTGACCCTCGAGGTGTCTCGGGTGGAGCGAGGACACGCCGCGGCGGAGCAGACTCCGCGGCAACTGCCCACCATGGGCCTCTTCTCCGGTGTCGGAGGGATCGAGCTGGGACTGTCGCGCGCTGGACACCCTTCCCTCGGGCTCTGCGAGGTCGACGGGACGGCCCGAGCCGTGTTGGCCCACCGCTTCCCAGACCTGCCTCTTCATGGAGACGTGGCAGAGCTGCGCGCCCTACCCGCCGACACGGAGCTCCTCGCGGGAGGATTCCCCTGCCAGGATCTCTCCCAGGCCGGACGGACAGCCGGGCTGGCCGGCGCCAAGTCCGGCCTCATCTCCGAGGTGTTTCGGCTCGTGGAGGACCAGCGCGTTCCTTGGCTGCTTCTAGAGAACGTGCCCTTCATGCTCCAGCTGTCCAAGGGCCGTGCTTTGGACGTCATCGTGACGAAGCTGGAGTCGCTCGGATACAAGTGGGCATACCGGGTCGTCGATTCGCGGGCGTTCGGCCTGCCGCAGCGCCGTCGACGCGTGCTGATTGTCGCGAGCCTGGAAGAGGAGCCACGAACGGTTCTCTTTCCGGATGACGCAGGTCCAGCCACCCCCAACGAGACGGCAGACACCGCCTATGGCTTCTATTGGACCGAGGGAACACGGGGCCTCGGCTGGGCGGTCGATGCCGTCCCCACGCTGAAGGGTGGTTCCTCGGTAGGCGTTCCCTCGCCGCCAGCCATTTGGATGCCAGACGGCCGTATCGTCACTCCCCACATCTGCGACGCCGAACGACTCCAGGGTTTCAAGGCGAACTGGACCATCGCCGCGGAGCGCGTCGCTGCCCCGCGCCACCGGTGGAAGCTCGTGGGCAACGCGGTCAGCGTGCGGGTCGCCAAGTGGGTCGGGAAGTGCCTGTCCAAGCCGAGGGACTTCGAGACACACGAAGTACGCCGCGTGGTGGAGGGCAAGTCCTGGCCGACGAACGCTTGGAGCGAAGGCGGCGAACGGTGGACGGCCGAGATGTCGGAGTGGCCGAAGCGCTTCCGGAGACCTTCGCTCACGGAGTTCCTTCGGCACGAGCCCAAGCCTCTCTCGGAGCGCGCCACTCGCGGATTCCTGCGGCGAGCCGAGAACAGCTCCCTCCGCTTCGTGGAGGGCTTCCTCCCGGCAGTGAGGCGACACCTCGACTCGGTATCAACCGCGACGTGAGCGACCAGCTCGTCCAGAAACGCAGGGACGGTCACGTCATCCGGGTCGACTCGAAGACTTCGGATCGGATGCGGGGCATCCGGCAGAAGGACACGAAACCGGAGATCGTCGTCCGAAAGCTCCTCCACGAGCTCGGACACAGGTACCGGGTTCGCAACCGTGACCTTCCGGGTAGCCCGGACGTGGCGAACCGGAGCCGCCGCTGGGCCGTGTTCGTCCACGGCTGCTACTGGCACCGGCACGGCTGCAAAGCGACGACGACCCCGAAACGCAATAGAGCCTTCTGGGAGGCCAAGTTCGCTCGCAACGTCGAGAGGGACGCGGAGTCGGCCGCCGCTCTGCGGAAGCTGGGGTTCACGGTGGTCGTCGTGTGGGAGTGTGAGACGAAGGGCGACCTGGCAGCACTGCGCGAACGGCTGCACTCCGAACTCAATCAGGCGTGACAGGACGGTCTACGTGGGGCCCGAGAGCGCGTCCGAGATAGGCGCGCAGCGGAACCCCCTGACGACCGACGACGTACTCCACCGTCCACCGGTGCTCCTGTCCCACGCAGGCCACCACGGCCTGAAGCCCCGTCGCATAGCGAACGAGAGCCTCGAGGCGCTCCACATAAAGCTCGCCGGAGGATTGCCGCTTGGCCCAGGATTCCGGGCTGAGAAGCACCACCAGTTCCGGCAGCGCGGACAGCGTCTGACCCACGCGAGCTGCGTACTGCTTGCGTAGACTGCTGAGGAACGTGGCCTTCGCGCGAACGCCGGCCACCTCGGAGAGCCAGCTCTCGAGCGGGCGAAACTTGCCACGCGACCGGCTGCTCGCATCTGCGACCTCGTCGAGCAAGGCCTGAAAGCGGACGGCGAAAGCCGTCTCGGAGAGGCTGGGGGTGCTCACGGCGGCAAGTATGGACTGTTGGCTCGGAGGTCGCCCGCCTGCGTCTTCGGCCTCTGGGTGAGGCGACCTCCAGTCCCGATCACTCGGGTCGACGACGTGCGGGACGACCGAGCCCCGTCCCGCTCTGACGGGGAGGATCGCCTAGACTCCCCCCCCATGCCACCCACGCACTACGGCGAACGGCGACTGGCCGAGGTCGCCAGCTGGCCCGCTGCGCCCCAAGAGTTGCTGGAGCGCGTGACAGCCCTCATCGCGGACTTGCACGCGCTGGAGGTCCAGGCCTACGAGTGCCCGACGGCCGAGCGCATGGAGCTGGCCCGCCGACGCTACGCCGAGCTCTTGGAGAAACACGAAGCCGCGCCGCGCGACCCCCAGCCCATGCACATCAGCAACCCGCCGTCGCACGATCCGTCACGCCAAGCGATCGAGGCGTCCGGCGTCGATGGCGACGAAGCGGTGGTCGTCACACGCCAGCGTCACGCCGTCATCCCCGGCTCTTCGACGCTGCACCAATACGTCTTCGAACGGCGCCGCGGTCGTTGGACGCTCGTGGCCCTCGACTTCATGGACCACGAATCGGCCTGGCCCTGCCTCTGACTCCCCCAGCCCAGCGCTCACGCGCCCGCTCGGCGGGGCGCCACCCTCGCGCTCCGCGCAGGCCAGCCCGCCGCGGCTCCCCCACGGCCTCCCCGGACGCGCGCCGGAGCCGGGCCGGGACGAGGTCGGTCCCTACTTGACACCCCCCCCTGCTGCGCCACATGGACGCGGGCGGGAGACCTGTAGGGGAGCATGAGCGAGCAGCCAGCCGACCCGGCGCCGTCGCGACTCGGGCTTCTCGCCCTCGTGCCCCTGGCCCTCTTCGGCCTCGCCCTCTGGGCGTACGTGAGCGGGGCCCTCCCGCTCACCGCGCACGTCGACTGGATCCCCTCGCTGGGCATCTCCTTCGGCGTGCACGTCGACGCCCTCTCGATGCTGCTGGTCCTCCTGATCACCGGCATCGGGGCGCTCGTCTTCGTCTACGCGGCCGGCTACTCCGCCGGGGACCCCGGGCGCGCGCGGCTCTTCGGTTTCCTCTTCGCGTTCATGGTGGCGATGCTCGGCTGCGTCACCACCGACGATCTCTTCGTCCTCTTCCTGTTTTGGGAGATCACCAGCGTGCTCTCCTTCCTCCTCGTCGGCTTCAAGTTCGGCAAGGAGGAGAACCGCCAGTCGGCCCAGCAGGCCCTGATGATCACCGCCGGCGGCGGGCTCGCCCTCCTCGCCGGGGTGATCCTGCTCAGCCGCGTCGCCGGCACCTCCTCGATCCAGCAGCTGATCGCGACCGCGCCCAGCTGGGTCGACGAGCCGGAGGTCTCCGGGGCGCTGATCTGCATCTTCGCGGGGGCCTTCACCAAGTCCGCCCAGGTGCCCTTCCACTTCTGGCTCCCCGGCGCGATGGCGGCGCCGACCCCCGTCAGCACCTACCTCCACTCGGCGACCATGGTGAAGCTGGGCGTCTACCTGCTGGCGCGGCTCCACCCCGCCTTCGGGGAGCTGACGCTCTGGCAACTCACCCTGGTCATCGTCGGCGCGGCCAGCAGCGTCTGGCCCATGGTGCTCGTCTTCCGCGAGCGGGACCTGAAGCGCATCCTCGCCTGGTCCACGGTCTCCGCCCTCGGGACCCTGGTGCTCCTGATCGGCCTCCCGGGTCCCGGCGCCGCGACCGCGACCGCCGCCTTCCTCCTCGCCCACGCCCTCTACAAGGCGCCGCTCTTCTTCGCGGTGGGCAACGTGGACCACGCGACGGGCACCCGCATCCTCGACGAGATCGGCGGCCTCGGCGGCCGCATGCGATTCACCGCCGCGGCGGCGTGGATGGCCGGGCTCTCCATGGCGGGGGTCCCGCTCTCCTTCGGTTACGTCGCCAAGGACGTGATCAAGATCGCGAAGTCGGACACCGACATCTTCCAGTGGGTGACCTACGCGAGCGTCTTCGTGAGCGCCGCGTCGATCGCGGCGGCGGGGGTCGCCACGGTGCGGGTCTTCTGGCGCCGGAACACGACCCGGCCGGCCCACGCGAAAGAGGGGCCCCCCACCACCTGGTTCCCGCCGCTCCTCCTCGCCAGCCTCGGGATGGCCCTGGGGCTCTTCCCCGGGCTGGTGGACCCGCTCCTGAGCGACGCGGCCCACGCGATGGGCCCCGCGGCGTCCCTCCAGGGGCTCCGCTCCGACGAGACCGCGAGCTACGTCGCGCTCGGCGTCACCGTCGTGCTGGGCGTGAGCATCTTCTTCGCCTGGGACCGCATCCACCGCCGTCAGGTGCGTCTCCCCAGCCCGCGCGCCCTTCAGGCCTCGGGCTGGTACGCGGGCATGATGAAGGGGATCCGTCGCGTGGCGTCGGTCGCCACCCGGAGCCTCTCGGGGGGACGGCTCCCCGTCTACGTCGGGACGATCCTCGCCTTCGCGCTGCTGGCCGCCGGCCTGCTCCTCGCCCGGGGCGGCCCGACCTCGGCCTGGCCGGGCTTCGCCTTCGAGGCCGACGCCTCCTCGGTGGTCGCGGCCGGCGCGCTCGTCTTCCTCGTGGCGGCCTCCATCGGCGTCTGCGTGGTCCGGGATCGCTTCCTCATGCTGCTGGTGAGCGGCCTGGTGGGCTTCTCGTCCGCGCTCCTCTTCTTGGCGCTCGGCGCGCCCGACGTCGCCTTCACCCAGCTCACGGTGGAGGTCGCCTTCGTGGTGGTGCTCGCCGCGCTCCTGCTCCGGGTCCGGCGCCTCTCCCTCGGCGAGCCGGCGCCCTCCCCGCGGGGGCATCGGCTGCTCCGCGCCGCCCTCGCCCTCGCCCTCGGCAGCACGGTCGCCGGCCTCGTCCTCTACGGCAGCCGCTTCTCGCCGGACCCCGCGCTCACCGAGTTCTTCGCCACCCGGAGCGTCCCCGAGGCCTACGGACGCAACGTGGTCAACGTGATCCTCGTCGACTACCGGGCCGTCGACACGCTCGGGGAGATCATCGTGGTCACCCTGACCTTCCTGGCCTCCCTGCCCCTGCTGCGCCTCTTGCGGCGGCAGCGACGCGCGCCCCGTCCGCCGGGAGAGACCGGCCTGAGCGACCGGGCCGTCATGCTCGACGTGGCCGTGCGCGGCATCTACCCCGTGATGCTCGTCGCGGCGGCGGTGGTCCTGCTGCGCGGGCACAACGAGCCCGGCGGCGGGTTCATCGGCGGCATGATCGCGGTCGCCGCCACGGCGGCCCTCGCCGTGGCGCGGGGCGCGAACGCGGCGCTCGAGCGCATGCCCTTCGGGCCCCAGCGCCTCGCCGTCGGGAGCGCCCTGCTCTCGCTGGCCAGCGGCCTCCCGGCGCTCTTCCTCGGCGAGCCCTACATGACGCACCTGTGGACGACGGTCCCCCTCGGCTTCACCGAGTACAAGCTCTCGACGGTGCTCGCCTTCGACCTCGGGGTCTTCGGGGCGGTCTGGGGAGCGCTCGGAGGGCTGGCGGCGCGCATGATCGGCCTCGACGAGCGGACGACCGGGCCGGCGGCGACCGAGCGGCCGCTGGAGCCCGAGCGGGCGGAGACCGACCCGGCGACGACCGACACTGCGGCGATCGACACTGCGGCGATCGACCCAGTGCCCACGACCCGCCCCGCGGAGAGCCGGTCATGAGCTGGAGCGCCGTGAGCAGCAGCGCCGTGAGCTGGAGCGCCGTGAGCAGCAGCGCCGTGAGCAGCAGCGCCGTGAGCAGCAGCGCCGTGAGCAGCAGCGCCGTGAGCAGCAGCGCCGTGAGGAGGACCGGGCGATGATCTGGCTGCTCGCCATCGGCATCGGTGCGTCCGTGAGCGCGGGCGCCTACCTCGCCATGAGCCGGGACCTCCTGCGCTGCGTCGTGGGCATCTCCGTGCTGGCGGCCGCCGCCAACCTGGTCGTGCTCGCCTCGGGCGGGGCCCGCCCGGCCTCGCCTCCGGTGATCCCCGAGGGCCTCGAGCGCCTGGACGCGGCCGCCGCGACGCCCCTGCCTCAGGCGCTGGTGCTCACGGCGATCGTGATCGGCTTCTCGCTCACCTGCTTCTCGCTCATCGTCGTGCTCGCCCTCAAGCAGCGCACCGGCACCAGCGACGCCCACGACCTGCGGGCCGCGGAGCCGCCGCCCGAGGACGACGGGGAGCCGGCGCTCGAGCGGGACCCCGAGCTCGAGCTGCCGCCCGAAGACGAGGGGGAGCCCCGATGAGCGCGCTCCTCGTCGCCTGCGTGCTCGTCCCCCTCGCCACGAGCCTGGGGACGGCGCTCCTCGGCACCCGGCCGCGGGCCCAGCGCGCGCTCAGCCTGGCCGGCGTCGCCGCCTTCTTCGCCTGCGCCGTCGCGCTGCTGGTCCACGTCGGGCGCGCGGGCACCCTGCGCTCCACGATGGGCGGCTGGCCGGCGCCCTTCGGCATCGAGCTCGTGGCCGATCCGCTCGGCGCCGGCATGGTCGTCATCACGGCGCTGATGGGCGCGGCGGTGCTCGTCTTCCAGCTCGCCGACGCCGACCCCGCGCCGGACCACCCCACCCTGCTCCCGATGACCCACGCGATGCTCGCAGCGGTCACCGGCGCCTTCCTCACGGGCGACCTCTTCAACGTCTACGTGTGGTTCGAGCTGATGCTCGTCTCCTCCCTCGGCCTGCTCGTCTACCAGGCGGGCGTCCGGCACCTCGAGGCGACCCTCAAGTACTTCGTCCTGAACGCCATCGGCACCCTGCTGCTCCTCGCCGGGGTGGCGTACCTCTACGCGGCGACCGGCCACCTCGGCTTCGGCGCCCTGGCGGCGGCGGCGCGCGACGCCGAGGCCGGGTCCCTCACCCCCTTCGTCGTGGTCGTCGCCCTGGCGTTCCTCGTCAAGGCGGGCGCCTTCCCCCTCTTCGCCTGGCTGCCCGCCTCCTACCCCACCCTGCCGGCGCCGCTGCTGGCGCTCTTCGCCGGGCTGCTGACCAAGGTGGGCGTCTACGCCTTGCTGCGGCTCTTCGGCGGCGTGTTCCCCATGACCTCGGCCTTCGTCTTCGAGGCGCTCGCCTGGATCGCCGCCGCGACCATGCTCTTCGGCGTGCTCGGCGCGGCCTACCACTGGGACATGCGGCGCATCCTCGCCTACCACATCGTCAGCCAGATCGGGTACATGCTGCTCGGCGTGGCGCTGGCGTCGGAGCGGGGGCAGCTGGGCACGATCTTCTACGTCGTCCACCACATCGTGGTGAAGGCGAACCTCTTCCTCATCGTGGCGCTCATCGCCCGCCACACCGGCAGCTACGACCTCCGGCGCTCCGGCGGCCTCTTCACCGCCCGCCCCGCGCTCGCGGCCCTCTTCGCCGTGCCGGCCCTCTCCCTGGTCGGCGTGCCTCCGCTCAGCGGCTTCTGGGCCAAGCTCCTCGTGGTGCAGGAGACCCTCGCGCAGGGGCGCTGGGCCCTCGCGGGCGTCGCCCTCCTGGTGGGCGCGCTGACCCTCTATTCGATGGCGAAGATCTGGATGGGGGCCTTCTGGAAGCCGCACCCGGACGACGACTGGACGCCGCCCACCGACACGCGCCTCGGCCCGGCGTGGCTGGCGGCCGGGGTCCTGGCGCTCGTGACCCTCTTCATCGGCCTCTCCCCGGAGCCGCTCTTGCGCTTCGCCGCCTTCGCCGCCGAAGAGCTCCCCGCCGCCCTCCCGGAGGGGCTGACGCGATGACCCGTCTCCTCGTCGGCGCGAAGCTCGTGCTGCTCTTCCTGAGCGACGTCGTCCGCTCCGGCCTCTCGACGGCGTGGCTCATCGTGCGTCCGGGGCCGCGGCCGACGCCGGGGCTCTTGCGCATGCCCTTCTCCGGGCTGGACGCGCGGGGCGCCTCGGTCCTCGGCGCGATGATCACCCTGACCCCCGGGACCACCACCCTCGACATCGCCCTCGACGAGGAGAGCGGCCGCGGCGAGCTGCTCCTGCACCTCCTCGATCGCTCCGATCCCGAGGCCGCGGCGCGAGCGATCCGCCGGCGCTTCGAGGCGCCGCTGCGGAGGATCTTCCCGGCCTCCGCGGGGAGCGCCGCGTGACCTTGGCCCTGGCGATCGGAGCCGGCGCGCTGGTGGCGATCGGGCTCGCGGTGGGGCGCCTGCTCTCGGGGCCGCAAGAGGCGGACCGGGTCGTGGCCCTCGACGTGACCTTCGCCGCCAGCGTCGCGCTCACGGGCGCCGCGACCCTCGCGACCGGGCGCGCGCTCTTCCTCGACATCGGCGTGGGCCTCTCGCTGGTGGGCTTCGTGGCCACCATGGTGTGGGCCCGGCTCCTCGCGGCCTCGGCCGAGGAGGCGCTGGTGCAGGCGCCGGCGGAGACGGCCGAGACCGCCGAGACGGCGGCGGCGGTGGACGAGTCGAAGGAGGAGGGCGCGTGAGCCTCGTCGCGCTCGCCATCGGTGGCCTCGGCGTGGCGCTCCTCGTCGTCTCGGCGCTCGGGCTCTTCCGGCTCCCGGACGCCCTGGCGCGGCAGCACGCGGCGACCAAGAGCAGCACGCTCGCGCTCGGCCTCGTCCTCCTCGGCGTCGCCCTCCAGGCGAACGACGGCGCCGTTTGGATCCGCGTCGGGCTCCTGCTCGGCTTCCTGGTCTTCACCCTCCCGGTCGCCTCCCACCTGCTGGCCCGCGCCGCCGCGCGGCAGGCCTACCGGCCCGAGGAGCTGCGCGAGGCGGAGAGGGTCGACCCTTCGGAGACGCCCTGAAGGCGACCGGGCCTGGCGGCGCTCCGCGGGCCGCCTCGTCGAAGCGCGCCCGCGTCTCCCGCGGCCACTCCGGGCTCAGAGGTTCGAGTTCTCCTGGCGCTTCTTCTCGAAGGCCGAGTGCCGCATCACGCTCAGGATCAGCGGCGCGAGGAGCAGGCCGAAGCAGAGGAGGATGGTGCCCGGGCTGCGGTCGTTGAGCTCGGCGACCAGGCGCACGGTTGGCGGCACCAGGCCGGCCGGGCCGCCGGGCTGGGGGTAGCGCTCCCAGAGCGGCTGGGTCTGGAGCACGTACTGGCCCGGCTCGAGGCCGTCCACGTACGCGGTCGACGACTTGGAGCCCTCGTTCCAGCTCCCGCCGTCGTAGCCCCGGTAGTAGCCGGTCTCCACGTAGAGCTCGTGCTGGCTGCCGGTGGTCTGGTTCACCAGCGTCGTCACCAGGCCCACGTACTGGTTGTCCGCGCTCGTCGCGAGCTCGAGCCCGATCGTCGACGCCCCCGGCGGCACCTCGAAGGGCGTGCTCGTCGCCACGTACTGCGGGCTCACGTCGCTCGTCGGCGCCGGCGGCATGGGCACGTCGAGCACGGCCACCTTCGGGTGATCCTTGGCCACCTCGAAGACCCCGAAGAGCACCCCGAGCGCCACCATCAGCGCCCCGCCCACGGCGGCCACCCAGCCGAGCGAGATCGGGTTCGGCTGGCAGAAGCCCACGCCGAGCCGCGCCGGCGGGCTCCCGGAGAGCCCGAAGGCCTTCCACACCTTCTTCGGCTCGATGTACTTGCCCTCGGTCCACACGACCTCGCGGTCGTTCCGCTCCTCGCCGAGGTAGTGCGGCGGCGCGATGAAGTCGGTGGTCTGCGCCGTCTCCCCGGCCTCCACGCGCCAGTAGAACTCGCCCACCACGTGCTCGACGTGCGCCGCCTGCCGCGAGAAGAGCTTGTAGGAACGGCTCCGGAGCACGGCCCCATCGGCGGTCCGCGCGACGTCCCCCGCATGCGCCGGCTTCATCCAAGTCCAGTGGCCCTGGTCCTCCATGAGCCAGCGGTAGCCCTTCCCCTCGGCGTAGAGCAGGTACTCGCGCCAGCGGAAGGTCTCGCCCCAGCTCACGGTCGAGCGCTCGACGTAGCCGATGCAGATGACGTCCTCGCCCTCGAGCTTCCCCTTCGTGCCGAGCGGGATCAGCGCGCCGAGCGTCGCCTCCTGGATGTCGCCGAGGAGCTGGAGCTGCCCGGCCTGGTAGTCGAGGAGCCCGTTGCACGCCCCGCAGGCCGCGCGCTGCGTCTGGTCGGGCACCTGGAGCGGCACGGGCGAGCCGCAGCGCGGGCAGCGGAGCCGGGAGGCGTCGACCTCCTGCACGGGCCGCTGCGCCGCCGAGCGCTCGAGGCGGAGCCGCGCCATGGGCAGCGCCTCGCCCACGTAGACCTTCGGCGCCTCGCTCCCGTCGCCGTAGTCGATGGTCGCGAAGGCGCCGTTCGGCCCGGCGAGGTCCACGTACCAGCCCTGCTCGCCGGAGCGCACGCCGAAGGGCAGCTCGCCCTCGGCCGAGAGCACGCGCGACTGGCCCTGCTCGTTCACGGCCCACATGCCGGGCACGCCCGGGAGGAAGGGCCCCTGCGCCCCCGGCGGGAGCTGCTGCCAGGCCGGCACGGGGCCGCTCGTCTGCCGTGGGAGCAGCCCGTACCACTGCCCCTGCGCCTTCGCGAGCCAGCCCCACTGCCGCGTCTGCGTGTTCTCGATGTACCACTCGTCCCAGGGCCCGCGGCCGTGGTCGAGCTGCAGCCGCCCGCCCACGACGTGCTCCTGGCCGTCGATGTAGATGCGGTCGCCCACCGTGAGCTCGGGCGCCGTCGGCACCAGATCGGAGACCTGGCCGATCGCCTGGAGCGCCGCCCCGCTCCGCACCACGGAGAAGCGGCAGAAGGGGCAGATCTTCGCGTAGGAGGCGCCCAGCTCGAAGGCGATGGGCCCGCCGCAGTTGGGGCAGTTGGCCTGGCGGGTCACGCGCCGCCTCCTTCCACGGCCGGCGCCTCCTTCGGATCGGGAGCGGCCTCGCCCTCGCCCGCGCCCGTCGGGTCCCCCGGGGGCGGCGGGATCGTGCCCATCTTCTTGCGCCGCTCGCGCCAGCGGCGCCGCGCCATCTCGCGCATGTCCACGGTGCGGTCCGCCTCGTCGACGATCTCCAGGCCGAGCAGCGTCTCGATCACGTCCTCCATGGTGACGATGCCGTCGACGCCCCCGTACTCGTCGACGACCAGGGCCAGGTGCTCGCGCGTCTCGACGAGCTGCTCGAAGAGCGTCGCCACGGGCAGCGTGTCGGGCACCACGTGGAGCTCGCGCACCAGCCCGGAGACGGGCCGGTCGAGCTCGTTCTGCGCGGCCTTCAGGAAGAGCTCGTCCTTGAGCACGTAGCCGATGATGTCGTCGAGCGAGTCCTGGTACACGGGGATGCGGCTGAAGACCATCGTGCTCCGCTGCCGCGTGTCGTCCTCGCCCGTCTCCCGCGCGCCCCGCGGGACCAGATCGCCGACGCGCGTCGTCGCCGGGAGCGCGAACATCACGGTGCGCGGCGTCATGATGTCGCGCGCGCGAAGCGAGCCGATGCGGAAGAGGTTGGTCAGGACGCGCGACTCCTTCGCGTCGAAGACGCCCTGCTCCTCCCCGAGCCGCGCCAGCGCCGCGATCTCCTCCTTCGAGATCGTCGTGCCGTGGTGCCGCGCCTTCATGGCCTTCGTGATCAGCTCGCTCATCAGCACCAGCGGGATGAGCGCCTTGATCATCCAGGGCAGGATGCGCGCCGAGAAGGGCGCCAGCCGCCGCCAGTACACGGCGCCGATGGTCTTCGGGATGATCTCCGAGACCACGAGGATGAGCAGCGTGAGCACGGCCGAGGCCACGCCCAGCCACTGGCTCCCGAAGACGACCTGCGCCTGCGCGCCGGCGCCCGCCGCGCCGATCGTGTGGGCGATGGTGTTCAGGCTGAGGATCGCCGCGAGGGGGCGGTCCACGTTCGCCTTCATGGCCTTCAGGGCAGCGCCGACCTTCGGACTCTCCTCCTCGAGCTGGGCCGCGTAGGAGGGCGTCACGCTGAGGAGCACCGCCTCGAGGATCGAGCAGAGGAAGCTGAAGCCGAGGGCGATGCCGATGTAGACGAGGAGGAGCGTCATGGTCGGCGCAATTCGACGGGCGCGGTCGCCACGCTATCGCGGGGTCGGGCCGGGATAAAGGGGGGGCTCACGGACGGGCGGCCACGGGCTCGGAGGCGGGCTCGGCGGCGGGCTCGGCGGCGGGCTCGGCGGGTTGGGGCTCGAGGGGGCTCGGGCCGGAGGTCGGCTGCAGCTCCGCGGGCACCTCGCCGTCGTGCCAGCGCGAGGTGATGAGGCGCGCGCCGCGCTTGAAGGTCACGTAGGACCAGAACCAGTTGAAGATCACGATGAAGCGGTTCCGGAAGCCCACCAGATAGAGGACGTGCACGAAGCACCAGGCGAGCCAGGCGAGGAAGCCCGTGAGCTGGAAGGGGCCCTGCACGACGGCCCGGGAGCGGCCGACGGTCGCCATCATGCCCTTGTCGAAGTACTCGAAGCGTTGGCGGGGCAGGCGCCGCACCTCGCGGCCGATCTGCTTGGCCACGTGCTCGCCCTGCTGGATGGCGACGGGCGCCACGCCGGGGAGCGGGTCCTCCTCCCCCTCGGGGACGAAGCAGGCCACGTCGCCGATGGCGAAGACGTCCGGGTGCCCGAGCACGCCGCAGGTCTCGTCGACGAGGACGCGCCCGCCCCAGTCGACGGTGAAGCCGATCTCCTCGGGGAGCGAGACGGCGCGCACGCCCGCGGCCCAGACGACGACCGAGGCGTCGACGCGCTCCTCGGCGCCGTCTTCGGCGTCCACCGGGGAGAGGCGCACGCCGTCGGCGTCCACGTCCTCCACCCGGGTCGAGAGGCGCACCTCCACGTCGAGGTCCTCGAGCTGGCGCTGGGCCGAGTGGCTCAGCTCCTCCTCGAAGGGCGTGAGGACCCGGTCGGCCATCTCCACGAGGAGCACGCGGATGTCCTCGGGGTGGATGTTGCGGTAGTCGCCGACGAGGACCTGGCGGCCGAGCTCGCTGATGGCGCCGGCCATCTCGACGCCCGTGGGGCCGGCGCCGATGACGACGAAGGTGAGGAGCTTGCGGCGGGTGGCGGCGTCCGGCTCGCGCTCGGCCGCCTCGAAGGCGAGGAGCACGCGCTCGCGGATGCTCAAGGCGTCGCGGAGGTTCTTGAGGCCCCAGGCGTGCTCGGCCCACTGGTCGTTGCCGAACCAGCTCGTCTTCGCGCCGCAGGCCAGGATGAGCCAGTCGTACTCGAGGTGGGTGCCGTCGCGGAGCGCGACCTCGCGGCGGTCCGTGTCGACGCCGACGACCTCGCCGAGGACCACGCGCGCGTTGTCCTGCTTGGAGAGGACGCCGCGGATGGGCACGGCGATGGACCCCGGCGCCAGGCCGGCCGTGGCCACCTGATAGAGGAGGGGCTGAAAGAGGTGGTGGTTCTGCCGGTCGACCACCGTCACGCGCACCGGCGAGCCCGCCAGCTCCTGGGCGGCCTTCAGGCCCCCGAACCCGGCCCCGACGATCACGACGTGCTTCTCGGCCTGCGAGCTCATGGGCGGAACCTAGGACCCCCGGGACCCGAGCGCGAGGGGAGGATCTCCACGTCCCCCGCCTCGCGCTTGCGCGCGGGCGCGGGTACGGGGCGAGAGCGGGTCATTCGCGATCTTCGGCGAGCTTCTTGCCGCGGCGGAGCTTCGCCACGTGCTCGAGGAGCCAGCTCTGCTCGTGCTGCTTCGTGGCCGTGCTCTTCCACAGCACGGCGCCGTCCGGGCCGAAGACGCGCAGCCCCTCGAGCTCGCGCCCGAGGTAGACGCGCCCGTCCGGATGCGCCTCGAGCGCGTCCTCGTACTGGTCGATGAGCGGCTCGCCGGGCGCGAGGGGCCCGAGGAAGAGCGCGGCCTCGCTCGCCCCGGGCGCGAGCTTCCAGACATGCGCCCAGCGCTCGCCCTTCAGCGCGTCCGAGGGCGCGTGCTCGCCGAGCAGGTAGATCGTCCCGTCGCGCGTGACGGCGAAGGCCTCGAGGTCGTCGTGGAGCCCGGGCACGACCAGGGCCTGCTCGGCCATCAGGCGCCCGTCGCGGCCGTAGCGCGCGAGCCGCGTGCCGTCCTCGGCGACCAGGTAGAAGACGCCGTCCCAGCCGAAGCCGAAGAGGTCGCTCGAGCCCGGCGGAGAGACCGGGAAGTCCCCGAGCTTGCCCCAGCTCGGCGCGCGGCCCTCCCTCGGCGCCTTGGACGCGCCGCTCCAGAGCGGGAGGCGCTCGCCCGTGTCGAGGGAGAAGCGCCGGAAGGCCCGCTCGTCGCCGTCCTCCTCCCAGGTGCGGTGCACGAGCAGCGTGTCGTCCCAGTCGAGGGCGAAGCCGCGGAGGTCCTTCACGCGCACTCCGTCGAGCGTGCGCACGGGGGCGCCGTCCTTCGGGTCGAGGAGGCGCACGAAGTCAGGGTCGTCGGACCACTCGCCTTTGTCGACGAGCACGACCAGGCCCGAGCGCTTGGCGACCTGGAGCTCGGCGTCCTCGCTGAACTCGACGCCGTCCTGGATCCAGCGGAGGAGCCCCGCGTCGCCCACGCGCGCGACGCGCGCCGGGTGGCCGACCTCGCCGTCGTCGTCCGCCTCCCAGGCCACGATGAGCTCGCCCTCGGCGGTGATGGTGAAGTCGGCGAAGTCGCTGCAGTCGCTCGGGAGCACGCCCACGCCACCGGCCACGTCGAGGAGGGCCCACCAGCGCTGCACGGTCGCGACCGGGTGGAGCCGGAGCCAGATCTCGTCGGGCACCACCATGGCGTTGTCGCAGTAGGCGCAGGTCGGGCTCCGCTCCATGTCCTTCGAGAGCGGGAAGGCGGCGCCGCAGTGGTAGCAGTGGAAGCGGATGGACTTCGGGTCGGCGGCCTCGACCCGCTCCGCGCCGGCCGTCTCGCCGAAGACGCCGATGACGAGCGGGTGCGTGGCCTCGCGGAACCAGGGGGGCGGGGGACGCACGGTGGCGCCCTTGCCGCAGGCGCCGCAGAAGAGCTCGCCGCCGCCGGCCGCGAGGCGCTCGCGGAGGGCATCCTCCGGGAAGGGCTCCTTGCAGTCGGGCTCGCAGCGGGCCTTCAGGCGCCCGTAGGTGAGCTGCACGCGCCACTGGCCGAGGATGGTGGAGTTGCGCCCCTCGCCCTCCGCGTAGCCGATGGCGGTGGCCGTGGGCTCGCCGAGCGCCGTCCGGAAGAGCTCCGGTGGGGTCTCGACGGTGGTGTGGCAGCGCGCGCAGAGCACGCTCTCGGTGGCGCCGTTGATCGGCAGCGGCTGCTTGCAGCTCGGACAGCCGATCGACAGCTCGTACATCACGCTCGCCAAGCTCATCGCGCCCCCTCGAACGAGACGTACCGGGGAACGAAGAGCCAAAGCAACCCCGCCCCTACCCCCGAACCGAGCACCGACCCCCCACAGCGAGCGAAGCAAGCGCACCCCACGCCTCAGACGTGCCTCACGAGCAACCCACCCGATCACCACGCCCGAGTCCCCTGCGAGCGCACCCGCGAGCGCAGCGAGCCCACCCCACGCCCCCGACGTGCCTCACGAGCAACCCACCCGATCACCACGCCCGAGTCCCCTGGCCCCCACAGCGAGCGAAGCGAGCGCACCCACAGCGAGCGAAGCGAGCGCACCCCGCGAGCGCAGCGAGCGTGGCGCGCGAGCGCCCCCCGTGGTTGGATGCGCGCCCATGACGATCCGCCTCGGCACCCCGAACACCGCCACGAAGACGAAGGTCCTCCTGCTCGGCTCCGGCGAGCTCGGCAAGGAGGTCGCCCTCGAGCTCCAGCGCCTCGGCGTCCACGTCGTCGCCTGCGACCGCTACGACGACGCCCCGGCCATGCAGGTCGCCCACGCGCGCCACGTCTTCCCGATGCTCGACGCCGAGAAGCTCCGCGCGGTGGTCGAAGAAGAGAAGCCCGACTTCATCGTCCCGGAGATCGAGGCCATCGCCACCGACACCCTCCTCACGCTCGAGCGCGAGGGCCACACCGTCATCCCCACGGCCCGCGCCGCGCGCCTGACCATGGACCGGGAGGGCATCCGCCGCCTCGCCGCCGAGACGCTCGGCCTGCCCACCTCGCCCTATCGCTTCGCCGAGACCGAGGCCGAGTTCCGCGCCGCCGTCGAGGCCATCGGCCTGCCCTGCGTCGTGAAGCCCATCATGAGCTCGTCCGGCAAGGGGCAGAGCACGATCCGCGAGGCGTCGGAGATCGACGCGGCCTGGAAGACCGCCATCGAGGGCGCCCGCGGCACGAGCGGGCGGGTGATCGTCGAGGGCTTCATCGACTTCGACTACGAGATCACGCTGCTCACGGTGCGGCACCTCGACGGGGCCGGTGAGCCGACGACGAGCTTCTGCGCGCCGGTCGGGCACCGGCAGGTCGGCGGCGACTACCACGAGTCCTGGCAGCCCCAGCCCATGAGCGAGGCGGCGCTCGCGGAGGCCCAGCGCATCGCGAAGGCCGTGACCGACGACGTGGGCGGGCGCGGCCTCTTCGGCGTGGAGCTCTTCGTGAAGGGCGACACGGTCTGGTTCAGCGAGGTCTCCCCGCGGCCCCACGACACGGGCATGGTCACGCTGATCACGCAGGACCTGAGCGAGTTCGCGCTCCACGCGCGGGCGATCCTCGGGCTGCCGATCCCGAACATCCACCCGCACGGACCGGGGGCGAGCTACGTGATCCTGGGGCACGGAGAGAGCCAGGCGCCGGCCTTCTCCATCGATCCGGCCGCGCTGACGAAGCCGGACACGAGCCTGCGCCTCTTCGGCAAGCCCGAGGTGAAGGGCGAGCGCCGCCTCGGCGTGGGCCTGGCGCGTGGCGCCACCCTCGAAGAGGCGCGCGCGAAGGCGAAGGCGGTCGCCGAGGCCGTCACGGTCGAGATGTGACCGGCGAGATGTGACCGGCGAGATGTGACCGGCGAGATGTGACCGGCGAGATGTGACCGGCGAGATGTGACCGGCGCCTGACCGGGGAGACGCCCGACCGGGGAGACGCCCGACCGGCCAGACGCCACCGGCGCCTGGCCGGGTAGACGCCACCGGCGCCTGAGGTCGCCGTAACCGACGTCGGATGGTCACGAGAGGACCGCGACGGGCGGGCTCGCTCGCCGGAGGGTCCGCGGCGTGGGTCCCGCTGCCAACGAATCCGCCGTCCGAGCGCCGCTCGCGAACCGAACGCCCTTCGCGGAATCCCCCGCCAAACGCGATCGAAACGTGTTCTTCCTCCTCGCGCGAAGGGGGCGGCGCAGGGTATCCTCGACGCCGGTGGGTGGAAGTCGCATCTTCGCGACGGGGCCGTCGGGCTCCGGCGAGAGCACCGAGCGCATACGCGACGCGCTCGGCTGGCTGCTCACGGGCGCGCTGGGCGAGCCCGTCGAGCTCCGCGCCTACGCGACCTACGAGGCGCTCCTCGACGCGCTCCCCGAGGTCGACCTGGCCTGGCTGCCGCCGGCCGTCTACGTGCGCGCCCGATCGCGTCAGCCGCTCTGGACGCTCGCCGCGCTCGACCGGGGCGAGGGGCTGACCTACCGCGGCGCGATCTTCGTCCGCTCCGACGGCCCCTTCGCCGGGGTGGGGCACCTGGACGGGGCGCGCATGGGCTGGGTCGCGCCCGAGTCCGCCTCCGGACACCTCTTCCCGCGGCTGGCCCTCCTCGAGGCCGGCGTCCGGCCGAGCGAGGTGCTCGCCGACGAGCGCTACTACGGGAGCCACGAGGCGGTGGTGCGGGCGGTGGCCGAGGGCGAGGTGGACGCCGGCGCCTGCTACGTGCACACGCAGGGCGACCGGCTCCGCGCGGCGGCGTGGGCGAAGGCGGGCGCGCCGATGCAGGCGCTGGTGCTCTCGCGGCCGATCCCGGCGGACGTGATCGTCGGGACGGCGAAGCTCGCCCCCTCCTTCGCGCCGACGCTGCTCGGCGCCTTCACCGCGCTCGCCGAGCGGTCCGACGGCCCGGCGCTGCTCGAGTCGCTCTTCGGCGCGAGCGGCCTCCGCCCGACGAGCGCGACCCGCTACGACGTGGTCCGCGAAGCCCTCGCCTCCGTCCTCGCGTGAGAGAGCGGCGTCTTCCGCTCGCTCACGCTCGCTATGCACGCGTCGGAGCCGCCGGCGACGGGCCTCGGTCGAGGCGGCGTCGCCGGCGGCTCCGGGCGCGTTCTTCGGGGCGCGCTCAGGGAGCGGGGAGCACGCGCAGGCCGTAGCCGGCCTCGCCCGGGTTGGCGACGCCGAGCACGATCTCGCCGCCGCCCAGGCCCTCCACGTCACCGAAGGCGACCGGGCCGAGCTCGGCGACGCCGCCGAGATCCGGGCGCGCGTAGTCGGCGACCACCGGGCCGCCGTCGCGGCCGTCGAAGGTGAGGATCTCCAGGAGGCTCCCGGCGGGCCCCTGGGCGACGGCGGCGAGCACCAGGTAGTCGCCCTGCATGTCGATCTCCCCGAGCGCCAGCGAGGTCGCGCTCGCGCCGCTCCACTCGCCCTCGCCGAAGCCGCTGTCCAGGACGGTCTCGTAGTCGTTCGAGGCGTCGTCGAGGATCGTCCAGCGCGGGAAGTCGCTGCCCACGACGAGCTCGTCGCCCTCGCCGTCCAGCCGGTCGAGGTCGCCCGCGGCGAGCTGGCGCACGACCGTGGCCGGGCCCCAGTCGGCGCCGAGGCCGCGCGTCAGGATCAGCCAGCCCGCGAAGTCGTAGACCACCACGCGGTCGCCGCTCGTTCCATCGTTCGAGACCGCGAGCTCGTCCTCGCCGTCGCCGTCGAAGTCGCCGAAGGCGAGATCCGTGGGGAGCGTCGGCGCGCCCCAGCTCCAGCTCCGCACCAGCTCCATCGGGTGGAGCGGGAGGACGCCGCCCGGCAGCACGTGGGAGTAGACGTACCAGCGCGCGCCCGAGCTCGCCCGGCGCGTGACGCCGAGCTCCTCGCGCCCGTCCCCGTCGAGGTCGCCGAAGGCCACCGCCCCGGCCGTCCGCGGCGCCTCCCAGTCGGCGCCGCCGCTGTCGACGACGGACCAGACGTTCGCGCCCGTGCGCCGGTAGATGAGCCAGGGGTCGCCGCTGAAGGCGCGCCGGCCGACGGCGAGCTCGTCGCGGCCGTCGCCGTCCACGTCGCCGAAGGCCACCGCCTGCGCCTGGTCGAGCCAGCCCCAGCTCGCCGAGGGCTCGTAGAGCTCGGCGTAGGCCGCCCCGTGGTCGTCGAGGACGCGCACCCGGGTGCGCCAGCCGGCCCACTCGATGATGGCCATCTCCTGGGCCGGATCGTCGTCGACGTTGCCGAAGGCGACGTCCAGCACCGTGCCGCCGATGTCCGCGCCGACGACGTGATCCTCGAGCGCATCGCAGAGCTCGGGCGCGCCGAAGATGGCGGCCGCGGCGCAAGGCTGCTTCAGGGCGTCGTTGCCGTGGGCGAAGTCGGGCAGGCGCACGACCTGGTGGTGAGCCGCGCCGCGCACGTCGCGCATGTAGCGCGAGAGGTGCTCCGCCCGCGCGCGCCGGTGCTCGCCCTGCACCTGGAGGTGGCAGTAGCACTGCTCCCAGTGCGCGATGTCCGCCTCGCCGACGAGGTAGGTGACCTCGCGCTGCATGTAGCTGGCGTCGACCTGATCGAGGGGGGTCATCAGCGCGGCGGCGTGGCCACCGGGGACCGCGTCGAGGCCGGTCGCGTAGTCGTCGTACTCGTCGCACAGCTCCCCCGGCAGCGCGTCGCAGACCTCGGGGTCCGGGTAGGCGGGGGCGATGCCGTTCAGCAGCGGTACGAACTCGTCCTCGCCGACCTTCGGTCGCCGATGGGTGGTGTAGAGATAGCCGAAGGCGTTGGCGGGGACGTAGCGGACGCGTACGCGGCTGCCGAAGGGATAATCGTTGAGCGCGGCGAAGCGCTGGACGAGCTGCCCGCCGGCGGACTGGCCGACGAAGACGACCTCCTCGAGGTCCGGCATGCGCGCGATGGCCTTGTCGAGGAGGCGCTCGTAGAGCTCGAAGGAGCTCATCTGGAAGGCCTCCCCGGGCTTCGAGGAGCGCCCGCCCACGGAGTAGTCGTGGTCGACGCCGCCCTCGCTCCAGAGGAAGATGTCCTCGAGATCCTCGTTGGGGATGCCCTTCGAGCAGACGTAGTCGGGCTGGAGGAACTGGGGCGCGACCACGAGGGTCTCCCCCGGCTCCGCGAGGTCGGCGAGGATGGCCTGCCAGGTCGCGCTCTGCAGGATGCTCTGGTAGGCGCCGGCGTCCGACCCGCGGCCGTGCTGGGCGATGATCAGCCGCGTGTGGGGCAGCGGTGGGTTGCGCTGCCCGCGGTCGTTCACGGAGTCGAGGTCGCCGTTGGCGCAGTAGGGGAGCGCCATCGCGTCGTCGCCCTGGTGCACCCAGAGCCGGCCCTCGCAGAGGAAGCCCGGATCCTCGGGCCCGCAGATGGACGGCTCCACGTCGAGCCCCGCGCTCGCGCCGCCCGGCTCGTCGACCGGGCCTCCGGCCAGGCAGGCGCTCGCGAGCGCGCCTCCCAGCACCATCAGGACGCGCAGGCCGCTTCGTCCAGCCCCGGAAACGCCGGCCCGCGGCGCTCTCGAACGATATCCCATCGAACCCATCGTCATGCTCCTTCAGTCGAAGCGCGGGGCACCTCGGCGCCCCCGCACCCCGGCAGTGACGACGCGCGCCGATCGGTTCACGGGTTTCTCGTTTTTCTTTCCACGCTGCCGCTCGCTGCCGCTCGCTGCGCTCGCTGCCGTCCGCTTTCCGCCTTCCGCCGTCCGCCTCGGTTCTTCGGCGGGAGCGGGGCGCGG
>PABA01000234.1 GCA_002699025.1 Sandaracinus sp. | reverse complement strand
GCCGTGGGCCGCTCGGCGCTCGCTTCGCTCGCGTCACACGGGTCGGTTCTTCGACGGTGCACGAAGGCGGCTCCGTGGGGCGGGCTACCGGGCAGAGATGGGGGCGCTCCCCTCTGCAGGGGCGTGGCTTTGCCGCTCACGCGGCCGGTGTGCTCCCCTCTACAGCGGCGTGACTTCGCCGCTCACGCGGCCGGTGCGCCGCCCTTGCCGCAGCGTGGCTCTACCGCTCTCGCGCTGTCTTCGCCGGGGTTCTCCGCGAAGGCGGCATGGACCGTGAAGTCGAGCGCCAGCACGGAGAGCGGACGGCGGAGAGCGGAGAGCACCCCGACCGAAGGGAGGGATTCCCGCTTCAGTCGACGCGGCCGACTCCGCGAAGGCGGCATGGACCGTGAAGTCGAGCGCCAGCACGGAGAGCGGACGGCGGAGAGCGGAGAGCATCCCGACCGAAGGGAGGGAATTCGGAAGGGCAGGCGCCGTGGGCGGCGCTCGGGGGCCTGCCAGCCGCGGCAGTTTGGTCGGGGCGGGGCGCTTCGGGGGCGGTCTGGGCGGCGGGTTCCGTAAGGGAAGGTTGGGCCCGGGACTTGCAACCCCCGCGAGGCAACGCACAGCGGCCACCCCGGCGCGACCGACGCGCGGGGATGGCCCGGGACACCGCGCAGAAGCTGCGCTCCCCCACGGTCCCCTCGCGAGGTTTGCGATGTCCAAGTCTCTCCCCGTCATCAACGAGCCCGCCAGCTCGCTCAACAAGGACGGGTCGCGCAATTTCGTCCAGCCAGCCGACGTGAAGGGCCGCTTCACGCGCTTCCGCTACGTCGTCTTCGCGGCCCTGATCGTCATCTACCTGGCGCTCCCCTTCATCCAGATCAACGACCGGCCGGCGGTCTTCCTCGACCTCCCCCACCGCCGCTTCTACCTCTTCGGCTCGAGCTTCAACGCGCAGGACTTCTGGCTCTTCTTCTTCCTGCTCACGGGCCTGGCGTTCCTCCTCTTCGTCGTGACCACCCTCTTCGGGCGCGTCTGGTGCGGCTACGCATGCCCCCAGACCGTCTTCCTCGAGGGCGTCTACCGGCGCATCGAGCGCTTCATCGAGGGCCCGCGGAACGCCCGCATCAAGCGGAACGCCGGCCCCATGAACGGCGACAAGCTCTGGCGGAAGGGCCTCAAGCACGTCCTCTTCATCCTGCTCAGCCTCTTCTTCGCCCACTTCTTCCTGAGCTACTTCGTCTCGCTCCCCTCGATGCTCGAGATGATCGGCGGCCCTCCCTCGGACCACCCCGAGGCCTTCGCCTGGATGGCGGGCATGAGCATCGTGCTCTACTTCAACTTCGCCTGGTTCCGGGAGCAGCTCTGCCTGATCATCTGCCCCTACGGCCGGCTCCAGTCGACGCTCCTCGACGACGACACGCTGATCATCGGCTACGACGTCGATCGCGGGGAGCCCCGCGGGAAGAAGTCGAAGAAGCAGCCCGAGAAGGAGGTCGGCGACTGCATCGACTGCAAGCGCTGCGTGAACGTCTGCCCGACGGGCATCGACATCCGCAACGGGCTGCAGATGGAGTGCATCGGCTGCGCGGCCTGCATCGACGCCTGTGACGAGGTCATGGACAAGCTCGGCCGCGACCGCGGGCTCGTCCGCTACGACACGCAGAAGGCCCTCGAGGGCGGCGTCCGGCGCTTCTTCCGGCCGCGCCTGCTCATCTACGCCGGCATCCTGGTGCTCTGGGTCGTCGGCGTGACCTTCGCGTTCCGCAGCCACGAGCCCTTCGCGGCGAACCTGCTCCGCCCCGGTGGCGGCGAGCCCTTCGTCGTCGAGGACGGCATCGTGCGCAACACGGTGCAGATCCACGTCGTCAACAAGACCGACGGCGAGGTCACCTACACGTTGAGCACTCCCGACGAGGAAGGCGCCCTCGAGTACGTCTTCCCCATGGCCGAGGTGAGCCTCGACGGTGGCGGCAGCCGGCACGTGCCGGTCATCGTGCGGCTGCCCCGGGAGGAGATGGCCGAGGCGCCGCCGATCCGCGTGCAGGTCGCCCCGGAGGACGGCGACGGGGACCCGCGGCAGCTCGAGGCCACCTTCCTCGGCCCGCACTGAGTCGCACCCCGCGCGCTCGCCGCCGACTCGTCCCCGGGACGGGTCGGCGGTGACGCGTCGACGGGGCACCAGGAGCGGCGATGGGACGCGCGAACCGGGAACGGGACCGGTGGCGCCGGGCTGGCGGGCGCGGGCGGCGCCGTCCGCCGGGGCAGGCCGCCCCACGCCGCGTAGCTGGCGTCGCGGTCTCGAGGGCGGGGGGTTCCGTTCGGCCGCCTCGTTCGCTTCTCTGGAACGCGGTGGGAAGGTCACGTCGACCTCGAGCGTCGAGTTTCCCCCACGGAAAGCGAGCGAAACCCCGTGCGCACGTTTTGCGCCCCATGAGCAAGTGCTGCACGGAGCCTCCCCCATCGAGGGCGATGAGCCATACGCTCGCACTTGGCCCGAGCTTTGCTCGAACGGTGTCCAACCTCCGAGCCGTGTCTTCGAGCCGCGTCTTGGAGCCGCGTCTTCGAGGCGTCCTCCGAGCCCCGTTCTTCCGAGCCCCGTTCTTCCGATCTTCGCCCCTCCGCTACCCCGCGCGCGTGCTGCGCCGGAGCTCCCATGACCGACACCCCGCCCACCATCCTCTGCGCCACGGACCTGGATCGCTCGGGCGACGACGCCGCCCGCCTCGCGACCGCCTACGCCAAGCACGTGGGCGGCCGCCTGCACCTGGTCCACGCCGTCGAGGACGCGGTCCCCTTCGAGGCCCTCGACCCGCACGTCCGCGCGGCGGCCGAGGCGCTGGAGGAGCGGCTCCGGGCGCGCCACCAGGCCGCCGAGGAGAAGCTCGACGCGCTCGCCATCCGCTGCGCCGGGATGGTCGAGACCAAGGCGACGCTGAAGGCCGGCCGCCCCTGGGAGGTCACCCTCGAGCTCGCCGAGCAGGTCGACCCCGAGCTGATCGTCGTCGGTCCCCACGTCCGCTCGGAGAGCTGGGCGGCCCGCGTCGGTGAGCGCCTCCTCGGGACGACCGCCAAGCGGGTCGTCCGCCACGCCCAGCGGCGCGTCCTCGTGGCCTCCGGCGACATCGAGCCCGCCGAGAAGGCCCTTCAGACGGGCGAGCTCCGCATCCTCGTCGGCGTCGACTTCGCCGAGGGCGGCGCGGCGGCCCTGGCGGAGGCGCGGCGCGTCGGCGGGGACCAGGCCACCCTGGTGCTCGCCCACGTCCTCCAGGATCCCTTCGCGCCCGGCGACCAGCCCATCGACTGGGGCAAGCTCCGCGTCGAGTGGACGCAGCAGCTCGAGGAGCGCCTCGGGGACTCGGTGCGCGATCTACCCAACGCCACCGAGGCGCACGTGGGCAGCGGCCTCCCCGGGGCCGCCCTCGCCGAGCTCGCGAAGGAGCACGACGCCCAGCTGATCACCGTCGGCGCCCACGCGGGCGGCCGCCTGAGCCGCTTCCTCCTCGGGAGCACCGCCGAGCGCGTCCTCGTCGACGCCCCCGTCCCCGTGCTCGTCGTCCCCCCAGCAGGCGAGGCAGACGCATGATCCTGCCTCATGAAGACGTCGACATCCGGCGTCTGACGGTCATGCCCGTCACCGTGCGCCGCAAGCTCGCGGAGTCGGGCGGGCGGCTCGCCGAGGGGGAGTGGCGCGCGCTGCCGCAGCTCGCTCGCCAGCGCCTCGTCGACATGCGGGTCGAGCGCGCCGTCGAGCGGCGGGCCTTCGCCAAGCTGATCGGCTGGCTCCGGACGACCTTCCTGGAGTCGGACGCCCAGGACGCGCCGACCGTCGACGAGGGCACCTTCGTCTGGCGTGCGTCGGCGCCGCCTCCGGCCCTCGGCCTCGAGCAGGCCGTGTGGCAGCTCCTCGGCATCGACGCGCGCTACGCGCTGGTGGTGGCTGGGGGCGAGCACGAGCGGCGTCGCATCCTCGAGGCCTACGACTTGACGGGTCGGCCCGGCGCGTCCTAGTCGCTTCGGGTGGCGAGCTACGCGATGTTCGAGGAGATGGCGCGGGACATCGGGTTCGCGGAGGAGCACGCCGAGCTCCTCCGCGCCGCGCACCCGCTCGTCTCCCCCTTCTTCCAGGAGGTGGTCGATCGCTTCTACGAGGTGATCGCGCAGAACCCGGAGGCGCGCGCCGTCTTCGCCGACGAGAGCGCGATCGAGCGGCAGAAGGTGCACCTCGCCGGCTGGCTCGAGGGGATCTTCGGCGGCGTCTACGACGAGGCCTACTTCGAGCGCCGCGCCCGCATCGGCCGCGCCCACGTCCGCATCCGCCTGCCCCAGCGCTACATGTTCTCGATGATGAACGTGGTGCGCGTGCGCCTACAGGACCTCCTGCGGCGCGAGGCCATCCGGGCCGGCTGGAGCATGCACGAGCAGCAGGTGGCCATCGCCGCCGTGGACAAGCTCCTCGACATGGAGCTCGCCATCATGCTCGAGACCTTCCACGAGGACTACATGACGCGGCTGCGGGCGAACGAGCGCCTCGCCAGCCTCGGCCAGCTCGCCGCGAGCATCGGCCACGAGCTCCGCAACCCCCTCGCCGTCATCGACAGCTCGCTGCACCTGCTCAAGCGGCGGGTGAGCGACGACGCGCGGATCGCCAAGCACGTGGACCGCATCGGCCAGCAGGTCGGGCGCTCGAACCGCATCATCACCGACCTGCTCGAGCTCGCCCGGGACCGGGCGCCGAACCGCGTCGTTTGCGACCTCCCGGCGATCGTCGAGGCGACCGTCCAGGACCTCGAGCACAAGGGGGTCGAGCTCACGGTGGATCTCGACCACGTGCACGGCATCTGGGTGGACCTCAGCCAGATCCAGCAGGTGGTCTTCAACCTCGTGCAGAACGCCATCCACGCCGCCCAGTCGAAGGTCCAGGTGAGGGCCCGCCACGACGACACGGACTTCTTCCTGGAGGTCGCCGACGACGGGCCCGGCCTGACGGCGGAGGCCCGGGCGCGCCTCTTCGAGCCCCTCTTCACGACCAAGACCAAGGGGATCGGCCTGGGTTTGTGGTTGTGCCAACGAATTGTGGAAAAACACGAAGGCACCATCGAAGTCGACTCCCAGGAGGGCGAGGGCACGCGTTTCGTGGTACGGATCCCGGACGTGGTCCGGTCCTGAGACCCCGCCGATCGCAGCGCGGGGATGATCACCGGGCCCGGATGGTTACGATGCATCCCATGGTGGATTCGGTGTTGGAGCGAGCGGGGGACCTGATGCGCATCCTCGTGGTGGACGACAACGTGGAGCTCGCCGAGAACGTCGCCGAGCTCCTCGAGGACGAGGGTCACGCGATCACCGTCGCCTTCTCGGCCGACCAGGCGCTGCTGCTCCTGAAGGAGGGCGCCGATCGGACACCCTGCTTCGACGCGGCGCTCCTCGACGTCCGCATGGACGGCATGGATGGCGTCGAGCTGCTCGGGCACCTCCGCCGGTGCTGCCCGAGCATGACCTGCGTCATGATGACCGCCTTCAGCCGCGACGAGCGGCTCGACACGGCCCGCGAGCTCGGCGCGCGCCGGGTCCTCGCCAAGCCCTTCGCGCCAGACGCGCTCCTCAGCGCGCTCTGCGACGCCGCGTGAGCGACGGTTGAGCGACCGTCGGGGGCGGGTCCTCCTCGTCGAGGACAACGAGGCGCTGGCGGACAACGTCTGCGAGATCCTCGAGGATCTCGAGGTGGACGTCACGGTCGCGCCGACGGCGGCGGCCGCCCTGGAGGCCGGCGGCGGCTTCGATCTGGCGCTCCTCGACGTCCAGTTGCCCGACGCGAGCGGCCTCGAGCTCCTGCCCCAGCTGCGCAACCGGGCGCCCCACGCGGAGATGGTCCTGATGACCGGCCAGGGCTCGCTCGAGTCGGCCATCGAGGCGGTGCGTCACGGCGCCTTCGCCTACCTGCTCAAGCCCTTCGACCCGGACGCGCTCCTCGGGACGGCGGAGCGCGCCCTCGCGCAGGTCGCGCTGCGGCGGGAGCGCTCGGCCCTCTCGCGGGCGCTGAGCGCGTCGGAGGCGCTCTACCGCGGCGTCGTCGAGTCGGCGGACGTGCTGATCGTCGGCCTCGACGCGCTGGGGAACGTCGCCTTCTGCAACCGCTTCGCCCTCGAGACCCACGGGAGCGAGCCCGAAGACGTGCACGAGCAGCCCTTCCTCGAGATCTGCGGGGCGGCGGAGGATCGGGGCATCGCCCACGCGCTCGCGCGGGCGCTCGCGGGCGAGTCCGTGCGCGGGCGCCAGGCCGTGCTGCACACGCGCGCGGGGGAGCAGCGCATCATCCGCTGGGCCTTCACGCCCGTCGGCGACGAGGAGGGCATCGCGGTCATCACCGTGGGGCTCGACGTCACCGAAGAGGTGGACCTCCGCAAGCGCTCGGCCGAGGCGGAGGCGCTCGCGGCCATCGGCACGCTCACGGCCGGGCTCGCTCACGAGATCCGCAACCCGCTGAACGCGGCCTCGCTCCAGCTCCAGCTCCTCGCGCGGCGCGCGAAGAAGCTCCCCGACGAGGCGGCGGGGACGGGCATCCTCGAGCGGGTCGACGTGGTCCGGAAGGAGCTCGGGCGCCTGACCTCGATGCTCGGCGACTTCCTGGGGCTGGCGCGGCCGCAGGAGGTCGACCGGGAGGACGTGCTCATGGGCGAGCTCTTTCGGGAGATCGCCCAGCTCGAGACGGAACACTGCGCCGAGCACGGCGTCGAGCTGGTGCACGCGACCTGCGAGAAGGTGCACGTGATCGCCGACCGGGCGCGGGTGCGGCAGGTGATCGTCAACCTGATCGCGAACGCGCGCGAGGCGATGGCGGACAACGGCGGCGGGCGCATCGAGCTCGACGCGAGCCCGGGGGAGGACGGGTGGATCACGGTGGCCGTGCGGGACGACGGGCCCGGGCTGCCGGAGGACCACGAGGTCTTCGAGCCCTTCGTGACGACGAAGGCGGCGGGGACCGGGCTCGGGCTGGCGATCGTGCAGAAGATCGTGCGCCTGCACGGAGGCGAGATCTCGTTGCGCAACCGGCCGGAGGGCGGAGCCGTGGCCGAGTTCACGCTGCCCGCGGCCTGAGGCCGGCGTGCGTGTGGGGCGCAGTCGGCCGTGCCCTGCGGGGGCTCTGGGCGGGCGCGGCGACGGGGGCGTGCTACGCGTCGTGCACACGCGCAGCGTGGGAGGTACCGGATGTCAGAGAAGCCGCTCGTGAAGGGAGATCGAGTGCACGTGCGTCGCCTGGGCAAGGCGGACGTCACGGGGAAGATCTACTGGGTCGGGCCCAGCAAGTACGGGCCCGGGCTCCGCTTCGGGGTGAAGGCGGACGACGGCTCGAAGCACTGGTGCGACGAGGAGGACGTCGAGCGCGTGGACGGCGGGCCGAAGGAAGGGCCCGGGGGGCTCAAGAAGGGGAGCACCGTGCGGGTCACGGCCGGCGAGCACGAGGGCGTCGAGGGGGAGGTCTTCTTCTACTCGAAGGGCCGCGTGGGCGTGCGCGACGACCACGAGGAGATGTACTGGGTGAACGAGGGCGAGGTGAAGGTCCTCTGAGCGCCAGCCCGGATGAGTCACCACGCGGCGTGATGATCGTGCAAGGTTTCGGGCCCGCAGTGGATTCTCGCGGAGCAAGGAATACAGGCCGTATTTCGGCGAAGCGAGAATCCGCTGCGGGCCCGAAGGATTGTGCGAGGGCGCGTCGATTGGTGACGAATCCGGGCCAGCCCTTCGGGCTGGCGCGGGGCGGGATTCTGCGAATCCCGCGGGGGGTCGCCCGGCTGCTCCGTGGGGAGGCGGCGATCGGCGGCGCGGCGTCGCTCGGCAGGAGGGAGGCGCCGGGGGTCGGGGAACCGAGGCGTGTGGGGGGCTCGTAGGAAGCGTCGAGGCGTGTCGAGCTCGTGGGGCTCGAGGACGAGCACGAGCACGTGCACGTGCACGAGGACGGATGAGGACGGGGGCGGGGCGTTCGGGCTAGCCGTCTTCTTCGGCCCACTCCTTGATGCGGTACTGGATCTTGCGGCGGCTGATGCCGAGCATGTCGGCGGCCTTCGCGGTCGAGCCGCCCACGGCGTCGAGGGTCCGCTCGATGGCGATGCGCTCGATCTCCCCCATCGTGATGCCGGGGATCAGCAGGCCGAGCTCGTCGCCGGTCCGCGGCGCGGCGGTCGGGCCCTGGGCGCCCGGGAGCAGCGCGGCGTCGATCCGGTCCTCCTCGCAGAGCACGACCGCGCGCTCGATGGCGTTCTCGAGCTCGCGCACGTTGCCGGGCCAGGGGTAGGCCATCAGCGCGCGGAGCGCCTCGTCCGTGAAGCCCTCGAGCTCCCGCTCGTTCTCCTTCGCGTACTTCTCGAGGAAGTGGTGCGCGAGGACCGGGATGTCGCTCCGGCGCGCGCGCAGCGGCGGCAGGTCGAGCTGCACCACGTTGAGCCGGTAGTAGAGGTCCTCGCGGAACTCGCCCTCCTCGACCATCTGCTTGAGCTCGCGGTTGGTCGCGGCCACGACGCGCACGTCCACGGAGATGGTGTCGTTGCCGCCGACGCGCTCGAACTCCTTCTCCTGGAGGAAGCGGAGGAGCTTCACCTGCGTCGCCGCCGGGATCTCGCCGACCTCGTCGAGGAAGAGGGTGCCGCCGTGGGCCTGCTCGAAGCGGCCGGCGCGCCGGCTCTGGGCGCCGGTGAAGGAGCCACGCTCGTGGCCGAAGAGCTCGCTCTCCAGGAGGCTCTCGGCGAGCGCCGCGCAGTTGAGCTTCACGAAGGGCCCGTCAGAGCGCTTCGAGTTGTGGTGGATGGCGGCGGCGATGAGCTCCTTGCCCGTGCCGCTCTCGCCCTGGATGAGGACCGTGGCCTTGCTGCGCGCGACCTGGCCGACGGTCTTGAGCACGCGCTGCATGGTCGGGTGGTCGCCGAGGATGCCCTCGTAGGAGAGCCGGTGGCCGACCTGCTCGCGGAGCTTGGCCGCCTCGGCGCCGAGCTTGGCGCGGTCCATGGCGCGGGCGACGAGCGCCGAGACCGCGTCCATGTCGAGGGGCTTGGTGAGGTAGTTCTCCGCCCCGCGCTTGATCGCCTTCACCGCCGTGTCGATCGAGCCGAAGGCCGTCATCACGACGAAGGCCGCGTGGGGCATGCGCTTCTTGCCCTCCTCGAGGAGGCCGAGGCCGTCGAGGCGGGGCATCTTCAGGTCCGTGAGGATCACCTCGGCGGGGAAGCGCTCGAGGGTCTCGAGGGCGGCCTGCCCGTCCTCGGCCGTGCGCGTCTCGTAGCCTTCGTCGGCGAGCATCTCGGCGAGGGCGCTCCGGGCGTTCTCCTCGTCGTCGACGATCAGGATGCGTCCGCTGGGTCGTTCCATCTTTTCCGGGGGCGAGGGGTGGCTGGGCAGGGTCGCCTCGAGCAGGAGCTCGGCGGGGGGAACGGGAGGCGGGACCGGCGGCGGTCCGGGGGGCGGCACGGTCACATCAGCCTCCGAAGCTCGTGGTGACCAGGTCGTCCTTGAGGAGGTTCGGGTCGAGGTGCGTGCGCTCCTCTTCCTCCATGTCCTCGCGGATGCGGCGGACGAGGTCGTCGACCCGCTCCTTCACCTCGGCCGAGGAGTGCGCGTCGAGCACGCCCTGGCAGATGCCGTCGAGGAGCTCCCGCTGCTCGCGATGCTCCTGGCGGAGCGCGTCCACGCGGACCGGCCCGAAGCCGTCGGCCTCGCGGAGGGCGGGCACGAGGAGCTGCTCCTCCTCTTTGACGTGGGCGAAGAGCCGGTCGTGCACGTCCTTCGCGGCGGCCTTCACCGGGCCCATGTCCCCGTCTGCCTCGAGCTCGGCGGCGGCTTTCTCCAGGGCGTCGAGCTGGGTGCGGAGCTGGGCGTGCTGGGCGAGGATGCGCTCGCGGATCTCGCTGGGCTTCGGGGACTCGGACATGGGGCTCCTTTTCCGGGCGGGCCGGCGCGTGGTGCGGGTCGACGACCACGACGCGATCCGACCCCCTCGGTGCGGGCGAGAGACGCGCTCGAGCGGCACGACCTCTCCCGCGGGGCTCCGGCTGAGCACGTTTCGTGCCGGGGGCGCTCGGGGGAGCGAGGGCCGCCTGGCCTCGTCGGCCGGATCGCGGACGCCCCCTACGAGCACGTAGCGCGTGGGCACGAACGCGTTCTTCGGACCCGGCTCATGCCGCCTCCGTCCGAGGAGCCGTTCGGCGCACGCAAGATGTTCGCACCCCTTGCGTGCGCCGTGGGGCCTGCGCAGGAATTGCGCGGGCCGGAAGCTCAGTCTTCGTCCTTGCCGGCGCGCACGACGAGCACCTGGCAGCCCGCGAGGCGCACCGTCTTCTCGGCGACGCTGCCGAGGAGCACCCGGCGCAGACCCGTGCGGCCGTGGGAGGCGATGATGACGAGGTCGACCTCGTGCTCCTTGGCGAGCTCGGCGATGGCGTCGCCCGGGGAGGGGTGGCGCATGGCGATGAGCTGCACGCGGTCGGCGCGATCGGCGAAGAGCTCGTCGCGCAGCTTCTCCAGGCTCTCCGTGATCGAGCGCTCGATCTCCCGGGTGGCGCTCTCGAGGAGGTCCGTCGGGCCGGGGATGACGGTGGGGGCGACGAAGGGGGTCGGGTCGAAGACGCTCGCCAGGATGACCTCGGCGTCGAAGGCCTCCGCGTAGTAGGTGGCGGCCTCGAGGGCGGCGCGGCTCGACTGGGAGAGATCGGTTCCGACGAGAATCTTCTTGGGCGGCTTCATGGTGGGTGTCTCCTGGGGCGCGGCCCGCTGGGCGTCGCGCGAAAAGGGTGTGCGGGGGCTGGTCCGAGGGTTGCAAACCCGCTGGCGTCGAAGGCAGATTCGGCCTCGACGCGAGGCCCGCCGACGAAGGCGAGCCGACCACAGCGAGACAGGCTCCGCAAGAGATGCTTGGATGCGGCGCGAGGCCGAGGCACCGACGCCGAGGCACCGACGCCGAATCGAACGAACGACGCGACTGAACGAGACGACCGAACGACATCCGCGCGCTGCCAACGCAGCCGCCGTCTCGATCGCACTTTTGATGGCACCGTTGATCGCACCGGCGATCGAGACACTGCAAACCGAATGCCCGGCGAACGTGCGGGCCGGACCGAGGACGAGACGATGAAGAGCTGGACGCTGATCGTGGGTATGGACTTCTCCGATTTCGGGGAGCGCGCCTTCCGCCAGGCCGTGCGCATGGCCGCCCATCGGGCAGGGGAGTGCGTCGTGCACATCGCCCACGCCGTGACGGAGAAGGACATGGCCTCGCCGGGCTCGAAGGTGGAGCGCCAGGCCGAGGCGCTCGGCCACGCGCCGCGGGAGATCTGGAACCGGGTCGTGAAGATCCTCGAGCAGGAGCAGATCGCGCTCGACGCCGTGCCCATCTGGCAGCACGTGCGCCTCGGCGAGCCGCTCGAGGTCATCCGGCAGGTGGCCGTCGACTACGAGGGCGACCTGGTGATCGTCGGGACGCGCGGCAACACGGGCATGAAGAAGCTGGTGCTCGGCTCGGTGGCCGATGGGCTGATCCGCGACGGCCGCTTCCCGGTGCTCGTGGCGCACGAGAACAAGCTCGGCGAGATGGAGAAGACGACGCTCCCGGACGAGCCGCTGACGCCCGAGCAGGAGGAGGCGCGGAAGTCCGCGGCGCAGGGCATGGAGCGCCATCACTACAAGTCCACGCTCATCGACGCCTGGAAGGGCCTCGGTCGGCCCACCTCGCCGACGTTCTGAGATGAAGCACTTCCCCCCGAAGGTCGTCGTCGTGGCGACCGATCTCTCCGAGGCGAGCCAGTCGGCGATCGACGCGGCGGCGTGGCTCGCCGAGGCGCACGGCGCGACGCTCCACCTGGTGCACGTCTACGATCCGCTGCCCTTCCACGCGCCGACGGCGCTCCAGGGGCCCTCGCGGGCCATGGAGGAGGCGGCCGCCGAGGTGCGCGCGGGCGCGGCGAAGGCGCTCGAGGAGCTGCGGGCCGCGCGGCTGGCGGAGCTGGACGTGGAGACGCACGAGCTGAGCCACGACGATCCCGGCGAGGCGATCGCGGAGCACGCACAGACGTCGAAGGCGGACCTGATCGTGGTCGGCTCGCACGGGCGGCGTGGGCTCCGGCGCATGTTGCTCGGCAGCGTGGCGGAGCGGGTGTCGCGGCTGGCGCGCTGCCCGGTGCTGGTGGTGCGGCCGGAGGGCGAGACGCCTCCGTAGGGGGCGGGGGGAACGGGGGAACGGGGGAAACCCGTGCCCGTGCCCGTGCCCCTGCCCGTGCCCGCCGAGGCGAACGTCGAGAGCACATGAACAGGTCGTGGAGCTTGGCGCCGCTGGCGTGAACGACGGCGTGACGACCCACCCGACGCAACGTGCTCGTGGTTCGGGCTCGAAGGTGGGCTCGGGGGCTCGTCAGTCGGCGGGCAGGGGCAGGGGCACGGGCACGGGGCCGTCGCTGGGCGCGTCGCGCATGGGCTTGCCGCCCGTCGGGGGGCGCCTCAGACCGGGGGCGTGCTGCTGCGCATTCCCCACGTCGAGCTGACGGGGCCGCTCCAGACGGGGCGGCTCGTCGGGCGCTATGATCGCTTCATCGCCGAGGTCGCGCTGGACGACGGCCCGCGGGTGCGGGCGCATTGCGTGAACCCGGGGCGCATGGAGGGGCTGGTCCGCCCGGGCGCGAAGGTCTGGCTCTCGGCCGTGCCGCCGGAGAGCCCGCGGAAGCTCCGCTACACGTGGGAGCTGATGGAGGACGGGGGGCGCGTGGTGGGCACCAACACGGTGGTGCCGAACGCGATCGTGGGGCGGCTGCTCGCGGCGCGGGTGCTCCCGGGCCTGAAGCGCTTCGCCGCGCTGCGGAGCGAGGTGCGCTACGGGGAGCGCTCCCGGGCGGACTTCCTGCTCGAGGGGAAGACGCCGCACTTCGTCGAGGTGAAGAACTGCCACCTCGTCTACCCGGATGGGCGCGGTTACTTCCCGGACTCGGTGAGCGAGCGGGCGGCGCATCACCTCGAGGCGCTCTCGGCGGAGGTGCGCGCGGGGGCGAAGGCGACGGTGCTCTTCACGGTGCAGCGCGACGACGTGGTGGCGGTGCGGCCCTCGGAGCTGCACGACCCGCGCTTCGCGGAGGCGGCGCGGGCGGCGAAGGCGGCGGGGGTGCGCTTTCGGGCGGTGCGGATCCGCGTGACGCCGGAGGCCTACGAGGTGCTGGACGCGATCCCGGTGGAGCTGCGGCGGGTGGACGTGGCGCGGCTCCGGCCGTGGCGGGAGGAGCGGCTGCGCTGGTCGGGGTGGGTGCGGGACCCGGCGAAGAGGGCGGCGGATGCGGCGAAGCGGGCGGGGAAGGCGGGGGCGAAGAGGGCGGCGGCGAAGAAGAAGGCGGCGGCGAAGAAGAGGGCGGCGACGAAGAGGGCGGCGGCGAAGAAGGAGTGAGGGCGCTCTTCGGGTTCGCGGATGGGGCTCGTCAGCCGGCGGGCAGGGGCAGGGGCAGGGGCAGGGGTAGCGAGGACGCTCTTCGGGTTCGCGGATGGGGCTCGTCAGCCGGCGGGCACGGGCAAGGGCAGGGGCACGGGCACGGGTTCCCGTCGCTAGGGCGACGGGAGGCGTGGGGGATCGATGCGGAGCTCCGCGCAGAGGGGGGCGAGGTCCTCGCTGGGGCCGGTCCAGCGGAGGGCGTCCAGGGGCTCGGGGATGGGGGCGTCGAGGCGGAGCGTGGCGAGGCGCTCGTAGAGGCGGGCGGCCTCGCGCTCGGCTTCGAGGTTGGCGGCGAGGGTCTTGGCGCCGCGCACCTTCACGTCCCAGTCCGCGGCGTCGGCCGGGATAGCGTCGATGCGGCCGTAGCGGGCGAGCACGGTGGCGGTGCTCTTGGCGCCCCAGCGCGGGATGCCCGGGATGCCGTCCTGCGGATCACCGACGAGCGCGAGGTAGGCGGGGATGGCGCGCGGCGGGATGCCGAACTTCGCGACGACGCCCTCCTCGTCCATGAGCTTCTTCCGGAGCCGGTCGAAGGCCACCACCTTCTCGCCCCGCACGGACTGCGCGAGGTCCTTGTCGGGTGAGCAGAGGAGCACGCGCTCGACGCCGGGCGCGTCGGCGTACTTCGCAGCGGCCGAGGCGAGGGCGTCGTCCGCCTCGAACTCCTCCATGGGCCAGACGACGAGCCCGAGCGCCCGGGCCGCGCGCTCGGCGAGCGGGAACTGGGCGTGGAGCACCGGGTCCATGCCCTCGCCGGTCTTGTAGCCGTCGAAGAGCGCGTTGCGGAACGACTCGATCACGTGGTCGAAGGCGACGCCGACGTGCGTGACGTCGGGCTGCCGGAGGAGCGCCGCGAAGCTCCGGAGCAGGGCGCGGGCCGCGCCGACCTCCTGGCCGCTCGCCGACTCGCCGGGGGGCGCGCCGTAGAACATGCGGAAGAGCTCGAAGGTGCCGTCGAGGAGATGGAGCTGCACGGAGCCGTCCTACCACGAACCCGTGCGGCGCCTCGCGGCTCAGGGTCGTGGCGGCGTGGGGGGCGTGGTCGGGCGCAGCGGGGCCTCGCCTTCGCGCTCGCGCTCGCGACGCCGCCGCGCCGCCTCCTCCCGCTCGCCATGCGTCGGGTGGCGCTCGTCGATGACGCGGAGCAGGCGCAGGCGCGTGCGGATGATGCCGCGCCCGAGCGCCGCGCATTGCGTGCCCTGGGGGCCCCCGGTGGTGCAGCCGGCCTGGTTCCACTGGGTGGCGACCTCGCCGATCATCACGGCCCACTCGCTGACGATCGCGCTCCGATCGCCGACGATCTCGGGGGGCGGCGGGGCGACGCGGGCCGAGCCCTCGCGGATGGCCCGGAGCGCCGCCTCGTCGACGACGCGGTTGCCCGACGAGCGCACGACCCAGACGGCGAGCAGGTCGCCGTCGGGCGCGTGGGTGCAGCGCACGTCGACCCGGTACCAGTTCACGGGCGCGTTGAGCATGTTCTCCATGTCCATGCGCACGAGCCCCTCGCGCTCGGCGGGATCGACCGGCCCCGACTGGCGGGCGAGGCTCTCGTTGGACGGCTGCCCGGGCGTGTCGAGCGGGGCCTCGGGGCCGCCGGCGTAGCGCCCGAGCTCGTCGACGAGGCGCTCGGCGACGTTCATGCCGCGGCGGCGCTCCTCGAGGATGTCGGTCGAGTCGACGTCGACGCTGCGGCGGACCTGGCGGCCGAAGTGGTGGTACCAGCCGTCGGCGCCGATGTGCTCGAGCGAGTCCTGCTGGAGCTGCTCGACGAGCCAGCGCTCGAGGCGGCGCGCGGCGATCTCGTCCGGGTCGCTCGGGGCGGGGGCGGGCTCGAAGATCCAGCCGACGCTCTCGGCGAGCGTGAGCGGCGGCATCAGGTCGGGCTCGCGCGGCTCGGGCGGGGCCTCTTCGGGCGGCGGAGGCGGCGGTGGGGTGGCCGCGCCCGGGTCCGGGGTGGCCTCCGGGTGCTCGCCGGCCGGGGCCTCGCCGTCGTGGGCGTGCGCGCTCGCCGCGAGGCTCAGCGCGAACGCCAGGGCCGACGCCCCGGCGCCGCCCCATCGGCCGGGGCCGCGCCCACTGCTCGGCGCGCGGCCCCGCCGTCTCCCGGCCTCGCCCTGCACGGGTCCGCAACCGCCAGCGGGCGGCGCCGATTCCGCCGCCCGCGTCACGGAGGCGCGGAAGGGGGCCGGGGCGTGCGCGCGGCGCGGCACGGGGTCAGTTCCCCGGGAGCTCGACGACGAGGGGCGTGGTGGCGCGGCCGGAGCGGATGCGCACGCGGCGCGTGACCTCCGGGCGACCGCGGCCGATGCCGATGCGGTGCGCGCCCGGCTCGAGCTCGAGGTTCATGGGCGCGTCGCCCACGCGGCGCCCGTCGACCCAGAGCGAGCCATAGGGGACGACGGAGACGCGCACCGTGCCGGGCGCCTCGCGCATCGGCGTCGGCGCGGGCTCGGGCGTGGGCTCCGGCGCCGGCTCGGTCATCGCGGGGCCGGGAGCCGAGGCCACCGCGGGCTCGGGCGCGGCCTCGACCGGCGGGGTCGCCGTCATCGTGGTCGGCGCGTCGGCGCGGCGGGCGGCCCGGCGCGCGCGGGCGGGGCGCTCGACGGCGGCGCGCCGGGAGCGCTCCGCCGGCTCGCCCTCGGCCGGCCTGGCGGGCTCGCTCTCCTCGGGCTCGGGCGGGACGACGCCGCTCGGGAGCTCGGCGGGCACGGGCTCGGGCGGGGCCTCGCCCGCGGCCTCCTCGGCCGCCTCGCTGGCGGGCGCGCCCACGGGGGTCGGCGCGGCGACCTCGGGCTCGTCGCCTCCGGCGGCGCCGATGGCGAGCGCCGCGCCGCCGCCGCCGAGGAGCAGGAGCGCGGCGGCGACGACGAGGCCCCTGCGGCTGCTGGCGGGGCGCGCGGGCGTCTCCTCCGTCAGCCGGGGCGCGGGCTGCTGCGAGTCGAGGGCGGCGCCCGGCGTGGGGAGCCGGCCTCGCGCGTCGGTGGCGGGCGCGCTCGCCATGGTCGCAGGGACGTCGGCCGCGGCGCGGGCCGCCTCGGGCACCTCGGCGAGCTCCGTGTCGCGCGTGCCGAGGGGCTCGGCGGGGACGGCGTGCGCCTGGCGCACGCGCTCGGCGAGCGTGTCCCGCGCCTTCGGGGAGCCGAGGGTCGGCGTGAGGGCGTCGATGAGGGCGCCCGCGTCGTCCCAGCGCTGCTCCCGATCGGTGTGGAGGCACCCCTCGACGGCGGCGGCGAGCGCCTCCGGGACGTCCGGCGCCACCTCGCGGAGCGTGGCGCGCTCGCCTTCGAGGATCTTCATCATGACCTCGACGTCGTGCTGACCGACGAAGGGCCGCCGCCCGGCGAGCATCTCGAAGAGCGTGACGCCGAGCGAGAAGACGTCCGCGCGGCCGTCCACGTCCGTGCCGCGCATCTGCTCGGGCGCCATGTAGGGGACCTTGCCCTTCACGAAGCCCGAGGCGGTGGCGATCGTCGCGCCCGTCAGCGCCTTGGCGACGCCGAAGTCCGCGAGCTTCACCTCGCCGCGCTGCGAGAGGAGGACGTTCGAGGGCGTGACGTCGCGGTGCACGACGCCCTGCTCGTGCGCGTACTCGAGGGCGTAGGCGAGGTCGAGGGCGATGAGCGCCGCGAGCGCCGGGGGCAGGCGGCCGTCCTCGCTCGAGGCGAGGAGCGCGCGGAGGTCGACGCCATCGACCAGCTCGAGGGCCATGTACTGCTCGCCCTGGTGCTCGCCGAAGTCGAGCACGCCGACCACGTGGCTGTGGCGGAGGCGCCCGGCGAGCTTCGCCTCGCGCTGGAACTGGCGGACGAAGGTCGGGTCCTGGTTGAAGGCGGGCAGGACGCGCTTGAGGCAGACGCGCTGCTCCACGCCGTCGTAGGCGGCGCGGCGGGCGACGAAGGTCTCCGCCATGCCGCCGACACCGAGCCGACGCTCGAGCACGTACGAGCCGAATTGCCGCGGGAGCGCCTCCACCATGGGCGCCGTCAGTCTAGCAGCGAGGGTCGGGGGCGCTCGCCGGCGCTGGGCTCGGGGCGCGGAGCCCGAGTCGGAGGCCGGGGGTGGCTGGGAGATCGGGGCCGAGCTCGGCGGCGCGGTGGGGCTCGAGGCAGGCGCGCCTCAGGGCTCGAGGCAGAGCTCGACCTCGCGGAGGGCGAGCTGGCCGGAGCCGCCGGAGGCGTTGAGCTCGATGGCCGTGAGGAGGGGGTCGTCGCTCGGGGAGAGGGACGCGCTCCAGTCGGCCGCGTACCAGTCGTAGGTGAAGTCGTTGTCGACGGGGCCGAAGGTGGTGGCGCCGTAGAGGGGGGACCAGGCGCGGACGTCGGTGGACGAGCCGGTGGAGTAGCTGCGGGCCTGCACGTGGAGCGTGGCGCCGGAGAAGCTGAGGCCGGCGACGGAGTAGCGGACGCGGACGGTGCCGCTCGAGGTGGTGACGAGGACGGCGGTGCCGCCCATGACGCTGCGGACGCCGCTGCCGAAGGCGACGACGCTGCAGGCGCTCAGGGGGCGGTAGTCGCAGGTGGCGTCCCAGACCTCGATGGCGGGGGAGGTGCTGTCGCGGTGGAAGCCGAAGCGCCAGAGGCTCCAGCCCGGGCCCTGGCTGCACGGCGTGTCGAGGCCGGGGATGCGGGGCGGGCCGGCGTCGGTGCCGGCGTCGGTGCCGGCGTCCGTGCCTGCGTCGGTCCCGGCGTCCGTGCCGGCGTCGAGACCGGCGTCCGTGCCGGCGTCGAGACCGGCGTCCGGTTCGCCGGCGTCTTCGGGAGCGCTCGCGTCGGCGGCGCCGGCGTCGTCGGACCCGCCTCCATCGGGGACCCCGCCATCGGCGAAGGTGCCTGCGTCGATGTCGCCCGCGTCGGCTTCGCTCGAGCCCGCGTCGCTCGAGCCAGCGTCCGGGGTCGCGCCGTCCAGTGTCGCGCCGTCCAGTGTCGCGCCGTCCAGTGTCGCGCCGTCCAGTGTCGCGCCGTCCGTGACCGCGCCGTCAGGAGCCGCTCCCGCGTCACCCTCACCCGCGCCCGGGTCTCCGCAGCCGCTCGCCCCGGCGACCAGCAGCACCCACACCAGCGCCGCCGCGCCTCGCCTCGCTCTCCCGTCCATCACCGCCAGCTACGTCGGCGCGGGGCCGAGGCTCCCCTTCCAGGTCGTCCGGCACCGACGCCCTACGCGCGATCAGCCTTCGGCCTCGGCGCAGGCGGAGAGGTCGCGGAAGCAGAGCGGGTCCTCCAGCAGGCAGCGCTCGACCCCCTCCAGCCCCTCGTGCAGCGCCCGCAGGCAGACCGGCTCGCACTCGCGCTCGGGCAAGCCCTCGAGGGCGGGCGCACAGAATCCCTCGCCCCCGCGCGCCGCCCGCGCCGCGCACCAGCTCGCGCAGCGCGCTCGGCGGAGCTGCCCCTCGATGCAGTCCTCCGTCGAGATGAAGCAGAGCGGATCGCCCTCGACGCACGCGCGGACCGCGTCGGCCGGCGCCCGCTCGAGCCTGCTGGCGCAGGCTTCGGCGCAGCCCGACGCCGCGCCTTCGCTCCAGCGCTCGAGGGCGCACCAGCCCCCGCTCTCCTCCTCCACGCGCCGGGACGCGCACCAATCGTCGCAGGCGCTGCGCGTGTGGGCGTCGGGCGCGCGGGCGTCGGGCGCACCGCCGTCCGATGCGGGCGGGCCGGCGTCGCGGCTCTCGGCGGGGCCGTCCATGCGGCTGCCGTAGCAGGCCAGGCCGAGCTGACAGAGGGCGCCGATCGCGAGCAGTCGAAGCATGGGCTCCAGCGTGCCGGCACCCGGTCATAGACGCCACGAGGCGTCATCTATCTTCGGTATGGAGCGTGGCTATGCCCCGCGCCCAAGCTCCGAGCGCAGCAAGAGCCCGGGAGAGGCCCGGACGACGGCGTCCAACGGGTCGCCGGCCGGCGCCTTCATCGCTCGGCGTTCTTCTTCCGCTTCTTCTTCTTCGGCGGCGCCGTCGCGTTCTCCGGCAGCTGCACGACGAGCGTCTCGCCGAGGAGCTCCGTGCGCGCACGGGGGAGCTTCTTCTTCGCCTTGCCCCGCGGCCGCCCCTTGTGGTCCCAGGTCCAGTCGTGCTTCGGGCAGCGGAAGAGGGGCACGGCGGCCTTCCTCACGCGGTGCACGCGGTAGAGCTTCTTCGGCTTGTGGGGGCAGGTCGCGCAGAAGGCGCGGACGCGCTTGCGGCTGCGCACGAGGAGCAGGCGAAAGGCCTTGAGCTCGAGCACCCCGCCCTTCTCGAGGAGCTCCGTGCGCACCTTCAGGTCGATGTGGAGGGCGTCCCCATGGCGGGTCACCCCTTCCGGGAGCGCGGTCATGCTGCGGGCACCGTCGGGCATGCTTCGAAGAGGGTGCAAGAGCGGTGCGAGGATCGCGAGCGAGCCCCCGCCCTTCCACCATGGCAGAACGCCCCGGCCGGGGCCCAGCCGCCACCTCGCCCGGCCCCGCTGGCGCGCCCAATCACCGCAAGCGAGCGTGGGAACGCGCCATGCCCTCCGACGAGCCGGCTCACCGGACGCCGGGCCAGAACGCCGAGCGGCTCCTCGCGACGTGGGAGGCGTATCTGGAGGCGGAGGGCGAGCACTTCGCTTCGCGCTTCGCGCGTCGGGCGGCGGGGGGCCGCCCGGATGAGGCGTGAGCGTGGCGCTGCCCTCGCAGGAGGGTGAAGAGGCCAGGGGCTCGCCGATCGACGGGCCGAATCCGGGTCAGGGCACGTTCCACTCGCGGGGGGCGAGGACGGTCATCTGGTCCGGATCCGCCTCCGGGTAGGCGACGACGCCGAGGCCGGTGACGGTGCCGGAGGCCTGCCAGTGCAGCGGCACGGGGACGGGCGCGCTCTGCTCGGCGGAGAAGGGCGCGAGGCGGAGGCGCACGAAGCCCGGGTTCCGCGCCTCGGCGCTCCGCACCATGGCGTTGGCCTCGAGGCTGCGGAGGAGCGCGTTCTCGGCCTCCACGCCTCCCGGGAGCTGCAGATCGAGCACGCCGTCGTCGACCGCGGTCGTCGCGCTCACGCGGAGCTCGAGCGCCGCGAGCCGGCCGACGCCGCCGACGTCCCCCTCGAGCTCGAGCCGGAAGGGCGCGTCCCGGCGCGCCGCGAAGCGCCGCCCGAAGACGGCCTCGAAGCGCACCAGCACCGGCGCCCGCTCGCCCTCCAGGCTCGCGGCCTCGAGGGTCACGGTCTCGCCGGGCTCGATCGCGAAGGGCGCGAAGGCCCGCCCGTCTTCGAGGGCGATCTCCTGCTCCTCGCCGTCGGCCTCGAAGCGGACGCGCTCGGGCGCCGCGCCGCCGAGCGCCCCGTAGGCGCCGGCGGCGAACCACCAGAAGGCCGGCTCGCCGCCCTGCCGCGCGATGGAGGGCGTGTGCGCCGCCGCGGCGCCGAGGAGCCGGCGCGCGGCCTCCCCGTCCCGCGCCTGGTGCGCGGCCACGGCGAGCGCGAGGGTCGCCGTCACGCGCTCGCCCACGCCGCGGCGCGTCTCGCCGAGCTTCACCAGGCCGTCCTCGCCGACCTGCTCGAGCGCCTCCGCGAGCATGGCCCGCCCGTGCCCGTCGCGCGGGTCCGCGAGGAGCAGCGCGCCGGCGGCGCGGGCGAGGAGCGTCGGCTCGCCGGGCACGTCGCGGAGCGCGCGCCGGAGCTGCGGGAGCCAGCCGCGCAGCGTGCGCACGACCGGGTCCGCGTGCCGCGCCGGGTCCACGTCGAGGCTGCCGAGGCCGCTCGTCGCGAGCGCGCCGACGACCGCGGCCTGCATGCGCAGCCGCCCGGCCCGTCCATCCGAGTCGCGGAAGGCGCCGAGCGCGCCGAGGCGCCGCACGGCCCGCGCGCGCGCCGCCTGCGCCTCCGCGTCCGGCCGGCCCTCGTCGTCGAGCGCGGCGCTCCAGGCGACGATCGCCGCCGCCGTCGAGAGCGCCGCCTCCTCGCCGCGGACCGCGCCCCCCGGATCCTGCTGGCGAAGCAGCGCGGCCCGGAGCGACTCGGCCGGGCGCCGCCCCACGAGGGTCTCGAACCAGGCCACGAGCGCCGGGTCGTCCTCGCGGAGCGCGTGGAAGTCCGGGTCCGCCGCGAGCGCCGTCGGCGCCACGAGCACGACCCGCGCCTGGGCCCCCTCGGCGTCCTCGGGCAGCGGGAAGTCGACCTCCCAGCCCTCTTCGCCGACGAGCCCGGCGACGCGCCGCCGGATCGGGTGGAGGCCCCGGTCCACGGCGACGCGGCGGCGCACCTCGCGCACCACCTGCTCGCCCTGCGCGAGGCCCACCTGCACCGGGTGGCGGCCGGGCGTCGTGCCCGTGAGCGTGACGGCCACGCTCCGGCTCTCGCCGGCGGGGAGGCTCAGCTCGCTCCCGTCCAGCGCCACCTCGACGCCCTCGGCCTCGACGGCGAAGGCGTACTGGGCGGCCTCCTCCGTGACGTTCGTCAGGTGGAGCGGGAAGGTCAGCCGCTCGCCGACGCGCAGCCGGGAGGGGAGCGCCAGATCCGAGAGCACGGGCGCGCCGGCCCGGGCGCCGCCCCGAGCGCGGGCCGCTCGCCCGCGGGCCGTGAAGCCGACGGCGAAGAAGCGCCAGGTGCGCGGCTCCCGATCGACCTCGAGGCGCACGCTCCCGGGCTCGGCCCGCACGAGGCGCGCGTCGGCCGGCTCGGTCGGACGCCGGATCGCGAGCGGGAAGTCGGGCGGCTCGAAGAGCGGCGGGAGCGTGCCGAGGTTCGTCTGCCGCGGCCCGTCGTCGGGCGGCGGGGCGATGCGCGGCTGCGGCGCGGAGAAGGCGCCGGCGGCCATGGCGAGCGTGGCCCGGCCGAGCTCCACGCCCTGGAGCCGCGCGACGAGCGCGTCCTCGCCCACGGCCTCGGCGTAGAGCGAGCCCGCCGGGAGCACGCGCGCGGTCGGGTCGACGAGGTCGTCGCCGTTGCCGTAGCGCCCGTCGGGGCCGGCGCTGACCAGCTCGTAGCCGGCGACCGGCTGCACCCGCGAGAAGCGCGCGCGGGCCGTCTCCCGGAGCTGGAAGGGGCGGCCCCAGCCGTCGACGAGCTCGCGCGGCTGGAGGCTCCCGAGCCCGGGCACGCCCCGGTTGCGCAGGCGCTCGAGCCAGAGCGTCGGATCGCCGGGGCGGGTCCAGGCGAGGTCGAGGGCCGACTGCTGCACGAAGCTGCGCAGCGCGAGGAGCACCTTGAAGAGGCGCTTGCGTGTGATGCGCCGCGCGACGTGGTCGTAGTCGAAGGCGCGGTCGAGGCCCTCGAGGCGCTCGATGGTCAGCGGCTCGCCGCCGAGGCCCGTCGCGCCCTCGCTGCCCAGGCTGCCGCTCGCGAGCGAGGCGAGGAGCTGCCGGTTGAAGCGGAAGCGGCCGCGCTCCTCCACGGCGACCTCGTCGAGCTCCTCCGGGACGGCCTGGTCGACGCGCGCCTCGATGGCGCGGAAGACGAGCGCGAGGCGGCCCTCGACGAAGCGCGAGCTCGCGCGCCAGGGATCGCGGAGGAGGCCGAGGCGCGTCGGGTTCGTGGGCTCGGGCTGGGGCTCGAGGTCGCGGCCGCGGAGCACGACCGGCGCGGCGACGTCCATGGGCGTGCGCTCCGCGAGGAGGGCGGCGTAGAGGGCGTCCGTGGGCGACTCCGGGAGGCGGCCGAAGGGGCCGGCGACGAGGCCGGCGGTCTGCTGCTCGAGGGAGCCGGCCTGGCCGAGCGGCACGGCGAGGGCGAGCAGGGAGGCGGGCTCGCCGGTGGCGGAGAGGTCGGCGCGCACGGCGTCGAGCTCCCCGCGGGCGCGGGCCTCGAGGGCGAGCCCCGGGCCGGGCTCCACGTAGAGGGAGGTGAGCGCGCCGCGGGCCTCCTGCAGGCTCCGGCCGACGAGCGGGCGAGCGCGGAGGAGCACCTCGCCGATGGCGTCCTCGGGGAGCGTGATCGTCGCCGCGTCCTGGCGGCCCTCGAGCACGGCGACGCCCACGGCCTCGAGCCGGTCGCCCACGCGCCGGAGCGCCGTCAGGACGATGGGCAGGCCGCGGGCCGCGCGGGTGCGGGCGACCTCGACCTGGATCTCCTGGCCGGCGGTCGGATGCGCCGGGGTGGCGTGCACGCGGGCGGCGGCGTCCGGGTCGACGGCGAGGCAGTAGGAGTCGGCGGTCTGGGCGCCAGCGACGAAGACGCGCGCGGCGGTCGCGGCCTCGCCCCCGCAGCGGTCGTCCTCTGCCGGGTCCCGGAGCGAGACGTCGAGCGCCGCCACGCCGCTCTCGTCGGTCTGCCCCTCGACCTCGCCGACGCGCGGGCCGACGAGCTTCACGGGGACGCCGGCCGGGGCGGGCCGACCGTCGACGGTGGCGACGCGCACGAAGACGCGGCCGCCGAGCTCGGGCGTGAGCGCGCCGCCCTCGACGGCGAGGCGCGCCCCGTGGCGGCTGGCGGTGACGCGGAGCCGGGCGCCGCCGCTGCCCTGGCCGACGCCGGCCTTGCCCGCGTGGGCCGTCACGCTCACGTCGCGCCAGCCCTGCCGGAGCCGCGGCGCCTCCCACTCGAGCTGCGCGCGGCCGCGCGCGTCCGTGAGCACCCAGGGGTCGCGCCGATCCTGGTCGAGCTCGGCCGTGAGCGGCACCGGGCGGTGGAGGCGCACGCGCGCGTTCGAGACGGGCCGGCCGTCGGCGCGGCGTACGACCACGTCGAAGCGCACGTCCGCGTTCGGGGCGACGAGCCACTGGCCCTGCGCGGGCGCGAGCTGGACGACCAGGGGCGGCTCGCTCGGAGCGAGGAGCGTGGCGGCATGCTGCGCGTGGACCTGGCGCCGGGCGTCGTCCCGCGGGCCCGTGGCGCGAACCTGGAGCGCGCCCTCGGCGTCGCGGGGAATCGCGAAGGTGTGCGTGAAGACACCGCCGGCGTCCGTCTCGACGCGCACCGGGGCGCCGAGGGGGCCGCGGCCGTCGCGGAGGGTGAGCTCGAGGGTCTCGCCGGCGAGGGCCGGCCCGTCGGTGTGGGCGTAGCGGCCGAAGACCGGGAGCGCGCCGCCGGGGGTGACCTGCGCGGCGCCCATCAGGCGGAGCGTGCGCGGGTCCTGGGTGGTCACGCCGAGCTCGAAGCGCCGGGAGACGCCGCGGCGCGCGTGCACGACGACGGTGGCGCCGAAGCGCTCGGGGGCGTCCTCCGGGACCTCGATCTCCACGAGCGCGCGACCGCGGCGATCGGCCGTGACCTCCGCCGCGAGCTCGCCGGGCGTGAGGGAGGTGGCGACGCGGATCTCGGCGCCGGCGGCCGGCCGGAGCTGGTCCAGGCCGACGACCTCGTAGGCGACGACGGACCAGCGGAGCGTGCCGCCGCGCGTCGCGTGGAGCGCGCCCTCGAGCTGCATCTCGACGCCGGTGACGTCGCCGCGGCGCACGGGGCGGCGGGTGGTGGACTGGCCCTCGGCGTCGGGGGCGCCGGGCAGGAGGAGGGCGAAGGCGAGGGCGAGCAGGCGCCCGCCGCGGGAGAGGGTACGGCTCACGAGCGCACCTCCGTGGGAAGCGAGAAGAGGTGGGTGGAAGGGGGGGCCGGCGCGAGGTGCGGCGAGCGGCCCGTCGGCGAGCGGCCCGTCCTCGAGGCCGCCAGCGAGGCCGCCGTCCAGTCCGCCGCCGTCGAGTCAGCCGCCAGCGAGTCCGTCTCCGCCCGGCCAACCCGCGGCGAGGCGGCCCGCGAGCCCGCGCTCGGCGTGGCGTGGGCGGGCGTCGCGGCGGCGACGGGGCCGAAGGGCACGATGGGGGGCGGGGGAGGAGGCGGCGGGGGCGGCGGCGGAGAGGCCTCGGCCTCCGCCTGCTCGGGCTCGGCGCCGCGGTCGACGATGGTCAGCTCGCGCGAGGGCAGCACGGAGACGGCGCGGGCCTCCGCGCGGCCGGACGCGGTGGCGTCGTGCACGGTCGCGCCGAGGCCCCGGAGCGTCCCGCCGACGGCCCAGCGGAGCGGCAGCGGGAGCCGCACGAAGCCGCCGGGCGCGAGGGGCCGGAGCTGGAGCCGGAGCGTGCGCCCCTCGACGGTCGGCGTGGCGATGGTGTGCCCCGCGAGCGCCTGCCGGGTCGGCTCGTCGAGCTCCGTGCCCGCCGGGAGATCGATCTCCACGATGGGCGCGCCGAGCAGCCGCGCCTCGCGGTTGCGCACGGTGAGCGCCAGGCCGGCGCGCGCGTCCCGGGGCCCGAGCGGCCCGCCGATGTCGAGGTCGACGCGGGCGCGGCGCGCGGGCTCGGCGTCCCAGGGGCGGCCGTAGCGGAGGTCGACGAAGGCGAGGGCGAGGCCGTCGACCCCCTCGACGCGCACGACGTGCTCGCCGGGGCGTCCGAGGCCGGGGAGGGTCGCGACGCGGATGGGGCTCCGCGGGTCGTCGCCCGGGGCCGCGAGCTGGACGCGCTGCCCATCCACCGTGGCCTCGACGGGCGCGCTCGCGCCGCCGCCGCCGACCAGGCCGCCGGCGACGCTCGCCAGCAGGCGCGCCTCGGTGGGCCAGCGCTCGACGGCCGGGCTGAGGGCGACGAGATCGCGCAGGTACGGGAGCCCCCGCGCCGGCTCGCCGAGGGCGGCCCAGGCGGCGGCCATGTGGGCCGTGGGGCCGATGCGCGCGAGGAGCTCGCCGGCCTGCGCGGCGGGCTCGAGGAAGGCCTGGTCCTCGAGGCGCACGACCCCGCGCTCGGCGCGGCGCATGAGCTCGCGGGCGCGGCCCGGGTCCCCCGCGAGGGCGAGGGCGAAGGCGGCGTTGGCCGAGACCGTGGGCTGCTCGCTCACCCGCGCGGCCCCGTCGCCGGCGCGCGTCCGGAGCTGCGCGAAGAGATCCTCGAGCACGTGCTCCACGGCGGGCCGCTCGCTCGCGGCGCGCTGGGCCGGCGCGAGGGCGGCGAGCACGTTCGCGTAGAGGAGCGTCCGGTTCGGATCCGGGCTCGTGCTCTCGGGGCTGCCGAGGATGCGACTCACGGAGCGCAGCCCGCGACGCAGCGCGAGCGGGTCGACCGTGGCGTCGCGCCAGGTCGTGCTCACGGCCTGCGCGATCTGCAGCGGGTTGCCGTAGAGGTCGCGCGACTCGTCCGGGTCGCCGGCGCGGAGCAGGGCGCGGCTCCGCTGGAGGACCTCCTCGGGGATCGACTGCCCCTGGAGCGCGAGGGCCCAGCCGGCCAGCGGCTGCGCGCCGCCGTAGGCCGCGACGTCGCCGAAGAGGGCGGCGCCGGGGACGATGCGGAGCTCGCCGGGGCCGCGCTCGGTGGCGTCCGCAGGCACGTCGAAGCGGAGCTCGGCCGCGCCCTCGCCGGGCTCGAGGAGGCGCTCGCGGCGCTCGCGGACGAGGCGCGCGTCGGGCCAGACCACGAGGGGGCGGCGCACGGCGTCGAGGGGGCCGTCGTCGCTGGCGCGGAGCACGCGCACGAGCAGGTGCCCCTCGCCGACCTGCCGGAGCGTGACCGGGACGATCACCTCGACCGCGTCGCGCGGCGGGACCGTCACCCGCGGGGCCTCCGGCAGCGCGAGCTCGAGCCCCTCGGCCTCCACGACGACCTTCGCCTCGAGGGGCTGGGCCGTGCGGTTCGCGACCCGGACCGGGAGGCGGAGCGCGTCGCCGACGGTCGCGAAGGGCGGGACCGGCGCGTCGATGGTGGCCTCCTGATCGACGCGCACCTCGGTCTGGGCGGTCGTCAGCCAGCCGCTCGCACTCCAGGCGATGGCCTCGACCCGGTAGGTGGTGAGCGCGTCGGCCAGCGGGAGCTCGGCCATGGTCTGCGTGCCGTCGAGGGGCACGAGGCCGACGAAGTGCAGCGTCGCCGGGAAGCGCTCGCGGACCACGTCACGGAGCGTGCCGAAGGTGGAGGGCGGGGGCGCCGGCTGCTGGGCGTTGCGCTCGCGGCGGACGCCGTCGTCCATGTCCTCGGCGGCGGCCTCTTCCATCTCCATGGGCTCGGGGGCCGGCGCGTCGGCGGAGGCGCGGGAGCGGCGCGAGGGAGCGGCCCGGCCAGCGCCCCGGCCGTAGCCGACCGAGCCCAGGTTGCCGAGGCCGATCGTGCCTTCGCCGGTGCCGCCACCCCCGCGGCCGGAGCCGTTCAGCGCGAGCCCGCCGAGGGTCTGATCCATCTCGCTACCCGTCGCCGTCACCGTGCGGGCGCGCTGCTCCTCGCGCGCGGCGAGGCTCACGGTCGAGTAGGCCTGCGCCATGCCCTGGAGGACGCGCGGGCCGGGCGCGAGCGTGCTGAGCTGCTTCATCAGCGTGTCCTCGCCGGAGGCCACGGCGTAGGGCGTGCCCTGGGGCACGATCCGCGTGAAGGGATCGCGCACGTCGTCGCGCGTCCCCACGCGCCCGTCCGGGCCCGGCGAGACGAGCTCCCAGTTCGGCGCCCGCGCCGTGATGACGACCCGCGGCGTGGCCGCTCGCCGGAAGGCGAAGGGGTTGCCCCAGGGGTCGACGAGCTCGCGCGGCGAGAGGACGCCGAGCTGCACCAGGCGCGAGAGCCAGCGCTCCGGCGGCTGCCCGGCGGAGGCGCGCGCGGCGTTCTCGTCGTCCGGATCGGTGAAGCGCATCAGCGCGACCATGAGCTTCACGAGCTGGTGGCGCGCGAGGCGGCGCGCGACCGCGTCGAAGGAGAAGGACGGGTCGACCGCGCGGATCATCGCGAGCGAGGCCGTCTCGCCGCCGAGCGTGTCGCCGAGGCTGCCGAGGCGGCGCTCGCGCTTCAGGTTGGCGATCACGTCCGGGTGGAAGGCGAGGCGCCCGCCGCGGCGCTGCACGATGCCCTGCTGCTCGGCCTGGTCGGCCTCCGTGCCGCCGACGATGCGCTCGAGCGTCATCATCAGGCGGCCGACGCCGCGGCGCCGCATCTCGCTGCGCATGGCGACCGGGTCGCGGAGCGTCCCCGCCTGGCCGCCCCGGTAGCGCCCCGTGCGCCAGTAGGGCTGCACGAGCGGCTGGGGCCGGTTCGGCTCGTGGTCCTGCGGGAGACCGCTCGTGAGGGCCGAGCGGAGGAGGAGCTCGGCCCCCTCGCCGTCCGGCGCCGCGACGGCCGCGCTCACGGCGCCGCGCATCCAGCTCAGCGACCAGGGCACCTCGCCGCCGTGCGCCGCCAGATCGCGGGCCACGAAGGCGGCCCAGGCCTCGGGCGCGCTCTGGGTCGTGCGGAGGGCGAGCTGGGCCGTCTCGCGCACCTCGTAGACGTCCTCCTCGGCGGCGATGGAGAAGCCGAAGGCGTCCTCCGGGCGGACGAGCACGGCGTCGTAGGCGCCGGCGCCGAGGGCCGCGCCGCCCGGCTCGTCGAGCGGGTGATCGTCCGAGGGCGACAGCAGCGGCCGGGCGCGGATCTGCACGACGCCGGCGACGCCCTCCGGGAGCTGGACGCGCGCGCGGCCGCCCTCGGTGAAGGTCGCCGCGACGGCGTGGCCCTGCACGAGCGCCTCCACGAGCACCGGGCGCCCGCGGGCGTCCGGGTGGCGCGCGACGTCGACCTCGACCGCGCCGCCGGGGGCGACGACGCGCCGGAGGACGCGCGGGCGGACGCGCGCCTTCGGGCTGACGCGGACGCAGACCGTGGCCGTGGCCGGGCGCTCGCCGAGCACCTCGACGTCGAAGCGCGTGGCGATCTGGCCGGCGCAGTCGCCCTCGCGGATCGGGCCGGCCGCGCCGTCGGCGATGCGGAGGGGCACGACGGCGAGGCCGTGGGCGTCCACCTCGAGCGTGACCTCGCGGCCGCGCACGGCGGCGCCGCTCACCTTCAGGCGCGTGCCCGCCGGGGCCGGCTCGCCGCGCGGATCGACGACGGCGACCAGCGCCTCCGCGTCCACCTCGGGGACGATGCCGCCGCTCTCCGGCGTCGCCTCGACGCGCCACTCCACGCGCGAGAGGAGGAAGGGCGCGCTGACGCTCAGCGTGCCGTGGCCCGGGTGCGTGACGCGCACGGCGATGGCCTGGGCGGCGACGTCGCCGGCGAGGTAGGCGGGCGCCTGCATGCGGATCGGCGCGACGCCTTCGTCGTCGGTCTCGACCTCCTCGGTGGTGCTCCCGAGGCGGAGCTGCACGTCGGCGCCGACGACGGGCGCGCCGGAGGGCGTGCGCACGCGGACCTGGCCCGTGAGCCGGCCGGAGGGCGGCACGACGCGCTGGTCGAGGGCGGCGTCCACGAGGAGGCGCTCGACCGTGCGGCGGCCGACCTCGAAGCTCTGGCCGGCGTTCGCGGCGGCCACGCTGTCGTCGAGGCGCACCTGCACGCCGTAGCGTCCGTCGGGGGCCGAGTCCGGGAGGTCCACGTCGAGGGTGACGACGCCGCCGGCGCCGATGGGGAGGCGCCGGTCCGCGAGCGGGCGGCGCGCCGGGTCCGTGACCGTGACGTGGGCCGTGCGGCCGGTGATCGGGACGCCGTCGCCGCGGCGGTGGAGGCGCGCCCAGAGGTGCACGGTCTCGCCGGGCTCGTAGCGGCGCCGGTCGAGGAGGAGGTCCATGGCGAGCGGCGAGGTGAGCTGGGCGGTCCACTCCCAGGTGCGCGTGCGTCCGGCGCCGCGCACCTCGATCTGGAGCTGCGGGCGCGCGAAGGACTCCTCGGGGACCGGCACGGCGACGGCGAAGCGGCCGTCGCGGTCGGCGCGCACCGTGACTTCGCGGACCGTGCGCCAGCTGCGCGGGCGCGTCTCGTAGGTGCGGAGGCGCGCGACGATCTCGGCGTTGGCGAGCGTCTTCAGGTCGGCGAGCCCCTGGACCTCGTAGGCGACCCCGGCGACGCGCAGGGCGCCGCCGTAGTCGGCGCGCGGGGCGCCGTGGAGCGAGAGCTCGAGGCCCGTGTTGCGCTGGGCGGACGCGGGGGCCGCGGGGGCGAGGGGCGCGAGGGCGAGGAGCCCGAGGGCGGCGAGGAGCCGGCGGAAGGTCGGTGTGCGCATCGTCTGGGGATGTGGACGCATGGGGACGCGAAAAGGTTGGGCGTTCGGGCCGCGGAGCCGGAGAACGGTGTCGCGGTGGCGTCGCGCGGACGCACCGGTGCCGCCCCCTCCGGCTCCCACCGCGAGGCTACCAGCACTCGGCGCGCTTCTGTGCGTACGCTTTGGTGTCGCCGATCTCCCGCGGGTTCCCTCGCTCGCCGGCGACTCCCGCGTTCGCGGAGCGGACGGGGGGCTCGGGGGGCTCGCGGCCGTCCGCTTTCCGCTCTCCGCGTTCCGTGGGGGGCGGACCGCAGCGGCGCCGGGGGCCGCGTTCGCGGAGTGGGCGGCCCGGGTGATCCCCGCCTCGTCGTGATGTCGTCGACGGGACGCGGCCGGTCGGATGGCGGAGCGAGAGCCGGTGCGCTCGGACGGTCCGAGAGAGGAGAGGAGCGAACCGAGGACGCCCACCTCTCGCCCCTCTGGACGTCTCCGCGTGACGGCGGGCCGTCCGCCCTCGCGCCGGCCCCTCTCCGCGCTCGGACCGTGCTACCTCTACGGCCATGGCGGACGCCGAAGAGGTGCTGACCACCGCGCTGGAGGAGGCGCTCGGGGCGGCGATCGTGCTCGACGCGCAGCTCCGCGTGCTCGCGTGGACCCCGCGGACCGAGGAGCTCGTCGGGCCCATGGAGCGCATGGTGCCGGCGCCGGCGCTGCTCTGCGGCGCGGGCGAGCAGCGCCCCGTGGCCGAGGCGCTCGCCGAGGGGCGCGCGGTGACGGCCGAGGTGCCGCGGCCGACGGCGTCGGGGCGCATGCGCATGCTCCACGTGCGCGCGTCCCCGCTCGAGCGCGCCGGGGAGCGGCTCGGCTGGCTGCTCGCCCTCGAGGGGGAGAGCTGGGAGAGCACGGGGCCCGACGAGCCCGTCGAGATGTGGGGCATGGCGACGCGCTCGCCGCTGATGAAGAAGCTCTTCCGCGACGTGGAGCGCGTGGCCAAGCGCAACGTCACGGTGCTCGTGCGGGGCGAGACCGGCTCGGGCAAGGAGCTCGTGGCCAACGCGATCCACGAGGCGTCGCGGCGCTCGGGCGGTCCCTTCCGCGCGATCAACTGCGCGGCGCTCCCGCCGAACCTGCTCGAGAGCGAGCTCTTCGGTCACGTGCGCGGGGCCTTCACGGGCGCCGTGCGCGACGCGCCGGGGCACTTCCGGCTGGCGGAGGGCGGCACGCTCTTCCTCGACGAGGTCGGGGAGCTCTCGCTCGATCTGCAGGCGAAGCTGCTGCGCGTGCTGCAGGAGAAGACGGTCATCCCCGTCGGCGGGCGCGAGCCGGTGCCCGTGGACGTGCGCATCGTCTCGGCGACCAACCGCTCGCTGCGGGAGATGATCGACGAGGGGACCTTCCGCGAGGACCTGATGTACCGGCTGCGGGTCATCCCGCTCTTCATCCCGCCGCTCCGCGAGCGGCCCGAGGACGTGACCTTGCTGGCGCGGCGCTTCCTGGACGAGCTGGCCGACGACATGCGGAAGATCGACCAGATCTCGCATGGGGCGGCGAAGCTGCTCGAGAGCTGGGAGTGGCCGGGCAACGTGCGCGAGCTGCGGAACGTGATCGAGTACGCCTTCGCCATGGGCGAGGGGAGCGTGCTGCTCGAGGCGGACCTGCCGCCGGAGATTCGCGGTGAGGATCCGATGGCGCCGACGGTGAACGTGCCGGAGCGGCTGCCGGAGGGGGCCTCGTCGGAGGAGAAGCAGCTGCGGCGGGCGCTCGAGCGGGCGGGCGGGCACCGGGGGCGGGCGGCGAGCATCCTCGGGATCAGCCGGAGCACGCTCTGGCGGAAGATGAAGCAGCACGGGCTGCTCGAGGACGACTGAAGCGGAGCTGCGTCTCCCGGATGGACCGCCTGGTCGGACGCCGGGGCGCGGAGGTCGCGTCGCGCCGCGGCCTCAATCGGTGGCGTCGTCGCTCTCTTCGCTCGGCGTGTCGTCGCCGTCGCCGGTCGCGCCCCGGAGCAGGGCGTCGAGGTCGGTGCCGTCCGCGGCGCTCGGGTCCGGGCCCTCTTCACCCGCGAGGATGCGGTCGAGGTCGCTCGGGTCGAAGGGCACGGGCGGCGGGGGCGCGCTCGTCGGGTCGAAGCGCCGGTCGTCGCCGAAGGAGGAGTGCGCCTCCATCAGGAAGACCTGCATGTCGCGCGCGTCCACCAGGTCCGTGGAGTCGGGCCGCAGGCGGGTCCCGTCGGGCGCGAGGTAGACCACGGTCGGCAGGCCGTCGACGCCGAAGCGCTCGGCGATGCGGTCGTTCTCGCCGCCCCGCTGCGTGAGGTCGACGCGCACGGGGACGAAGCGCTCGACGGAGGCGACGACGGCGGCGTTGGAGAAGGTGCCCTCGAGGAGGTCCTGGCTGGCGGTGGCCCAGCGCGCCTCGAAGACGATCAGGAGCGGCTTGCGCTGGGACTCGGCGCGGGCGAGCGCGAGGCCGAAGTCGTGCTCCCACTCGATGCGCTCCCGGTTCGGCGCGCGGCGCGTCCGGTCCGGCGTGTCCTGGTGGTAGCCGGTGGTGACGTCCTCGAAGTGCGTCGTGCTGTTGGACTCGAGCGCCGTGAGCCGGTCGAAGGCGTTGTGGAAGACGAACCAGAAGCCGAACGTGAGGAGCGCGAGCAGCGCCAGGCAGCCCCAGCCGGCGTAGCGCTGGGAGGAGGCGTCGGCGGTCGGGTAGCTCGCGTCCTTCTTGGTGGCGGAGGCGGCGAGGCGGGCGCGCTCGAGGGCGGCCTCGGCGGCCTTGGCCTCGGCCTCGAGGCGGGCCTTGGGGTCGGGCAGGGCGGCGGCCTCGGCGGCGGTGAAGCCGGTGTCCGGGTCGCGCTCGTCGGCGTCGGCGTCGGTCTCTGCTCCGGCGCCGGCTTCTGCTTCCGCTCCTGCGTCGGCTTCGGCGGCGTCGGTCTCTGCTTCGGCGCCGGCTTCTGCTTCCGCTTCCGCTCCTGCGTCGGCATCGGCTCCCGACTCGGCTTCCGCTCCGGCGTCGGCTCCCGGCTCGGCTTCTGCTTCCGCTTCCGCTCCCGCGTCGGCTCCCGGCTCGGCTTCGGCGTCGGCATCGGCTCCCGACTCGGCTGTCCCATCCGCCGAGACGTCGGGGGCGTCTCCGTCGGCCTCGGCTTCGGTGTCGGCCGTCCCATCTGCTGCGGCGTCGGGGGCGGCGTCCGCGTCGGGGGCGGCGTCCGCGTCGGCTTCGGCTTCGGCGTCCGCGTGGGCTTCCGCCTCGGCGTCCGGGCCGGCCTCCGCGTCCGCGTCGCCGCCCGCCCGCGCCTCCTCCTCCACCGCGTCCTCTTCGCGTGCCTCGTCCGATTCGGCGCCCATCGCCCGCATCCTACGACGCCGCGCCAGCCCATCCAATGCGCGCCCGGCGCGCCCCGGCGTCCACGCCCTCGCCGCACCCACTCGTGTACTGTTCCGGTCATGCGGCACTCCGCCCCTGCGCTCGTCCTCGGCGCCCTCGCTCTACTGGCCTGCGGGGAAGACGGTGGGGGCGGCCCGCTCGGGCCCATCTGCGAGACCGACGCGGACTGCGACGACGGGGTCTTCTGCAACGGCGAGGAGGCCTGCGTGCCGACCTCGCCCCTCGCGAGCGCCGTCGGCTGCGTCCGCGCGCTCGGGCCTTGCGAAGGCCGCGGCTGCGACGAAGACGCGCGCGAGTGCACGGGCGGCTGCGAGACCGACGTGGACGGCGACGGCGTCCGCGACGCCCGCTGCGGCGGCACGGACTGCGACGATATGCACCCCGGTCGCTTCCCCGGGAACGCGGAGGTCTGCGACGAGGACGGTCTCGACGAGGACTGCGATCCCCTCACCTTCGGCTTCCGCGACGTGGACGGCGACGGCTGGGCGGACCTCCGCTGCTGCAACGGCGAGGAGTGCGGCCGCGACTGCGACGACCGCAACCCGGGCGCGAACCCCACGGCCCCTGAGGTCTGCAACGGCGCCGACGACGACTGCGACGGCATGATCGACGAGGGCGTGCAGCTCGTCTTCCGCGAGGACGTCGACGGCGACGGCGTGGGTAGCGCGGACCCGGACGCCGAGGAGCGCCTCGGCTGCACGCCCCCCGAAGGCTTCGCCCCCGGCGCGGACGACTGCGACGACCTGGCCCGCGGCGTGAACCCGGCCGCCCGCGACCGCTGCGACGAGGCCATGGTCGACGACGACTGCGACGGGATCCCGAACAACCCGCCCGAAGGCTGCGACTGCACGGACGGCCAGACGCGTGACTGCATGCTCGCGGGGCGCTGCTCGGCCGGCACGCAGACCTGCGTGGACGGTCGCTGGAACGACGCGAGCTGCTCGATCATGCCGCTCCCGGAGGTCTGCAACGACGAGGACGACGACTGCGACGGCGTGGTCGACGAGACCTACGACGGCGACGCGTCCATGCGCTTCCCCTGCTACGCGGACGCCGACCGGGACGCGGTGCCGGCGCCGGGCGACCCGGTCGACAGCGCCTGCCGCACTTGCCCGGACCGCACGGTCGACCTGGCGCCGACGGCGACGGACTACGACTGCGACGACGGCGACCCGGGCCTGGGCGTGCCGCCGAGCGGCTACGTGGACGGCGACGGCGACGGCTTCGGCGCGGGCGTCCGGCGCGGCTGCCCCGGCGACCCGGGCTTCTCCCTCGCCGGCGGCGACTGCGACGACGCCAACCCCGACGCCTTCCCGGGCCAGACGGAGTACTTCGTGGAGCCGACGCACCATCGCTGCCGCGAGGGCCTCGACTACTGCATGAACGACGAGGGCGTCCTCGGCTGCGGCGACTTCCGCCTCCTCGGCGGCGTCCCCCAGTGCTTGATCTACGAGCCCCAGCGGCCGTTCTGGGAGTACGACTGCGACCCGGCGAACACGGAGCCGCCCGATCGGAACGGCTGCGGGGGCTGCGGGCCCGGTGGCTGCCTGGACGGCTACGACTCGGGCAACGGCGCCTGCGGCGAGGACGTCACCTGGTGGGACTGCCAGAGCCTCTGCGGGAGCGCGATGGTCGCCTACTGCTTCGAGGTCACCTCGGAGACCCGCCCGCTGCCCTGCCGCTGAGGGGCCCCGGTCGGGAGCGCCGGGCGGTTCGCGGCCGGGCGGTTCGCGGCCCTTCGCCGAGGCGGGGCGGTCGCGGTCGGTCAGAGCGCCTCGGACCCCTCGCCGAGGCTGGCGCGAAGCATCCACGCCGCCTCGTCGTGCGCCTCGAGGCGCGCCATCAGGAGGTTCTCGACCAGCTCCGCGCCCTTCGGCTCGACGGCCGGGAGCAGCTCCCGCACGCGCGCAGCGACCTGGCCGTGCGCGTCGGCGAGAAAGCGCACCATGCCGGCCGCGTCGAAGCGCGCCTCGGGCTGCGCGAGCGACGCCCGGCCTTCCATCTCCCGGAAGGTGCCCGGGGCGTAGAAGCCGAGCGCGCGGATCGCTTCCGCGAGCGCGTCGATGGCCATCGCGAGCCCCTCGTATTGGCTCTGGAAGAGCGCGTGGAGCGACTGGAAGTGCGGGCCCTCAACGTTCCAGTGGAAGCGCTGGGTCGTCAGGTAGAGCGAGTAGGTGTCGGCGAAGACGCCGGCGAGGCCCTCGGCGAGCGCGCGGCGCGCGGAGGGAGCGAGAGCGGGGGCGAGGGAGGTCATGGCGAGCGGTTCCTTCGTACGGGAGGTTCGGGGTCATGGCCGGTCCGCCCGCGCACGGGGGAGCGAGCGGGCGGCCGGGCGAGGGGGTCGGCGCGGTCGATGGGGAGAGCGCCGGTGGGGGAGAGCGCGGAGCGAAAGAGCGCCTGTGGGGGAGAGCGCCGGTGGGGAGAGCACGGCGGAGGCGCTCGGGGCCCACGCGGCGGAGGCGCCCGGGAGCCGACGCGGTGGAGGTCGGTGGGGCGGCCGCTCAGGGTGTGAAGCGGAGCGCGGTCGCGACGCCGGCGAGGACGGCCGCGATGCGCACCGCGTCGTGCACCTGCTCGGCGCTCAGGCCGGCCTGACGGACGACCTTCTCGTGGCTGGTGACGCAGAGCTCGCAGCCGGCCACGGCGCTCACGGCGAGGCAGTAGAGCTCGAAGCTCTCCTTGTCGGTCGCGGGCCGGGCGATGCGGTTCATGCGCAGCCGCGCGGGGAGCGCGTAGTCCTCGGCCGCGCCGGCGTGGTCCATGAAGTGGCGGAAGCGGTAGTAGACGTTGTTCATGCCCATGAGGGCGGCGGCCGCCCGGGCATCCGAGAGCGTCGCGTCGTCCACCTCGGCGGCCGCGTCGCCGAGCACGGCCTCGCGGAGCGCCGGCGCGTCGAGCGCGTGCGCCACCGCCAGGGCCACACCCCAGCGTTGCCGCGGCTCGAGGCTGCTGTTCGTGAGCACGCTCTGCAGGTTGAGCTTCAGGTCCCGCGCGTCGTCCGGGAGCCGCGAGCGGAGGGCGTCGATCTTCTCCATGGCGATCCTCCTCAGACCTCGAGCGTGGCCTCGCCACGCTCCCAGTTGCAGGGGCAGAGCTCGTCGGTCTGGAGCGCGTCCAGCACCCGGAGCACCTCGGGCACGCTGCGGCCCACGCTCAGGTCGTTGACGCTCACCCAGCGGACGACGCCGTCCGGGTCGACGATGAAGGTGGCGCGCAGGGCCACGCCCTCTTCGGGGTGGAGCACGCCGAGGGCCTCGCTGAGCTCGCGCTTCGTGTCCGCGAGCATGGGGAAGGGCAGGTCCTTCAGGTCCGGGTGGTCGTTGCGCCAGGCCAGGTGGACGAAGTGCGTGTCCGTGCTCGCGCCGAGGACGACGGCGTCCCGGTCCGCGAAGTCGCCGTGGCGTCGACCGAACTCCGCGATCTCCGTCGGGCAGACGAAGGTGAAGTCCATCGGCCAGAAGAAGACCACGCGCCACTTGCCGGGGTGCGAGTCGCCGGCGAGCTCCGCGAAGGAGCGGTCGGGCATCACGGCTTGCAGGCGGTAGTCGGGGAAGGGTCGTCCAACGCTGATCATGGGGTTCTCCTCGTGGGTGGCGTGCCACGACGAGGTAGGGCAGGAGCCGTGCCACGCACGCTTACCCAACGATTTCAGTGAGTTGGAGCGGGAGCGGGAGAACCGATATTTCGGTGACACTGATATGTCGGTGTTTGAGCACTGGCATTTCGGTGATTCGTGGCGCAGACTGGGGCATGGCCAAGCTCCTCGACCTCACCGCCGACCTCGCGCAGCTCGTTCAGCTCGCGGGCACCGACGAGGGTCTCGACGACCTGCTTCGGCGGGGCCTCGACTGGGTCGCGCGCCTCGCCGAGTACGACCTGGCGACCGTCTTCGAGCTCGATGGGGACGAGCTGGTGGTCCGCGCCGCCCGGGGTCCGCTCGCGGGCGAGGTGCGCGAGCATCGGCTCTCGCTCGCGCGCTTCCCGACGATCCGGGAGGCCCTGGAGACGCGCCGGGCCCGCGCCTACACGGAGGACGACCACGTCCACGGCGACGGGGACCCCTTCGACGACATCCTCGACCTGCCGCCGGGGCACGCCTGCATGGTCGTGCCCCTCTGCGCGGGCGACGATCGCTTCGGCGTGCTCACGCTCGATCGCTCCCGCTGCGAGACCTACGCGCCGGCGACCGTGAACCTCGTCGAGGTCTACGCGCAGGTGCTCGCCCTCGCGATCCAGAACGCGCGCCAGCGGGCCGTGCTCGCGCGCCTCAACGAGGACGGGCGCGCGCATGCCGCGGCGCTCGAGGACGCGCTCGGGGGGGACCCGCACGGGGTCCTCGAGAGCAGCTCGAGCCCCTCCGTCCGGAAGATCGTCACGCGCGCCAAGCAGGTCGCCTCGACGCGCACGCCCGTACTGATCACCGGCGAGACGGGGACGGGCAAGGAGCGCCTCGCCCGCGCCATCCACCTCTGGAGCGAGCGTCGGGAGCAGCCCTTCGTGACGATCAACTGCGCGGCGATCCCCGAGACGCTGATCGAGAGCGAGCTCTTCGGGCACGTGAAGGGGGCCTTCACCGGCGCGACGCGCGATCGGCCCGGGCGCTTCCAGGTCGCGAACGGCGGCACCTTGCTCCTCGACGAGATCGGCGAGCTGCCCCTGGCGCTCCAGGCGAAGCTCTTGCGCGTGCTGCAGGAGGGCACCTTCCAGCCCGTGGGCAGCGACCAGACGCGGCGGGTCGACGTGCGGGTCCTCGCGGCGACGCACGTGGACCTCGAGGCGGCGGCGCGGAAGGGGCGCTTCCGGGAGGACCTCTACTACCGGCTCGCGGTCTTCCCGCTGCAGCTGCCCCCGCTGCGCGAGCGCCTCGAGGACCTGCCCGCCCTGGTCGAGGCGATGCTCGACGAGCAGGCGCGGCGCACGGGCCGCCGGGCGCGCGCCGACGCGGATCTCGTGGCGCGCCTGCGGAGCTACGACTGGCCGGGGAACCTCCGCGAGCTGGCGAACGTGCTGGAGCGCGCGTCGATCCTCTCGCCCGATGGGCGGCTGCGGCTCGGCGACCTCGACCTGCCGCGCCGGGTGGCGCCGCTCCCCCCGAGCCGCTCGTCGGACGGCGCCCTCCCGACGCTCGACGAGGTGCAGCGGCAGCACGTCGCGCGGGTCCTGAAGCGCACCGACGGGAAGATCTACGGGGACGACGGCGCGGCCGCGCTCCTGGGGCTCAAGCCCTCCACGTTGCAGAGCCGGATGAAGAAGCTCGGCCTCGATCGCGCGGACTTCACCTGAGCGGCGGCGCCCGGGGCTCGAGCCCTCCACGTTGCAGAGCCGGATGAAGAAGCTGGGCCTCGATCGCGCGGACTTCACCTGAGCGGCGGCGCCCGGGGCGCTCCTCCGGGCTCTCTCCGCGGACCGAACGCCGCCCTTCTTCGAGCTCCCCCGAACGGGGGGCGCCGGGGCCTGCCCGACGCCGAGGCGGCCCCAACGCCGGCTCGGCGTGCTACGACCGGGGGGCGCATGCCCGTCCGCTTCGCGAAGTACGAAGGGCTCGGCAACGACTTCGTCGTGATCGAGCGCGCCGAGCTGTCCGACGTCTCCCCGGCGCAGGCCATCGCCTGGTGCGATCGCCACCTCGGCGTCGGCGCCGACGGCGTGCTCCTCGTCGATCGCGCGTCGCCCTCCATGAGGGTGATCAACGCGGACGGAAGCGTGCCGGAGATGTGCGGCAACGGGCTCCGCTGCGTGGTCTGGCACCTCGCGCGCGTCGACGCCCTCCCGGGCGGCGACGAGGTCGTCGTGCAGACCGGCGCGGGCCCCCACGCCTGTCGCCTCCTGCGCGGGGAGGGCGGCGCCGAGGTCGAGGTCGCCATGCGCGCGCCGAGCCTCGCGCCCGCGGACGTCCCCGTCGACGCCGCCGCGCCGCTCGTCGACGCGCCCTTCCTCGAGGGGCTGCGCGTCACCGCCGTGAGCATGGGCAACCCGCACGCCGTCACCTTCGACGACGTGGGCGCCCGCCGCGGTTCGCTCGGCCCGCGCGTGCAGGAGGACGCCCGCTTCCCCGAGGGCGTGAACGTCGGCTTCGCCCGCCCCGCGCACGCGGGCTTCGAGCTCGCGGTCTACGAGCGCGGCGCCGGCTGGACGCGGGCCTGCGGCACGGGCGCCTGCGCGGCGGCCGTGGCCGCCGTCGAGACCGGGCGCGCGGAGCGGCACGCGCCCCTCCCCATCCACCTCCCCGGCGGCACGTTGACGATCACCGTCGGCGCCCCCGGCGAGCCCGTGATGATGCGCGGCCCGGCCCGCCACGTCTTCGACGGTGTGCTGGACGACGCGGCGGACCGATGAGCGGACCGATGAGCGCAGCGATGAGCACGCCGATGAGCGCACCGACGAGCGCAGCGATGGCGGCCCCATGAACGATCCGCTCCGGCTCCGCATCCTCGTCGTCGCCGCCGACGCCCGCGACGGACGCTTCGCCGCCCGCGTGCTCGAGGAGCGTGGCGACGCCGTCGAGATCGCCCTCCGCGTGCCGGACGCCCTGGAGCGCCTCGCCCGCGGTGACGTCGACGTCGCCCTGGTCTCCCTCTCGCTCCCGCGCGGCGACGGCCTCGCGCTCGTCCACCACCTCCGCGCCCTCCACCCGCTCGTCGACGTCCTCGTCGTGACCACCCCGCAGGACCTCGAGGAGGCCTCCCACGCGATGGCCCTCGGCGTCACCCAGACGGTCATGCGCCCGCTGACCGGGGACGCGCTCCTCGTCGCCATCGACCGGGCCCGCGAACGGCGCATGCTCGTCGCGCAGCGCAACGCGCTCGGGGAGCAGGCCCGCCGCGGCAAGGCGCGCACGGCCACCTACGCGCGCTGCGCCGCCTTCGTCGCCGAGACCGACCACCGCATCGTCGCCGAGCGCATCCTGCGCACCTGCGCCGAGGAGCTCGAGCTCGCCGCCGGGGCCATCTACGTGCCGCCTTATCCGGGCGCGAACAGCTACCTCCGCACGGCGACCGTGGCCGACGGCGCGGACCTCCCCGAGAGCCTCGACGAGGAGGCCCTCGCGGCCTTCGATCCGACGGAGCCGGTGCAGGAGGACGAGGCCGTGCTGCGCCTCCTCTTCCTCGGCGAGCAGGACGTCAACGCCTGCGCCGTGCTCGTGCCCCTCGCCCCGCTCGACGAGGGGGCGCGCGAGGCGCTCGGCATCGTCGCGTCGCTCGGGACGGCCGCGCTGATGGCGGCGCGGAAGGTCGACGCGATCGCGCGGACGGGCCTGAAGGATCCCGACACCTCCGCCTACACCTTCGCCTACTTCGGCGACGTGGCGGGCCGGGAGATCGATCGCGCGGCGCGCCACGGCCGCCGCTTCGCCCTGATCACGCTCGGGCTCACCGGCCTCGAGGCCCACGCGCACCGCTTGCCGCCGGACGCGCGCCTCGGCCTCCGCCGTCTCGTGACCGACGCGGTCCTCGCCGCCGTGCGCGACTCGGACGTCCTCGCGCGCGTCGAGGAGGACGAGTTCTATCTGCTCCTCCCGGAGACGGGTCTGCTCGGCGCGCTCGCCGCTCGCCGCCGCATCCGCGCGCGCTTCGCGGCGCTGCCGGAGCTCGACGCGCTCCTCGCGGAGGTCGGCGTCGATCTCTCGAGCCTCGACCTCGCCTGCGGCATCGCCGTCTATCCGGTCGACGGCTCGGATCTCGGGCGCCTGCTCCGCACCTCGCGCCGCCGCGCCGATCAATCGAGCCGCGGGGTCTGGCGGCGCCTCGGGCTCGCCGAGATGCCCTTCTGGGACGCGCTCGATCGGCTCGTCGGCGACGACCGGGGCGTCGTCGTGCACGGCGACGGCGGCTTCACCCTCGACGCGGCGCTCGAGGCGGCCCACGCGGACGACGCGCAGCACGCGCTCCTGCCGCGCGAGCTCTTGCCGCGCATTGGCCAGGCGCTCGTGGAGGACGCGGCGAGCCACCGGGTGCCGGGCGTGGTCTACGTCGCCGGCGACGAGGGGCTGGCGGGGGCGCTCCTCGGCGTGCTCGACCGGCCGGACCTCGGCCCGGTGCGGGGCTGGGTGCTCGACGGGAGCGGGCGCCCGGCGGACGAGCCCCGGCGGCTCGCCGTCTCCGACCCGCGGCTCACCGAGCGCGTGCTCCTGCTCGGCCTGACCGAGCTCGGCGGCTATCTGCTCGCGGCGCGGCGCGTCGAGACGCCGGCGCGGCTCGGGGACGCGCTCTTCGCCTACCACGCCTCCAACGTGGACCTGGTCGACGGGCTCGTGACCGCGCTCCAGCGCACCTACCACCTCCAGCCGGAGCTCGGCGAGTGACGCGGCGGACGACGGGCCGGCCCTCGATGTCGGCGGAGAGCCTCGAGCGGAGCGAGGTGCGCGGGCGCGTGCTGGTCGTCGACGGCGACTGGGACACGCTCGATCTGCTCGCGAGGAGCCTGCGCGAGCGCGGCCACCACGTGGCGCTCGCGACCGATGGGCGGCAGGGGCTCGAGCATGCCGTGGACCTCCCCGCCGAGGTGGTCCTCGTCGACTGGCAGGTGGAGGCGCTCGACATCCGGACCTTCCTCGACGTGCTCGCCGACAACCCGCGGACCGCCGACGCGCACGTCTTCGTGATGGGGCGCGGCGACCCGAGCGAGCTGGCGGCGCTCCACGCGCGCGTCGAGCCGATCGTGAAGCCCTTTCACGCGGAGGAGGTCGCGGCGCGGGTGCACGAGGTGATCCGCGCGCGGCGCGAGCCGCCCAAGCAGCCGGAGCTCGAGGGGGAGCTCGGGCAGGTGGCGCTCTTCGACCTCTTGCAGGTCTTCGCGCAGAACCAGCGGACGGGGCTGCTGCGCGTCGAGGCGGGGGCGCAGACGGGCGAGCTCTGGCTGGCGGCGGGGCGGGTCGTGGACGCGACCTGCGCGCAGGGCTGGGCGGGGCATCCGCGGCAGGCGCAGGTGACCGGGGAGAAGGCGCTCTTCCGCGTGCTCGGGCTGCGCGAGGGGCAGTTCGTCTTCCACCCCGGGAGGCGGCCCCGGCGGACGCGCATCGATCGGGACACGAGCCACCTCCTGCTCGAGGCGGTGCAGCGCGCGGACGAACGGGCGGCGCTCGCGGGGGAGCTCCCGCCGCTGGACGCGCCGGTGCACCTCGCGCTGCGGCCCGGGCACGTCGAGGGCGCGTCGGCGGCGGTGGTGGAGCAGGTGATGGCCGTGCTCGACGACCCGCGGCCGATCCGCGAGCTCCTCGACCTGGTGCCGGCGCACGACCTCGAGGTGCTGCAGGCGGTGGCGGCGCTGCACGCGCGCGGGGCGCTGCAGCCCTTCGACCCGGTGCACCGCGTGCGCCTGTGCAGCGAGGAGGAGGTCCCGGCCATGCGGGCGGCGGCGACCCGGCTGCGGCGCGCGGGCGTGGAGGGGCCGGTGCGCGTGGGGGTGGTCGGGGGCGCGGAGGCGATGACGCGCTTCGTGCGGGCGCTGGCCGGGATCGAGGAGTTCGTGGCGGCGGCCGAGGCGGCGGCGGCGGTGGGGGGCGGCGCCTTCGGGCCGCTCGGCCTCTTGCGGCTCGGGGGGACCGACGTGGAGCTCTTCGCGCTGCCGCGGGACCCGGCGCTGCGTCCCTGGTGGGCGGTGTTCCTGGCGCCGGCGCGCGCGCTCCTCGACCTCGAGGGGGACGTGGAGCACGACGAGTTGCGGGTGGTCGACGCGGGGATCGCCTACGACCGCCCGAGCGGGGCCGCCGAAGCGCTGCGGGACCTCTTCCGCTCGAACGAGCGGCGCCGCTCCGGCGAGTACCGACTCCCGGGCTGAGCGTCGTCTGTTTTGGCTTACCAGCGGGCCCGTGGGGCCCTCGGCGCTCGCTGCGCTCGCGTCACACGGGTCGGTTCTTCGTGGGTACGGTGACGCGGCTCCGTGGGGCCGGGCTANGGGGCGGAGATGGGGGCGCTCCCCTTCGCAGNNGCGTCNTCCGCTCGCTGGCGCTCGCTATCTTTGGCTTACCAGCGGGCCCGTGGGGCCCTCGGCGCTCGCTGCGCTCGCGTCACACGGGTCGGTTCTTCGTGGGTACNCGNGACGCGGCTCCGTGGGGCCGGGCTACGGGGTCAGTCGGGTCGGGCCTCGGCGGCTCCGCCCTCGGGCTCCGGGTCCTTCGCGCCCTTCGCCGCCTCCTCGACGAAGAGCGCCTCGAGCGAGCGCCGCTGCGGGCGGACCGCCACCACCCGCGCGCCGCCGTCGAGGGCCGCGCGCAGCACGGCGTTCAGCTGCGCCTCCTCGACCGTCACCAGCAGCCGCGCCTCGGCGTCGTGCAGCTCGGCGCCGGCCACGCCCTCGAGCGCCTCGCGCACCGCGGCCTCCACGCCGGCCAGCTCGACCTCCGCGTGGGCCACGTCGCTGGCGAGGAGCTCGCTCAGCTTGCCCCGCGCCGTCACCTTCCCGCGCTGCAGGATCACTACGCGATCGCAGAGCATCTCCACGTCGCTGAGGATGTGGCTGGTGAAGACGAGCGTCTTCCCGCGTCGCCGCTGCTCGAGAAGGATGTCGCGGATCTCCTTGCGCCCGAGCGGGTCGAGGCCGCTCATGGGCTCGTCGAGCACCAGCAGCTCCGGGTCGTGGAGGAGCGCCTGGGCGAGCCCCACCCGCTGCATCATGCCCTTGGAGAACTTGCCGATCGGCCGGTCCTTCGCGTGCGCCAGCCCCACCTGCTCGAGCATCGCCTCGGCCCGCTCGGCGCGCTCCTTCGCCTTCATGCCCATGAGCCGCCCGCACAGATCCAGGAACTCGAGCGGCTTCAGGTACTGATACACGTACGGGTTCTCCGGCATGTATCCAACGCGATGCATGGACTCGCGCCGCTCCGGCGGCAGGCCGAAGATCCGGATCGTCCCGGCGCTCGGAAAGATCAGCCGCAGGATCGACTTGATGGTCGTCGTCTTGCCGGCCCCGTTGGGCCCGAGGAGCCCGAAGATCTCGCCCTTACGAACGGCGAAGTCGACGCCCCGGACGGCCTCCACGCGCTTGCGCAGAAAGCCGATGCGGAACGTCTTCTGAAGCCCCTTCACCTCCAGGACGACGTCTCGGTCGCCCTGCTCGCGTCCGCCTTCCCTCACCCTGAAGCGCCTCCCTGCGTCGCGTCCGAGCCGCCTCGTAGCGTATCGATCGTGCTCCGCACTGCGTCCGCCACCGTGCGCCGCTCGGCCTCGCTCATGGACGGGAAGAGCGGCAGCGCGACGCCCCGATCGACCACGCGCTCGGTGACCTCGAGCGACTCGTCCGGCCGCGGGAGCGTGTGAAGCCGATGGAGCGCATAGCTCAGCCGCCCGCCCTGCACGCCCAGCTCGCGCAGGCGCTCCAGGAACGTATCGCGGTCGACTCCCTCCGGCAGGATCGCCCCGAGCGTCTGGTGGTTGGGTCGGGCGCCCTCGGCGGCGACCTGCAGCTCGACGTGTCCCTCCAGCGCGTCGCGGAGCGCGACGGCGTGCGTGTGCCGGCGCGCGAGGAGGTCGTCGAGCCGCCCCATCTGCTCCACGCCGAGCGCGCCCTGCATCTCCGTGAGCCGGTGGTTCGCGGCCGGCCGGCGGAAGCGCCCCGGGCCCTCCAGCCCGTGGTTGCGCAGGCTGCGGAGCTCCTCCGCCAGCCCCTCGTCGTCCGTGAGGATGGCGCCGCCCTCGCCGGTGGTGAGGATCTTCCGCGGGTGGAAGCTGAAGCAACTGGCGACACCGAGGCTCCCGCAGGGCCGGCCGCTCGCCAGCAGCGAGCCGAGCGCGCAGGCGGCGTCCTCGACGACCGGCCCCTCGAAGTGCGGGGGCCGGGCCGGGTTGCCGAACTGGTCGATCACCACCGCCGCCGCCGCGTCCGCGTGCTTCGCGTAGGCCTCCGGGGGCGCGTTCCACTCGGCCGGGTCCACGTCGACGAGCCGGACGCGGGCGCCGAGCTCCGCCGCCGCGTGGGCCGGGGAGGGCCAGGTCAGCGCCGGCACCACCACCGCGTCCTCGCGGCCGACGCCGAGGGCGCGGAAGGTGAGCTGGAGCGCGGCCGTGCCGCTCGAGACGGCGACGCCGAAGCGGCGCGCGCAGCGCTCGGCGAGCAGGGCCTCGAAGCGCTCCACGAGCGGTCCCTGGACGAGCATGCCCGAGCGCAGCACGGCCGCGACGGCGTCGACCTCGCGGTCCCCGAGAGCGGGGCGAGCCAAGGGGATCATGGCGGGGATGCTACCAGCATCGCGCCGGCGCGCGCCTCGATCGGTCGCGAGCCCGGCGTCGGGCGCGTCGCAGGCCCCGGACCGGGCGGCCGCGCGAGGACCTCTGCGTCGGTCTCCTGCGATCTCCTGCGAGCTCCTGCGATCTCCTGCGAGCTCCTGCGGCCTCCGGGCGACCTCCGGGCGGCCTCCAGCGATCCTCCGCGCCCCCGGATCCGCCCGTGGGACGCGACGCGGGTCGCCCATTTCGTCTACCATGCGCGGCGCATGGGCAGCGACCTGCCGGACCAGCTCGGCCGCTATCGGATCATCCGCCGCCTCGGCACCGGCGGCATGGCCGAGGTCTTCCTCGCCAAGTCCACGGGCGCCGAGGGCATCGAGAAGATCCTCGTGGTCAAGCGCGTCCTCCCGAGCTTCGCGCGCAGCCACAAGTTCATCTCGATGTTCGTGGACGAGGCGAAGGTCGCCATGCGCCTGAACCACCCGAACATCGTGCAGGTCTACGCCTTCGAGCAGATCAAGCGCGACTACATCCTCGCCATGGAGTTCGTGGACGGCCTCGACCTCGGCCGCCTCGTCTCCGCCGCCCGCCGCAAGTCCAAGCGCCTCCCCTACGCGCTCTGCGCCTACCTCGTGCAGGAGGTCGCCAAGGGGCTCGACTACGCCCACCGCCGCAAGGACGCGAGCGGCGTCCCCATGGACATCGTCCACCGTGACGTGAGCCCCCAGAACGTCCTGCTCACCTACGACGGCATCGTGAAGGTCGCCGACTTCGGGATCGCCAAGGCGCGCATGGTCTCGGAGGAGACGGGCGTCATCAAAGGCAAGTTCGCCTACATGTCGCCCGAGCAGGCCCGCGGCGAGCGCGTCGACCAGCGCAGCGACGTCTACTCGCTCGGCGTCCTCCTCGCCGAGCTGCTCATGAACCGCGCGATGTATCCGGGGCAGAGCGGCCTCGACGTGCTCGAGAAGGTGCGCGACGGCCAGCTCACGCTCCCGCAGGAGGTCGACCCGCACGTCCCCCGCCCGCTCCAGCGCATCGTCCGCCGCGCCACCGCCGCCGACCGCGAGGAGCGCTACCAATCCGCCCGCTCCATGGCGAACGTCCTCACGCAGTACCTCCACCTCGAGGACCAGCTCTGGACCGCCGAGGAGCTCGAGGGCTTCATCGCCGAGGTCGCCCCGCGCGTCCGCACCAGCCCCGAGACCCGCGAGGCCCGCGCCGTTCAGACCTTCGCCGGCGGCGCGACCGTCTTCTCCGACGTCGGCGCCCGCGAGGTGCGCGAGCGGCGCCGGGTCGTCGTCGTCGCCGGCCGCGTGCGCGGCGAGGGGGACGACGAGGCCACGCTCAGCGAGGAGGCCGTGAAGGTGCTCGACGACGTCTCCTACAAGGCGGACGCCGTCCTCTCCTGGCCAGACGGTCCCGGCCAGGGCCGCTTCCGCTTCATCGTCGGCCTCGGCAAGGCCTCGGTGAACGACCCGCTCAAGGCCACCCGCATCGCGACCGATACGATCGAGGCGCTGGAGGGTCTCTCGGCCGATGCGCTCGTCACCATGAGCGCCTCCCTCGGCATGTCGCGGGGCATGGTCTCCACCGTGCGTGATCTGACCGGGCGGCTCCTGCGCTACGCGCCGGTGGGGAACGTCCTCGAGGTCGCCGAGAAGCTCGCAGAGGCGGGCGATCGGGACCAGATCCTCGTGGCGGGCGACGTGTATCGCTTGATACGGCGTGACTTCGCCTTCGACGAGGAAGAGGTGCGCGAGGTCGACGTGCGCACCGAGCACGGGAGCGTGCCCCGCAGCATCAAGGCCTGGGCGCTCCGCGGGGCGCGGACCCAGGAGGAGCGCGAGGCGGACCTCGACCTCGGCCAGGTCAGCCTCATCGGTCGCCGTGAGGAGGTGGAGACCGTCCGCCGGCTCTACGACGAAGCCGTGGAGGCGTCCCGGACCCAGTTCGTGGCCGTGGTCGGCGACCTCGGCGTGGGCAAGACGGCGCTCGTCCGCGGCGCCCTCGAGTCGCTCGACGTGCCACCGACGATACTCCGCTGCGAGTCCGGCTACGGCAGCGTGGACGTCCCCTACTCGGCCGTGACGCAGCTCCTCCGCTCGGCGGCCGGGGTCGGTGAGGAGGCCACGGCGGCGCAGGCCTGCACGGCCATCGAGGCGCTGATCGCCAAGGCCGTGGACGACCCGGCGGCGCGCCGCGAGCTCGGCCGGGCGGTGCGCCCCCTCTTCGGGGTGGACGCCGGCGAGCGCGACGAGGGCGCCGACCGGAGCCAGCTCATCCGCCGGGTCGTCGAGCTCCTCGTCCGCGTCCTCAGCGCGCGCGGCCCGGTCGTGGTCTGGGTGGACGCGCTCCAATGGGCCGACGCGCCGAGCCTGGAGCTGCTCCGCGCCATGCGCCAGCGCACCTACGAGGTGCCCTGCCTGGTGCTGATGAGCACCCGCCCCGACGAGCGCCTCGAGGCGGTCTTTCGCGGCGTGCCCCACATCGAGCTCGGCGAGCTCGCGCCCGAGGCGCGGGAGGAGCTGGTCGCGGCGCGCTTCGACGCGGAGGTGCCCGAGGAGGTGCTCCAGTCGATCGAGAACCGGGCCGGCGGGAACCCCTTCTTCGTGCTCGAGCTGGTCGACGCGCTCCTCGAGCGGGGGGTCGTGAAGGTCGATGGCGACGGGCCGCGCCGGAAGGTCGTGCGCAAGCCCGGCGTGCCCATCCAGCTCCCGACGACCCTCGAGGGCGTGGTCGCGGCGCGCCTCGACGAGCTGAGCGAGGCCGAGCGGCACGCGCTCCGCTGGCTCGCCGTCGCGGGCGCGGGCCTCGAGCAGGCCGACCTCGCCCAGCTCGCCGGCAAGGACATCGAGCCCGCCCTCGAGAAGCTCGCCGAGCGCGGCTTCATCGAGACCACGCCCGGCGGCGCCTTCAACTTCCCGAACGCCGTCGTGCGCCAGGTCGCCTACGAGGCCACGGACCTCGACGACCGCGCGCGCATGCACCGCCGCATCGCCCAGCACCTGGCGAACCTCGAGCGCCCCGTCGGCCCCGGCCGCATCGCCCGCCACCTCGAGCAGGCCGGCGAGCGCGCGGCCGCCGCCCGCGCCTACCTCGACGCCGCCGACGGAGCGCTGGCCGTCTACTCGAACCGCGACGCGCTCCGCTTCTTCGGTCGCGCGCTCCAGCTCCTCGGCCCGGACGAGGACGAGGCCCGCTTCCGCGCCCACGAGGGCCGCGAGCAGATCCTCCGCTTCTCCGGGCGCCCCCACGAGCAGCTCCGCGAGCTCGAGGCCATGCGCGCGATCGCCGAGCGGGTCGGGGACGCCCGCCGCCGCGCCGTGGCGCTCCTGCGCTTCGCCCGCTTCGACCTCGACAACGCGCGCCTCGGGGAGGTCGACCAGCTCGTCGAGGACGCGCTCGAGGCGGCCCGGCTGAGCGGCGAGGTGAAGCTCGAGCTCGACGCGCTGCGGCTCGAGGCCGAGCTCGCGCGGAACCGCGGCGAGCCGGACCGGGGCCTGCGAGCCTGCGAGAAGGCCCTCGAGCGCGCGGGGACGGCGCCCGGCCTGCTCTCGTCCCGCGCCGCCGTGCTCGTGCAGAAGGGCATCCTGCTCCGCCGGCTCGGCCGGAGCGACGAGGCCTTCGCCGCCTACACGGAGGCGATCGTCATCTTCAAGCGCCTCGGCATTCGCCGGAACGAGGCCTTCGCGCTGAACTCGCTCGGCGTGGCGCTCGCCTCGAACGGCCTCTACGAGGACGCGATCCTCTCGATCCGCGGGTCGATCCACATCGACCGGGAGACCGGCGACCGGCTGCGCCTCGGGCGAAAGCTCTCGAACGTCGGCCAGCTCTACGACGCGCTCGGGGACACGCGGCGGGGCCTGAGCTTCGTCAAGCGCGCGCTCGACGTCTTCGAGTGCGTGGACGACCGGGCGGGGCGCTGCGACGCGCTGGTGGCGGTCGCGGAGATGATGCTCGACGAGGGGTCCGGCCTGGACTCGACGGCCATGTGGCTGGACCAGGCGCGGCGCATCGCCGAGCGGCTCGCGAGCAACTACGAGATCGCGCGCGAGCGCATCGTGCGCGCCCGGGCCGAGCGCCTCGCCGGGGACACCGAGGCGGCGGCGAAGGCGGCGCGGCAGGCGGCGCGGGCGGCCTCGGCGGATGGGCTCGTGAGCTACGAGGTGCACGCGCTGGCGGAGCTCGCGCTGGCCCTCGCCTCGGCCCCGGAGCGGGACGAGGCGCGGATCCGGCGGGTGCTCGAGCAGTGCCGGGAGCGGCTCGCGGGCGCCGACGTGGAGCGGGCCGAGCGCGTGTACCTGACGCTCGCGCGCACCTTCCAATTGCTGGAGGACGAGGAGCCGGCCCGTGCGCTCTTCAACGCCGGGGCGGCCATCGTCGAGGCCAAGGCCGAGTCCATCCGCAGCGAGTCCATGCGCCGACGGTACCTGGGCAGCCGCGATGCAGAGATGATACGCGCGGAGGCCGGCGCTCCGTGAACGGCCTCGGCATCGTCCTCTCGGGCGGCGGCTCGCGCGGCGCCTACGAGGTGGGCGTCCTCAGCTACGTCTTCCACGACATCGTCGGCGCGCGCACGGCGCCGCCGAAAGTCGGCGTGATCTCGGGGACGAGCGTCGGGGCGGTCAACGGCGCCTTCCTCGCCTCCACGGCCGAGGACTTCGCCCACGGCGTGCGCCGCCTCGAGGATCTCTGGCGCCAGCTGCGGCTCGCCGACGTGATGAGCTTCGGCATCCGCCAGGCGGCGGGGCTCCACCGGGTCGTGCTCGGCGGGCGCCGCCCCACCGGTGTCTTCGACGCGGCGCCGCTCGTGCGCCTCGTGGGGGAGGGCATCCACTGGCGGCAGCTCGGGCGAAACCTCCGCACGGGCGCCTTGAAGGCGCTGACCATCTCGGCGACGAACGTGCCGACCGGCCGCCCGACCGTGTTCATCGACCGGCACCCGGGGGTGGAGCTTCCGCGACACCTCCCGGCCCAGGTCGCCGTGCGCGGCGTGCGCATCGGGCCCGCCCACGTGCTCGCCTCGGCCGCGATCCCGATGGTCTTCCCGCCCGTGCGCATCGGCCGCCAGCTCCACTGCGACGGCGGGCTCCGGCTCAACACGCCCATGTCGCCGGCGATCCATCTCGGCGCGAGCCGCCTCTTCGTCATCGGCGTCTCCGATCCAGGCGATCCGGAGACTCCGGCGCTGCCCGACGACCGCTATCCGGGCGCGCCCTTCCTGCTCGGCAAGGTGCTCAACGCCTTCCTCCTCGACCACCTGAACGCCGACCTCGAGGAGCTCGAGCGCATCAACGCGGATCTGCGGGACGGCCTCCGCGCCTTCGGCCCCGAGTACCTGGACCGTATCAACGCCGAAGCGATCCGGCGGGACGCGGCGCCCAAGCGGATCGTCCCGGCCCTCGCCGTGCGGCCGAGCGTGGACCTCGGCCAGATCGCCTCCGAGCACCTCAAGACCTACAAGCGCCGTGCGAACGCCGCGCTGGGGCGGCAGTTCCTTCGCTTCCTCGACGTCGGGCAGGGCGGCGACGCGGATCTCGCGAGCTACCTGCTCTTCGACGGCGGCTACGCGGACGCGCTGATCGACCTGGGCCGGCAGGACGCTCACGCCATGCGCGACGAGATCGAGGCCTTCCTCTACGCCGAGGGCTGAGCGTCCCGCGGGCCCCGGAGCGGCGTTCGAGTATCGTCGAAGAGCCGGGTCCTGTGACGCGAGCGGAGCGAGCGCCGAGGGCCCCCACGTCCGGGGGGAAGCCGCGCCTCTGCGCAGGGGAGCGCTCCCCCATCTGCCCCGTAGCCCGGCCCACGGAGCCGCGTTCGAGTATCGTCGAAGAGCCGGGTTCTGTGACGCGAGCGAAGCGAGCGCCGAGGGCCCCCACGTCCGTGTAGCGGGAAGAGCGCCTCTGCGCAGGGGAGCGCTCCCCGATCTGCCCCGTAGCCCGGCCCCACGGCGCCGCGTTCGAGCCTCGTCGAAGAGCCGGGTCCTGGGACGCGAGCGGAGCGAGCGCCGAGGGCCCCACGGGCCCGCTGGTAAGCCCAATATTGGAAGCTGAGGATTCGTCGGGATGGATCGTGGACAGACTGTGGAACGATCGCGCTAACCCACCGTCTTCACTTTGGGATCGACAGAATTTTCGAGGATGCTAACCTGTGGATTGGTATCACGCATCGTCATGCCCCCGATGAAACAGCTCGCGGACGCGCTACCGGAGGAGCACCTCCGCTCCGCGGTCCGCGCGAAGGACCCGGCCCGGCGCCTCGCGCACGCCGAGGCGGGGCTGACGACGCTGGCCCGGCGGGACGACGACGAGATCGATCCCGACATCCAGGTGCTCTTGCTGCGACAGGCCTACCTGGCCCACCTCGAGCTGCGGCAGCTCCGGCAGGCGGCCGACACGGCCGAGCGCATGGCCGAGGTCGAGGGGAGCTCGCTGAAGGCCGTGGCCTGGGCCGACCGGGCGCGCGCGCTCCAGGCGCTCGGTGACGTCGAGGGGGCCATCGAGTGCCAGCGGCTGGCGGCCCGGAACGCGCCGGCGCATCGGCGGAGCTTCCACCACTGGAGCCTGGCGACCATCCAGCACTTCTCCGGGGACGTCGACGGAGCGCTGGCGTCGTTGAAGAAGGGCCTCCGCCTCGCGCAGAAGGACCGGCCCCTCCTCGCTGCCCACGCTGCCTACGTGAAGCTCGACGCCGGGCGCGCCGTGCCCGAGCTGCAGACGATCCGCGAGACGCTCGCGGCGGCGCCCTGCGGCCAGGGCTACGGCCAGTACCTGCTCGGGATGATCGCCCACCTCATCGGGGATCGGGCCGCCGCCGAGACGCACCTCCGCGCCTTCCTCCGCCGCAACGCGCGCCTCGACGAGGCCAAGGCGCTCACGCTCCGCGAAGAGCTCCGCCGCGCCCGCCTCGCCCTCGCGAGCTTCGCCTCCTCGTAGCCGCTCGCTGCGCTCGCTGCCGCTCGCTACCGCTCGCTGCCGTCCGCTTTCCGCTGTCCGCGGTCCGTCGGGGGCAGAGGACTGCTGCGGCGGCGGCCGCGTACGCGGAGGCACGCAGCGCTCGCAGTCGCTCGCAGCCGTCCGCTTTCCGCCGTCCGCAGTCCGTCGGGGGCAGAGGACTGCTGTGGCGGCGGCCGCGTACGCGGGGGCACGGAGCGCTCGCAGTCGCTCGCAGCCATCCGCTTTCCGCCGTCCGCAGTCCGTCGGGGACAGAGGCCTGCAGCGGCGGCGGCCGCGTACGCGGAGGAGCGGGTAGGGGCTCGTCGGCGACGCCTCCCTCCGCGAAGCGGCCGCCCGCGCTCCCCCGACACGTCGCGCCGGCGCCGCCTCCCTCCGCGAAGCGGCCCGCGTTCCCTCGACGCGCCGCGCCGGCGCCGCCTACCTCCGCGAAGCGGCCGCCCGCGTTTCTTCGGCGCCCCGGTTCGGCGCCGCCTACCTCCGCGAAGCGGCCCGCGTTCCCTCGACGCGCCGCGCCGGCGCCGCCTACCTCCGCGAAGCGGCCGCCCGCGCTCCCTC
>PABA01000233.1 GCA_002699025.1 Sandaracinus sp. | reverse complement strand
GTGTGACGCCACCGCAGGTGGCGCCGAGGGCCCCACGGGCCCGCTGGTAAGCCAAAGATAGCGAGCGCCAGCGAGCGGAAGACGCGAAGTCACGCCGCTGCGAAGGGGAGCGCACCGGCCGCGTACGCGGCGAAGTCACGCCGCTGCACGGGGGAGCGCACCGGCCGCGAACGCGGCGAAGTCGCGCCGCTGCACGGGGGAGCGCACCGGCCGCGTACGCGGCGAAGTCTCCGTACTGCGAAGGGGAGCGCCCCCATCTCTGCCCCGTAGCCCGGCCCCACGGAGCCGCGTTCGTGTACCCATGAAGAACCGGCCCGTGTGACGCCACCGGAGGTGGCGCCGAGGGCCCCACGGGCCCGCTGGTAAGCCAAAATTAGCGAGCGCCAGCGAGCGGAAGACGCCCCACGGGCCCGCTGGTAAGCAAAATTAGCGAGCGCAGCGAGCGGAAACCGTCAGAGGCTGCGCTTCTTCGCGCGCAGCCCGCGCCGGCTGCCCTTCCGCTTCTTCTTCTTCTTCTTCCAGGAAGGCTTGTCTTCCCAGTCCTCTTCACCGAAGGGCGGCGCCCCGCCACCGTCTGCCCCGGCGCCCTCCGCGCTCGCGCCGTCGTCGCGGAACTGTGGGCGGCGCTTCTTGGGCCGCGGCGCCACGCCGATGGGCGCCTGGAGCGCGTCCGGATCCACGACGGTGCCGATGGGCTGCTCGGGCGGCGGCTCCTCCGCGCCGTCGCCCCCGCCGTCCGAAGGTCGGCCGCCGCGTTTGAACTGGGCGATGGGGCTCGGGCGTCCGCGTCCGCGTCCCCCGCCGCCGCCACCCCCGCCACCGGGCGGTCCGTCCCGTCTGGGTCGTCCGCCGCCCCGCCGGCCGCGCTCGTCGGCGGGGTTGATGTTCAGGCGCCGTCCTCCCAGCTCGACCCCGTCGAACTGGTCGATGCAGGCCGCCGCCTGATCTTCCGACGCGAAGGTCACGAACCCGAACCCCCGCGGCCGCCCCGTGTCCCGATCGGTCGGGAGGAAGGCGTCGATGATCTCCCCCGCCGGCGACAGGAAGGCGACGAGCTCTTCCTTGGTCGTCCGGTAGTTGAGATTGCCCACGAACACTTTCGCCGAAATGGCCTCTTCTCCTTCGACGATCAGCTTAACAGCGATTTCCGGGAAAAAGTAGAGACCCCAGATGGGGTCGGGCTCCTGCTGACGCGGGCTTCGAGGAACCTCGTTCGCGCTCCCGACGCCGCGAGGGCATGCTGGCTCCGATGCCCGACGCGCCCCCCGACGCCCGCGCGCTTCGCCCCGCGAGCCAGATCGAGCGGCTCCGCCAGCGCGCCGGCGGCGCCGCCGTGGAGCTCGCCCTCCGCGGCCTGGCCGCCACCGCCCGCGCCCACCCGCGCGCTCGCGCCGCCTTCCGCAGCGTCGCCGTCGAGCGCGACGTGCCCTACCGCCCGACCGGCCTCGCCGCGCATCGGCTCGACGTCTACCGCCCCCGCGGCGCGCGCCGCGGCCTGCCGGTCCTGCTCCACATCCACGGCGGCGGCTTCCGCATCCTCTCCAAGGACACGCACTGGCTCATGGGGCTCGGCTTCGCCCGCGCCGGCATGCTCGTCTTCAACGTCAACTACCGCCTGGCCCCCGAGCACCCCTTCCCGGCCGCCGTGGAGGACGTGAGCGCCGCCTACCGCTGGGTCGTCGAGCACGCGGCGAGCTGGGGCGGCGACCCGAGCCGCCTCTTCGTCGCCGGCGAGTCCGCGGGGGCCAACCTCACGACCGCGCTCACCTGCGCGGCGAGCTTCGAGCGGCCCGAGCCCTTCGCCCGCGCGGTCTTCGAGACCGGCGTGGTGCCCCGCGCCGCCATGCCTTTCTGCGGGCTCCTGCAGGCGACGGGCACCGGCCGCTTCGACGTGCCGCCCTTCGTGCGCGACCGGCTGAAGGTCATCGAGCGGAGCTACCTCGGCGAGGCGCCACCCCCCTTCGGCACCGCCTTCGCCGACCCGCTGGCCATCCTCGAGAGCGACGCCACGCCGGCCCGCCCGCTGCCGCCCTTCTTCGCGCCCGTCGGCACGGCGGACCCCATCGCCGACGACACGCTCCGGCTGAAGGCCGCGCTCGATCGGCGCGGCGTGTTCTGCGAGGCGCCGCTCTACGAGGGAGAGCCCCACGCCTTCCACGCCTTCGTCTTCCGCCCCGCCGCGCGCCGCTGCTGGAACGACGCCCACGCCTTCATCGACCGCGTCCGCAACACACGCTGAGAAGACCCGTGCCGGCGACCCGTGCCCATGCCCATGCCCATGCCCATGCCCGCAGGCTCGAGGACAGCCCCGTCGGTACCAAGTCCCCCGCCCTCGAAGCCCGCCTCCCGGAAATCCTCCCCGCCCGCGAAACGTTCCTCCCCTCGAACGCGACCGAACGCTCGCCCCCCGCGCCCTCGCTCCCGCGCCTCGCCCTCGGCGCCGATCGTCCTTAGGTTTCCCCCCACGTGCCGCTCCGCCGCCCGCTCCTGCTCGCCCTCCTCCTCGCCGCCTGCAGCGGCGCCGCCGAGGAGGAGCCCGAGGCCCCGCCGCGCCTCGTCGTCACGGCCGAGGCCGCGCGCGACGTCGCCGTCGACCGCCTCGTGCTCCTCGGCGACGTGGAGGGCGAGGTCGACGTGCGCGTCTTCGCCGAGCTCCCCGAGCGCATCCGCACCCTCCACGTGACGGAGGGCAGCCGCGTCGAGGCCGGTGACCCGCTCGCCACCCTCGAGGCGGCGCTCCCCTCGAGCGAGCTCGCCCAGGCCGACGCTGCCCTCGCCGCCGCCGAGGCCAGCCGCGACCGGCTCCAGGCCGACCGCGATCGCATCGCCCCGCTCGTCGAGCGCCAGGCCCTCCCACGCTCCCAGCTCGACTCCCTCGAGGCCCAGCTCCGCGCCGCCGAGGCCCAGGTCCGCCAGCTCGAGGCCGGCCGCCGCGCCGCCGGCGTCCGCCGCTCCCGCACGGTCGTGCGCGCGCCCGTGGCTGGCGTCGTCGCCGAGCTGCAGGTGAGCGCCGGCGACATGGCGGCGCCCCAGATGCCCCTCGCCCGCGTCGTCCAGATGGACCGGGTGAAGGTCCCCGTGCAGGTCGTCGAGGAGGACTACGTGCGCCTCCGCGAGGGCATGGAGGTCGAGCTCGCGCCGCCGGCCCTGCCCGACGTGCGCCTCCGCGGCCGCATCGCCCGCGTCAGCCCCGTGCTCGACCGGCTCACGCGCACCGGCGAGGTGGAGATCGAGGCCGACAACCCGGAGCACGTGCTCCGGCCGGGCATGGTCGTCGAGGTCGGCGTCGAGCTCGAGCGCCGCGAGGACGTGGTGCTCGTGCCCTCGCGCGCCATCGTCATGACGACCCGCACGGACGAGGATCGCGTCGCCCACGTCTACGTGCGCGAGGGCGAGAGCGCCGTCCGGCGCGAGGTCCAGCTCGGGCGCCGCTACCCGAGCGAGGTCGGCGAGAGCCGGGTCGAGATCACCGGCGGGCTCCAGGGGGGCGAGGAGGTCGTCGTCGAGGGTCAGCACATGCTGCGCGACGGCGCGGCGATCCGTGTGGAGGCGCCGCCGGAGGCCACGGCCGCGGTGACCGAGCGATGAGCGCGCCCGCGGATCGAGATCGCGACCCGGGAGCGGATCGGGATCCGGAGCGGGGCGTCGCGGCCTTCAGCGTCCGCCGCGCCGTGACCACCTCGATGATCGCGCTGGCCCTCGCGGGCTTCGGCGCCTTCGCCCTCTACGGCCTCCCGCTCAACCGGCTCCCCGAGGTCGACCTCCCCGTCGTCGCCGTCGTGACCACCTACGAGGGCGCGAGCCCCGAGGACATGGAGACGCTCGTCACCGAGCCCGTCGAGCGGGCCGTGGCGAGCGTGGAGAACGTCGAGGAGATCCGCAGCGAGTCGCGCCAGGGCGCCTCCATCGTGCTCATCAGCTTCACCTGGGGCACGGACATGGACGCGGCCGAGGTGGAGGTGCGCAAGAACCTCGACATCTTCGCCGGCGAGTTCCTCCCGGACGACGCCACCGATCCGCTCACCTTCGCCTTCGACCCGAGCCTGGCGCCCGTGATGTTCATGGCCGTCGAGGGGCCCTACGACGGGCATCGGCTGCGGCGCATCGCCCAGGATCGCATCCAGCCCTACCTCGGGCGCCTCGAGGGCGTGGCGGCGGCGGAGGTGATCGGCGGCCTCGATCGGCAGATCCACGTGGAGCTGAAGACGCGGCGCCTGCAGGCCCTCGGCATCGCCCCGGCGCAGGTGGTGGACGCGCTCCGGGCGTCCAACGTGGTCGTGCCGAGCGGCATGCTCGACGACGGCGTCCAGGCCATGAGCCTCCAGCCGACGGGGCTCTTCGAGAGCCTCGAGGAGATCGAGGAGGTCGTCGTCGCGCAGCGGGGCACGCGGCAGGTGCTCGTGCGCGACGTGGCCGAGGTGATCGACGGCTTCGAGAACGAGACCCACGTCGTCACCGCCGACGGGCAGCGCGCCGTGATGGTCGCCGTGCGCAAGCAGTCGGACGCCAACACCGTGCAGACGGCCCGGGCCGTGCGCGACGCGCTCCCGGCCATCGCCGGCGAGCTCCCCGAGGGCGTCGAGCTGAGGCCCCTCTTCGACGAGAGCCGCTCGATCCTCCGGGCCATCGAGAACCTCGCGCTCACCGGCCTGCAGGCCTTCCTGCTCACGGGGCTCGTGCTGCTGATCTTCCTCCGCTCCTGGCGGACGAGCCTGATCAGCGTGGTCGCCGTGCCCACCTCCGTGCTCGTCAGCTTCGGCGTGCTCGCCTACCTCGACGTGACGCTGAACCTGATCAGCATGGCCGGCCTCGCGCTCGCCGTGGGCATGCTCGTCGACAACGCGATCGTGGTGCTCGAGGCGGCCTTCCAGGAGCTCGAGCGCGGGATGGATCCGCGCGAGGCGGCGCTCCGGGGCGCGAAGGAGATGGGCATGCCCCTCTTCGCGTCGACGCTCACGACCGTGGTCGTCTTCCTGCCGATCCTCCTCGTCGAGGGCATCGCCGGCGAGCTCTTCCGCGACCTGGTTCTCGCGATCAGCGTGACGCTCCTCTGCTCGCTCGGCGTCGCGCTCACGCTCGTGCCGCTGATGGTGAGCCGCCTGCTCCGGAGCGCTGGCGAGGAGGCGCCGAAGAAGCCGAGCCGCCTCGACCGGATCCCGGGCGCCTACGAGCGGGGCCTCGCCTGGGCCCTGAAGCGGCGCGGGCGCGTGCTCTTCGGGGCCTTCGTCGTCTTCGCGGGGAGCGTCGCCGTCGTGCCCTTCCTCGGCCAGGACTTCATGCCCAAGGCGGACACGAGCGAGATCCGCGTCGAGCTCACGGCGGCGCCCGGGACGAGCATCGACCGCATGCGCGAGCTCGTCGCCGAGGCCGAGGCGGCCATCCACGAGGAGGTTCCCGAGGCGGACGTGGTGACCGCCGACTACGGCGCCTCGGAGGGCTTCGGCGCGATCTTCGGCGCCTCGGCGAACCGGGGCACGCTCCGGGTGAAGCTCCCGCCGCCGGCCGAGCGCGCGCGGAGCCAGCAGGAGATCGAGGACGCCCTGGCCACGCGCTTCCGCGACCTCTCGGGGCTCGATCTGCGCATCAGCGCGTTCAGCATGAGCGGCGACGGGGGCGACATCTCGCTGAAGCTCTTCGGCGACGACCTCGACGAGCTCCGCGACGTGGGCGAGCGGCTCCGGGACGAGCTCGGCGCCCTCGAGGGGGTGCGGAACGCGCGCTTCTCCATGCTGCAGGGGAGCCCCGAGCTCGAGCTCGAGTACGACCGCGAGCGCATGCGCCTCTTGAACATCGCGCCGGGGCAGGTCGCGAGCGCGGTGGCGATCTTCTACCAGGGCGAGACGGCGACCTTCTTCCGCGAGGACGGGGACGAGTACCTGGTGCGCGTGCGCATGCCGCGCGAGGAGCGCGGCGACCTCGACCTCTTGCGCTATCTGCCGATCCCCCTGCCGCAGCCCGAGGGCGGGGACGCGGCGGCGGGCTTCGTGCAGCGCTCGCGCTTCATCCCGCTCTCGGCCGTGGCGTCCGTCGGCGACAAGCTCGGGCCGACCGACATCGAGCGGCAGAACCAGCAGCGCTACGCGACCGTCGACCTGACGACGGAGGAGGGGCAGGACCTCGGCTCGGTGGTGCGGCGCGTGGAGGCGCGGCTCGCCGAGGGCGGGTTGCCGGAGGGGATCCGGCCGGAGATCGGCGGCACGGCCGAGGATCTGCGCGACGCCTTCTTCAAGCTGGCGATGGCCTTCCTCGCGGCGATCGCGCTCGTCTACATGGTGATGGCGTCGCAGTTCGAGTCGCTGCTCGAGCCCTTCGTCATCATGTTCACCGTGCCGCTCGCGAGCGCGGGCGTGGTGCTCGGGCTGCTCCTGACCGGCACGACGCTGCAGGTGACGGCGCTGGTGGGCGTGATCCTGCTCGGCGGGATCGTGGTGAACAACGGCATCGTGCTGATCGACGTGCTCAAGCGGCGGCGGGCCGAGGGGCGGGGGCTCGTCGAGGCGGCGCTCGAAGCCGGGCGGACGCGCGTGCGGCCGATCCTGATGACGGCGCTGACGACCATCTTCGGCATGGTGCCGCTGGCGCTCGGCATCGGCGACGGCGCGGAGACCTGGGCGCCGATGGCGCGGGCGGTGATCGGCGGGATGGTCGTGAGCACGCTGCTGACGCTCTTCGTCATCCCCTGCCTCTACGTGGCGCTCCGGACGCGCCTCGACCGGCGGAAGGCGTCCCGGTCGGCCCGCGCGGAGGAGCGCGAGGTCGAGGACGAGGACGAGGTGAGCGACGTCTCCACGCCGGCGGTCCCCGACGCCGCCGAGTGAAGAAAGTGGCGCGCGGCGCGTATAGGGTCCTGTCGTGAGGCTCGCGTTCCCGCTCTGGCTCGCCGCGCTGCTCTCGGCTCCCCCTGCGCTGGCGCAGGCGGAGCCGGAGGTCGTGTCCGTGCGGCCGCTGAGCGGTACGCCGGGGACGGTGGTGCGGGTGCGCGGGCGGGGGCTGGACGCGGTGCGCGGGGCGCTCGTCGGGAGCGTGCGCGCGGAGGTCACGGGGCAGGGGGCGCGCTTCCTCCTCGTCCGGCTCCCCGACGCGGAGGGCGGCGAGCTCCGGCTGGTGACGGCGCGGGGGCTGGTGCGCGGGCCGACGCTCCGCATCGTCGACGACCCCGTCATCACCGCCTTCGAGCCGGATCCGGCGGACCCGGGCGAGGTGCTCGTCGTACGCGGTGGCGGCTGGAACCGGCCCGGGCTCGACGTCTTCCTCGGCGACCGGCGCCTCGAGCCCGAGGGGCTGGACGACGACGTGATCGAGCTCCGTCTTCCCGAAGACGCGACGACCGCCGTGCTGCGCGTCGAGACGCCCGAGGGGGAGGCCGAGCGGCGCCTCCGCGTGCTCCCGCTCCTGCGCGTCGAGGCCGTGCGCGAGGGGGTCTTCTATCCCGGGGACCCGATCGAGGTGCGTGGCGAGGGCCTCGCGGCCGGCATGCGCGCCGAGCTGGTCGCCGATCCCGTGCGAGGCGCGCCGACCGAGGCGCAGGGCGAAGAGGCGCAGGGCGAAGAGCCCGCGGAGCCGCCCACGTCGCCGGTCCGCGTGCGGCGGGGCCGGGCGCGCTTCGCGGCGCCTGAGCTTCCCGAGGGCTCGCCCGGCGGATGGATCGAGCTCGTCGATCGCCACGGGCGGCGGCGCGTCCTGATGGACGTGACCGTCGCGCCGGAGGCGCCGTTCGCGGCGGACGAAGTGATGGTCAGCCGCCAGTGCGGGCGCGAGGCCGGCCAGGAGCGTTGCCGGATCGTGCTCACGGGCCGGGGCTTCGCCCTCGGTCGCCCGGTCGTGCGCTGGGGCGGGCGCCCGCTGCCGGTCGAGCACGCCGATCGAGAGCGCATCGAGGCCACGATCCCGCCCGAGGCCGAGGGGCGCCACCGCGTCGTCGTGCGCATCGGCGGCCAGCGCTTCCGCACCGGCCCCCTCGAGGGCGCCTTCGTGCCCCCCGAGGAGGGCGGCGTCATCGGCATCTGCGGCGAGTGCGACTGACGCGCTGCGCGCGTTCGGCGCGCGTTCGCGCGCGGGGACCGGGAGGGGGTGCGGCGCTTCGGGGAGGCGGCGCGAGGTCGGGTGGCGCGGGGGCTTCGCAGGGGAGGGCCGGAAGGGGGTCAGGGAACTCGGGCACGTTCGGCGCGCGTTCGCGCGCGGGGGCCGGGAGGGGGTGCGGCGCTTCGGGGAGCGCGGCGCGAGGTCGGGTGGCGCGGGGGGCTTCGCAGAGGGGGGGTGGAAGGGGGTCGGGGAACTCGGGCACGTTCGGCGCGCGTTCGCGCACGGGGACCGGGAGGGGGTGCGGCGCATCGGGGAGTGCGGCGCGAAGGCGCGGTCGGCCGCGACCTCCCCCCGCGCGACGGCAGCGCCGCAGGCGCGGCGGGGGCGAGGGTGGGTCGGACGAGGCCGAGTTCCCTGGCCCCCATCCTCCGCCCCACCGCAGGCCGCCCCATCTGCGCCACCCGCGCCGCCTCCCCCGAAGCGCCCGACCCCCCTCCCCGCGAAAAGCGACGACAGCGCCGAAGGCGCGGTCGGCCGCGACCTCCCCCCGCGCGACGGCAGCGCCGAAGGCGCGGCCGCCCGCGCGTCAGAAGCGGAAGCCGACGTGCAGGCGGTGGCCCGTATCGCCGATCTCGTCGAGGTCCAGGTAGACCTCGTAGCCGAGCTCGAAGGCGCCGGCGGCGAGGCGGACGCCAGCGGACGGGCGGTAGCGCCAGTCCTCGGTCTCGGTCTTCGTCTCGGTCTCGGCGAGCTCGCAGCTCTGCGTCTCGAGCTCGCAGGTCGGGTCCGCGAGGCCGACCGTCGTCGTGGTCACCTCGGAGCGGTCGTAGGCGATGGAGAAGCCGAGCTGCGGCGTCAGGGTCGCGGAGCGGCCGCCGCCGAAGGTGGCCCGGATCCGGTAGCCGAGCGACACGGTGCCGACGTAGAGGCTCCGGCGCACGCGCCGGGCGAGCGCGCCGCGGTCGGTGTTGGCGTAGCCGCCGAGCTCGAGCGCGATGACGAAGCGGTCGAGGAAGTCGGCGGAGAAGAGCCCGGCGGCGCCGAGGAGCCGGTCCCCCGAGTCCCAGACGGCCCCGAGGTTGAGCCCGAAGCCCGGGTAGGCGAGGGGGCGCACGTCCTCGGCGGTGGGTACCAGCCCAGCCACCCGTTCGGCGATCGGAGCGATCGGCGTCGACGGGCTGACGCCGCCGTCCGCGGGCTCCCGGAGGACCGCGACGACCCGGCCGGCGTCGTCGACCAGCGGGCCGCCTTCACTGCCCCGAGGGTGCGGCGCGTCCGAGTGGAGCCGCCGCTCGTCCGCGAAGGCGACGGCGCCCTGGGTGACGATCGGCGCCTGGGCGCCGCCGGGCACGCCGACCGCGTAGACCGGCTCGCCCAGCGCGGGGGTGGCCCCGCGAGGCTCGAGGGGCGTCAGGCCGATCGGCTCGTCGAGCACGAGGAGGGGCACGCCGCCGCTGCGCGAGACGTTCCGCGCGGTGGTCCGCTCGCCCGCGAGGCTCTCGACCGTCAGCTCGCGCCGGCAGCCGCCGGCCTCACCCGACGCGACGATCGTCGTCGGCGCTCCGAGCGCGAAGCCCACGCTCCAGCGCGCGCCCTGGCAGCGGACGATCGCCAGCGCCGGCCGCACCCGTTCGGCCACCGCGGCGACCGGCGAGCCGGGCGCGGCGGGGGGCGCCGGGAGCGCCCCGAGGGTCGGGGTGGGGTCGGTCACGGCGTTCGGGGTCGTGGCGTCGCCCGCGCCTTCGGCGTTCCCGTCCGGGCCGTCGGCAGCGGGCCGGTCCGCGGCTCCATCGCCCCCGCCCTCGACCGAGCCGGCCGCGCCGCGGGAGGCGTCACCGTCTTCCGGTGGAGGCGCGTTCGCGGGTCCCTCTTCCGCAGGTCCTTCTTCCGCGGGTCCTTCTTCCGCGCCTTCCTCATCCGCAGGCTCGCCAGCGGCCGCCTCCGCCCTCGTGGGCTCTTGGGCGGCCGCGGGCGCGCCGAGGGGGGCGGCGAGGAGGAGGAGGGCGGCCCACCGAAGGGTCTGCCGAGCGCTCGAGCCAGAAGTCATGCCGCGAGCATGGTGTCATCGCGCCGTGGAGTCCCGTCGGCGGCCCCTGTTCGCCCCTGGTCGCTTTCGATTAGCCTCCGCAGCGAGGAGGTGAATCATGACCATGACGCCCGACCCGAGCTGGAGCCCGAAGCAGGTCATCGAGAACTGGTACGCGACCGTGTGGAACGAGGGGCGCCGCGACGCGATCCGAGCGCTCTTCCGCGGTCGCGCCGAGGGCCTGAACCCGGGTGACGCGAGCGAGCGCCTCGACCCGGCCGCCTTCGAGGCCTTCTGGGACCTCTTCGCCGAGACCCTCGACGACCTCCACGTCGACATCCTCGACGTCATCGAACAAGGCCCGCGCGGCGCGGTGCGCTATCGGGCGAAGGCCACGCACGCCGCGAGCCGCAAGCCCGTGAGCTTCGAAGGGATGGCCTTCTTCGAGATCGAGGACGGCTGGATCGTCGACGCCTGGAACACGCTCGACTTCCTCTCGATCGCCATCCAAGTGCGCGACGAGATGCCCGGCGACGCTGCCGTGCAGCTGCTCCGGAAGGGCGCCTTCGTCGACTGAACGTTCACCAGCTCACGAGCGCGCCGCTCTCCAGCGCGTGGATCTCGCGCCGGAGCGCCCGGCGCCGCTTGATGCGGCGGATCAGCATCGTCAGGCCCGTCGCGAAGAGCGAGGCCGCGATCGGGAGCGCGATGGCGCCGCCTCGGATGAAGGGCTCGTCGTCGAAGTCGAGCCCGTCGATGAGGATCACCGAGGCGAGGCCGCCGCCGACGCCGCCCATGACCATGAAGGCGATGGGCCAGCCGGGGCGGTTGCGTCGGTCCTGCCGCCGGAGCTCGGCGACGCGCGCCTGGATCGCCGGGTCGAGGCCGACGCGGCGCTCGGGCGGGCGGAGCTGGGAGGGGGGCGTGAGCTGCGGGGCGGTGGGCTGGGGAGCGGCCTGGGCCGCGCCGTAGGGATCGGGCACGACGATCACCTGCGGCGGGCAGTCCTCGGCCTGCGCGGGGGGAGCGGCCTGGGGAGCGGGCGGCGCGGCCTGGGGCGCGGGCGCCGTCGAGGGGGCCGCGGTCGAGCCGTCCGTGGCGTCCGGCGGGGGCGGCGCGTCGACGCCCTCCGGGCCCTCGTCGACGAAGACCTGGATGCGGACGCGCGCCGGCGCGGGCTCCTGGGCGTGCGCGAGGGTGGGGAGGGTGAAGAGAGCGAGCGTGGCGACGAGCGAGAGCGGGCGCATGGGATGACCTCCGCCCACGGGCGGAAGGCTTCCGCGTGCGGGCACCGAGAGGCTCAGCAAGCACCGCGCCAGCCGCGGCGCACCGGCGCGCCGTCCCACTGAACGACGTTCTCCGGGAATTCGGCGCACGCCCCCGTGAAGCGCGGGCCACGGTGCGGCGCGCCGGCCTGTGTCACGCCCGCGACCGCGCCGCGTGCGCCGTCATGGTCGCCCGCGATCAGCGCTCGTCCCCTCGGGCGTCCGATCGTGCCCGGGGACGGCCGGGGACGGTCCCGATGCGTTCGAACCCTGCCAGGCCTCCCTCGACGTCGGGGTCATCCGTGCGCGCGCCTCTCCGCGAACGCGGCACGGGCTCCGCGGCAAGTGCGCGCCAGCAAGCACGGCGGAGAGCGCACGGCGGATCGCACCCGACCGAAGGGGGGCTCAGTCCTCGAGCTGGCCCTCGTAGTCGAGCAGGGCGCCGCCGAGGAAGAAGGCCGAGTAGGCCAGGCCGACGCCGTAGAAGGCGCTCTCGGGCCACGCGATCCCGAGGGCGCCGGCGCCGAGCGCGAGGAGCCCGGCCCACCACATGCGCGGGTCGAGCAGCACCGCCTTCACGGTGATCACCGTCGCGAGCGGCAGGAGGCTCAGCCCGAGCGCCGGCCGCAGCTCGAGCCCGGCCAGCATCAGCCCGGTGAAGGTCACGGCCTGCCCGAACAGCATCATGCCGAGCGCCACCGCCAGCCGCCGCGCCGCCCGCGTCGGGAAGAGCGACTTCAGGTACACGAGCACCGGGATGGCGAAGGCCCCGGCCACCGCCCCGGTCGCGATCAGGTAGACCCACCAGCCCACGCCCGCCCGCCGATCCCAGACGTCGAGGCCCACGTTCAGCGCGAAGAAGCCGAGCGCGAAGCCCACCCCGAAGACCCGCCGCTGCCGCGCCGCCGGCGCCAGGTCCGCCTGCTTCGCCTCCTCCTCGAGGCGCCGCATCTTCGCCTCGCGCCGCGCCACCTGGGCGGCCAGCGCGTCCACCTTCGAGCGCCACCCGCCGACGTGCTCCTCGTCCATCTCGGCGAGCAGATCCCGCGCGAGCTCCACGGCCTGGTCGGCCAGCGCCCGGTCGATCAGCGCGCCCAGCACGTCCTGCAGCCCGGCCCGCGCCGCCGCGTTCTGGGGCCAGATCCGGAGCGCCTGCTTGTAGGCGAAGCGCGCCTCCCGCAGCGCCGGCACCGGATCCTCGTCGGCCGCCGCGCGCTCCTCGGCGCTCGCGACGCGCCGGGCGGCCTCCTCGGCGAGCTCCGCCGACTCGCGATGCTCGAGGTAGCTCTCGAGGGCCTGCCGGAAGATCTCCGCGCTCCGCGGGCGCTCCGCCGGGTCCCGCTCGCAGGCCCGGTTCGCGAGCGCCGCGAGCTCCGCCGGCACCTCGGGCGGGTAGGCGTAGGGCTCGCTGATCCACGCCGCGTGGAGCACCTGCGGGAGCGCCTCGCCCTCGTGCCGCGGCGCGTCCACGAGGATCTCGTGGAGGATGGCCCCGAGCAGGTAGACGTCGCTCTGCACGCAGAGGTGCTCGCCGTCGCCCGCGACCATCTCCGGCGCCATGTACTGGATCGTCCCGATGACCCCGCGCGCGTCCCGCGCCAGCGGCAGCCCCGGGATGCCCGTCTGGTCGTGCAGCGCGAGCGCGATGCCCCAGTCGAGCACGTAGACCTCGCCGAAGCCGCCGAGCATCACGTTCTCGGGCTTCAGGTCCCGGTGCAGCACGCCGCGCGTGTGGGCGAAGTGCACGGCGTGGCAGACCTGCATGAGGATGCGGAGCTGCTGCTCGAGGAAGTCCGGCTGGCCGCGCGTCGCGTCCATGCGGTCCGACCAGGCGGTGCCCTCGACGCGCTTCATCACCATCAGCGGCGCGCCGTCCTGGGCCGCCCCCGCCGAGGTCGTCCCGCGCACGAGCGCATGCACCGGGATGATGTTCGGGTGCTCGAGGGCGCCCGTGACGCGCGCCTCGCGGAGCAGCTGGGCGCGCCCGATCGGTCCGTCGAGCTCGCGCTTGATGCCCTTCACGGCCACGTCGCGCTCGAGCGAGCGCTGCCGCGCCTCCCAGACCGTGCCCATGCCGCCCTCGCCGATCTGCCGACCGACGAAGACCTCCTCCGTGCCGAGGCGCGCGACGATGCCCGAGGCGTCCTCGGCGTCCTCCTCGCCGTCTCCCGCGCCCGGCGCGCTCTGCTGGGTCACCTGGATGGCGTCGCTCGCCACCGTCGGCGCGCTCGCGGGGGCCAACGCCTCGGCCGGGCGCAGCGTGCCGTCCGGCTCCGGGTCGATCGCGCTCGCGTCGATCCCGAGCCGCGCCCAGGTGGCGTGCAGCTCCTTCGCGGCGCTCGGGGGGCGGGCCATCGCTCGCATGATGCGTCACGAGGCCGTCACGTCGCCAATCGACGCGAACGTCCAGGCGAGCACCCGAGCGGGCATCGGGGCGAGCAGCCGCGGGAGCCCAGGCGAGCGCCACCCGGTGCCAGCCGATCGCGACCGTGTCGAAGCGCAGCCCACCCGCTTGGCCTCGCCGGCCCGATCGGCCATGGTCCGCGGCCGAGGAGGTGGCGCGTGGCGCGGTTGGACATGAAGGCGTGGTTGTCGCGGGTCGCGGGGTCGACGGCGACGGTGCCGATCCCGGACGAGGAGAGCGGCTGCACCATCTGGGTGAAGCTCGAGTACCTCCTGCCCTCTGGCTCGACCAAGGACCGGGTGGCGGCCTTCGTGCTCGGGCACGCCATCGAGCGCGGGGACGTCACGGAGGACACGATCGTCGTCGAGGCTTCGAGCGGCTCGACCTCCATCGCCCTCGCCATGGCCTCGGCGCTGCTCGGCGTGCGCTTCGTCGCCGTCATGCCCGAGGGGGTGAGCGCCGAGCGCGTGTGGATCATCCGCCGCTACGGCGGTGAGGTGGTGCTCACGCCGAAGGAGAAGGGCATCCTCGGCGCCATCGAGAAGACGAAGGCGATGGCCGCCGAGGACCCGAACGTCTTTCTGCCGCGCCAGTTCGAGAACCCGCTCAACGCCCTCGCGCACCAGCGCATCACCGGGCCCGAGCTGATCACCCAGGTCGGCCGCAGCATCCACGGCTTCGTCGCGGGCGTCGGCACGGGCGGCACGCTCATGGGCGTGGCGCGGGCGCTCGACGAGATGGGGCATCGCGCGCGCATCGGCCGCGTGCGCCCGACGACCGGCGTGTGCTTCCAGGGCATGCCCGAGGTCTGCGGCGGGATCCCCGGGGTGGTCGACGGCATGAGCGCGATCCTCGACGAGGACCGCATCGATCGCGAGATCGAGGTGCCCGACTGCGAGGCGGTGCATGCGGCGCGGGAGCTCATCGCGCGGGGCTTCCCCGTCGGCCCCTCGAGCGGTCTGAACTTCGCGGCGGCGCGGCGCTTGGCGGCCGAGCTCGGGCCCGGCCACGACGTGGCGACCGTGCTCTGCGATCGCATGGAGCGCTACTTCTCGACGGACCTCTTCCAGGACCTGAAGTGATCGACGTCCCCGCCCTCGCGGCGCCGGGGGGGGCGACGCCGGCGGCGCGACGGAAGGCGCTGGCGGCGCTCCCGGACGAGGCGCTCGCCGAGCGGCTGCTCCCCTTCGTCGAGGCGCTGCGGGAAGGCGGCGCCGCGCGCTGGGAGCCGCTGGCGACGCTCGCCGGCCTGCCCCTCGGGGAGGTCGTCGCCTCGCCTTTCGGGCTGCGGGCGATCGCCCTCGGTGTGCGCCGGGGGGCGACGAGCGTGCAGCGGGAGCTCCGCCGCGTGCTGAGCTGGCCGGCGGAGCTCGGCGTCGCGGACCCGGCGCATGGCGTCTGGGACGCGGGGAAGCTCCACGTCGGCAAGTACCAGTCGTTCCAGGCGGACGCGCCCTTCGCGACCTTCGACCCGGCGCACGTCGCCAAGTGGGGCCCGCACGAGCTGATGCATCGGGCGGCGGGCTTCTTCTGGCGGCCGGGCGCGACGCGCTGGGAGCTCTACCTCGGCGCGCGGCTGAACGAGCTCCTGCCGGTGGCGCTCTGGTACGGCGCGGACCAGCTCGCGCGGCTCGACGAGGACGACTTCGATCGGGAGGCGGCGGGGCGGGCGCCGGCGGCGCGGGTGGAGGACGCGCGCTGGCTGGTGGAGGACGAGGCGGCGCTGCGGGCGCGGCTCGGGCGGACGCTGCGGCACCTGCGGGCCGGGCTGGCCTACGTGGAGGGCGAGCTGGCGGCGGTGGACGAGGAGCGGCGCACCGGGCGGCGCGTGGTGACGCCGCGGGTCTTCGGGGCGCGGGGGCGCGCGCGGCTCGACGCGGCGAGCGACGCGACGGCGTACGTGGTGGGTCACGCGGCGCGGCTCGCGGACCCGGCCGTGAGCGCGGTGCTCGAGCTCGTCGGCGCGGTGGACGACGTGGACGTCTACCGCGGGGAGATCGACGCCTGCCATGACGCGCTCCTCTTCGAGCCGCTCCGCTTCGGGGAGGCGGAGGCGCGGCGGGGGCAGGCGCGGCGGCGGCTCTGGGACGGGCTGCATCGGTTGGCGCTCGCCGGGGAGGATCCGGCGCCCTTCCTCGCGGACGCGGCGCGGGACCTGGAGGCCGGGGAGGTGGACGCGGAGGCCTGGGCGGCGCGCTTCGCGGAGGCGCTCGAGGAGGACGTGGCCGCGGCGGTGCTCGCGGATGGGCGCTTCGGCCTCGACCTCGACCAGCTCGCCGATGGGGTGGCGAGCGTGGCGCCGGAGACGCTGGCGCGGCTGGACGCGCTCGACCCGGAGTGGATCGAGCGCTTCGCGGAGGCGCCGCCGGCGCGGGGGCGGCTCGGCGGGCGGCTCGGGGCGTTCCTGGAGTCCGAGGTGGAGGCCGGGCGGGTGCCCGCGTGGGCGGGGGAGCTGGCCGCGCTCGAGCGGGCGATCGCCGAGGCGGAGGTCGACGACGTCGTCGAGCAGCTGACGGAGCCGGTCGAGTCGTTGGGCCCGCTCGCGTCGCTGGAGGGCGGCGTGTGGGTGCGGAGCGCGGCCTTCCGCGTGGTCGAGGCGGGCCACGACGTGGTGGCGCTGCACCAGGGCGCGGTGGAGGAGCCGGAGGCCACGCCGGGCCGGTGGCTCGTGGGCGCCTTCCGCGGCGCCGTGTCGATCCTGCCGCTGCCGGACGAGGCGCGGGCCGGGTGGGAGGCGTTGGCCGAGGCGGCGCGGCCCCTCGAAGAGGTCGGGCTCCCGCGGGAGTGGGCCGAGCAGGCGCTCGAAGCCGGCGCGCTCGGCTGGCGCGCGGCGTTTTCCGCTCGCTGACGCTCGCTATTTTTGGCTTACCAGCGCGGCCGTGGGCCGCTCGGCGCCGCCTTCGGCGGCGTCACACGGGTCGGTTCTTCATGGGAACACGAAGGCGGCTCCGTGGGGCCGGGCTACGGGGCGGAGGTGGGTGCGCTCCCCTTTGCAGCCGCGTGACTTCGCCGCTTCGCGGCCGGGGCGCTTCCCTTAACAGTGGCCCGACTTCGCCGCTTCGCGGCGGGGGCGCTCCCCTTTGCAGCTGTGCGACTTCGCCGCTTCGCGGCCGGGGCGCTTCCCTTAACAGTGGCCCGACTTCGCCGCTTCGCGGCCGGGGCGCTCCCCTTCGCAGCTGTGCGACTTCGCCGCTTCGCGGCCGGGGCGCTCCCCTTCGCAGCTGTGCGACTTCGCCGCTTCGCGGTCGGGGCGCTCCCCTTTGCAGCCGCGTGACTTCGCCGCTTCGCGGCCGGGGCGCTCCCCTTCGCAGCCGCGTGACTTCGCCGCTTCGCGGCCGGGGCGCTCCCCTTCGCGGCCGCGTGACTTCGCCGCTTCGCGGCCGGGGCGCTCCCCTTTGTTGCCGCGTGACTTCGCCGCTTCGCGGCCGTCGCGCTCACCGACGTAGCGGCGTGACGTTTGGACCGACGCTCGCGGGGTCGCCGCGCGGGAGTCCTGCGGACATCGGGGGTGTCCTGCGGACATCGGGGCGTTCGGGCGGGGAGTGGGGGCGAGGTGGGGCGCTCCGGTGCGCGGGTGAAAGCGACGTGATGTCAGGGGGTTGGGCGCTCGGGAGGGGGCGGCGGGTTCCGGCTAGGCGGGTCCTGGAAAAAGTTGAACTCGACGTCAGGTTCAACTTTGGGCCGGGCGCTCTCCTCATGTCGACGGTTGACCTGGGCGACTCCTACCCCAAACCCTTGTCTAGGATTTTCTGGGCAGAATCTTTGCGTGCCGAGGTCGGCGCGTGGCGATCCCCGGACCGAGGAGAAGACAATGATTTCGCGACTTTTTCTGATGTGCGGGCTGGTTCTCACGCTGGCGGGCTTCGGCTGCGGCTCCGACGAGGGCGCTGGCGACGACATGAGCGCGGAGAGCTCCAGCGGCGACGAGATGGCCACGGATGACGGCGGCGACGAGATGGCCGACATGGGCGGCGACGAGGCCGCGGCGAGCGACATCGTCGACACGGCCGTCGCGGCCGGGAGCTTCGAGACCCTCGTGGCCGCCGTGCAGGCCGCCGGCCTCGTCGACACGCTGAAGGGCGAGGGGCCCTTCACGGTCTTCGCGCCCACCGACGAGGCCTTCGCCGCGCTCCCCGAGGGGACCGTCGAGGACCTCCTCCTCCCCGAGAACCGCGACCAGCTCGCGGCCATCCTCACCTACCACGTGGTCAGCGGTGACGTGCGCGCCGCCGACGTCGTGAGCCTCGACGCCGCGACCACCGTCCAGGGCGCCGACATCGCCATCGACGCCAGCAGCGGCAGCGTGATGCTCAACGGCGACGCCACGGTGGTCCAGCCGGACGTGGTCGCCAGCAACGGCGTCATCCACGTGATCGACAAGGTGCTGATGCCGCCCGCCGAGTGAGCACCCTTCGACGAGCCGCGCGGCCGGGGAGGGCAGCCTCCTCGGCCGCTCGCCGTCCGTCCCTGGACCGCCGCGGCCAAGGCCGCCGCCGCCTGGAGCGACGCCGCCGGAAGACGCGCCGGAGCGCCGCCAACCGGCCATCGGCCTCGATGCGCCCCCATCACCGCTCGGCCGTCACACCCCCATGTCATCCTGAGCGCTTCCGCATGCTCGACTTCGCCCACCCCTGCACCCGGCGCTGGTTCACCTCTTCCTTCGAGGACGCCACCAGCGCCCAGAAGAAGGGCTGGCCACCCATCGTGGCGGGCGACTCGACGCTCCTCCTCGCGCCCACCGGCTCGGGCAAGACCCTCGCCGCCTTCCTGGTCGCCATCGACCGCCTCGCCTTCGGCCCCGCCCCGCCGAAGCCCGGCGTGCGCGTCCTCTACGTCACGCCCCTGAAGGCCCTCGGCGTCGACGTCGAGCGCAACCTCCGCGCCCCCCTCGCCGGCGTCGCCGCCATCGCCGAGCGCGAAGGGGTCACCTGCCGCCCGGTCTCGGTCGGCATCCGCTCCGGCGACACGCCCAACCGCGAGCGCCAGCGCATGCTCCGCGAGCCGCCGGAGATCCTCATCACCACGCCCGAGAGCCTCTACCTGATGCTCACCTCCCGGGCCGCGAGCATCCTCGGCGGCGTCGAGACGCTCATCGTGGACGAGATCCACAGCCTCGTCCCCACCAAGCGCGGGGCCCACCTCGCCCTCTCCCTCGAGCGCCTCGAAGGCCTCCGCGACGACACGGCTCCGCCGATCCAGCGCATCGGCCTCTCGGCGACCCAGCGCCCCCTCGACGAGGTCGCCCGCTTCCTCGGCGGCGGCGAGCTCGCGAAGAACGACCGTGTGCGGCCGCGCCCGGTGACCATCGTGGACGCCGGCGCCAAGAAGGACTTCGACATCCGCATCGAGGTCCCCGTCGAGGACATGACGAAGCTCGGAGACCCCACCCCCCTCGAGCTGGAGTTGGGCGGGGCCCCGAGCGAGGCCGACGCGGCGCGCGACCCCTTCGAGGAGGAGCTCTTCCTCGACGAGGAGATCCCCTCGGGCAACGCCGCCGGCGGGCCCGCGCGCAGCACGTCGATCTGGCCGGCCATCCACCCGCGCCTCGTGCGGCTCATCCGGGACCACACCTCGACGATGATCTTCGTCAACAGCCGCCGCCTCGCCGAGCGGCTGGCCGACGCGATCAACGAGCTCGCCGGCGAAGAGCTGGCCCTCGCCCACCACGGCTCCCTCGCCAAGGAGATCCGCGCGACCATCGAGGATCGGCTCAAGCGCGGCGAGCTCCCGGCGATGGTCGCCACGAGCTCCCTCGAGCTCGGCATCGACATCGGCGCCGTCGACCTGGTCGTCCAGATCGAGGCGCCGCCGAGCGTCGCGTCGGGTATCCAGCGCATCGGGCGCGCGGGCCACCAGGTGGGCGCCGTCTCGCGCGGGCGCATCTTCCCCAAGTACCGCCACGATCTCCTCGCCTGCGCCGCCGTCGTCCAGCACGTGCGCGAGGGGCGCGTCGAGGCGACCTACTTCCCCCGGAACCCGCTCGACGTGCTCGCCCAGCACCTCGTCGCCGCGACGGTCGTGCAGCCGGGCGTCTCCGTCGACGCGCTCTACGCCCTCGCGCGGCGCGCGGCTCCCTTCGCCGAGCTCCCGCGCCGCTCCTTCGAGGGCGTGCTCGACATGCTCAGCGGGCGCTACCCGAGCGAGCGCTTCGGCGAGCTCCGCGCCCGGCTGACCTGGGATCGCATCGAGGGCACGCTCCGCCCGCGGAAGGGCGCGCGCATGCTCGCCGTCGCCAACGCCGGCACCATCCCCGACCGCGGCCTCTACGGCGTCTTCCTCGCCAGCTCCGACAAGCCCGTCCGCGTGGGCGAGCTCGACGAGGAGATGGTCTTCGAGAGCCGCGAGGGCGACGTCTTCCTCCTCGGCGCGAGCTCCTGGCGCATCGAGGAGATCACCCACGACCGCGTGCTCGTCAGCCCCGCGCCGGGCCAGCCGGGGAAGATGCCCTTCTGGCACGGCGACCGGCCCGGGCGCCCGGTGGAGTTCGGCATGGCCATCGGCGCGCTGACCCGCGAGCTCCTCGGCGCGAAGGCGGAGGTGGCGGAGGCGCGCCTCGTGGAGCACCACGGCCTCGACGAGCGGGCCGCCTCGAACCTCGTCGCCTATCTCCGCGATCAGAAGGAGGCGACGAACGCGATCCCGACCGATCGGAAGATCGTCATCGAGCGCTTCGTCGACGAGATCGGCGACTGGTGTGTGACCGTGCTCAGCCCCTTCGGCGCGCGCGTCCATGCGCCCTGGGTGACGGCCGTGAGCGCCCAGCTCCTCCGCGAGCGGGGCCTCGACGCGGACGCGATCTGGAGCGACGACGGCATGGTCTTCCGCTTCCCCGAGGCGGACGAGCCGCCCGAGGACGCGCTCCTGATCCCGGACCCGGAGGAGCTCGAGGGTCTCGTCACCGGGCGCCTCGGCGAGACGGCGCTCTTCGCGAGCCGCTTCCGCGAGAATGCCGGGCGGGCGCTCCTCCTGCCGCGGAGGCGCCCCGGTGAGCGGACGCCGCTCTGGGCCCAGCGCCGCAAGAGCGCCCAGCTCCTGAACGTCGCCGCCGACTTCCGCGACTTCCCGATCCTCCTCGAGACCTACCGCGAGTGCCTCCGCGACGTCTTCGACCTGCCGGCGCTCGAGCAGCTCCTGAAGGACGTGCGCGACCGCAAGGTGAAGGTGCAGAGCGTGGAGACGCGCCAGCCCTCGCCCTTCGCCGCGGCGCTCCTCTTCAACTACGTCGCGAGCTTCATGTACGAGGGCGACGCGCCGCTGGCCGAACGGCGGGCGCAGGCGCTGACCCTCGATCACGCCCAGCTCCGGGAGCTCCTCGGTGAGCCCGAGCTCCGGGAGCTCCTCGACGCGGACGCGGTGGAGGAGGTCGAGCGGCAGCTGCTCCGGCTCGGGCGCCCGCTGAAGCACCCGGACGACGTGCACGATCTGCTGCTCGCGCTCGGCGACATGCCCGAGGCGGAGCTCCGCGTCCGGGCCGCCGAGGGCGTCGACCTGGGCGCGTTCCTCGCCGAGCTCGCGAAGGCCCGGCGGGTGACGGAGAGCCGCATCGGCGGTGAGCGCCGCTGGATCGCGGCCGAGGACGTGGCCCTCTACCGGGACGCGCTCGGGGTGGTGCCGCCGCCGGGCATGCCCCAGGCGCTGCTCGAGCCGGTGAAGGATCCGCTGGGGCAGCTCGTGGGGCGCTACGCGCGGACGCACGGTCCCTTCACCGCGGAGGAGCTGGCCGAGCGCTACGGGCTCGGCGTGGCGCCCGTGCTCTCGGTCCTCCGCGCCCGGGCGGAGGAGGGGCGCCTGGTCGAGGGGGAGCTCCTGCCCGCGTCGTTGCTCCGCGCGCGGGGCCGGCGCGGCGGCGTCGAGTGGTGCGACCCCGACGTGCTCAAGCGCATCAAGCGGAAGTCGCTCGCGAAGCTCCGCGCCGAGGTCGAGCCGGTGGAGCAGGCGGCCTACGGGCGCTTCCTGCTCGCGTGGCAGGGGGTCGGCGCGAGCGCCCGGGGGACGGCGGCGACCCTCGACGTGATCGAGCAGCTCCAGGGCGCGCCGCTGACGGCCTCGGCCCTCGAGGAGCAGGTCTTCGGCGGGCGGCTCGGGCGCTTCGACGCGCGCGATCTCGACGCGCTCTGCTCGACCGGCGAGGTGGTCTGGCGCGGGCTCCAGCCGCTCGGCAGCAAGGACGGGCGGGTGGCCCTCTACCTCGCCGAGCACTACCCGCTGCTCGCGCCGGAGGCCGAGCCCGTGGAGGGCGAGCTCCAGGCCGAGCTCCGGGCGCTCCTCGCAGAGCGGGGGGCGCTCTTCTTCCGCGATCTGGTGGCGGCGACGAAGCGGCTGCCGACCGAGGTCTTCGAGGCCCTCTGGGATCTCGTCTGGGCCGGCGAGGTGACCAACGACACGCTCACGCCTCTCCGGCGTCTCCGGGCGCCGGCGCGGCGGGGGCGTGGGGCGCGGGCGATGCGCGGGCGGGCCCTCGGCGGGGGGCTCCGCGGGCGGGCCGGGCCGCCGGGGAGCGAGGGGCGCTGGTCGCTCCTACCGCCCGTCGAGGGGAGCGCGACCGAGCGGCTGAACGCGCTCGTGACGCAGCTGCTCGAGCGCTACGGCGTGCTCGTGCGCGAGGCGGCGCAGGCCGAGGGGGTGCCTGGCGGCTTCAGCGCCATCTACCCCGTGCTCAAGGCCATGGAGGAGGCGGGCCGGGTGCGGCGCGGCTACTTCGTGGAGGGTCTCGGCGCGACGCAGTTCGCGCTCCCGGGCTGCGAGGACCGGCTCCGCGAGCACCGGGAGCCGCCCGAGGAGGCGAGCGCGCCGGTGGTGCTGGCCGCCGACGATCCGGGCAACCCCTACGGCGCGGCGCTCCCCTGGCCGGGCGAGGGGGAGGGCGCGAAGCCGAAGCGCCAGGCCGGCGCCCAGGTCGTGCTCTTCGAGGGGCGCCTGGTGGGCTTCGTCGGTCCGACCGGCGAACGGCTGAGCACCTTCCTCGCGGAGGGCGAGCCGGAGCGCTCCCGACAGGGCCGGGCGCTCGCGGCGGCGCTGAGCCGGGGCGTCGGGCGGCCGCGCGGCAAGCGCGGGGGCGCGGGGGTGGTGCTGGCCCGCGTCGATGGGCGGCCGGCGGCCGAGGCGCCCTTCGCGGCCTACCTCCTCGACGCCGGCTTCACCCGGAGCGCCAAGGGCCTCTTCCGCCGCGTCTCGGGCTGACGGGAGGAGGGGGGTCGAGCGGTTTGCTCGTCGGCCCGGACGTCCGCTCGGGGGTCGGCTCGGCCAGCGGACGAGACATCGCCCGAGATCGGCGGGGACATCAGCCCGGACATCGACCCGGCCAGGACCTCGGCCATCGGCCCGGGGGTCGGCTGCTCGGGGGTCGGCCCGGGGGTCGGCTGCTCGGGGGTCGGCTCAACGAAAAACGGAGCCCCCGAGGGGGCTCCGTCTTTCGAGTCTCGCGCGCGTTGCGCGCCTCCAGGTCGGTGAACGACTACCAGTCGTCGCGACGACCGCGGCCACCGCCGCCGTAGCCGCCGCCGCCACCGCGACCGCCGCGGGCACCGCCGCCACCGCCGCGCTGACGCTCTTGCGCCACGTCGACACGCAGGCGACGACCGCCGAGCTCGGCTCCGTCCATCGCCTCGAGGGCGGCGCTCGCCTGACCCTCTTCCGCAAACGTCACGAACCCGAACCCACGGCTCCGGCCCGTCTCCCGGTCCGTGATCACCTTCGCGTCGACGACCTCGCCGTACGGCTCGAACGCGTCGCGGAGATCGAGGTCTCCCGTGGCCCACGGGAGGCCTCCCACGAACAGCTTCTTACTCATTCTCTCGCTCCTGTTTCGGCACGGACCCGCCCCGACTGGTCGGGCCCACACCCCATCGAACGCGCCGTGGCTCGCTTCGCTGGCCCTCTCGATGGTCCAGAGCGCTTCGAGCTCGTGCACACACTCCGCTGCTCGGAATGCCGATCGGGTGTACCAACGATCGGCGAGGCGAGCTACAGGGGAGGCGCGTTTTTCCTCCACACCACCCGATCGGGGGATCGGCCGCAGCTCCCGCCCCGGAGAGGCGACGCCCGGCGCTCAGCCCTCGCCCGGGGCCGGCCCGAGCTGGCAGGCGGGGCAGAAATAGGTGCTCCGTCCGTCGTCTCCCTGGCGCCGCATGCGAACGGTCGTCGCGCAGACGCGGCACGGCTCCCCGCTCCGGCCGTACACCCAGAGGCGCCCCTGATAGCGCTTTCGGGTCGTCCGGGGAAACCCGACGAGGTTCCGGCGCATGAGCCGGCGGGCGCGCGCGATCAGCGCCTCGAGGGCCGCCTCCTCCTGGGTCGCCACCGGCGCGAAGGGGTCGCGCCGCTCGAGGAAGAGCACCTCGGACTTGTAGACGTTGCCGATGCCGCTCAGCACCCGCTGGCGCATCAGGGCGACGCCGAGGGGCAGGGCGTCGACCTGGCGGAGGCGGGCGACGAAGAGGGCGTCGGGCAGGGCCTCGTCGAGGAGATCGGGACCGAGCTCCCGGAGCTGCGCCGAGGCGTGCTCGGCGCGGAGGAGGTCCACCACCGGCATGGAGAAGGCCACGGCGACGAAGGGGCGCGTGACCAGCTCGAGGGTCGCCGCGCGGGCGGGCTTCTTCCAGCGCTCGCCCGGCCGGTAGAGGTGCCAGGAGCCGCGCATCTTCAGGTGCGTGTGGAGGATGCGCCCGTCGTCGAAGTCGACGAGGAGGTTCTTGCCGCGCGCGCGGACGCGCTCGATCGTGCGCCCCTCGAGCCGCGCCCGGACGAGCTTCGGATGAGCCGAGCGCAGGGCCTCGACCCGCTCCCCCGCGAGCGCCGCGTGCATGCGGCGCGCGGCGCGGAAGATGGTGTCGCCCTCGGGCACGGCGAGGAGCCTGGGGCCACCTGCGCGCCGACGCACGCGCCGCCACCCACGCGCCCGCCGACGCGCACGCCCGCCGCCCGCGCGCCCGCGCCCCATCCGCGCGCTGACGCACGCGCCGCCACCCGCGCGACGACGCCCGCGCCGCCACCCGCGCGACGACGCCCGCGCCGCCACCCGCGCGCCGACGCCCGCGCGCCGACGCACCTGCCGCCATCGCGTGCGCGCCCAAGTCGGCGCGAGGGCAACGCAGTCGACGTGGTCTGGGCCGCCCGCGCGCGGGCTGGGAAGCGCGGCGCTCTTCGGGATGTGGCGAGGACACCGAACGGGAAGAGGCCGCCCCCCGAAGGAGGCGACCTCTTCCCAGCCGGATTCGAAGCCGGGGTCCGCAGCGGCCGGGAGGCCGTCGCGCGCTACTGGTTCCGCAGCATGAACGGGTAGGTCACGCTCACGATGCCGCCGCCGTCCGGCGCCGGGAAGGCCCAGCGGCGCACGGCCTGGGTGATGCACGCCTCCGTGTCCGAGTGGCCGAGCGTGCTCGACTGCACGGTCGCCACGGTGACGGCGCCGGTCTGGCTGATGATGAAGCGCGTCGTCACGCGCCCCTCCAGGTCCGGCCGGGCGCGGAGGCTCTGCTCGTAGCAGAACTTCACCTCGTTGTGGTGGCGCCGCACCGTCCGGCGGATGACCTCGCGGCTGAGCCCACCGTTCGTCGTCACCGGCCCGGGGGTGAGCCGCGGGACCCGGCTGACGTGGTCCCGTCCGCCGATGCCCCCGACGCGCCCGTAGCCGTTGCCCTCGCAGGTCTGACCCGGGTCGCAGGTCACACCCGCGCCGTGGCCGAGCGTGCCCATCGTGTCCAGGCCGACGGTGCCGAGCCCGTCCCCGCCGGCGCCCCGGCCCGTGCCGCGGAGGCCGAGCCCGCCCAGGCCGTGGTTCTCCCCGGGCTGCGAGCCCATGAGCGCGCCGAGGTAGCTCATCGGATCCTGCCCGAGCGCCGTCTCGCGGCCGAAGGGCGAGGTCGGCGTGTTCCAGCTCCCGGCGACGGTCCGCAGCGTGCCGAGGACCCCCGCGTTCCGCGCCTCTTCGCGCGCGCTCTCCCGCGCGAGGTGCGGGTCCGGGTTGTTCTCCGGGCCCTCCACGGCGTAGCGGTTGTCGGTCTCGGGCGCGCTCTCGTCGCCCATCTCGCCCTCCTCGCCCGCGTGACGCTCGCCGCTGCCGCCCGCCTCCGCGACCGGGCCGTCGACCTCGAGCTCGACCTGCTCCTCCTCCTCGAAGGCCGGCGGCTCCATCAGGTAGGAGACGAGGCGCGAGTCCCGGTTCAGGTTGTCGATGGCCAGCGCCGAGCTCTTCGGTGGCAGGAGCGAGAAGAGCGTGAGCACGCCCGCGGCGAGCGCCATCACGCCGCCGACGTACATGAAGGGGCGGCGGTCGATGGGGGTGCCGCCGGCGATGCGCTTGCCGGCGTGCACGCGCTTGACCCGGAAGCGGAAGCCGCCGAGGGACCAGCTCACGTCTCCATCGGGCCCGAGGGCGCGCGTCCCGGGCTCGGCGCCCTCGGCGTTCGCCGGGACGCTCACCTGGCCCCCCTCGACGAGCGTCAGCGCGGGCGCGCCCAGCACGTCGGCGCCGATGAGGTAGTCCGCGCCCTCGGCCTCGCCGACGACGAAGCGCGCGCCCGGAGGCACGTGCTCGACGTGGAGCACGCTCTCGCCCCACTGGAGCACGACCTCGTAGGCCTCCTCGGGGGCCTCGACCTCGGCAGGCGAGACGGGCGGCCCGCTGGCCACGACGCCGTAGCGGACGGCGTCCGGGTCGGGCGTGGGCTCGGGCTCGGCGGCCGCCGGAGTCGGCGGCGGGACGGGCGCGGCGAAGGGGTTGGGCACGGCCTTCGCCGCCGCGGGGCTCGGGGCCCCCGTCGCGACGACCGGCGCGAGGCGCAGGACCAGGCGCGCGCCGCCGAGGCGGAGCTCGTCCCCGTCCTCGAGCCGCGCCTTGTTGATGCGCTGCCCGTTGACGAAGGTGCCGCTCGCCGAGCCCAGGTCGATCACGTGCACCGCGTCGCCCGTGACCTCGACCACCGCGTGCATCCGCGAGACGTCGGCGTCGTCGAGGCGCAGGTGGCTGGAGGGCAGGCGCCCGATCTTCACCACGTCGCGCGCGAAGCGCTCCGTGCGGATGGGGCCCGCTCCCTCGTGGATGTCGAAGCTCAGCTCGGTCTTCATCGCGTCCTTCCTCCCGAGGACGGACGTCTCCCCCGAGCGCCTCTCCGCGGGCGCCGATCGGGTCGCCGGGGGCTCCCCCCGACCTCCGGGGGGCTCTCCGCGGCGCGCTCCGTCCTCGCCCACTACCGACAACGCCTCCCCGGCCCAGGTTCCGAGCAGGCCCGAAAAAGGTCGCGCTACGGGCCGCGCTCCCACCGCCTTCGCCCTTGCTCCCGCGGGCCCCCGGCCGCACGCTCCGCGCCATGTCGAAGGCCGATCGCGAGAAGTGGGACGCGCGCTACCGCACCGGGGACTACCCCAAGGGCGACCCGGCCTGGCTCCAGCACTTCGAGGACGAGCTCCCGTCGAGCGGCCGCGCCCTCGACGTCGCCTCGGGCTCCGGGCGCGTCTCCATCTACCTCGCGCGCCGCGGCCTCGAGGTCCTCGCCATCGACATCTCCCCCGTCGGCCTCGCGCTCGCCCGGGAAGCCGCCGCCGACGAGGGCGTGCGCATCGAGACCCGCGCCATGGACCTCGAGCGCGAGCCCTTCCCCGAGGGCCCCTTCGACCTCGTCGCCTGCTTCCACTACCGGCAGCGCGCGCTCTTCCCGATCATGGCTTCGAACGTCGCCCCCGGCGGCTGCGTCGTGGCCGAGCTCGCGACCGTGAAGAACCTCGAGCGCCAGCAGAAGCCCTCGCGCCGCTGGCTCGCCGAGCCGAACGAGCTCCTCGAGAGCTGCGGTGGCCTCGAGGTCCTCTACTACCGCGAGGCCTGGGTCGCCGACCGCCACCTCGCCCGCCTGATCGCACGCCGCCCCGACGAATAGTCATCGCGACCCCGGCGACGACGCCAGTCGNCGNGNCCCGTGCCCGTGCCCCTGCCCGTGCCCGCGGGCAAGACGAGCCGGAAGAGCCTCCCGCTCNNGCGACGACGCCAGTCGTCGCGACCCGTGCCCCTGCCCGTGCCCCTGCCCGTGCCCGCGGGCAAGACGAGCCGGAAGAGCCTCCCGCTCATCACGAAGCCCCGCGACCCGTGCCCGCGGGCGAACCGAGCCCGAAGAGTCCCGCGCTCGGCTCGCCCCGCCCTCAGCTCGCCCGCGGCCGCGCCTCGCGCGGGGCGTCGTCCGGCACGAGCTGGTGGAAGCGCCGGTAGTCCACCACCCGCTCGCCGTCCTCACGGAAGAGGATGATGTCGGCGTAGTGGTGGTCCCAGGCGAAGTCGTCCACGGACCAGGCGGAGCGCGCGTGCACGACCTGGTTGAACGTGTCGTCCGTGCCCACGAAGGTCGCGAGCAGCTGCGCGCTCTTCGCCTCGAGGCTCTCCCGGGTCTCCCCGTGGAGCGGGCTCTCCTCGTCGATGAGGTGGATCGCCGTCCAGCTCAGCGAGAACACCGGCGTGCTCGGGCGCACCAGCTTCAGCTCCCGCAGCTTGCGCATGTGCCCGCCCTCGGAGGTCACCGTGTCCACGAGGAGCGTCAGGCTGAGCGTCGCCTCCACGACCTGGTTCGCCCGCTCGTTCGCCATGCGCACCATCAGCGCGCGCTTCCCCTCGTGCGTCGTGATGCAGACCTTGTCGGTGAACATCACCCGCGCCGTCGGCCGGGCGAACTTCGCGAAGGCGAGGCCCGTGACGAGCGCCTGGTAGAGCAGGCCCACGATCGCCTCGAGGGTCACGATCGTGTTCGCGTACATGCCCGCCGGCGACATGGCGCCGTAGCCGATGGTGCTGAAGGTCTGGACGCTGAAGGCGAAGGCGTCCCCGAAGTGGCCGGGCCGCGCGCCCTCGATGCACTCCGGGAGCGCGAGGTAGGCGAGCGCGAAGCTCGCGTTGAGCAGCACGTAGCCGAGCACCACGCCGAGCAGCCACCAGCGCCAGCGGACCGTCAAGAAGCGGTGATAGAGGTCGCTGAAGCGCGCGCGCTCGATCCCGATGCGCTCGATCATTACGACCTGCCCATCGCGCCCGATGAAGCGGGCGCTGCTCTTCGAGCTCGACGGGGTCCGGTCGGCGCCCATGGCGGCGGAGCATAGGGCGCGTGGACCCCCACCGGTACCCCAGCCCCGGCCGGCGCTTGCCCTCGCCGCGGCCTTTGCCAAGGTGCGCCCGCGATGCCGCTCGACCCCGCCTTCGTCGACGACTGCCCCTACGGCCCCGGTGGCCTGCTGCTGGACGAGCTCCTCGAGGTCGACCGCGACCGGAGCCGCGTCGTCGTGCGCATGCCCACCCACGCCGAGCTGCCGCTCACCCGCGAGCAGCGCGCCCACCCGCTCTATCACCCGCGGCACGTGAGCGGCGGGCTGATGGTGCACATGACGGGCATGGTGGGCTTCGTCCACGCCTACTACGTCCTCGACCTGCGCCACGCGGATGGCTGGATCGGCTACGGCGGCCGCATCCACGACGCGCGCTTCCGCGCCCTCGCCGAGCCGGGCGAGCCGCTGATCCTCGAGGGCCAGGCGACCAAGCAACGGAAGGGAGCCGAGCGCTGCTTCGCGCGCTACCGCTTCCGCTTCACCCAGGGCGACACGCTCGTCTACGAGAGCGATCAGAGCGCGATGTGGATGCGCATCACGGGCGAAGAGGGGAGCGAGGCGTGATGCACGCGGAGAAGCTCGAGGTCCGGACCGGGGGACGCGGCCTCTACGAGATCACCGGCGAGGTGCAGCGCGTCGCCCGCGAGGCCGGCATCGAGGCGGGCCTCTGCCACGTCTTCGTGCACCACACGAGCGCCTCGCTGATCATCAACGAGAACGCCGACCCGGACGTGCAGCGCGACCTCGACGCCTTCTTCGCGCGCCTGGTGCCGGACGGCGACCGGATCTTCGTCCACACGGCCGAGGGGCCCGACGACATGCCGGCGCACGTGCGCACCGCGCTCACGCAGACCTCGCTCACGATCCCCGTGAGCGGCGGCCGCTGCGATCTCGGCACCTGGCAGGGCGTCTACCTCTGGGAGCACCGTCACGCGCGCCACCACCGGCGCGTGACGGTCACGATCCAGGGCTGACGAGGCCGCCGAGCGCGAGACCCGGCCGAGAGCCGCGGCGCGCCCCTCAGCGGATGGCGTGGTCGGCCGCCTCGAGCTTCGCCTTCAGCCGGTGCCGGCCGCGGTGCAGCATGACGCGGAGCGCGCTCCGGTTGACGCCCATGCGCTCGGCGGCCTCGATGCGGTCCAGGCCCTCGACGTCGACCAGCTGCACGGCCTGGCGCTCGCGCCGGGGCAGGTGGACCAGCTCCTTGTGCACCATGTCGACGGCGGCCAGGTCGTCGAGGCGCTCGCGCGGGCTCTCGAAGGGCGGCGTGTGGTGCTCCTCGAAGCTCACCTGCGGGCGGCTCCGGCGGTGCATGTCCACGATCTTCCGGCGGAGGATGCTGACGAGCCAGGTCTTCAGGCTCGAGCGGCCGGCGAAGGAGGAGATGCCCTTCATCGCGGCGACCCAGGTCTCCTGCACGAGGTCGCGGGCCAGCTCGTCCTTGCCCACGCGCTGGCGGGCGTAGCGGAGGAGGGAGGGCTCGAGCTCGCGGATGGTCGCGGCGTCGAGCGTGGCGGGGGTGGCGGTGGCGGTGGCGGTGGTCATGGCAGCCCTTCGGGTCGAGGCGTTTTGGACCAATCGGTCTAGAACGTTTCTACGCCCGCGCCCCCCCTGCGTCAACCGGGTTTCTAGACCGAGTGTTCTGGAACGACAAGGGGCGCCGGACCGTTCGAGCCGAAACCATTGGGCTTTCCACGATCGGGTTCACACGAATAAAACATATCGATTGATATATTTGTGTCGTCGCCGCGGGGTGAAAGCGTCGTCATCTCCGAGACTTACCCGGTCTTTCCGCACTCGGAGTGAGGGCAGAGCCGTCGCGTACGCGCAACGCAGCGTTGCGAGCCTCGCGCGGGGGAATCCCGGGCCGGGCGACGGACCGAGCGATCCGGGAGACATCCGTGGGCCGGGACAGGGGGCTCTGCTCCGCCTCGGGCCCGCGTGCGTCCGGCGTGTCCGGTGGCGCTCCAGGCCCGTCAGGGAGCCCCGAAACGCGCGACGGCGCGCCCCCGGAGGAGCGCGCCGTCGGCGTCGTCGTCGCGGTCGCGGCTCAGCCGCCGGGCGGGCAGCGCGGCGCGCCGATGCAGGCCGCGATCTCCTCCCGGCACTCGCGCATGACGCAGTCGAGGTCGCCGCAGGTGAAGACCTGCTCCACGGCGCAGTTGATGACCTCGTCCACGAAGAAGCGCACGTCCGCGCAGGCCCGCGCCGAGCAGTCGCCGATGCACGTGAAGGAGAAGTCGGGGGGCGGGTCGCCCTCGAAGTCCACGCAGCCGAAGATGCACGTGGCGACCTCGATGCAGGTCACGCCCGGGCAGGCGCCGCAGTCACCGGGGCAGTTCACGCAGGACTCGAACTCCTCGGCCTCGCAGACCCCGTTGCCGCAGACCGAGCACACGCCGCAGTCGGCGGGGCAGCTCGCGCAGTCCTCGGGGCGCCGGCAGCGGCCGTCCCCGCAGCCCACGCAGGCGCCGCAGTCGGCGGGGCAGGTCGAGCAGTTCTCGATGCCCGGGTCGCAGGTTCCGTCTCCGCACTCGGGGCAGGCGTCGCAGTCGGCGGCGCAGGTGAGGCAGTCCTCGCCGTCCTCGGCCCGGCAGAAGCCGTCGCCGCAGGTCCGGCAGGCGCCGCAGTCGCCCGGGCAGCTCGAGCAGCTCTCGGTCGGCTGGCAATCGCCGTCGCCGCAGAACTCGCAGAGGCCGCAGTCGCGCGGGCAGGTCGAGCAGTCCTCGCTCGGCGCGCAGCGGCCGTTGCCGCAGGTCTCGCAGAGGCCGCAGTCCTCGGGGCAGGTGGCGCAGTCCTCGCTGTCGGTGCACTCGCCGTCGCCGCAGGTCTCGCAGCGGCCGCAGTCGGCCGGGCAGGTCGAGCAGTTCTCGCTCTCCGTGCACGCGCCGTCGCCGCAGGTCTCGCAGAAGCCGCAGTCCGACGGGCAGCTCGCGCAGTCCTCGCCGGCGCCGCAGCGGCCGTCGCCGCAGGTCTCGCAGCGGCCGCAGTCGATGGCGCAGCTCGAGCAGGTCTCACCGGCGCTGCACGTGCCGTCGCCGCAGGTCACACAGAAGCCGCAGTCGGCGGCGCAGCTCGCGCAGTCCTCGGTGGGCTGGCAGGTGCCGTCGCCGCAAGTCTCGCAGGCGCCGCAGTCCTCCTCGCAGGAGGCGCAGTTCTCGCTGGGCCCGCAGGTGCCGTCGCCGCAGCCGGCGCAGGCGCCGCAGTCGGCGGGGCAGGTCTCGCAGCTCTCGCCGAGGTCCTCCTCGCAGAGGCCGTCGCCGCAGTCGCGGCAGAACCCGCAGTCGGCCGGGCAGGTCGAGCAGTCCTCCGTCGCCGCGCAGAGGCCGTCGCCGCAGACGTCCGGGCACTCGCCGCAGTCCGCGGCGCAGAGCTCGCAGCTCTCGGTCGGGGCGCAGAAGCCGTTGCCGCAGAACTCCGTGTCCGAGTCGGGTGGGATCACCACGTCCGGGCGCGAGGTGCCGGCGTCGTCGAGGTCGACGACGAGGGTCGAGCGGCCGCATCCGGCGAGGACGAGCGGGGCAGCGAAGAGAAGGAAGGTCCAGTGGGCGCGACGCATGAAGGCTCCTGAGAAGCGAAAGCGCCGGAAACATAGCCGATCGCGCCGCGCGCATCACTCATGCGGCCCATTCCGGGGCGTCAGAGGGCCAGGGAGCGTGAGTTCCCGCAGCCCGAGACCCCCTGCCATGGCCCCGGACGACGGGCCGAGGCTGCTGGACGACCGGCCCGGTCGCGCCGGATCGGGCGCGAGACGCCTCCCACGAACGGGCGAGGACCGTGACCGTGGCACCACGAACGTGTGAGCGTCGGTCACACCGAGGCGTGCCGTTCACGCCCCGGGGGAGCCGGCTCGTCGGCGCGTCCGGGAGCGTCAGTTCGTCGCGACGACGCCCTCGCGGGAGGGCACGGAGCCGCGCACGGCGCCCATGGCCGTCAGCTCGTCCATCGTCTTCTCCGTCGCCCGGCGCTGCCAGACGGTCGCCACGAGCATCACGGAGTTCATGCCGACGAGGCGGATCCAGAGGTAGACGTCGAGCCGGTCGAACATCGCGCAGATGGCCATCAGGTAGCTGTGCGGGGCCAGCGAGATGATCGTCCACAGGCGCATCGGCCAGAGGTTGTGGCGCCGGTAGACGGCCGCCGTCTCCTCGCTGCGCTCGATCTCCACGCCCTCGCGGAGCGAGAGCGGGTTGAGCAGGCCGATGATCTTGTGCTGGCTCTCGACGAAGGGCAGGAGCACGTACTTGGTCGTGAAGTAGGCGACCGGGCCGCGCTCGCGCGCCTGCTCGGCCAGCTTCGCCACCTTCTCCGGATCGTCGCCCTCGCCGCCGCGATCCAGGCGCGTCGCCCGCAGATACGACTCCTTGTAGTAGTCGTAGATGTGCAGGTGGGGGACGGTCAGGAGGATGACCGGCACCATCAGGTAGAGGTGCGTCGGGTCCTGCTCCTTCGTCCAGAGGTGGTAGAAGGCCGGGAAGACGGTCGCGCAGGCGACGACGATGTCGGCGGTGCCGTCGAGGGCGCGGCCGAACTGGGAGCTCATGTTCTTGGCGCGCGCGAGGATGCCGTCGGCGCCGTCGAGGATCGCCGCCGCCCAGAGGAGCGCGCCGGCGACGATCATGTCGGTCGGGCCGCCCTGCAGGAAGAACCAGCCGGAGGCGAGGCCCACGATCATCGCCATCACGGTGACCATGTTGGGCGTGAGCGGCGTGCGGAAGATCGACCAGACGAAGCCGTAGGCGAGCGGCCGGTGGACCATGATGTTGATCGGGTCCTCGACCTCCGTGGACTTCAGCAGCGACCGAAACGGAGGCAGGCGGTGCTCGGTGGGGGCGGCGGTCTGGTCTCGGGACATGAGGGGCTCCTCGGGGCTTCCCGCTCGTGGCTCAAGCAAGAGCTGGACCGGCGCGGGCGGGGGCGACACGGGCTCGCTCCCTCCGCCCCACGCCGTCTCGCCGCGGGGCGACGACTCTCCCGGTGGCTACGTGAGTAGCCGGTTCGGGGCCAGAAAGTGGCCCGTGGGGGAGCCGCCCCTTCAGACGCTCGAAGGGCCCATGCGTAACGTTCCCGGGAGGGCCGCGACCTGCAGACAGGCTCCACGCGGCTGGCACGAAGGATGCTGGCCCGCCAAGGTCCCGATCACCGGCGTCGCTCCCGCGTTCGCCATCTGCGACCGGCATCCGCAATCGCCGTCCGCGACCGCCACCTGCGACTGCCTTTCCGCGCCCCACGAGGCCCGCCCATGCTCGCTCAGACCCGCTCCCTCCTCGACGACAAGCTCCGCACGCTGCCCAAGCATCCGCTCAAGACGCTCCGGCGCGGGGCGCTGGCGATGGCCCGCAAGGAGACGCCGCTGCTCACGCAGCTCGTGGTCATCCGGCGCTGCAACCTCACCTGCGGCTACTGCAACGAGTACGACGACTACTCCGATCCGGTGCCGAAGGAGGTGCTCTTCGAGCGCATCGATCACCTCGCCGAGCTCGGCAACCTGATCCTCACGCTCACGGGCGGCGAGCCCTTCCTGCACCCGGATCTCCACGAGATCGTGAAGCGGGCGGTCGACCACGGGATGATCGTGACGTCGATCTCGAACGCCTACCCGCTGACGAAGCGGCGCATCGAGCAGATGAACGACGCGGGGCTCACGCTGCTGCAGGTCTCGGTGGACAACATCGAGCCGAACGAGGTCAGCCAGAAGAGCTGGAGCAAGATCAAGAAGCGCCTGATGGGGCTCCAGGAGCACGCGAAGTTCAAGGTGAACATCAACGCCGTGCTCGGCTCCTCGCCGCCCAAGCAGACGCGCGAGCTGATCGACGAGATCCGCAGCCTCGGCTTCTACATGACGGTCGGGCTGCTCCACGATCACACGGGGCAGATCGACCCGGGGCTGATCGGGGACATCCTCCCGGAGTTCTACGAGGAGATGCGGCAGCTCTGTAACAAGAGCTTCTTCCACCAGTTCGGCGAGGGCTGGGAGCAGAAGATGCTGCGCGACGGGAAGGCGCCGTGGAAGTGCCGCGCCGGCGCGCGCTACCTCTACGTCGACGAGCACGGCATCGTGAACTACTGCTCGCAGCGGCGCGGCGAGCCGGGGATCCCGATCCTCGAGTACACGCGCGGCGACCTGATGCGCGAGTACGACAGCCCGAAGGGCTGCGAGACGAACTGCACGATCGCGTGCGTGCGTCGCGCCTCGAGCCTCGACGAGTGGCGCGGCCAGGACGGCGTCCCCGTGCCGATGAAGCCGGCCACGCCGCCCGACGACGGCCGCGTGCACCTCCCCGTCGGCTGAGAGAAGGCGGCGTCTTCCGCTCGCTGCGCTCGCCAGTTTCGGCTTACCAGCGGGCCCGTGGGGCCCTCGGCGCTCGCTGCGCTCGCGTCACACGGGTCGGTTCTTCGTGGGTACGCGAACGCGGCTCCGTGGGGCCGAGCTGCCGGGCAGACGTGGGCGCGCTCCCCTTCGCAGAGGCGTGGCTTTGCCGCTATCGCGGCCAGTCGCCGCTTCGCAGAGGCGTGGCTTTGCCGCCATCGCGGCCGGTCGGTCCCCTTCGCAGCAACTGCTGGGGCTCGGGCTCGGGCTCGGGCTCGAACACGGGCTCGGGCCGTAGCTCCGTGACCGCCGCGTCTCGCGGCTCAGCTCGGCTCGCGCGGGGCGGCGTGCATCTTCAGGCCGCCCTCGAAGCCGAGCGTGATCTGCGGCGCGGGCGTGACGACGTGGCCGGGCACGAGGTCGAGGCGCATGCGCTGGGCGATGCGGGCGAGGATCAGCGTGGCCTCCAGGTAGGCGAAGGCCTCGCCGACGCACTTCCGCGGTCCGCCGCCGAAGGGGTAGAACTGGAAGGGCGGGAGGGCGCCGGGTTTCGAGAGCGCCTCCCAGCGCGCGGGGTCGAAGCCCTCCGGGTCGTCCCAGAGCTCCGGGTCCCGGTGCGTGACCCAGGGGCTGAGGAGCGTGAAGGTGCCCGGCGTCATCGCGACGCCGCCGAGCTCGTGCGCCTCCGCGACGAAGCGGCCGGTCGTCCAGGCCGGCGGGTAGAGGCGCATGCTCTCGTCGAGCACCCAGCGCGCCCAGGTCAGCTTCGGCACGTCGGCGGCGGTCGGCGGGCGCTCGCCGAGCACGGCGTCGACCTCCTCGCGCAGCCGGCGCATCGCCTCCGGGTGCTTGCTGAGCAGCATCAGCGTCCAGCTCAGCGCGTTCGACGTGGTCTCGTGGCCGGCGGCGAGCAGCGTGATCACCTCGTCCCGGATCTGCTTCCGCGGGAGCGGCTGGCCGTCCTCGTCGCGGGCCTCCACGAGCATGGAGAGCACGTCGTCGCCGTCCTCCTCGGGCGCGGCGGTTCGGGTGGCGGAGCGCGCGGCGAGGCGGGCGTCGATGAGCCGATAGGCGACCCGGTCGAGGGTCGCGACGGCGCGCTGGAAGCGGCGGTTGCGCGCCGTCGGCACGCCGGGCGGGAACACGAAGAGGCCGCTGATGAGGTCCTCGGTCCAGCGCTGGGCGGCGTCCATCGCGCGGCCCACGTCGGTGGCGTCCTGCGCGGTGGCCGCGCCGAAGAGCGTGCGCCCGACGATGTCGAGCGTGAGGCGCATCATCGCGTCGGCGAGGTCGAGCTCCCCGCGCCAGCGGTCCATGTGCACGTCGGCGAGCGCGACCATGGTGTCGGCCCAGCTCTCGAGGCGGCGACGATGGAAGGCCGGCTGGACGATGCGCCGATGCTTGCGCCAGTGCTCTCCCTCGCTCGTGAGGATGCCGTGGCCGAGGAAGAGCGCCATCGCGTCGTAGACGCGCGTGCGGCGCGTGTAGAGCTTGGCCTTCGAGCGGAAGACGGCCTCGAGCTCGGTCGGGCCCGTGATGAGGTAGCCACGCACCGGACCGAGGTGGAGCGGGGCCATGGGGCCGCGCTCGGCGGCGAGGCGGGTCAGAAAGCGCAGCGGGTCGCGCCGCATGGCGAGCGCGTGACCGAGCAGCGGATAGGACGGCGGCGCTCCGCGGAGGGGCAACGGATCGAGGGGGAGGCGGGCGGAGCGGAGCGCGTCGAGGAGCATCGCGGCTTTCGTCGGGGCGGTGGGGTCGCCGTGGCGGGCGGGGCCGGCAGGGGGCGTCGTCATGGGGCCGCGAGGCGCGGCGTCGCGGTGGGGGCTCGGGGGCTCACTCGGCGGGCGGGCGCGTGCCCACGAGGGTCTGCACGTTCGCGCAGGCGTCGAGGAGGCCACAGCCGGCGGCGCCGTCGGTGCGTGGCGTGTAGGTGACCGTGCCGTCGAGGAAGCTCCCGTCGACGGTGGCCTCCAGGGCGGCGTCGACCGTGTAGGTGCAGCCCGGGATGGAGCCCTCCCGCGTGCCGACGAGGACCAGGTCGAGCGTGCGGCCGGAGACGGCGCCCTGGAAGCGGTTCGAGCCGATCCAGCCGGAGAGGAAGGTCCCCGTCAGGCCGCCGACCTCGGCGACCGCGCTCGCGTCGCTCTGGGTGACGGTGAGCGGGATGTTGGCCGTGCTCTCGCCTTCGTCCCAGCCGTCGACCATGCAGCCGTTGTCGCCGTTCGTGACCGTGACCGTGTAGCTCCCGGCGACGTCCGCGGGGGCGTCGTCGCCGCAGGAGGCGAGCAGGCCGAGCAGCGCGAGCGAGAGCAGCGGGGCGCGAGCGGACATGCGGCGAGCGGACATGCGGCGAGCGGACATGCGGCGAGGGTAGCCCGGACGCCGCGGCGCGCCATGGGCCGCCGGCGCGCCGCCTGGACGAGGACGGCGGACCCGCGCTCAGCGGACCTCGTCGGTAGCGAAGGCCCACCAGTGGAAGCTGCCGACGGGCCAGCCGCTCCGCCGCACCTCGATCGCGTTCCGCTCTCGGACGTGCTCCGCCGGCACGCGCAGGCTCGGCTCCTCCCACCCCGCTTCGCCCGCGATCGGGAGCGCGCCGACCTCCGCGCCGTTCACCCGCACGCGGAGCTCGCTCGCCTCCTCGGCGTGCGCCCTCAGCACCAGCGTGAGCGCGCGCCCCGGCCGCCCCGCGAGCTCGAAGCGCTCCACCCGCCCGACGACGCGCCCGCCCTCGCGCACGAGCTCCCCGTCGATCGGGAAGGCCTCGAGCGTGTCGTCGATCCAGCGCCACGGCTCGGCCTCGTACCCATGCGCCCGCTCGTCGAGCGTGTCCGCGACGTCGAGCGCGTCCACGCGCTCCCCCCGCACCTCGGCCCGCAGCGGCTCCTCGCCCCGATCGAGGCCCTCGAGCCGCGCCTCGTGCAGCACCATGCGCGTGCCCCCGACGATCGCCGTCCGCGGCCCGGGCACGCTCGCCGACGCGACCGCCCGCCCGAGGAAGTGCCGCGCGCGCCACCAGCGCGGGTAGACGGCGAAGTGGGTCGGCCGCCGCGCCGGCGGGAGCGCCTCGAAGAGCTCGTGCTCGGAGCCGACGCCCGCCAGGTAGTAGGTCACCGAGTGGTTCGTCGTCAGCCCGACCACGTCGAGGGTCGGCCGCTCCCCGAGGTAGGCGAGCACGCCCGCGTCGTTGATCGCCACGCGCGCGTTCGCGGGCAGCCCCCGGATCGCCCGCGCGATCACCACGTGCTGCTGCGCGATCTCGCTCGCCGCCGCCCCGTAGTGCGGCAGCGCCTCCGGCCAGCTCGTCCACGCGAGCGCGCCGGCGGCCAAGCTCCAGCTCAGCGCGCCGGCTCGCCCCCGCACCGCGCTCCCGGCGCCGCGCGCGAAGGCCCCGCCGAGCGCATGCGCGGCGCGCAACGCCAAGAGGAGCAACGGCGGGAGGAAGGGCATCAGGTAGCGGAAGCGGTGGCTGTCGAAGTGGGTCGAGCTGAGCGTGGCGAGCGCGCAGGCGAGCGTGCCGCCGACGAGGAGCACGAGCGCGCGGCGGCGCCGATGGAGGAGCGGCACGAGGAGGCCGAGCGCGAAGAGCAGCACGAAGAGGTAGGGCGGGAAGTAGCCCTCCGTGCCTTCGCCGCCCGTGCCCGAGAAGAAGCCCCAGGCCTTCTCGAGGTTCAGCGTCGTCCAGTGGCGGAGGCGCTCCTCGTCGAAGTACGGGAGCGAGAAGATCCACTTGTTGCGGGCGCCGTTCGAGCGCGCCGTGCCGGTGACGAGCCACCAGAAGAACGGGACGAAGAGCCCGCCGAGCACGGGGAGGGCCCCGAGGGCGCGCCAGCGATGGGCGCCGCGCGCCGGCCAGAAGAAGAGCCCGAGCGCGAGGGCGCCCGCGAGCGGCGCGGCCTCCGGCCGGACGAGCGGGAGGAGCGCGCCGAGCGCCCCGAGCCCGAGCGCGGCGCGGGGCGTGCGTGCGTCGGCGGGGCGCGCCTCCCAGGCGAGGAGCGCCCACCAGCTACCCATCACGAGCGCCGCCGCGAGGGCGACCTCCATGCCGCTCGCGAGGTGCCAGCCGAGCCACCCCCAGGCGAGCAGGCCGAGCGGCGCCGCGAGGGGCGGGAGCGGGGCCACGTCCCGGCCGCCCCCTTCGATCGGCGCGCCGAGGGTCCGCGCGACGCGCGCCGCGGCGAAGAGGAGGAGCGCGACGAAGAGCGCCGAGAGGATCCAGTCGGCCCAGAGGAGGTCGAGGCCGCGCGCGCCGAAGAGGTGCGGCAGGGCGAGGAGCGTCGCCCAGGCGATGGAGGACGCGCCCGAGGACGGCGGCTCCCCCGGGTGATAGGCGAAGGCATGCCCCTCGGCGATCGAGCGGGCGTACTGCAGGTGGATGAACGTGTCGTCGAGCGGCGCGACCGGGAGGCCGCCCGTGTGGTCCAGGGCGGACGCGACGAAGACGCTGACCAGCGCCCCGCCCGCCGCCAGAGCGAGCGCGAGCTGGGCGATGGTCCGTCCGCGCATGGCCGCGAGGCATAGCAGGTCGGCGGGGGCCGCGCGCCAGGAGCCTCGCCCCTCGATCCGGGGCCGGCGGGACGAACTCTCTCGCGGCCATGCGCCCTGGGATCGGCGGGGGCCGCGCGCCAGGAGCCTCGCCCCTCGCGCCTCGCCCCTTGCGCCGGGTCCGGCCGGACCCACTCTCTCGCGGCCATGCGCCCCGAGATCGCCGACAACCGCGCCAACTGGGACGACCGGGTCCCGCTCCACCTCGCGAGCGCCTTCTACGACGTCCCCGGCTTCCTCGCGGGCCGCGACACGCTGCCGCAGGTCGACGTGGACGGCGTCGGTCCCGTCGAGGGGAAGTCGCTCCTCCACCTCCAGTGCCACTTCGGCCTCGACACGCTCTCCTGGGCGCGGCGCGGCGCGCGGGTCACGGGCCTCGACTTCAGCGCTCCCGCCATCGCCGCTGCTCGCGATCTCGCCGCCCGCGCGGAGCTCGCCGCCCGCTTCGTGGAGGCCGAGGTGCACGACGCGCTCGCGGCGACCGGCGGAGGCTTCGACGTCGTCTTCACCGGCGTGGGCGCGCTCGTCTGGCTACCGGCGATCCGCCCCTGGGCGCGCGTGGTCGCGGGCTGCCTCGCCCCGGGCGGTCTCGTCTGGGTCCGCGAGATGCACCCGATGCTCTACACGATCGACGAGCAGGACCCCGAAGCCCTGCGCGTGCGCTACCCCTACTTCGAGACCGACGCCCCGTTCACCGAGGACTCGCCCGACACCTACGCGAACGACGGCCCCGATGGGCCGGGTGTGGTCGCGCACGGGCGGCAGCACTGCTGGAACCACGGCGTGGGTCAGCTGGTGCAGGCGCTCCTCGACGAGGGCCTCGTCCTCGAGCACCTCGGCGAGCATCGCGCCTGCGACTGGAACGCGCTCCCCGGACGGATGGCGCAGGGCGAGGACGGCATGTGGCGCCTGGAAGCCGGCGCCGACCGGATCCCGCTGATGCTCTCGCTCCGCGCGCGCCGCCCCGGCTAGGAGAGCGTACGCGCTCCTGACGCGCTCCTAGCGCTGACAGAAGTAGCCGATGCGGTCGTCGACGTAGCCGCAGCTCAGGCCGCGCTCGCCGCAGTCGCGCCGCCGGACCTCGCCCTCGTCGCACCACACGGCCACGTCGCCGTCGCAGCGCCCGAGGTAGTCGAGCCCCTCGCAGGGATCGTCCTGGCAGTAGACGCCGCCGAGCTCCGCGACCTCGCCGCAGACCTGGTCGCAGGCGCCGCAGTCGCGCTCGCGGATCTCGCCGCGCTCGCACCAGCGCGCGACCTGCCCCTCGCAGGTGCCGACGAAGTCGAGGCCCGCGCAGGGATCCTCGCCCGTGATGCAGCGGAAGCCCTCGGCGTCCGCGTCCCAGCCGCAGGCGCCCTCGCAGCGCTCGCTCGCGAGCGTCTCGCCGTCGCAGTACACGGCGCGGTCGCCGACGCAGCGCCCGGCCGCGTCGACGCTCCCGCAGCCGCCCCCCTCGACGACGGTCGGGCCGACGAAGCCCTCGATCCAGTCGACGGCGAGGTCGGTCCGCGAGTAGCGGTCGCGCCCGACGCAGCTCGGGTCGCCGTAGCTGAGGTCGCCGGCGACGCGCACGCTGCCGTCGGAGGCGATGATCATCACGGGACCGCCGGAGTCGCCGAAGCAGACCCCGCGCTCGCCCATGCCGTCGATGACGAGGAAGCCGCCGCGCTCGTAGGCGACGAGGGGCTCGGCCGTGAACTCGCGCTCGCCGCTCCGGCCGTCCTCCTGCTGCCCGTAACCGGCGGCCTCGAGCGTCTCGCCGATGCGCGAGTCGTCCAGCATCTCGGTGTTGATGGGGATGGGCTCGAGCGCCGGCATGCGACTGCTCGCGGGCGCGTCCATGCGGACCACGGCCATGTCGAGGTCGGGGTGCTCCTGGACCTGCTCGGCCGTGAAGCAGACGTTCGGGTCGGCCGGGTCCTCGCCCACGCAGAAGCGCCGGCCGGGGCGGATGCCGCAGTGCTCGGCCGTGAGCACCCACTCGTCGGTGATGAAGGTGCCCGTGCAGCCGTTCCAGCTGCCGATGGCGAGGATCTGGCCGGGGGTCAGGGGCATCGCCGTCGGCTCCGGGGTGCCGTAGTAGACGAGCGGCGCCCGGCGTTCGTCGCCCTCGCAGACGCCGGGCTCACCGCCGCCGCCCGCGTCGTCCACCATCACCGGCGTCCCGGAGTCGGCTCCCTCGATCGGGGTACCGCCATCCGAGTCCGTCGGCGCCTCGGTCGACTCTCCACACCCCACCGAGACGAGCCCGAAACCCAACATCACACACGAGACCACATACCGCATCGCCCCGGTTTTTGGCACGCGAACGGACCTCTCGCCACAGTTTTGTGCGAGTTTCGTACAGCCACCTCGTTCACAGCATGACTGGAATCCAGTCGGTGCGCCGAGACCGGAATGGAGGGCCTGGACTCCGGTCGACCGCGAGCCCGGACCGGGCGCGCGACCGCCCCGCGAGCGCCTCGTCGGCTGGGGAAGCGGACGTCGACCGAGCTCCGCGAGCAGGGTCGCGCGTTCTGGCAGGTCGCGAGCACCGGGAGTAGAACGCCGCGGGTGAGCGAGCGGGTCGACGTCTGGATCCTCGAGGCGCCGAAGGGCGGCACGGCGGCTCTCCGCGAGGCCCTCGGGTGGACCGAGGCGGAGACGGCGCACGCCCTGGCCGCGCCCCCCGCCAAGGTCTGCGAGGACGTGCCCGTGGACGACGCGCGGGACCTGGTCTTGGTGCTCGGCGCGGCGGGTGTGCGCACCCGCATGCTGCCGACGGGCGCGCCGCGGCCGGACGTCCCGCCGGCGGGCCGGGAAGACGGCCGGCCGGACTGGGTGATCGCGACCGGGCCGGCGAGCGCCGAGCCCGGCGAGGAGGGCCTGCCGAGCTGGGGTGGGCCGCTCGAGCTCGCGCCCACGCCGCGGCGCCGACCGAGCGCGCGGCCCGCCCCGCCCGCGCCGGATCCCGACCGGGCCCGGCGTCGCGCTCAGGCGCTCGCGGGGGCCGGCGCGTCGCTGCTCGGCGGGGCCCTGGTCGCCTGGGGGCTCGCGGGTCGCCCCCGCCCGGCGTGGCGCCCCGACGTGTCGCTCGTGGAGGCGCTTGTCGACGGCGCCGCCCTCGGCCTCGCGCTCTGGGGGCTCCTCGAGCTCGGGCGGCTGGTCGCGCGGCGGGGCCTCCCGGGCGCGGATGGCCGCAGCCTGGGGGCGCTGCTCCTCCTCGGCGCGCTCGTCGGCGGCGGCGTGCGCGCGCTCCGCCAGCGGGAGCCTCTGGCCGTCGGGGGGAGCGCGCCGAGCGCCGCGCGCGAAGGGGAGCGCGTCGCCGAGGAGCCGGCCTGGCCCGAGGCGCGCGAGGCGACGGCGGGGGCTCCCCGGCTCGCCGCGCTGGACCGGGCGCTCCGGGAGGCGGGGGCGCTCGACGTGCGCGTCGTGGCGCCGCGGGCCGGCCGCCCCCCCGACACCTTCGGCGTGCGCATGCCTCCCGGGGCAGCCGAGCGTGAGCGCGTCCTCGAGGCGTACCTGGGCTGGCTCGGCTCCCGCGCCACGGCCTTGCCCGAAGAGGATCGACGCGCCGCGCGGGACCTCGGCGAGCGCTGGTGGATGGTGCCGCTCGACCTCGGTCGTTGAGGTGGCGCGTCGTCGAACGTTTCGGGGGGTCGACGTTTCGACATAAGCTGGCGCGAATGGAGGAGCTCGACCTCTGGGTGCTCCGCTTCGACCCGGACCGGGACCCGGTCGCGGGGCTCCAGGCATCCTTCGGCCTGGACGCCGACGCCGCGGCGCGCCTGGTGGAGGGCGCGCCGAGCGTGGTCAAGCGCAGCCTCGGCCGCGCCGCGGCCGCGCCCTGGATCGCCGTGCTCGAGGAGCTCGGCGCGGAGGTCGCGCTGCGGCCCGCCGGGTCACCGGCTCCGGGGCCGCCCCGGGCCACCTTCGGGCGGGGCTCGCTCCGGCCCTCCTCCCCGGGGGAGGCGCGCCCTCCGAGCGCCGACGCGATCTCCGAGCCCGGCTCCGCCGACGAGCTGGGCGCCTGGGGAGAGCTGGCGCTCGACGCGGAGCCCGAGGCGCCGCCCGAGCCCGCCCCGGCGCCGCCGGGCGTGGGCCTCGACCACCGGGCCCTGGACCTCGGGGAGGTGGGCGACCTCCCGCCCCTCGAGCTCGACGAGGGCGCGCCGGCGTCCGCGCCCCATCCCGCGGCGGCCTACGACGCACAGGCCCTCGAGCTCGGCCCCGCCCCCGGCCCGGAGCTCGAGCTCGCCACCGACGGAGCGCCCGCGGCCGATGGAGTCTCGTTCGCCCAGCTCGACCAGCGCACCCTCGACCTCGAGGAGCCGGCCCTGGCCGGGCCACCGCTCGAGCTCGCGGGCGACGGCCCCGCCGACCCCGCCGATCTGCCGACGCTCGACGATGGCCCCGCGCCCGCCGATCCGGGCGCCTACGGCGAGCTCCCGGCGCTCGATGGGACGCCGGATGGCCCACCCGGCGAGGAGGCCCCCGCGCGCGGCGCCTTCTCCCCGGAGGAGCTCGACCTGGCGAGCGATCCCGGCGAGGGCCGGCGCGCCCCCCACCGCGACGCGCAGCTCGAGCGCGAGATGCTCCCCCGCGCCGACGCGCGCACGGCGTCGCAGGCGCCGGGTCGCGTCGTCGAGGAAGGCGGCGAGGACGACGAGCGACGCCAGCTGCTCACGAAGGCCGCGGGGCTCCTCGTCGGCGGCGCCCTCCCGAGCATCGTCGGGCTGGTGATGGGCAAGTCGGTCTTCCTCGGCAACGCGAGCCTCTTCGGCGTGGCCTTCGAGGGCGTCGGCCTCGGCGCCTTCGGCTTCGGCGCCTTCGTCCTGCTCGCCGTCCTCGCGCTCGGGCCCGAGCGCGTCTCCGTCGAGTTCCAGCCCGGCGCCATCGCCACCGCCCTCGGCATCGCCGCCGCCTTCGGCCTGAACGTGCTGCTCCAGGCGAGCCCCGAGGAGCTCGCGGCCGAGCGGCTCCGCGCCATCACGGAGGGCCTCGGGAGCCAGGTCGCGCCGGAGGCGGGGGCCTTCCTCGAGCGGCCGGGCGTGAGCGTGCCCGGCGGCTCCGTGTCCGCGCTTCAGCGCTTCGTCGCGGACGCCCGCAGCGCCGGCGCCCGGGGCGTCTACGTCGCCGACCCCGCCGAAGCGGGCGGCACCTGGTACGTGGACGAGCTCATCATCGACATGCCCGATCCGCTCCCGCTCCGGCGCTCGATCGAGCGGGCGTACCGCCGCTACCTCGGCTTCCGCGCCAGCGAGCACGGCGAAGCGGCCCAGACCGCGCCCCCCAGCGCTCGCCTCTGGTTCGTCGGGGTCTCCTTCGAGGGCGGCGACGAGGCGGCGTGGGACTGAGCCTCCCCGGCCTCCCGAGGCGCCGCCTCGCCCCGCCGGGCGCGGCGTCGCCCGCCTACCTCGCGGCCTTCGACGACCTCCCGCGCGAGCACGGCTTCGAGCCCCTCGAGGTGGAGGGCGCGCTCCCGGACGCCCTCAGCGGCACCTTCTACGCGACCGGCCCGGCGCTCTCGGGCCTCTTCGGGGAGCGCTACCCGCACTGGTTCGATGGAGACGGCGCGGTCTCCGCCGTGCGCTTCGCCGGCGGGCGCGCCGAGGGGGCCGTGCGCCTCGTCCAGTCGGCGGGCCTCCGCGACGAGCGGCGCCACGGCGGCCTCCGCTACGCGGGCTTCGCGCGCGCCTTCGACTGGCCGCTCCACCTGCGCCCGGTCTTCTCCCGCGCGAAGAACACCGCCAACACGGCCATGCTCGCGCACGCCGGGCGCCTCTTCGCGCTCTGGGAGGGCGGGCGCCCGACCGAGATCGACCCGGACACGCTCGAGACCCTCGGCACCCGCGACCTCGGCGGCGCCGTGCGCCTCGCCTACGCGGCGCATCCCCACGCCGTGCCCTCCCTCGACACCGTCTTCGGCTTCGGCGTGCGCGTCGCCACGGGCCGCGGGCCGAAGCCCCTGCTCGACCTCTTCGCGACCGACGCCGCCGGCCGAACCCGTCGCCTCGGCGTCGTGCCGCTCCCCTTCCTGCCGATGGTCCACGACTTCATCGCGACCGAGCGGCACCTCGTCTTCTTCGTCTCCCCACTCCGCGTGCGCCTCGGCCGGCTCCTCTTCGGCTTCGGCGGCTACGCGGAGAACCTCGTCTGGGAGCCGGCCCGCGGCACCGAGATCCTCGTCGTCCCCCTCGACGACCCCGAGCGCGTCGTCCGCTGGCGGACGGAGGCCTTCTACCAGTGGCACTTCGTCAACGCCTGGGAGCGCGGCGCGGACATCGTCGTCGACCTCGTGCGCTACGACGACTTCCGCGTCGGCGAGTGGCTCCAGCGCCTCTGGCAGGGGCGGCCGCTCCCGGAGGCGCCGGGGAGGCTGACCCGCGCGATCCTCACGCCCGCCTCCACCCGCTGCCAGCTCGAGGAGCGCGCCGCGCTGCCCGTCGAGCTACCACGGATCGCGCCGGCCGCCCGGACCCGGCCGCACCGCGTGGTCTGGTCGACGGCCCACGCGGACGTCGGCGCCATGCGGCGCGGGCCGCAGGATCGGGTCGCGCGCCTCGACGCCGAGACCGGCGCCGCGACGCATCGGAGCCTCGGCGGCGGCGTCTACCCGGGCGAGGCGCTCTTCGTGCCACGCCCGGGCGCGTCCCGGGAGGACGACGGCTGGCTGCTCCTCTTCGCCACCGACGTCCGCGAGCGGCGCGGGAGCTGCTTCGTGCTCGACGCCCGGAGCCTCGAGACCGTCGCGCGCTGCCGCTTCCGGGACCACCTCCCGCCGCGCCTCCACGGCGCCTTCCGCCCTCGGTAGCGCGTCCTCTCCGCTCGCTGGGGCTCGGGCTGTCCGCTCGGGCTGTCCGCTCGGGCTGTCCGCTCGGGCCGTCTGCTCGATGGTGGAACGGGGCCCTGCGCAGCGGCGTGACCGCGCCATGACCCGGGTCGCGTGGCTCGTTCCCACCCGGGGCCTCGCCGGGACTCCGCGAAGGAATCCCGGCTCGGCGCCCGACCGGAGGGCGGACGCTCAGTCGCGCTCGCTCAGCGGCACGTAGTCGCGCTTGCCGGCGCCGACGTAGACCTGCCGCGGGCGCGCGATCTTCTGCTCGTCGTCGTTGATCATCTCCTCCCACTGCGCGAGCCAGCCGGGCGTGCGGCCGATGGCGAAGAGCACGGGGAAGAGATCCATGGGGAGGCCCATCGACTCGTAGATGAGGCCCGAGTAGAAGTCGACGTTCGGGTAGAGCTTGCGCTGCACGAAGTACTCGTCCTCGAGCGCGATCTTCTCGAGCTCGACGGCGATGTCGATCAGCGGGTTCTTCCCGACCTCGTCGAAGACCTGGTACGCGAGCTTCTTGATGACCTTCGCGCGCGGGTCGTAGTTCTTGTAGACGCGGTGGCCGAAGCCCATCAGCCGCTGCTCGCCCTGCTTCACGGACTCGATGAAGCCCGCGATGTTCTTCGGCGAGCCGATGTGCCGGAGCATGCGCACGACCGCCTCGTTGGCGCCGCCGTGGAGCGGCCCGTAGAGCGCCGCGCAGGCCGAGGCCGTGGCGCTGAAGGGGTCCGCGTGGGACGAGCCGACGCCGCGCATCGTGGTCGTCGAGCAGTTCTGCTCGTGGTCCGCGTGCAGGATGAAGAGCACGTCGAGGGCCTTCTCGATCACCGGGTTCGGCTGGTACCGGACCTCGGTCATCTTGAAGAGCATGCTCAGGAAGTTGCCGGCGTAGCTGAGCTCGTTGTCCGGGCGCACGACGGGCAGGCCGCGCCGGTGCCGGTAGGCGTAGGCGGCGAGGGTCGGCATCTTCGCGATGAGCCGGTGCATCTGCAGGCGGCGCACCTCCGGATCGTCGAGCTCCTTCGCGTCCGGGTAGAAGGTGCTGAGCGCGCCGACCGTCCCGACGAGGATGCCCATCGGGTGCGCGTCGTAGCGGAAGGCCTCGATGAACTCGCGGATGTTCTCGTGCACCATCGTGTGGTGCGTGATGTCGTGCTGGAACGTCGCCAGCGCGTCGCGGCTCGGGAGCTCGCCATGCCAGAGGAGGTAGGCGACCTCGAGGAAGCTCGACTGCTCGGCGAGCTGCTCGATCGGGTAGCCGCGGTAGCGGAGGACGCCCTTCTCGCCGTCGATGAGCGTGATCGCGCTGCGCGTCGCGGCCGTGTTCTTGTAGGCCGGGTCGTAGGCCATGAGGCCGAAGTCGTCCTCGTCGACCTTGATGCCGCGCAGGTCCATCGCGCGGATCGTTCCATCGGTGATCGGCAGCTCGTAGCGCTCGCCGGTGCGGTTGTCGGTGACGGTGAGGGTGTCCTTCGTCTCGTCGGCCATGATCGTCCTTTGCTCCCCCGTACGCTGCCGCCGGGCCGGGCGGCGCGCCGAGCATACTCGAATCGCCGGGCCGCGGATCGGCTGGCGTGCGAACCCTCTCCTACGGCCGAAGGACGGCGCCGTCACGCAGGAATCCTCACAACGTCCCCGATTCCCGCCCGGAGGACCCGCCGGTGGAGCGGTCGGGGGTGGACGTCGAGGTCGCGGGGAGCGGGCGCCGGCTCCCGACCTCCGGAGAGGCGGGAGCCGGCCGGGGCTCAGAGCTCGGGGTCGCCTGCGCCGCCGGAGCCCTCGCTGGAGGCGCCGTCGTCGCTGCTGCCGAAGGCGTCCGGGCAGCGCTCCTCGAGGGCGGCGCACTCGGCGGGCGTGGCCGGCTCCTCGATCTCCGTGCCGGCGAGCGAGCAGCTGAGGTCCGCGAGAAAGGCCTCGGTCTGGGCGTTCTGCGCGGCCCAGCAGTCCTCGAGCTGACCGACGGTGGCGTCACAGCCGGCGAGCTCGGCGGCGCTGGCGTCGGCGCACTCGTCCTCTTCGGGCTCGGGCTCCGGATCCGTCGCGAGGCAGGCGTCGCGCGTGGCCTCGCAGCTCGCCGGGTCCTCGGCGAAGATCAGGCCGGCGAGGGTGCAGGACTCGCGGCGCGTCGGCTCGGGGCCGGAGTCGACGGTGGCCTCGCAGGCGCTCCGCACCTCGTCGTCGCTGAGCGAGGAGAGGGCGCGATCGCGGTCCAGGCCCGTGTCGAACGAGCCGCCGTCGTCGCCGCAGGCGAGCGCGAGGCAGAGCGGCGCGGCGAGGGCGAGGGCCGCGGAGGCGCGGCGAGGAAGAAGGGAATCGAGCAAAGTCAGGTCTCCTTTCGCGGCGCGCGGGGCGCCGAGGTCCCGAGCCCCCCGTTCTGGGGGCCCGTGGCGAGCCCCACCTTTCGGGGCCCGCGGATGAGCCCGAGCCCCGAGCAACGACCGGGCCACACCGCCGCCCTCGGCGCGTGGCCCGTCTCGCCCTTTCGCTCACCGAGGGAAGCGGAGCCTCCCGCGCCAACCGGGTGGCGAGGGAGCGTCAACGCGCGCTCACGCGTGACTCAGCGGCTTCACGGTTCCGGCGAGCCGTCGTCGGGGATCGCCGGGCGCGCCTCGCGGCGCCCGACCGGGGCGCCGCCCCCAGGGGGTCGCGGTCGAAGCGCTCGGGCCCGATGGCGCGGGAGGCGTCCCGTCGCTCCGCGTGGATCCGCTCACGCTCCAGGGGTCGGCGTCCGGACCGAGACGGCGTCGGCCGCCGTCAGGGCGCCGTATCGCTGCAGCAGCGGAAGCCCACGTTCGCGATCTGGAAGGCGTCGTCGGCGACCGTGAAGTCGAAGTCGCAGCGGAGCCCGAGGCGCGAGTTGTTGTAGCTCCCGCCGCGCAGCGGGTTGACGCCCGCGCTCCGCCGCTGGGTCCACTCCTTCACGTTGCCGCTCAGGTCGTAGATGCGGTCCGACGCGCTCCCGCCGTGGCTCGCGTAGCACATCGGCAACGAGCCGGTCGCGAGCGCGGCGTCCTGGTCCCCGGGGTCCGCGCTCGTGTCGTAGTCGTTGCCGTTGCAGGTGTCGTCCTGGTAGCTCCGGCAGCTGCTCGCGTAGGCCCAGTCGCAGCTGCCCGACGCGCTCTCGCAGGCCCGCTCCCACTCGTCCTCGGTGCACAGGCGCATGCCGGCGGCCGCGCAGGCGTCCCGCGCCTCGGCCCAGGTGACCTGCGTCCACGGGAGCACGCCCGGCCGCGAGCAGGCCCGCGCGCTCGAGCCCCCCGGCGCCGACGCCGTCGCGTCCGGCCGCGAGGCTTCGTAGCTGTACATCCAGAAGTCCGCGCCGCCCTGGCGCACCTCGACCATCGGCTCGACCACGTAGCTCGGGTTCATGCCCGGCGCGCCCCGCGGCTCGTCGACCAATCCGTCGCAGTCGTCGTCCTGGTTGTTGCAGATCTCCGTCCCCGGCGTCCCCGCGGGCGGCGCGTTGCACTCGACGCCCATCTCGTCGCCCGTGCACACGATGGCGCCCACCCGCCGGCAGGCGCCCGCGCCGTTCGAGCAGCTCGTCCCGAGCCCCATGGGCACGAAGGGATCGTCGATCACGCCATCGCAGTCGTTGTCGAGCCCGTCGCAGCGCGTCTCGGTCTCCTCGTAGGTCGCCGCCGGGTACTCGCAGACCCAGCCCGCGGCCCCGCCGCAGGTCGCCTCCGTGCCCGCGCAGACGCCGTTCGGCTCGCAGAAGCTCGAGGGCGGCGAGAGCCCCTCGTCGGTGCGCCCGTCGCAGTCGTCGTCGGCGCCGTTGCAGGCCTCCGAGCCGGCGAAGTCGCAGCGGTACTCGCAGCCGTTGGAGGTGTCGTCGTCCGCGTCCCAGAAGCCGTCCTCGCAGGCCACGAGGCGGCAGCTCCCGCTCGCGCACTCGGCGAAGGCGTTCGTGTAGCTGCAGACGTTCCCGCAGGCGCCGCAGTTGTTCACGTCGTTCGAGAGGAAGCCCTCGTCCGTGTCGCCGTCGCAGTCGTCGTCGGCCTCGTTGCAGGTCTCCGCCTCGGGCTCGGTCGCGCCCAGGCAGACGAGGCTCCCGCCGACGCAGGTCTCCGTGCCGGTCATGCACGCGCCCACGTCGCTGCCGCAGGAGGCGCCGCCCTCCGGGTTCCCTTCGTCGACCATCCCATCGCAGTCGTCGTCGCGCCGGTTGCAGGTCTCGGTCGCCGGGTCGGCCGGCGTGCAGGCGTACTCGCAGCCGTTCGTCGGGCTCTCGTCGATGTCCCACCACCCCTCGTCGCAGTCCCCGAGCACGCAGCTCCCGCCGCTGCAGGTCGCGTCCGCGCGCGGGAAGCTGCAGGTCCGCCCGCAGCTCCCGCAGTTCGCCGGGTCCACGTCGAAGTCGAAGTCCTCGTCCGTCGCGCCGTCGCAGTCGTTGTCGCGGAAGTCGCAGGTGGCGTCGTCGTCGGCCGTGGGGAGGCAGCGGTACTCGCAGCCGTTCTCCGGATCCTCGTCGATGTCGAAGAAGCCGACGTCGCAGCGGTCGATGCCGCAGACGCCCTCCTCGCAGACGGGGAAGGCCCCCGGCGGGGTGCAGGCGTTGCCGCAGGCGCCGCAGTTCTCCGGGTCGCTCGAGGTGTCGACGTCCTCGTCGATCTCGCCGTCGCAGTCGTCGTCGATCTCGTTGCAGGTCTCGGCGCGGTCGGGCGCGCAGCCCGCGTCGCCGGCGTCCACGCCCGCGTCCGCGGGGCCGCTGTCCGGTCGCTGCGCGTCCACCCGCGCGTCGCGCACGGGGCCGGCGTCCTGGACGGGCACGTCGCCGTCGACGCAGTCGAGGCAGAAGGGCTCGACGTCACAGCCGGCGCTCAGGAGCAGCGCGCCGAGGCCGAGCAGCGCGCCGACCTTCGCCGCCGCCCTCACGCTGACCCCACCGCGCACCCTGGCGTTCCCGGCGACCCCCGCGTGGCCGGGCGCTTTTCCCGCGGCGCGATCCGTCCGGCGGCGCCGACGCGCCCAGGCGAGGCCGAGCACGGCGAGGGCCGCGAAGGGCAGGGCGGGCGGACCCCCGTCCCGCGGCGCCCGGCCGGGGATGGCGCAGGCGCAGCCGCCGCCCCCCGCGGCGAGCACGCGGCGCCCGTCCCGGGGCCCGGCGTCCGGCCGCCCGGCGTCCGGCGCGCCCGCGTCCGGCACCTCGTCGAGCACGCACTCGCCCGCCTCGCAGCTCTGGCCGTCCGGGCAGCGGAGCCCGACGCAGGGGTCGGTCTCGCAGTCTCCGCTGAGCGGATCGCAGAAGGAGCCCGTCGGGCAGCGCACCTCCTCGCACTGGTCCTCCACGCAGCTCCCGTCGGCCGGGTCGCAGACCTCGCCCGCGTCGCAGCTCACGCCGGCGCAGGCGTCCGTCACGCAGGCCCCGGCCTCGCAGACCTCGCCCGCGCCGCACTCCACGGTCGCGCAGCTCCCGAAGCACTCGCCTCCGCGGCAGGCCTCGCCCGCCGCGCACTCGGTGGTCTCGCAGGGGTCCGGCTCGCAGTCGCCGGTGACCACGTTGCACAGCTCGCCGCTCGGGCAGCCGAGGCCGCGGCAGCTGTCCTCGGCGCAGCGCCCGCTCCGCGGGTCGCAGACCGTCCCGTCCGAGCAGACCACGCCGTCGCAGGGGAAGGTGCACTCGTTGTTCTTGCAGACGCAGCCAGGCGTGTCCTCGTCCGGGCTGCAGCGCACCTCGTCCTCGCGCGTGACCGTCTCCATCGCGCAGGTCTCGGCGTCGCAGGCGTCGGCGACGCAGAAGCAGCTCTCGCCCTCGACGCGCGGCGCCTTGCCCGTGGGGCAGGTGAAGCCGAACTCGCTCCGGTCGCAGGGGAGGGCGCACTGGCAGTCGACGCAGCTCGAGCCCTCCGGGCAGAGCGCGCCCTCGGCCGTCTCGTCGATGGCGCCGTCGCAGTCGTTGTCCTCGCAGTCGCAGGTCTCCGTGCTCGGCGGCACCTCGCCCACGCAGACCTCGCGCCCCTCGACGCACTGGAGCGTGCCCTCCATGCAGAGGCCCTCCTCGGCGCCGCAGGCCGTGCCCACCGGGAGCGACTCGTCGATGGTGCCGTCGCAGTCGTCGTCGAGGCCGTTGCAGCTCTCGTCCATCGGGTCGGTCGCGCCCTCGCAGACGGTCATGCCCTCGCGGCAGACGTTCACGCCGGGCGTGCAGACGCCCACGTCGCTCCCGCAGGGGGCGCCCACGCCGAGGCCGTCGTCGACGACCCCGTCGCAGTCGTCGTCCACGTCGTTGCAGACCTCGGGCATGGGCCCGACCGCGCCGTCGCAGGTGAGCACGCCGGCGATGCAGGCGATGGTCCCGGACTCGCAGGCGCCGGTCGCGTCCCCGCAGGTGCGGCCGAGGTCCGGGTCGCTCTCGTCGACCCGCCCGTCGCAGTCGTTGTCGGCGCCATCGCAGATCTCGGTGCGCGGGCCGATGGCGCCGATGCAGCTCCCGAAGCTCCCGTCGACGCAGACCTCGACGCCGGCCCGGCAGGCGCCCTCGTCGGTGCCGCAGGGGCGGCTGAAGCCGTCGACGCGGCCGTCGCAGTCGTCGTCGAGGCCGTTGCAGGTCTCGGGGCCCCCGCCGGTCGCCGAGCAGGCCCCCCAGGCGCCCGCCGTGCAGGTCTCCGTCCCCGCCGTGCAGACGCCCACGTCACTCCCGCAGGAGCGCGTGAGCCCCTCGTCGATCCGCGTATCGCAGTCGTTGTCGGCGTTGTCGCAGGTCTCCGCGCCCGTCGGGACGCAGCCCATGCACACGTCGCCCTCGTCGATCAGCCCGTTGCAGTTGTCGTCGCGCCCGTTGCAGACCTCTTCCGGGGCCGGGCCGCACTCGCCGCAGGCGTTGACCACCTCGTCGGCGGTGCCGTCGAAGCAGTTGTCGTCCATGCCGTCGCAGGGGTCGCCGGGGTTCGTGCAGAGGCGCGCCTCCGTGATCCCGCGCTCCCGATCGCAGTAGAGCTGGAAGCCCTCGTCGATGGCTCCGTCGCAGTCGTTGTCGGCCTCGTCGCAGGTCTCCGTGAGGATCGAGTCGGCGATGATGTTGGAGAAGGCGAGGGCGAGGGACTCCTCGTCCGTGGCGCGCTGGGCCGCGGTGGTGCCGCCCGCCGCGGCGATCGAGTCGGCGTCGTCGGCCGTGTCCGGGTCCGTGCCGAAGTAGATGACGAAGGTCTCGATGCGCTCGTTCGGGCCGCCGGCGATGGGCGTGTCGAGCAGGCGCGTGGCGGCGGCGCGCGAGTTGGAGAGGCTGTTGCGGCTGTTGCAGCAGGGCTCGCCGTCGTGGAGGAGGATGACGAAGTAGGGGCGGCAGCCGCGGGCCGGGTCGCCCTGCACGGGACCGGCGGCGCTCTGGTAGTAGGCGCGGACGTTGTCGAGGGCGTCGCGGATGGGGGTGACGCCGTCGGCCACGAGCTCCGGGCCGCTCGCGTAGTCGACCCAGGAGACGATCTCGTCCTGGTTCTCCTCGACGATCGGCACGAGGATGTTCGAGCCGGTGCCGTACTGCTTGAAGGCCGTCAGGCCGAAGGTGACGTCGCCGAAGGCGCTGACGACGCGCTGGAGCGCGCACTTGGCGTCGTTGATGCGGGTCCGGGGCTCGCCGCAGGAGTTGGTGCCCCCGCCGGTCGAGCTGCCCATGGAGCCCGAGTCATCGAAGATGACCATGAAGTGGGGCTTGATGGCGGTCTGGGCTGCGGCCTCCGCGGGGAAGACCCCCGTCAGGAGGGCGGCGATGCCCAGCCCCGTGACCCATCGCGCGAGCATCGACCGTCCCATCCACTTCGTCGAACCCATGTCGCCGCCTCCGATGGTGCAACCATACAGTGACGGGGGAAGAAGATCATCGCGCTCGCGCGACGTAACCGGGAATTCGCCGCGGCGTACGGCACCGCGAGCGCCGCGTGAGCGAGGCGGAAGCCTCTCCCCTCCCACTCGTCGCCTCCCGCGCGGGCTCGTCGCGCGAAGCCCCGGCCGCTCGGCGACCGGGGCTTCGTCTTCTCGGGGGACGCCGTCGGGTAGGGCGGCGCCCCCGCTGCCTCCGCCTGCCTTCGCCTGCCTAGGACGCCCGAAAGAGTGACGCGGGCCCCCTCGCGAGGGCCCGCGCCGGCGATGCACGGAGAGAGCGCGTCGCGAAGGTCTCAGCGCTGGATGCGCCGGGCGCCCCGGGGCGGCTGGAAGGCGAAGCGCCCCTCGCTCACGTCCCGGTTGAAGCGCATGCGGTGGAAGGCGAAGAGGTTCCGGTTGCCCTCGTGGTCCTGCACGAAGATGCGGTGCACGACGCCGGCGCGGCGCGGGTCACCGTCGACGTAGAGCACGACGCGGCGCACCTGCGGATCGGGCCGGCGCGGGCGGAGCTCGAGGACGGCGCCGTCCCAGCGCCAGGCGTCCGCGTCGAGCAGGCGGAGCGTGTAGTCGCGGTCGAGGCGGCCCTCGCCCGTGAGGAACGCGAAGGCGCCGGGGATGGCGTCCTCGCCCACGGGGCTCTTCACGTACTGACCCGGGGCGCCCTCTTCGCCGGGCTCGTAGGCGGTGAGGAAGCGGCCGTCGCTCACGAAGACCTTGCCGCCCTCGTAGTCGAAGCGGAGGCGGCCGGGCTTGTCGAGCACCAGCCGGCCGGAGGCGCTCTGCCGGCGGTCGTAGAGGCGGTGGTAGTGGAGCTGGCGGAAGCGCGCCTGGAGCGTGTCGGTCTGGTCGTAGAACGCCTGGACCTGCGCGGCGACGCGGCGGACGGGGCTGTCCTGGCGCGGCGCGTCGAGGGCGTCGGCGCGCTCGGCGGCGGGCTGCGCGGCGGCGAGGCCGGCGCCGAGCGAGAGCGCGGTGGAGAGCGCGAGGAGCGCGCCGAGGCGGGGGCTGAGGGCTCGGTGAAGGGTCATCGGGTCCTCCTGGGTGGGGAAGCGCCGTCGAAAGCAGCGCGGGGAGCGGCGAGCGCCGCGGGTCGGGAGTGGGACCCGGGCCCGCGGTGCTCTATTCACCCCGCGATCACTCGGGGGTCTCGAGCCAGTGGCGGAGCACGGCGTCGACGCCCTGTACGACGAGGGCGGCGCCGCCGGCGCCGACGAGGGCGAGGCCCCAGGCGACGAAGCTCATCTCGAGGAGATCCATGGCGCTCACCCGTCCTTTCCGGCGAGGGGCTCGGTCTCGGCGCCGAGATCCTCGGCCGCGGCCAGACGGATCTCGAAGTCGCCGTAGTCGAGGAGGAGCTGGCGCCGGAGCGCGCTCAGGCGGGCCCGGGAGCGATCCAGCAGGGGATGCAGGCGATGACGCAGCGCGCCATCGGCCAAGGGGGTTTCCGTATCGAATGGACGCATGGTGCGACCTCCATGACGCAGACGGTGAGTCGCATGACGCGGTGCGTCAAGGGTGCGTCAGGGTCCTTCCTCGTCCGAAGCGCCCCCGAAACACGGTGGATACGCTGATTTTACCGGGCGGCGGGCGTCATCTTCTTGACGCGTATGACGCATCGCGTTACTCCGCATGGGTGCGACGCAGCGCGTCGACACGTCGCGTCATTCGCGCCGGGGTCGGCGGCGGAGACGACGCCGAGGAGGAAGAGCCGTGACCGAGATCACCGAGAAGCTGAAGCAGAGCGGGGCCCGCCTGGGCGCGCTCACCACCGACGCGCTGACGAAGTCGGGCGAGGGGTTCGAGAGCTTTTTGACGCGCACCCGCAGCGCCCGGGCGGCCTTCTTCGACGAGACGCGCGACGCGGGCGCGGCCCTGCTGGCCGAGACGCGCGAGGCCGGGCTCGAGCTCGTGCGGGCGTTCGGCGACGAGGCGAGCACGCTGCGGGAGCTGCTGCTGCCCTCCGTGCCGCAGCTCCCGGCGCCGAGCGAGCTCAAGGGCGAGGTCGGTGACACGACGACGCAGCTGCAGGTGCGGCTGCTGTCGAGCCTCAAGGAGGCGCTCGGCACGATGGACCGCAAGGTCGCGGAGCGGCTGGACGCGCTCGGGCCGACCGGGTCGAAGAAGGCCCCGGCGAAGAAGGCGAAGAAGGCGAGCGCGAAGAAGAGCGCGCCGGCGAAGAAGAGCGCGAAGGCGCCGCTCAGCGGCTACGACGAGCTCACGGCCAAGGAGGTCGTGGCCCAGCTCGCCGAGCTCGCGCCGGCGCAGGTGGACGCGGTCGTGGCCTACGAGAAGGCGCACAAGAACCGCCGCACGGTGTTGAAGGCGGCGGCCCGGAAGGCCGCCTGAACGTGTCGAAGGCGGCGGCCCGGAAGGCCGCCTGAGCGTGTCGAAGGCGGCGGCCCGGAAGGCCGCCTGAACGTGTCGAAGGCGGCGGCCCGGAAGGCCGCCTGAACGTGTCGAAGGCGGCGGCCTGGAAGGCCGCCTGAACGTGTCGAAGGCGGCGGCGCGGATGTCCGGCTGAGCGTGCTCGAGGCGGCGGCCCGGAAGGCCGCCTGAAGCCGAGGGCGGTCCGCGCGGCTGCCCTCGCTTCCCTCGTCGTGCCGGTCGATGCGGGGCGTCCCGGCGAGTCGCTCGTCGGGGCCGACGGAGGGAGGCGGGGAAGCGGGCGGCTCAGCGGCGCCGGAGGCGGAAGCGGAGCAGCCCGCCTCGCCCGTCGCGCAGCCGGACCCAGCGACGCACCGGTCGGTGCCCGGGGAGCAGCACCGTCACCTGGTGGCGCCCGGCCGGCAGGTCCTCGAAGCGGTGGGGCGTGCGCCCGACGAGCGGCTCTCCGTCGAGGAGCACGCGTGCCCCGGCGGGCTGGGTCTGCACGAGGAGCGCCGCCTCGCCCTCGGGGATCGGCGCCTCCTCTCCGGTCTCCGTTCGCGCCTCCGGCGCCGCGGCCGCCTCGTCCCGGTCCCGCTCGGGCCCTTCCTCGGCGAGCGCCTCCTCGGCGAGCTCTTCATCGCCGGCGCTGCCCCCGTCCTCGGCGAGCCCTTCCTCGTCGGCGCCGCTCGCCTCCTCGGTGTTCCCGCCGGCCTCGGTGCTCCCGCCGGCCTCCGTCACCGCCTCGTCCGGCCCGTCCGGCAGGACGAGCGGCTCGACGCGCGGGCCCCGCTCCGTCGCGCGCTCCTCCCCGCTGGGCGGCGCGGCCGTCTCGGGCGGGCTCGCGCTCCCGGACGCCTCCGGCTCCTCCGCGGGCCAGAGCACGATGGCCAGGAAGACGGCCAGGGCCACCGCCGCGCCCGCCAGCAGCGGCCCCCGGGCGAGCGAGGGCTTCGGCTCGAGGTCGCCGAGCGCGCTCCGGTCCATGATCGGCGCGGGGGGGGCGCCCTCGTCTTCCTCCGCGAGCTCGACCGGCTCGGGCGAGTGCGCCGCGATCGCCTCCCGCAGCGACGCGCTCGGCCCCGCCACGACGGTCGGATCCTCCGCGACCTCCTCCTCGCCCGTCGCGACCTGGGTCAGCGCCTTCCACTTTCGCGTCGGGCCCGGCGCCTGCGACTCCGGGAGCTCGCGCACGAAGGGGTCGAGGTGCCGCCGCCAGTCGCGCCAGCTCGGCTCGAGCGCCCGCACCGTCTTCTTCGCCAGGGTCGTGCCGTGCTCCCGCCGCGCCCGCCCGACGAGCTCGCGCAGCTCCTCCATGTGCGGCCGCGCCTCGACGTTCGACGCGAGCGCGCGCCGCAGGATCGACGCCACGTCCCTCGGCACGTCCCCGCGGACGTTCTGGATCTCCTCGACCTCGCCCCGGGCGAGCGCGCGCACGGTGGCGAGCCGGTCTTCCCGATCGAAGAGCGGCCGGCACGTGAGCGCCTCGTAGAGGCAGATGCCCACGCAGAAGACGTCGGAGCGATCGTCGAGGGGCAGCCCGAGCGACTGCTCCGGCGACATGTAGGCGAATTTGCCCTTGATCTGCCCGCCGACGGAGAGCTCGGTCTGGACGGCGCTCCGCGCGACGCCGAAGTCGAGCAGCTTGATCTGCCCGTCGAACTGCACGACCACGTTCTGCGGGCTCACGTCGCGGTGCACGACCCGCAGGGCGCGCCCGTCCGGCCCCTTGGCCTGCTCGTGCGCGTAGTGGAGCGCCGAGGCCAGCGCCTCGCCGAGGGCGAGCACGAGCTCGACCGGCAGCGGCTGCTTCTTTCGCGACGCCCGCGCGAGCAGCTCGCTCACGGTCAGCCCGGCAGCCCACTCCATCTGGATGCAGGGCTCGTCGCCGACGTCCTCGAGGAAGGCGAGCGTGCGGCAGATGTGCGGGTGGTCGAGGCAGAGGCCGAGCCGCGCCTCGTCCTTGAACATCTGGCGGAAGGCCTCCTGCCCGGCGAGCTCGGGGAGCATGCGCTTGAGCACGCAGGGGCGGGCGCTCTCGTCGCGCGGGTCCCGGGCGAGGAGGACCTGCGCCATGCCGCCGCGGGCGATCTCGCCGAAGACGTCGAAGCGGTCGAGCTGGTGGGGCGCGGTCTCCGTGGGGGCCGGGCCGAGGCGGGTGCGCTCGCCCGAGAGGGAGCCGACGATCTCCGCGAGCCCGCGCCGGCTGACGAGCACGGTGTCGTCGAGGCCCGAGAGCACGACCTCGAGCGAGTCCGGGCGGAGCGGCGCGGTCCCGTCGCCGCTGAGCCGCGGACCGGACTCCGTGCCGCCGCGGCGGCTCGCGCGCTCGAGGCATTGGGCGAGCGTGAAGCGCGCGCTCGCCCGATCGATCGGGTAGAGGATGGAGGCGAAGCGCTCCCGGAGGTCCTCCGCCGTGGCCTGGCCGCCGAGGCTCGCGACGGTCTGGCGGAAGGGGCCCCGGGCGGCCGGGTGGAGGGCGTCCTCGAGCAGCCCGAGCGCCATGCGCAGGCCCCCGTCGCCCGTGCGGCGGCGGCTCACGTGGAGGTGGCCGACGATGTCGAGCCAGATGCGCTCCGGGTTCAGGTGCGCCCCCTCGAGGGCGCGCTCGGCGAGCTCCATGCCCAGCATCGCGCCGACCTCGAGCGAGAGGAAGGCCCGGCGCGCCGCGAGCATCGGCGCCACGTCCGCCAGCGGGTAGCGGACGCTCACCTCCGTATCGCCGGTCGCGGGGTCGCCGGGGATCATGCGCCGAAAGGATCCATGGGTGCGCACCCCACCGGCCCTCCGCGGGCGCTCGGGGGGAATCGTGCACGAATCGTACAGCACCGCCGCCGGCGGATCGAACCGGTGTCAGGCGCACCCCTCGCCCGACGCGCCGCTCGAGAGGCGCCTACTTCAAGGGGCGCTGCGTGTGGTCCGTGCCGTCGAAGCGGAGCGAGGTGTCCTTCTCCTCCACCATCGTGTGCAGCTCCACCGGCCGCCGCCAGATGCGCACCAGCGCCGCCAGCACCTCTCGCGCCCAGTCGAGCCGCAGGTCCACGCCCATGTGGTCGTGCTGCAGCAACAGCTCCCCGCGGTTGCCGTGGTTCGCGTCCACCACGCGGATGATCGGGTTGCCCGCGTTCGTCAGCCGCGTGAGCAGCTTCTGCTTCACGTCGTGGAACTGCCGGCTCTCGATCTCCCAGCGATCGTTCCGCTGGTTGAAGCCGAAGGTGTAGAGCTTCTGGTCGTAGACGAACTCCGGCGTGAGGAACTCGTCGATGAAGGTCACGTCCGTGTAGAGCTTCCGCACCTGGAAGATCTTCTCGCGCCCGAGGCCCGTGCGCCGATCCCAGTGGCGCTTCGCCTCCCAGCTCTCGCACTCCTCCCACTCCTTGCCGAACTGCCCCTTGTCCCAGCGCTCCTCGATGTAGCGGAAGAGCTCCACGCCGAGCTTGTAGGGGTTCAGCTTCCCCGGCGCCGTCGCCATCACGCCGGCGTTCCGGTCCGCGTAGTCGACGATCTCCGAGGCGTCCGCGACGCGCGTCGTCATGAGCTTCGAGTGCCAGTAGCTCGCCCAGCCCTCGTTCATGATCTTCGTCTGCATCTGCGGCAGGAAGTAGTAGGCCTCGCGCCGCACCACGTTGAGCACGTCGCGCTCCCAGCGCTCGAGGGGCGCGTGCTCGATCAGGAAGGCGAGCACGTCACGCCGCGGCGCCTCGGGGAAGCGCTTGGCTTGCTCCTTCTCGTCCTCGAGCTTCTGCCGCTGGGCCTGGACGAACTCCTCCGGGTTGATGAAGGACTCCATGTAGTCCCGCTCGACCTTGATCAGGCGGAGCTCCTCCGGGACCGCCTCCTCCTCCTCGAGCTGGCTCAGGGGCCCGCGCCGCTCGGGCGGCGGCAGGTAGGGCTTCTGCGGGTCGACCAGGTTCTCGAGGCTGAGGCAGACGTCGATGAACTCCTCGACGCGCTCGATGCCCACCCGGTTCGACCAGCGCCGCACGATGGCGCCGTGGTTGGCCATCGTGTCGATCCACTTGCGCACCGCGCCCCCGTCACGCGGGTCCTTGCCCTGATCCGTCGTCGCGAAGGCGAAGTTGTTCTTGAAGAAGTCGACGTGCCCGAGCACGTGGCACATGACGAGCTTCTGATCGACCATCGAGTTGCCCTCGAGCAGGTAGGCGATGGCCGGGTTGTTGTTGATGACCAGCTCGTAGATCTTCGAGAGCCCGTACTCGTGGCTCTTGCTGAGCTGCTCGTACTCCATGCCGAAGCGCCAGTGCGGGTAGCGCGTCGGGAAGCCGCCGTAGGCCGCGATCTCGTTGATCCGGTCGTAGGGCAGGATCTCGAAGATCGTGGGGAAGAAGTCGAGGCCGTAGGCGCGGGCGTGGCCTTCGATCTCGCGCTGCCAGTCGCGGAGGTAGGCGGGCAGCGGGCGCGTCATCGCGAAGGAGGGCATCGCTCAGTCTTCCTCTCTACTTGCCCTTGCCGAGGAACTCGCCGATGGAGCCCAGGATGGCGTCGCGGTCGCGGATCTCGCTGGTGATGAGCTGCTCGTCGTCGCCGAAGTGCTCCTTCAGATCCTTGATGAACTGGCCCGAGCCGTAGGGGCTCTCGACCTGGCCGTAACAGAAGACGTTGGCGGCCGGGAGGATCTGGTTCCGGAGGAGCTCGACGCAGAGGAGCGTGTCGTCGACGGACCAGTTGTCGCCGTCGGAGAAGTGGAAGGGGTAGATGTTCCACTGGCCCGGCGGGTACTCGTCCTCGATCATCTTCGCGCAGATCTTGTAAGCGCTGGAGATCATCGTGCCGCCGGACTCGCGGGTCCGGAAGAAGGTGTCCCGGTCGACCTCGCGGGCGACGGCGTCGTGGATGATGAAGCGCGTCTCGATGCCCTCGTATTGGCGGCGGAGCCAGGTGTCGATCCAGAAGGACTCGATGCGCACGATCTCCTTCTGCTCGTCTCCCATCGAGCCGGAGACGTCCATCATGTAGATGATGACCGCGTTGGCGACGGGCTCCTCGTCGGTCTTCCAGGAGCGGAAGCGGAGGTCGTCCTTCGTGGGGATGACGATGGGCTTCTTCGCGTCGTAGCTGCCGAGGGCGATCTGCCGCTTGAGGGCGGTCTTGTAGGTGCGCTTGAAGTGACGGAGCGAGTTCGGGCCCACGTTGCGGATGCCGACGTAGCGGTCCTTCTTGTCGACGATCGTGCTCTTGCCCTTGCTCTCGATGTTCGGGAGCGCGAGCTCCTCGCCGAGGATGTCGGCGAGCTCGTCGAGCGTGACCTCGACCTCGAGGGCGTGCTCCCCCTCGCCCTGACCGGCCTCGCCGGCGCCCTCGCCGGGCTTGCCCTGGCCCTGCCCGACGCCGTCACCGGGCTCGCCGTCGCCCTGGCCGACGCCGCCTTGCTGCTTGTCGGCGAAGCGGAAGCGGGGGATGTCGATCTGCGGGATGGGGATGGAGACGCGCTCCTTCCCCTGCTTCCCCATCAGCTCGCCCTTGGAGACGTAGCGGCGGAGGTTCTCGCGGATCTTCCCCCGGACGATGGCGCGGAAGCGGCCGTGGTCCTGGTCGATCTTGAGGGACACGGCGACAGTCTATCAGCTCCCGGGCCTCCCCCCCGAAGGGAGAGCGCGTTCGGGGGGCCGCCCGGGCTGGTGCGCGCGCCATCCTCGCGTCACGTTGGCGTCACCTCCGTGTTGCTTTCGTCGCCCCCACGCTCTGCCGGGGCCGCTCCCGGCCGACGACCTCCGCGCTCCGATTCGCGCGCGCCCGCCCGCATCGGGCGTGCGTCCATGGTCCGGCTCGGTGGGCCCCTCGCGGCGCTGCTCCTCGGCGTGATCGCGGCCGAGGCGCGCGCGCAGCCGGACGAATCGAGGAGCGGCGGCGCACGCATCGAGGCCGGGGGCGAGACCGGGCCGCGCTTCGCGCTCGAGGTCGGGGGCCGCTTCCAGGCGCGGCTCACGGGACGCTGGGGGGAGGAGGGCGGCGACCCCTTCACGCCCGCCATCCGCCGGGCCCGCGTCGACCTCGAGGGCTTCGCCTTCCACCCCGCCGTCCGCTTCGACGTGCAGCTCGCGCTCTCCCCGGCGGACCTCGGCCTCGACGAGGACGGCCTCCGCTACACGCCGCTCCTCGACGCCACGCTCGAGCTCGCCTTCCACCGGGACGTCGCGCTGGTGATCGGCCAGTCGAAGCGGCCCTTCGCTCGCGAGCGGATCATCAGCTCGGCCGAGCTCGCGCTCGTCGACCGGAGCATCGTGGACGGGGCCCTCGGGCTCGACCGGGACCTCGGCGTGATGCTCCGCTCGCGCGACTTCCTGGGCCTCGGGCGGCTGCGCTACGCCGTCGGCGTCGGCACGGGGGAGGGGCGCGAGGGGGGCTTCGGCGAGGACGGCGGGCTCGCCTGGTTCGGGCGCGTCGAGCTGCTCCCCTTCGGCCTCTTCGACGACGGGACGCAGGCCGATCTCGAGCGCTCCACCCGGCCGCGGCTCGCCCTCGGCGCGGCCTACGCCTTCCTCGATCGGGCGCGCGGGCTCGACGGGCTCGAGGGGCCGCGGCCGGTGGACGGGGGCACCACGGACATCCACGCGGCGGCCTTCGACGTGCTGGCGCTCTGGCGTGGTTGGACGCTCGAGGCGGACCTGATCTGGCGGCGCGGGCGGCGCGATGCGGGGGACGCGGCCGTCGCGCCGGACGCGCCGCGGAACGGCGTGGGCGCCTTCCTGCAGATCGGCGCGCTCGTGCCCGGCGTCGACCTCGAGCTCGTGGCGCGCGTCGGGGCGCTCTGGCCGCGGCGGGCCGGGGCGCCGGCGACGGGGCTCGCGCGGCGGAGCGAGCTCGGCGCGGGGCTCGCCTGGTACCTCGACGGCCACGACCTCTCGCTGCACCTCGACGCCTTCCACGTCGCCGAGGGCCGGCTCCTCGACGCGGGCGAGCAGCGCCTGCGCCTCCAGCTCGAGGTGCGCCTGGACGCCCTCGCTCCCTAGTACCCTTGCTCAGCGGCACGTGCGGAGGGCGCTCTCGAGGTCGCAGCCTCCGTCGCGGATGCACTCGGCGAGGCCGAGGCCGGTCGTGGCGGCCTCGGTCGTCCGGCCGATCTCATGGGCGACGTCGATGCAGGGGGCGTCCGCGCGATCGACACAGCCGTCGCCGCTGCACCCGCTCTCGAGGGCGCAGCGCGCCATCTCCTCGCAGCCCGGGAGGCCCGCGCAGCGGCTGGCGTCCGCGGCGCAGCCGGGGCAGGCACAGAGCCCCGCGTCGCCCACCTCGGGGCCCGGCGCGCAGGCCCCTTCGACGCAGAGAAAGCCGTCCTTGCACGGCGCCAGGTCGGTCTCGCACTCGCTCAGGCAGATGGCCTCCTCGGGCCCGACCTCCACCCCGCAGCGGGGGGCGACGTACTCCTTCGCCGTCGGGACGCAGAGGGCGCGCGCGCCGGGGACGGCCACGCAGTCGCCGTCGCCTTCGCACGGGCGGGTGCACACGCCGCAGAGGCAGCGGCCGCCGGTCGGGCAGTCCACGTCGCTGGCGCAGAAGTCGAGCCAGTTCGTGTTGCTGTCGCCCGTGCTCGGGCCCGCGGGGGAGGAGCAGGACGCGAGCAGGAAGCCGAGGGCGAGGGCGAGGGGGCGCATCACTTCGGCTCGCTCCCGTTGCCGGTGCTGGGACCCGAGGGGGAGGAGGGGGGCGCGAGCGAGAGGCCGAGGGCGGGCGTCACTTCGGCTCCTCCGTACCGGCGTCTTCCACGTTCTGGCCGAAGTAGAAGAAGACCTTGCGGCGCCCCTCGCCCTCGAAGGGGTGCGCCCGGTTGTACTCCGCGACCCGCTCCCAGAGCGCGTTCACGTCCTCTCGTACGCGGGCGAGGAGCGTTTCGACCTCCTCCCGGTGCGGGTGGTCGGGGTGGAGGTCGAAGCTCAGCGTGGCGCCCCCGATGCGATCGTCGGCGCGTGAGCGAGGGGAGCGGACCTTGGCGGCGACGGCCTTGGCCAGCGCCCGGAAGTGGTCGAAGACGGCGGCCTCCCAGCCGGCCTCGGCGCCCACGGGGACCACGAAGCGGCCGCTGCGGAGCCGGCCCTCCGCGTCGACCTGGAGCCGCCCCTCGGCGAGCAGCGCGTCGAGGGCGCGGCGCGTCGTCACCGGATCGAAGTCGAAGCGCGCGACGACCTCCTCGCGGGGGGCGGGCGCGTCGTCGACGGACATCCAGAGGCGCGAGGCGACGAGATCCCGGCCCGGCTCGGCGGTGTCCGCCGGGAGGCGCGCGACGTCGACGGAGCGGAACCGCGCGTCGTCGCCGCGGCCCTCGGCCTCGACCAGGCCGGAGCGCGCGAGGTCGTTCAGGATGGCGGCGACGGTCATCGGGTCGTCCCGGCGGAAGGCGTCGAGCACCTCGGGGCGGCTCACCTCGCCGCGCTCGGCGACGAAGGTCGCCACGGCCTCCCAGAGCGTGCGATCGGGCGCGGACTCGGACTCGAGGAGCCGGCGGACCTTCTTCTGATAGGAGCGCAGCGCCAGGCCGAACATGTCGGCGGCGACCTTGCGGCGGACGCCCTGGGACTCGATCTCGCGCGAGAGGTGGAGGAAGACCTGGTCGGCGACGTGGGCGAGGGGCGCGCGGATGCCGGCGGCGGTCGCGAGCTGCGCGATCAAGATGGTCGTCTGCTGGACGAGCGCGTCGATGAGGTGGCGCGTGTGCATCGGTGAAGGACGCCGGTCGGGCGCTGCGGGGAGCCTATCCCCCCCGGGGGCGAACGAAAGTTCACTAGCGAGCGATTCCCTCGATTTCGAAGGGTGTGGGGGTGGCGCCCAGGGCGGCGTCCGGGAGGGAATCGAAGATGGATCGTCGACGTGTGCGGAGCCGCGGGCTCCTCGGGGTGGGGCTGCTGGTGCTCTTGGGGGGGCTCGGCGCGGGCTGTGGGGACGACTCTTCGCCGGCGGAAGACGCGGGCCGAGCGGGCGAGGACGCCGGCGGGCGCCTGGACGCGGCGACGCGAACGGACGCGGCGGTGGCCATGGACGCGGCGGTGGCCATGGACGCGGCGGTGGGCGCGGACGCTGCGATGGGCGCGGACGCTGCGGTGGGCGCGGACGCTGCGACGGAGGAAGACGCGGGGGCGAGCGGCGACGGCGGCGTGGACGGCGGCGGCGTGGACGGCGGCCCCTGCGACCCGGGCGAGCTCCTCTGCGGCGAGGTCTGCGCGGACCCGATGAGCGACGCGGCGAACTGCGGCGCCTGCGGCGTGGCCTGCGTCGACGGCGCGAGCTGCGTCGCCGGGAGCTGCGCCTGTGACGCGCCGACGACCTTCTGCGACCCGGCGTGCGTCGACCTCCAGCGCGACGCGGCGAACTGCGGCGCTTGCGGCGTGGCCTGCGTCGACGGCGCGAGCTGCGTCGCCGGGAGCTGCGCCTGCGACGCCGGGCTGAGCTTCTGCGACGGGGCCTGCGTGGACCTCGCGGTCGACGAAGCGAGCTGCGGCGCTTGCGGAGTCGCGTGCGGCGCGGGCGAGGTCTGCGCCGGGGGGAGCTGCGTCGCCCGCGAAAGTGGCTGCGCGGACGGAACGCGCGAGGGCTTCGTCGGCGAAGCGAGCTACCCCGCCGTCGCGGCCTGCTCGGGTGGGTTCTCGCAGCCGGGGACGCGCCTCGCGACCGCGCCGCTCTGCGATCACGACGCGGGGAACGACGCCGATGATCCGAGCGGCATGGGCTGCGCCGCGGCGGACCTCTGCGCCCCTGGCTGGGCGATCTGCGCCGACGGCGGTGCCCTCGAGCGGCGCACGGCGGGGAGCTGTGGCGACGCGCTCGGCGGTGCGTCGGACCTGTTCTTCGCGGCGCGGGCCACCGGGCCCGGCTCGGCGCTCTGCGGGCCCACGGGCTCGAACGACGTCTTCGGGTGCGGTGATCTGGGCCAGGCCGCCAACGCCGCGAGCTGCGCGCCGCTCGAGCGCTTCCTGACCAGCTCGACGGGCGGGCTGACGGGCTGGGACCTCGGGGGCTCGTCGGTCTCGGAGGCGCTGAACGTGACCAAGCCGAACGCCGAGCAGGGCGGCGTGCTCTGCTGCGTCGACCTGGCGGCCGTGGGCTGCGCGGACGGGTCGCGCGAGGGCTTCGCCGACCTCGCGACCTACCCCGACGTGGCCTCCTGCGCCGGCGGCTGGGACGTGCCGGGCATCCGCCAGGCGGCGCCGGCCTGCGATCGCTTCGCGGGCGACGGCGGCGCGAACCCCGACGGCACGGGGTGCAACGTCGAGGATCTCTGCGCGCCGGGGTGGCACGTCTGCGACTCGCCGGCGGACTTCGGTGCGAGCAGCCCCGACGGGTGCGCGGGCGTCGTGGAGGGGGCCTCCGGGGACTACTTCTTCACGGCGGCGGTGAGCGGGCCGGGCTCCGGGCGCTGCGGCGGGGGGAGCAACGACATCTTCGGCTGCGGAACGCTCGGTGATCCGACGAGCATCGGGAGCTGCAACTCGCTGAACCGCTTCCTCAGCTCCTCGAACGACGCGGCACCCTGGGACCTCGGGGGCGGGAGCTCCTCCGAGGCGAGCGCGGCGGTGAAGAGCGGGCCGGCGGACGGCGGCGTGCTCTGCTGCCGGGATTGATCACCGGATGGAAGGGAGGGCCCGCCGCCCGCCGTCCGTCGCCCGTCGCCCGCGTGGCCTGGGCGGCGGGCCCGGGGTGCGGGCCTTCACAGCGAGGAGAGGGGCTCGCCCGTGAGGAAGGTGTGGAGGCGCTCGCGGAGGGGCTGGTTCGAGAGGGAGCCGAGGTGGTCCATGCCCTCGAGCGTGAGCAGCTCGCAGCGCTCGCCGCAGGCGTCCTTCATGTCGACGGCCTGCTGGTAGGGGACGATCTCGTCGTCGCGGCTGTGCACGAGGAGGTGGCGCCCGTTGGTGTGCGCGATGTCGGCCTCGGGGGAGGCGTCGTCCGGGTCGAAGCCGGCGCGCATGCTGGCGATGCGGATCATCGAGTCGACGAAGAAGCCCGGGATGATCCAGGACCAGTCCTTCGTGTGCGCCTCGAGGTGCGGGCGGACGTTGCGCCGGAAGGAGGCGAAGGAGGCGACGCTCACGGCGCGGGTGACGCGCGGGTCCGTGGCGCCGAGCTGGATGCCGACGGCGCCGCCGTAGCTCGGGCCGTAGACGCCGACCTCGCCCAGCGAGTAGCCCTCGGCCGTCACGGCGTCCAGCACGGCGGAGAGGTCCGGGACCTCCTCGGCGCCGTAGGTGATCGGCACCTCGCTCGAGAGGCCGTGGCCACGCAGGTCGACGAGGATGGCGCCGACGCCGTGGTTCGCGAAGCGGCGGCCGAGGCCGACCATGGTGCGCTTCTGATCGGAGACACCGTGGAGCACCAGGACCCAGTCGACGCTCTCGGGCGGGCGCTCCTTCCGCGGCTCGATGACCCAGGTGTCGAGGACCACGTCGCCGCGCTCGACGCGGAGGTGGCGGGAGACGTCGTCGGGCACGCTCGTGTCGAAGTCGCGGCCGGCGTTGCGCGGCTTCACCAGGTCGCCGGCGAGCTTCTCGGTGGCGAAGTAGTAGGCGACGAAGCCCGCGACCCCCAGCGTGAGCAGGAGCGCGAGGAGCACCTTCCAGGCGCGGAGGCGGCGTCGCGGAGCCATCGCCGGGTCATGGCCCCGCGATCTGCGCTTCGCAACACGGCGCGGCGGTGGGAGCTGCGCGCCGCGCGGCCCACCGAGGTCGTCGAGCTTCCCCTTCCGCCATCGGGGGCAGGGGATGGGGCCGCGGGACCCGCTCCGGCTCGCGCCCGGCTGTCGCGGGACCGCGCGCCCGGAGCTGCGCGGCCGGATCCACACTGCCGGAGCCGCGCGCCCCGATCGGCTCCGCCCTCAGCTTCGGGCGCGGGCGAGGAGGGCGAGGTTGCGCGGGCTGACCTGGGCGGGGAAGGCCGGCTCGACGCGGACGGCGTGGCCGGCCTCCTCGAGGGCGACGGCGCGGTCCAGCACCAGCGCGAGCTCGAGGAGGCGCCCGAGGAGGCCGCGGGGGAGGCCGAGGCGGCGCATGCGGCCGTGCTCCTCGCGGGCGCGCGCGAGGGTGGTCTCGAGCTCGGTCGGCCCGGGCTGGGCCAGGCCGCGGCGGGCGAGGGCGCGCGGGGCGACGTGGGCGAGGCCCTTGCGGAAGCGATCGCGCCCGATGCCGCGCGCCTCGTCGCCCGGGCCGAGGTCGACGCCGCGCTCGCGGAGCAGCAGCGCGAGGGCGTGGCGGGTCTCGCGGCCGCGCTGGATGGCCTCGGCGCCGCCGGAGACGATCTCGAGGCCGTAGGCGAGGTTGGCGAGGCCGAGCGCCTCGCGGGGGAGCTCGAAGCCGCGGTCGCGGGCGAGCCGAGAGAGGGGCGCGCGGGCCGGGCCGTCGATCTTCTGGTGGCAGCAGGAGACGAGCAGGGCGTGGGCGCCGGTCGCGGCGGCGCGCGTGACGAGGGCGTCGCCGAGGCCGCCGCAAGCGTGGAGGCCGACGAGGAGGTCGCCCGGTCCTGCGGGGATCGCGCGGGAGGCGTCCGTGGCTTCGAAGCGCGGGCCGGCGGGACCGGCGAGCTCGCGGGCGACGCGCACCCGGGCCGGGTCGCGCTCGAGGCCGAGGGCGGGGAGGGCGAGGCGCTCGCGGAGGGCGCGGGTGAGGTGCCCGTGCCCGGCGCCGACGTCGATCACGCGGCGGGCGCCCGCGGCGAGGGGCGCGGCCGCCTCCCGGAGCGCCTCGACCTGGAGCCGCTTGCGCGCCTTCACGCGGCGGCCCTGCCGCGCGGGCGGCTCGGGCGGCCGCTCGTCGAGGGATGCGTCGCGGCGCGGGGCGGCTCCAGACGAAGCATGGCGCGCCGTGTCGAGGCGCGAAGTGGCGGCGGGCGCATCGGGTCGCGGGGACGCGCCGCGCGCTGCGTCGAGGCGCGGCGAGGCATCGGTCGACGGAGCGTCCGGTGCCGCGTCGCGGGGCGACCAGTAGGGAGCGAGGAGCGTGGCCACGGCCCGGACCAGGGCGCGGAGGCTCTCCGGCGCGTCCTCGAGGAGGCGCGGCTCGGCGCGGCCGAGGCCGGTCGCCTCGAGCGCCTCGAGCTCGGCGTCGCTGCGCGCGAGGAGCCACGGCGCCCAGCCGCGGCGCGCGCACCAGGCGGGCACCTCCGGGCCGACGACCCGGCCGAGCACGACGTCGCGCAGCGGCGCGAGCAGGTCGAGGGCGGCCTCGAGCGTCTCTCGGGGCGCGCCGCTCATGGGTAGCGCACGCGCACGATCCCGCCCCCCGGCGGCGGGAGCACCTCGCGCCCCTCGAGGGCCTCTCGCACGCACTCGGCCAGCGCCTCGTGGGCCGAGCCGAAGGTCACGTCGACGTCGCGGAGCCGGCCGTCCTCGCCGATGGTGAAGGCGATGTCGCTCCGGGGCAGGGTCGCGCCGTCCTCGAGCCCGGCCGCCTCGAAGCAGGCCTGGAACGCCGGGCGGGCGGCGCGTACGGCGTCGCGGAGCGCGTCGGCGAGGGGCGAGCGCCGCTCGGTGCGCGCGGCGGGCGTCTCCCAGAGCGGCGGCGGGCGCTCGGACGCGTAGGACGCCGGGGCGTCGGGCGCGACGGCACCGGCCGTGACCTCGGCCGACGCGCCGGCGCCCGAGCGCTCGCCGCCCGCGCTCGCCTCGGGAGGCGGCGAGGCGCTCTCCTCGGCGCAGCCCGCCGCGACCAGGGCGAGCGCTCCGGCCAGGATCCGGGCCAGGGCCGTGCGTCGCATGGGGAGCACTCTCGCGCGGCGCCCGGACCCACGCAATGAGCGCCGCCGTCGCCGCGGGCGCGCGACGGTCCTCCCGGAGCCTGATGGGCGCTCGGCGCGAGTGGTACTACGGTGCGCCCATGCGCTGCTTTGCTTTCGCCCTCCTCGCGCTGGCCCTCGCCTGCGGTGACGACGACGCCCCCGCCCCCGTCGACGCGGGCGCGCTCCCCGACGCCGCCGCGCCCGGAGAGGACGCCGCCACGAGCGTCGACGCCGGCCCGACCTTGCCTCGCACCATCGGCGGCGACCGACCGGCTGCCGTGCGCGTGCCCATCGACTACGACCCGGCCGAGCCCGCGGCGCTCATCGTGCTGCTCCACGGCTTCGGCGCCTCGGGCGTCGTCCAGGACGCCTACCTCGGCCTCTCCGGCGCGGCCCGCACGCGGAACACGATCGTCGTGCTCCCCGACGGCACGGAGAACCCGAGCGGCCAGCGCTACTGGAACGCCACCGACGCCTGCTGCGACTTCGAGGGCACGGAGGTCGATGACGTGGCCTACGTGCGCTCCCTCGTGAGTGAGGTGCAGGAGCACTACGCCGTGGACCCGGACCGGATCTACCTCTTCGGGCACAGCAACGGCGGCTTCATGAGCTACCACCTCGCCTGCGAGGGGCCGGACCCCTTCGCCGCCATCGCCACGCTCGCCGGGGCCACCTGGAACGACCCCGCCAACTGCACGCCTGAGCGCCCGCTCTCCGTGCTCCAGATCCACGGCACGGCCGACGAGACCATCGCGTACGAGGGGGGCATCATCAACGCCGCCGTGTACCCGAGCGCTGCCGAGTCGGTCGCCTTCTTCGCCGAGGAGGCCGGCTGCGACGCGGAGCCCGTGGAGGGCGAGCGCTTCGACTTCACGAGCGACGTGGACGGCGCGGAGACCGTCGAGAGCGTCTACGAGGGCTGCGGCGAGGTCGACGTGCGCCTCTGGACCCTCGAGGCGGGCGGCCACATCCCCGTGCTCGCCGACGGCGCCATCGAGCGGGTCGTCGACTGGCTCCTCGCCCAGTCGCGCTGAGCGCTCACCCGCTCACCCGAACACCCGCTCACCCCAGCGGGCTCGGCGCGGGCCGGGTCCGCGGGCCGGCTCAGGCCGAGGTCGGCTCACTCGGGAGCGGGTCGAGGTGCCCCCACTTCACGAGGTCGTCCATCGTCTCGAGGATGCTCTCCTCGAGCGGGCGGAAGGCGAGGCCGAGCTCGTCCACGATCTTCGCGTGGTCGAAGCGCGGCACGCGGCCGATGTGGGTGCGGAGGTAGCTGCGCACGCCCTTGGGCTGGAACTGCGCGCCCAGCTTGACGAGCATGTCGCCGACGCTCCCGTCGAGGCCCAGCTTCGGGAGCTTGCGCCCCTCGCCCCAGCCCTTCTCGCGGAGCAGGCGCACCGCCTCGCGCATGGAGATCGTCGTGTTCGCGCAGAGGTAGCGGCCGCTCGCCTCCGGCACCTCCATGGCGCGCACGTGCGCGTCGGCCACGTCGCGGACGTCCACCATGCCCCAGGTGAGGCTGACGATGCCCGGGTACTCGCCGCCGACCAGCCCGACGAAGACGCCGTTCGAGGTGTTCAGCCCCGGCGAGAGGCTCGGGCCGATGACCATGAAGGGGTTGATGACGACCAGGTCGAAGGCGACGTCCTCCTCCTCGACGAAGCGCCAGGCCGCCTTCTCGGCGAGGGTCTTCGAGTAGTAGTAGGGATTGCGCTCGAGCGAGGAGCCCTCGTTCCAGTCGGCCTCCGTGAGCACGCGCGTGGAGTCGGGCTCGTCCGTGACGGCGGCCATCGACGAGGTGAGCACGACGCGCTTCACGCTGCCGGCCTTCCGGCACGCCGCGAGGGCGTTGCGCGTGCCCTCGACGGCCGGGTCGACGAGGTCGCGCTGCGGGTCGTCGACGGTGAGCACGTAGGGGCTCGCCGTGTGCATCACGACCTCGCAGCCGACGACCGCGGCCTCGAGGCTCGCCGGATCCTGGAGCTCGGCGGCGACCAGCTCGAGGCGCTCGGCGGCGCCCGGGAGCGCCTTCAGGTGGTCGACGGAGCGGGCCTTCTTCGGGTCGCGCACGGTGCCGCGGACGCGGTAGCCGCGCGCGAGGAGGCGCTCGACGATCCAGGAGCCGATGAAGCCGGAGGCGCCGGTGACGCAGACGGGTTGCTCGGTGGCGAGCTCGCTCATGAGGGTCTTCCTTCGGGTGGGGGGACGGGCGCTCGCGGTGCGCTCGCGATGCGCTCGGGCTCCCATCGTCGCAGATGGCGCCGGAGCGTTTCGTGGCAGCTCGTGCGCGGGGCGCGGGCGAGAGGCACCGCGAGCCGCGTTCATCGCGTCCCCGTCCTCGGAGGAGGAGCGGGCGCGCAACCTTCGTCGCGGAGGGGTCTTGGCGCGCTGGGGCGGGACCGTCATCATGCGCCCGTGGATTCGTGGAACGTGTTGCAGCGTCGCGCCGGTGTGCTCGTCGCCCTCCTCGCCGTCTCCCTCTCGCCTTCGACGGCGGCCGCGAACGGCGTCGTCAGCCACATGCACATCAGCGACCTCGCCGTCGGGCACCTCCCCGCGGGGGAGCTGCGCGCGCTGCTCTCGGACCCGGAGCTCGTCGACATCGTCCGGGCGGGCTCGGTCTTCCCGGACAGCGGCTACGCGGCCGACGACGACTACGGGGAGATCGCCCACTGGGAGCCCTTCACGCAGAGCTACGTCGAGTGGATCCGCGCGAGCTTCGAGCCCCCCTACGACTCGCCCGAGGCGCGCCGGCACGTCGCCTTCCTGATGGGCCAGGCCTCCCACGGGCTCGCCGACCAGGTCTTCGACTCGCTCTTCATGGCGCGCGTCGACCAGTTCGACGGGGACTCGAGCGACCTCGACACGGGCGCCGAGACCTGGCTGCTCACCGAGCACGATCCCGACAACCAGATCGAGCCCTACGTCGACGAGGTCGCCCTCCGCGACGTCTTCGAGGGCTCCGCCTACATCGACTACGCGCCGACGACCGACCAGCTCGTGTACGGCTCCGAGCGCATCGTGCAGGCCATCGACGCGCTCTACGCCGTCGCGACCTTCGCCTACGAGGACTACTGGGTGCAGATGCCCTGGGGCGCGACGCACTACTACGAGGCGGACGAGGTGCCCGGGAGCCTGCCGCACATCGCGACCTTCGTGAGCGCCTACTGGCAGGCGCTCTGGGAGCGGCTCCACGGGCGCGACACGCTCGCGGCGCACGTGCTCGGGACCTGGCCGGAGGACGGCGCGGTGAACTTCGAGGTGACGCGGGAGCGCATCGAGACGCGGGCGATGGTGGCCTTCGGGCACGGCATCGCGGCGGAGACGCTGACGGACGCGAACGTGCGCCTGTTCGGGCCCGGGGACGAGGTCGTGCCCTCGAGCGCGCGCTTCATCTACGGCTCGTCGCACGCGAACGCGGTGCTGGTGCGCCCCGACGGGGACCTGGCGTACGACACGGAGTACCGGATCGAGGTGGGGACGGGGCTCGAGAGCATCGATGGGCGCGCCCTCGAGGAGCCGTTCTCCTTCGCGTTCCGGACACGCTGCGCGCCCGACGCCCTGGACGAGTGCCCACCGCTGCCCGAGCCCTGGGAGCGGCCGGAGGATCCGATGCCGCCGCCGCGGGACGCGGGGACGCGGCCGCGGCCGGACGCGGGGCCGGCCGACGCGGGCGTGGACGCGGGGCCGGCCCACGAGCCCGACGCCGGCGCGGAAGACGGCGGCGGCGGAGGCTGCAGCGCGGGCGGCGCGGGCGGCGCGGGCGGCGCGTGGCTCGCGCTCCTCGCGTTCGCTCGTCGACGCCGCTGACGAGAGGCGCGGCGGCGGCCGGCTCGTCGGCGTCGGCGTCGAGGGCGCGTCGAGTCGACGTGCCGGGGCTCGCCGCTCTCAGGCGGCCCGCGCCTCCACCGGCGGCGCCGCGGGGAGGGCCTCCGCGCGCGGCCGGCTCGCCCCGGCACAGGCTTCGCTGATCCGCTCGTCGAGCGCGCGCACCACGCGCATCGCCCAGAAGGCGGCCCCCAGGAGCGTGGCGGTGCTCGCGATGTCGGCGAAGAGGCTCTGGACCGCCCGCTCGACGGTCTCGGGCGCGAAGGCGCTGGCGCGGGCGAAGAGCCAGCTCATGATCCAGAGCGTCCACCAGGTGCTCAGGAAGCCGGGCGCGGTGGCGCTCGGGCGGGCCCCCGGATCCGGCTCGGCGTTCTGCCAGAGCGCCTTGGTCATGCTCAGGGGCACCCAGAGGTTGGCCAGGGGCACGAACCACCAGAGGACGCTCATGCCGGGGCTCGTGCGGAGCGTCGCGCCGGGCAGGGCGCGGACGGCGGCGTGGGCCCGGTAGAACCAGGTCAGAAAGAGCACCGCGGTGACGAAGTGGGCGACGCCGAAGCCGAGGTAGGCGCCGATGACGGTGAGGTAGCGCGAGACGGACGAGTCGCCCTCCAGGAAGGGCGCGCCGCTGCTCAGCATCGAGACGAGATCGGCGCCGAGGTAGGCGAGCACCGCGACGCCGGCGAGCGCGGTGAGCCAGAGGAAGACGACGAGGGCATCGGCCGTGCGCTGGCCGCGGTAGGTGGGCATGGCCGCCTCTCGACCGGCGCCGGCCCCGGTTGCGCGACCGAGCGTCGGCGTGCGGCGCGGAGCGGCGCCGGTCGCGCGCTCAGCGTTCGAGCAGCCGGAGGGCGAGGGCGTCCGCTTCCCGAAGATCGCCGGGGGCGCGGGCGATGGCGGCCCGGAGCGCCTCGGCCTCGCGCTCGGCCAGCGCGCCACGCTCGCGCAGCTCGAGGGCCCGGGCCGCGCGCCGCCAGGAGAGCGGCGCGGCGTCGTCGTCGGCCTCCTCGAGCGCCGCGAGGAGCGCCTCCGGGTCCCGCGGGCCGAGCGCCGCGACCACGCCGAGGAGCACGCGCGCGCCGGCGAGGAGCGGCGCTGCGCCGAGCTCCTCGCCGAGGGCCGCGGCCTCCCGCGCCGCCTCCGCGCAGGCCTCCCAGCGATCGGCCCGCGCGTGCACGAAGCCGAGGAAGAGCGCCGCGTAGCCCGCCGTGCTCGGGAGGCCGAGCTCCCGCCCGTTCGCTCGCGCCCGCTCGAGCTCCCGGGCGGCCTCTTCGTCGCGCCCGAGCGCGAGCAGGACCAGCCCGAGCCCATGCCGCGCGCCCTCCCCCCGCCAGCGATGACCGAGCTCGGTCGCCGACTCGACGACCTCGCGATGCGCCTCGAGCGCCTCCTCGAGCCGGCCGAGATCGTGGAGCGCCCGCGCCTCTGCATGACGCGCGCCGAGCCGCACGGAGGCGAGCTCGGGGGCGTCCGGCGTCGACGCGAGCACGGCGCGCGCGTCCTGGAGCGCCGGCTCCGGGCGCCCCGCGTTGTAGTGGGTCCAGGCCCGCTCGACGCGCAGCACGGCGCGCGCCGCGGCGCTCGCGCCCCGCGCCTGCTCGAGCCCCGCGGCGATGGCGGCCTCCGCCTCCTCGAGCCGTCCGAGGCGCCGGAGCGTCAGGGCGCGGTCCGCCGCGAGGCGCAGCGTGACGTCCGGCGCCGGCCGCGCCGCGAGCCCTTCGCTCGAGTGCGCGAGCCCTTCCTCGTAGAGCCCCAGCCGGTGGCAGGCCCCCGCGGCGATCTCGGCGAGCGCGGCCCGCGCCGGCCCCTCGGCCCAGCGGAGCCCTCGCTCGGCCTGCTCGCGCGCGAGCCCGGCGGCGCCCTCTCGCAGGCTCCGGGCGGAGGCGCGCATGTACGCCAGCGTCGCGCCGTGGGTGTCGCCGGCCTCTTCGAGGTGGTGGGCGAGCTCCGCGGCGTCGGCTCGCCCGCGGGCCTTCAACCAGCCGGCCAAGGCGCCGTGCAGCGCCGCGCGCTCCTCGTCGGGGAGCATCGCGTAGGCGGCGTCCCGGAGGAGCGCGTGGCGGAAGACGAGCTCGCGCGTGCCGGCGAAGCGCGAGCGCGGCCGCTCGAGCAGGGTCTCGCTCTGGAGGAGCGCCTCGAGGCTCTGCTCCACGTCCACGCGCTCGTCGGCGAGCAGAGCGCTCAGGGCGTCGCTCCAGAGCACGCGCCCGGCGACGCTGGCGGCGAGGAGCGTGCGTCGCGCGGGCGCCGGCAGGGCGTCGATGCGCACCTGGAAGGCGGCGTGGATGGCGAGGGGGAGCTCGGCGGCGTCCCCTTGGGCGGCGGCCCGCACGAGCTCCTCGATGAAGAGCGGGTTGCCCTGCGCGCGCTCCACGATCGACGCGACCAGGGCGTCCGGCGCCTCGTCCATGACGTGTCGGACGAGCCGCGTCGCGGCCTCGTCGCCGAGCGGCTTCAGCTCGAAGCGGGCCGGGCGGCGCGCGTCCCAGATCGCCGGGAAGCGCTCGCGCGCGCTCGGCCGGCCGAAGGCGACCAGCGCGAAGGGGAGCCGCTCGAGGGCCACGCCGAGCACGTCGACGGTCCGCCCGTCGAGCCACTGGAGGTCGTCGACCACCACGAGGAGCGGCCGGTCCTCGACCCAGCGGGAGAGCACGGCGAGCGCGGCGTCCCGGAGGGCCGCGGCCATGCCCGCCGCGTCGCTCCGGAGCGAGCGCAGGAGCGCGCTCGCTTCGCCGCCGACGCCGACGAGCTCACCGAGCGCTTCCGCATGCGCCTCCACCCCGTGGGCGCGCACGAAGCCGTCGAAGGCCGCGCGCCGCGCCGCGTCGTCCTGCTCGGGCGTGAAGCCGACCCGCAACCGGAGCGCCTGGGCCAGGGCGCCGAGGGGCACACCCGCGAGCATCGGGTCGCCGCGCAGGAAGAGCACCCGCGGGGGCACGTGCGACGCCTCGAGGTGTTGGAGGAGCTCGAAGCGGAGCCGGCTCTTGCCGATGCCCGCCTCCCCGAGGACCACGGACGCGCTCGCCCGCCGCGCCTCGCTCACGCCCTCCACCTCGTCGAGGAGCCGGGCGAGCTCGCGCTCCCGGTCGACGAAGGGCGTCTCCTTCCCGAGGAGCCGCGGCTCGGCGGCGGTCGCGTGGGTGCGCTCCGCGCGGAGCACGTGCTCGCCGGCCTCCGCCGGGTCCGCCTCGAGCACGAAGCGGGCGCCGAGCGCGCGGGCCGTGGCCGGGTCGACCCGCGGGCCGTCGGTCGCCCGCGCGAGCATGGCCGGCGCCCGGTCCCGGAGGCCCTCGAGCTTCTCGTCGGTCCAGCTGCGTCCGCGGACGAGCGCGACGCGGGCGTCCGGCATGCGCTCCCGGAGGGCGAGGGCGGCCCGCGCCGCGCGAAGGCTCTCGTCGCCGCGCGAGCGCCGGGCGCCGAAGACCAGCGCGGGCGGGACCGAGGGGGTCGGCTCCCCGCCGTGGGCGCCGGCGAGCGCGTCCACCTCCCCGGCCGGCGCGCCCTCGACGAAGAGGGCGGTGATGACCCGGGCCCGGCGGAGGGGCCGGTTCGACGGGCGCTCCTCGGAGGTCGGGTGCGAGGCGCGATCCTTCAGCTCCGGCGCCGGCAGCTCGCCGAGGTCGAGCTCCGCGAGGCCGTCCGCCAGGCGCCGCGCCGAGGGGCGCGCGTTGGGGCTCTTGCGGAGCGCCGCGTCGAGGAGCGCGCCGAGGGCTTCGGGGAGCTCCGGGCGCAGGGCGAGGAGCTGGCGGGGGGGCTCGGCGACGATGCGCGTGAGGAGCGCGACCTCGTCCTCCTCGTCGCCGTGCGGGCGCTCTCCCGTGAGCGCCTCGAAGAGCCAGACCGCCACCGCGTAGACGTCCGCGCCCGGGCCGCTGCGGAGATCGCCGGCGGCCTGCTCGGGCGCCATGTAGGCCGGCGTCCCCACGCGCACGAGGTCTTGGCCCTCGTCTTCGTCGAAGCTGCGCGCCACGCCGAGGTCGAGGAGCGTGAGCCGGAGGGCGTCCCCCTCGCCGTGGACGACGAAGTTCCCCGGCTTGACGTCCCGGTGGACCACACCGGCGTCGTGGAGCGCGGCCAGCGCGCCGAGGGCCTGCCGCGCGGCCCGGAGCGCTTCGGCGGGGCGGAGCGGCGCGCGCTGCTGACGGCTCGCGAGGTCCTCGCCGTCGAGCCACTCGAGGGCGAGCCAAGGCTGGCCCTCGTCCTCGCCGTGGGCCACGTGCCTCACCAGGTGCGGGTGCTCGAGCTCGGCCAGGAGCCGGGCCTCCCGGCGGAGCCGCTCCGCTGCGTTCGGGTCGGCGCTCCGCAGCCGTTTCAGAGCGACCGAGCGCCCGGAGCCTCGCTCCTCCGCCCGGTCGACGATCGAGAACGCCCCCTCGCCCGCGCGCTCGCGGACCAGGAAGCGCCCCCCGACGACGGCGTCGTTCACGACCCCAGCGTACACCCGAAACGGGGGGCATGTGCACCGCGCGTGCTCGATCCACCCGCGCGCTGGGGCGCGCGGGTGGATCGAGCGGGAGCGCTCGCTATCGCTCGCTGGGGGAGCGCTCGCTCTCGCTCGCTTTCGGGGACGGGGAACTGGGGCCAGGGGAGTGATGGGGGGCCGCGTGGGGCTCGTCGGGCGCGCCCTGCGCTCGCTGGGTGCGCTCGCTGTTGCTCGCAGGGGGACCATCGTGGCCGCGGTGGGGAGTCGGTGAGGAGGGGGAGCGTCGTGGCCGTAAGCCGGGGAGCTCCGGGGACGCGAAGGGGAGGCCCGAGCTCGAGCAAATGCCAGAGTCGCAACCTCGCGCACGAGCCGAAGCCCCCGAGCGGAAGCCCAAGCACGAGCCGGAGGCCCCAGCCCGAGCCCGAGCTCGCGCACGAGCCCGAGCCCCAGCCCAAGCGGAAGCCCGAGCGTGAGCGCGAACTTGAGCCGCGGCCCGAGCCCGAGCCCGAGCCCGAGCCCGTGGCCACGCGGAGAAGGAATGGGAGCGGTCGTCGTCGCGGAGCAGACGACGGCGCGAGACTCCCAGGTGGCGGAAGAGCGGGCGAGGGAGGCAACGCCGACCTCGTCCCGCGCCCCGAGACGGGACGCGGCGAAGCACGCGACGCCGCGCCCGACGGAGGTCGGACGCGCCCTCGCTGATCGCGCCCGAAGAGCGGGCGAGGGAGGCGGAGCCGACCTCGTCCCGCGCCCCGAGACGGGACGCGCCGAGCAGCCTCGTCGTCGCGATAGTCGACGGCGAGGCGGAGGCGGTCGCGGGGGCGGGCGACGCGAAGCGGCGCGCGCTCCCCG
>PABA01000232.1 GCA_002699025.1 Sandaracinus sp. | reverse complement strand
CCTACGCTTCTTGCCCATGGGGTGGGTGACCTCCTACTTACCCGGACATGGTGTCCGGTCCTGAGGCATCCACCCCTTTTCTACAGCTGACTTCGCTCGCGTCACACGGGTCGGTTCTTCGTGGGGGACACGAACGCGGCTCCGTGGGGCCGGGCTACGGGGACAGAGGTGGGGGCGCTCCCCGCTGCAGTCGTCTGGCTTCGCCGCTTCGCGGCCGGTGCGCTCCTCGGCAGCAACGCGGTTCGCCGCTTCGCTCGCGTCACACGAGGCGTCGCGTCGCGCTGTCGTGGCCAGCCGTTCCCCTTTGCAGAGGCCGCTGCGCGGTCGTCCTGGTCTGGGTGTCGCCGGCTGGGGGGTGTGGTGGGCACCTGCCGATGCACGCGCCTTCGCCGGGAAGGCTTCGCCGTCTCGCGGAGGCGGATCAGCGGCGGGCTTCGCGGGGGGAGTCGGGGCGGAGGCAGAGCTCGAGGACGGCGCGCTGGAGGGCCACGTCGCCGGGGATCTTGCTGCCCTTGAGCAGCAGGTCGGTCTCGGCGAGCGTGTCGAAGGCCCGGCCGAGATCGCCGAGCGTGAAGCGGCGCGCCGCCTCCGTGAGATCGCGCGCCTTGAAGGGGGGCGCCCCGGCCTGCCGGGCGGCGGCCTCGCCGCGCGCGCCCGAGGCGAGGGCCTCGCGCATGCGCGCGACCATGCGGAGCTGGCGCGCCACCATCGCCAGGATGCGCAGCGGCGCCTGCCGATCGGCGAGCAGCGAGCTCGCCGCGGCGCTCGCCTTGCGCGCGTCCCGGAGGCTCACGGCGTCGACCAGCGCCCAGATCGAGTCGACGCGCACCCGCGTGACGCAGGCCTCCACGGCCTCGAGGTCGATGCGCTGGCCGGCGCCCACGTAGAGCGAGAGCCGCTCCAGGGCGTCGTCGATGGCCGCGAGGTCGTCTCCCAGCGCGTCCAGGAGCGCCTGCGCCGCCTCCTGCGCCAGCGGGTGGCCCCGGCCCTTGGCCTCGTCGACGATGAACCCGCGGAGCGCTCCGCCCTTGAGCGGCTTGGCGTCGAAGCGGACGCCGTGCTTCTTGGCGGCTCGGCCGAGCTTGGTGTTCCCGGCGATCTTCTCCGCCGTCATCACCAGGCAGGTCGAGGGGCTCGGCTTGGCCAGGTAGGCCGCGAGCTCCGCCTGCCCCGCCGCCCGCACCTGGTCCACGCGGCGCAGGAGCACGAAGCGCGTGTCGGCCATCATCGGCAGCGTCGTCGCCGCGGCGACCACGGTCGAGCCCTCGAGGCCGCTCCCGCCGTGGAAGAGATCCTCGTTGAAGCCGGGCACCCCGCCCGGGCCGACGGTCGCGCGGCGCAGGGCCGTGATCGCGCGCTCCACGAGCAGCGTCTCCGACCCCACCAAGAGGTAGGCCGGGCGGGGCTTGCCCGACCGGCCTTCCTCGATGGCGACCTTCACGTCCGCCATGATCCGTTCTCCGCTCTCGCTCGCTCAGGTCTCGCTTGCTCAGGTCTCGTCCGAGCCGAAGCTGACCTCGCCCGAGCGGCGCACCTCTTCGCCGATCAGGTCGAAGCGCGTGCGGCCGACCTCCTGGCGTCGCACGACGACCCGGAGCTCGTAGCGCTCGTTCGGCTCGAACTGCTCCCGATCGAGGCGCAGCCGCTGCACGAAGGTCTTCTCGTCGCGGTTGTTGACGAAGGTGCTGAGCGGCGGGCTGATGAAGCGCGCGTTCCGGCCGCCTTCGAGGTGATAGAAGAGCACCTGGAACTCGAGGTCACCGGGCGGGCGGTTGAAGCTCGTGACCATGTTCGCGCGCCACTCCCGCTCGGGGATCGGCTGGCTCGTGGTCTCGCGGAGGCGCCGCGCGTTGTGGGACCGGGCGAAGCGGATGAGGCCCCGCTCCGTGAGGGTCCGCGGGATGCGGGCCTGCGTGAGGAAGACCCGCGCGCGGATCCGCTGCGCCTCCGCTGGCGCGCCCTCCACGATCACGACTCCGGCCACCAGCGCGAGCGCGGCCGCCACGACGATTCCCACCTTGCGAGCTCTCTTCATCTCCACCTTCCCCGTCCACACGTCCGACAGGCGGGGGGCACCGTATCAGATGGGACCCGGGCCGTGCACCCGCGCGCCGCCGCCACCACGTGGCCCGATGCGACGCCGCGGCCCCGCTTCGCATTCATCGGCGCCTCGGGATTTTCGGGCTCGACGCGCGTTCCGGCCGCCGGCGCGCGCTCCCGGGGCGACGCGCGACCGCTGCGCGCAGCTCCGCCGGAGCGCCCCGAAGCCTGCCGCTGGCGCCGAAAACTTGGTGGGCGCGGGCCCGTCCCGGTAGTCCCGATGCGGTGGGTCGACGGCGGCGTCCCTCTCGCCGACCGGGCCCACCTTGGAGGACGCGCATGGAGCGGGTGTCGGGCGGCGTGAAGGGGATCGTGACGCAAGCGCAGCGGGCGGCGCAGAAGCGCGGCCAGCGGGCGTCCACCGCTCACCTGCTCCTGGTCATGCTCCAGCGCGGCGGCGCCGTGGGCGAGCTCCTCTCCCGTCATGGCGTGCGCGAGAGCGATCTGCTCAGCGCGCTGCGGCTCGTCGACGCGGAGTCGCAGAGCACGGTGGAGCGCGCCCTCGAGCGGGCGGCGAAGATGGCCTTGCGCCTCGGCCTGGACGAGCCGACCGCCCTGCATCTCCTCCTGGCGATCACCCGGGACGCCCGCTCGGCCGGTCACCGCAGCCTCCAGCGCATGGGCCTGGGCGCCCAGCGCGTGCAGGCGGACGTGCTCGCGCGTCTCGAGGCCGAGCTAGGCCCGGACGCGACGGGCCAGGTGAAGAGCACCGGGACCAGCCAGGCCAACCCGAGCCGCCGCGAGCCCCCGCCGCGCCTCGGGCCCACCCTCGCGCGCCGCGAGCCCACGCCGCCCCGCCCGGATCGCGGTCGGCGCCGGGAGCCGCGCCGGAGCGCCGCGCGCCGCGAGCCGACCCACCCGCGCCCGCCCCGCCCCAGCGGGGGGACCGGGACGCCGAGCCGTCCGGAGAAGCGCGAGCGCAAGCGCGGCCCGCGCCGCCCCTCGGCCCGCCGCGATCCGGCCAGCCAGCCGACGAGCCCGCCGCCCCTCGGCGACCCCTTCCTCGATCTCCTCGAGACCCCCGACGAGGCGCTGGTCCTGCCGCCCGGCGGCGCGGCCGCCTCCGACGAGCCCGGCCCCTGGGACCTCGATCCGCGCGTCTTCCCGGTGCTCACGGGCATGGGCCGCAACCTCACGGCGCTCGCCCACGCCGGCGCCTTCGATCCGGTCGTCGGCCGGGAGCGCGAGATCGATCTGCTCCTCGACGTCCTCGCGCGCCGCCGCTCGAACAACCCGGTGCTCGTCGGCCCCCCCGGGGTCGGCAAGACCGCCATCGTCGAGGGCCTCGCCCAGCGCCTCGCGGACGGCGAGGGCGTCGGCTCGCTCGAGGGGCGCGTCGTCGTGGAGGTCTCCGCCGGCTCCCTCGTCTCCGGGACGGGCGTGCGCGGCGCCCTCGCCGAGAAGCTCCAGCGGCTCCGCGAGGAGGTCGCCAAGGCGGGGCAGCGGGTCGTGCTCTTCGTCGACGAGATCCACGCGATCGTCGGGGGGGAGGGCAGCGGGCCCGACGACCTCGCGAGCGAGCTGAAGGCGAGCCTCGCGCGTGGCGAGCTGCCGTGCATCGGCGCCACCACCGAGCGCGAGTTCCGCAAGCACTTCGAGAAGGACCCGGCGCTCGTGCGTCGCTTCTCGCCGATCCACGTCGCCGAGCCCTCCGCCGAGGCGACGGCCGCGATCCTGCAGGGCGTGCTCCCGCGCTACGCCCAGCACCACGACGTGCGCTACGCGGAGGAGGCGACCGGCGCGGCCATCGAGCTCTCGGTCCGCTTCCTCCCGGAGCGGCGCCTCCCGGACAAGGCCATCGGTGTGCTCGACCTCGCCGCCGCGCGCGTGCGGCGGCGCGGCGGCCGGGACGTCGATCGGGCCGCCGTGGCCAGCGTCATCGCCGAGCAGGCCCGGGTCCCCCTGGACCGGCTCCTGATGAAGGACGGCGAGCGCCTGCTCCGCCTCGAGGGGCTCCTCGGCGAGCGCGTCGTCGGCCACCGCGCCGCCATGGGTCGCATCGCCGACGCGCTCCGCAAGGGCGCGGCCGGCTTCCGGGGACGTCGTCCCCTCGGCACCTTCCTCTTCCTCGGCCCGACCGGCGTCGGCAAGACCGAGACGGCCAAGGCGATCAGCGACGTGTTCTTCGGCGCGCCCATGACGCGCCTCGACATGAGCGAGCTCGGCGAGAGCCACGCCGTCGCGCGCATGCTCGGCGCGCCGCCCGGCTACGTCGGCCACGGCGACGGAGGCCAGCTCACGGAGGCCGTGCGCAAGCGCCCCTACCAGCTCGTGCTCCTCGACGAGGTCGAGAAGGCGCACCCGGACGTGCTCCTCGCGCTCCTGCCGCTCCTCGACGAGGGCCGGCTCACGGACGGCAAGGGCCGCACCGTCGACTTCACGAACACGATCCTCGTCATGACCTCGAACCTCGGCGTGCAGGCGAAGGTCAGCCGCCGCGTGGGCTTCGGGGCGAGCGGCGCGGGGAGCGAGGCCGAGTCCGCCGGGGCGCAGGTGCTCGCGGCCGCGCGGCGGGCCCTCCCGCCCGAGCTCTGGAACCGCATCGACGAGCCGATCTACTTCGGGGCCCTCGGGCGGGACGACGTGGCGACCATCGCGCAGCGCATGCTCGCGAGCCTCTCGGCGAAGCTCGGGGAGAGCCAGGGCGTGTGGCTCGAGGCGGACGAGAGCGTCGTCGAGGCGCTCATCGAGGCCGGCGGCTACGACCCGGCGCTCGGCGCGCGGCCCATGCGGCGCGTGGTCGGTCGGCTGGTGGAGTCGCCGCTGGCGGCGCGCATCCTCGCGGGCGACTTCGGCGAGGGCGACGCCGTCCGGGCCCGCGGCGAGGGCGCGAAGGTGCTCTTCGAGCGCGCCTGAGCGGCGCGGCGCCCATCGGCCGTCCGTACGCCCCCGATCGCGCGGCGCACCCGTGGTTCGGCTCCGCGGCGGACGCGGGAGCGCGGCCCGTTCCGGGCGCCGGGCTCGCGTCGGAGGCGGGCGCGGCGATCGCGATGGCGGTGGCGGCGCCGATGGCGCGCTGCGGGCTCGGCGATGGCGGCGGCGGCGCCGATGGTGCGGGCTGCAGGGCGCGGCGGCGTCAGCGCGCTCCCCAGAGCCCGCGGCCGGCCTCGCGGGCCTCGCGCTCGAGGGCGCGGAGCCGGTCGGCGTGGCGCACGTTCGGCGGGACGGTCATGACGCGCGCGAAGCCGTCCTCGACCAGCTTGGCGTTCACGAAGGTGCCGTCCGGGAGGTAGACGTCGGCGAGGAGGCGGCCGTAGCGGTCGCGCTCGTCGACCCCCGGCACGAGCCGGACCGTCTGGTCCTTGACGAGGCGCCGGTTCGCTTCCGTCGCGGCCTCGCCGAAGGGCTCCGGGCCCCGCGGCGAGTGCCGCGTCTCGGGCGTGTTCATGCCGATGTAGCGGACGCGCTCGACCCGGCCGTCCTCGGTCCCGAGCGCGCGCGCGTCGGCCGGGCGGAGGCGGACGCGGATGGTGTCCCCGTCCGTGACCCGGAGCACCTCGGCGTCGATGCCCGCCGGGAGCCTCGGCGTTGGCGAGGGCGCCGAGGACGGCGGGGCTGGGGGCTCGACCGCCGACGCCGCGGGAGCCGGTTCCGATGTGCCACGGGTGGGCTCGGGCGCGCCGGCGTCCGTGCAGGCGGCGAAGAGGGTGAGGGGGAAGGCGAGCAGCAGCCGAGGGCGCACGAGGGGAGGGTGCCCCCGGCGGGCGGCCGGTTCCAGGTGCCCGGCTCCGAGGTTCCGAGCGCCCGGCTTCGAGCGCCCGGCTTCGAGCGTCCGGTTCCAGGAGGCCGCGCAACCGCGCGGGGCGGTCGCCGATGAAGCGCCGTCTCTCCCGGAGCCTCGGAGCCCGACCGCCATGAACGAAAGCCCGACCCTCGCGACCCGTCTCTCCTCCCCGCGCCCCACCTGCCCGCGCTCCTCCGAGCGCCCGACCGTGCCGCCCCCCGCGCGTCGCCGCCGGCTCCACCCGCACCGTCGGGCGCAGGTCCTGCCCGACGCCCGGCGCCTCGTCGCCAACGGCCTCTGCCGACGCCTCCTCGAGACCCTCGACGACGTCGAGCGGGGCCGCCTCGCCCCCGCCGACGCCGCGCCGCTCCTCGCCCGCGTCGACGCCTTCGTCCTCGGCCAGCCCCCCGCGCTCCGCGACCGCGCCCTCTGTCGCGCCGCCAACGCCCTCCGCGCCCACGTCCGCTTCGCCGCCTGAGGAGGCCGCCGCGGGCCTGCCTTCGCGGGCCTGCCTTCGCGGGCCTGCCTTCGCGGGCCTGCCTTCGCGGGCCTGCCTTCGCGGGCCTCCCTTCGTCGGGGCCGAGGCAGCCATGGGCTCGCTCTGGAGGAGGGAAGGCGGGGCGGCCGACCGAGGTCCGGCCCCGCGAAGGGAGCGCCTCCCGTGGCGGCGGGGCGCGGCGCGCGCTACATCGTTCGACCCGCGGCGCGCGGAGGACGACGACGTGCAGGCGATCTACAAGGGCGAGATGAACCGGGACGTCCCGGTGGCGGAGCCGGGCGAGCTCGAGCCGGTCTCCATCGGGCCGCTCGAGGTCTGGCCGCCGGTCGTGCTCGCGCCCATGGCCGGCGTGACCAACTGGCCCTTCCGCAGCATCTGCCGCGAGCAGGGCGCCGGGCTCTACGTGAGCGAGATGATCACGGCGCGCCCACTCGTCGAGGGCCGCGCCAAGACCCTCAAGCTCGCGGACTTCGGCCCCGAGGAGTCGCCGCGGAGCCTCCAGCTCTACGGCGTGGATCCGCACTACGTGGGCGAGGCCGTGAAGCGGCTCGTGGGCGAGGGGCACGTCGACCACATCGACATGAACTTCGGCTGCCCGGTGCGGAAGGTGACCTCGAAGGGGGGCGGCTCGGCCATCCCCGCGCGGCCGCTCCTGCTCCGGGACATCGTGCGCGCGGCCGTGACGAACGCCGAGGACGTGCCGGTCACGATCAAGTTCCGCATGGGGATCGACGACTCGCTCCTCACCTACGAGGACGCGGGGCGCATCGGTGAGGACGAGGGCTGCGCGGCGGTGGCCCTCCACGCGCGGACGGCGGCCCAGCTCTACGACGGCGAGGCGCGCTGGGAGGCCATCGCGCACCTCAAGTCGATCGTGAAGACCATCCCGGTGCTCGGGAACGGCGACATCTGGGAGGCCTGGGACGCGCTCCGCATGATGCGCCAGACGGGCTGCGATGGCGTGGTCGTCGGCCGCGGCTGCCTCGGACGCCCCTGGCTCTTCCGCGACCTCGCCGACGTCTTCGAGGGGCGGGAGCCCCAGGACCCGCCGCGCTTCGGCGAGGTCGCGGAGATCGCCCTCGAGCACGCGCGCCGGCTCAGCGCCTGGATGGGCGAGGAGCACGCCATGCGCGCCTTCCGCCGCTTCAGCACCTGGTACACGAAGGGCTTCCGCGGCAGCGCGAAGATGCGCCAGCGGCTGATGCGCGTGCGCACGCTCGCGGAGCTCGAGGCGGGCTACCGGGACCACGACCCGAACGAGCCCTTCCCGCCGACCGCCATGCGCGTCGCCCGCGGGAAGACGGCGGGCACGCAGAAGGTCTCGCTCCCGCAGGGCTTCCTCGAGGACCGGCTCACGAACGCGACGCCGCCGGTCGCCGCGGCAGCCGACATGCACTCGGGCGGCTGAGCGGCCAGGGGCTCGACGCCGCGTGCCGCTCACCCGTGGGGCTGGCCTCAGCGGAACGCGCCGCCGTGGACCCGGGGCGAGCTGAGCGTGGCGACGAGCCGCGCGGCCGCCGCGAGCTCCGGGGGAGAGGGCTCGGCGTCGAGGGTCAGCCGCACCTCCTCGCCGTTCAGCACCAGCAGCCCAGGCGGCGTGGCGTTCAGCAGCGTGGCGTGGGGCGAGAGGATCGGGGGGATCCGTTCGCGCGTCCCCGTGCGCACGCGGGCGCGCAGGAGGGCCAGATCGTCCGGCGAGGTCAGGACGAACCGCGGCGCCGGCTCGCTCGAGAGCCAGCGCGTCTCGACGCGACCGCCGCCCGCGTCGAAGAGCGCCCGCGCCGGCGTGCGCGCCGCCCAGTGCGTGCCCCGGCTCGACTCCCAGCGGGCCCCCGCGCGCTCACAGAGGCGCTGCGCGCTCTGCGCGTCGCTCGAGGCCAGCCCGCGCGCCAGCTCGAGCGCGCGCTCGCGGCGGAGCTCGGGCCCGAGGTCGTCGTCGGGCGCGCCCATGGGCGCCTCCAGGGTCACGTGCACGAAGGCGCCGTCCCCTGCGATCGAGACGTCCTCCTCGAGCAGGAGGATCGCGGCTCTCCGCTTCGGCGTGAGGAGCCGGCGCAGCCAGTCCTCGTTCCGGGTGCGGAGGTGGAAGGCGGCGTCGAAGCGCGGATCGCCGACGGGCACGTCCCGCCCCTGGAAGAGCGGGAACGCGCGCATGGGCCGGAGCTCGAAGACCGGCCCCACGCCGAGCTCGAAGAGGCCGCGCACCGTGACCCGATGGGGCGAGAGCTCGACGCTCCAGCGACCGTCCACGACGTCCTCTTCGCGGCCGGCGCCGAGCCGGGCGACGCGCTGCCGGAGCCGCTCGGCGAAGGCGGTCTCGTCCTCCTCCGGGGCGGCGCGTCGGGGGCGGCGGGGCGCGCTGGAGCGGCCGCGGGTCTCCACGTCCTGCGGCGCCTCGGCGCGCCGCGCTTTCCCGCCGCGCTCTGCCTCGCCCCCGGCCTTCCAGGCGACCAGCGCGCCGACGCCCGAGGCGACCACCATGCCGATGAGAAGGCCCCCGTCCATGGCTCTGCCTACCACCTCGTCCTCGCGTTTGTCTCGCTCCGCGCGGGGGTCTTCGGGGACCGGAAGGGGATGAAGGGTGGACGCTAGCGGGGGCGCTTGCGGACGTTGTGGCGCGCGAGGCGGCCCGCCAGGCGCTTCAGCCTGCGCTCGCGCTCCTCGAGGGCCTCGGCGGGGCAGGTGGTCATCGCGTGGCTCAGGGCGCGCACCGGGTCCTTCCGCCGGTGCTCGTAGAGCTTCGCGAGCTCGAGGTGCACGCGCGGCGCGGCCCGCGTCCCGAGCGCCGTGAGGAGAGCCCGCTCTTCGGCCTCCACGTCCTTGGAGCGTCGCGCCACCCGCGCCGCGAGCAGCAGCGCCTCGAGCGTGCACTCCTCGTCGCCCCCGCCCGCGGCCGCCGCCGAGGCGAAGCGCGCCGCCCGCTCCGCGTCTCCGGCCCGCTCGGCGACCTTCGCGTAGCCGAGGTGGTCGAGCGGGTCGTCTTCCCGGCGCACGTCGCGGAAGCGCTTCGCGAGCTCCCCGAGGATCGCCGCCAGGGCGATCAGGTCGTGCCCGTTGTGCTCGACCACGCCGTCGAGCCGACCCGGATCGCCGCTCCGCACGAAGTGCAGGTAGATGCCCGGGATCTCCGCGCCGCTCACGTCGTGCTCGCGCACGAAGCCGAGGAGCTCGCGCTCCATGTCGACGAGGCGCACCGAGTCGAGGCGCTTCTTGAACACGCGGCGCGCGCAGTGGAGCAGGTCGAGGTGCGGCGGGAGCGGCGGCGCGGCCACCCGGTTCATCACGTAGCGCGCGCGCAAGAGCGGCCAGTCGAAGCTCTTGCCGTTGTAGCTGACGACGCAGCTCGCGGCGCGGATGCGCTCGGCGAGGAGCTGGAGCATCGGCGCCTCGCGGCCGAGCTCGGTCAAGAGGTACTGCTGCACGCAGAGCGACTCGTCTTCGAAGAAGGCGACGCCGACGAGGAAGGCGAGCGTGCCGGCGGCGGTGCTCAGGCCCGTCGTCTCCGTGTCGATGAAGAGCGCGCGCGAGAGGTCGATCTCCCGGAAGGCCGGGTCGAGGGCGAGCGAGGCGACGAGCGGGCTCTCCGCCTCCAGCGCGGAGGTCACGGGCACCACGCCATGCGCGTGGTGGGGCTCGAGCCAGTGCTCCACCTGATGCACGGGCCCGTAGGGCGTCGACACCCGGGCACCTGGGAGCGAGCGGCCGCTCGGCGGGATGCGAGGGGTGGGCGCGCTGCTCCTCAGCGCCGCCGCGAGCGCGTCGCCGGCGTCGGCAGGACCGCTCGGCCGCGCCCGCATCTCGCTCCGCCCCTTCGAGACGAGGGCGTCGAGGCTCCGCTGGAGGCGCCGGATCCGCGCGCGCCGCGCCGGGTCGATCCCGGGCGCCCCGCTCGGTGCGCCGGCCCCGCCGTCATGGCAGCCGCGCGGAGCTCCTTCGGGGACGTCGCCTCCGGGTACATCTCCGCCGGATGAGTGGCCGCCGGGTACATCTCCGCCGGATGAGTGGCCGCCGGGGCGGGGTGCACGGCCGCCGAGCACGTCTCCGCCGAGCATGCCGTCGCCGAGCACGTCGCCGCCGCGTGCATCACCGCCCGGGGCGCCGGCGCTCGAGGCGTCGTCGTCACGCAGGCACGCCTCGGGCTCGGCCGGCTGCGCGGCGCTCGGCGCCCGCGACCCGGGGCCCGCGGAGCCGAGCCGAGCCAGCTTGCGCCCGAGCTTCACGTGCCTCCTCCGGACGCCACGGCTTCGGCGACCCCCTGCGCGGGCGCCCGGAAGCCCGGCGCGCGCGTCCTCCGGGAGGCAGCCCCGCCGAGGGGGAGCCGATGCGACGCCTCGCCCATCAGTGCACCTGCGGCAGCCCCACCGCGTCGAGGAGCCGCAGCACCAGCGCCTTCCGCGGCACCGAGCGCATCCCCTCCATGTCCACGCCCACGTCCGGCCCGATGCAGGCCGGGCAGCCGCTCCCGCAATCGCACCCCTGGATCGACGCCCGCGTCCGCCGCAAGAGCGCCTCCCGCTCGTCGAAGATCCGCGGCGCAAGCCCGATCCCCCCGGGCACCCGGTCGTAGAGGAAGAGCGTCGCGTCGAAACCCCGCGCGGCCTCCGCCCCGGGCCCGCGCCCGGCCGCCGGATCCTGCTGGTCCTCGAGCGTCTTCCCGAGGTCCCGCGGGTCCACCATCAGCCCCATCGCCGCCAAGACGTGCATCGCGTCGAGCAGCCCGCGGAGCGCGTCCACGACCGCCGCCCGCTGCACCCCCTCGCGCAGCGCGAAGCTCTGGATCAGCGCCTCCGGGAAGGTCAGCCAGAAGGCCGTCGTGTGCATCTGCATCTCCGGCAGGTGCACGTCCCCGTAGCCGACGTTCTCGTGCGTGTGGAACTTGATCTTCTTGTAGCCCACGACTTTCGAGACGACCGTCACCTCGCCGAGCCCCACCGCCAGCGGCTTCTGCAGCGGCAGCACGGCGCCCTGATCCTCCTCGAGCACCGTGACCTTCGTATGGGTCATGGCCGTCGTGTAGTAGTCGGGCTTCACGCGCCGCACGTAGGCCTTGTGGTTCTCGTAGTCGAGGCGCTCCACCTGGTACTGCTCGGCCGCGTGCTGATAGATGGCCTGCTCGTGCAGCATCGTGTGCGTGCTGCGCCAGTCCATCTCGGCGATCGTCTGGTCCGTGTCGAGGTCGATGATCACGAAGTTGTCCCAGCCGACGCTCCTCAGCGACACGCCGTTGGCCGGGTAGGCGTCCGTCGCCCAGTGCCAGACCTGCCGCCCATCGGCCCCCGCCGTCGGGTGCACGACGCCGTGGTGCGTGAGGAAGCCGAGCGCCTCCTCGAGCGACTCCACCGGCAGGTCGCCGAAGCGGTCGCCCTCCTCGAAGGGCAGCTCGAAGGCCGCGCACTTCAGGTGCTGCACCAGGATCTCGACGTTGTCCGGATCGATGCGCGCCTCCTCGACGGGCGCGTCCACCAGCCGCCCGGGCTCCCGCGCGACGTACTGATCCAGCGGCGCGCTCGACGTCACGAGCACGCCGAGCGAGGGGCTCTCGCGCCGGCCGGCCCGCCCGAAGCGCTGCCAGGTCCCGGCGAGCGTCCCCGGGTAGCCGGCGCAGACCACGGCGTCGAGGCTGCCGATGTCGATGCCGAGCTCGAGCGCGTTCGTCGCCACCACGCAGCGGATGTCGCCGCTCCGCAGGCTCGCCTCGATCGCGCGCCGCTGCTTGGGCAGGTAGCCGCCGCGGTAGGCGTGGATGGCCTCGTCGCCGAGCCCGGGCTCGCCGCGCAGCCGGTCGCGGAGGTACTTCAGCATCACCTCCACGCCGTTGCGGCTCTGCCCGAAGACCAGCGTCGGCACGCCCGCCTTCACCAGGTCCGCCGTCAGCCGCACGGCCGTCTTCAGGTAGCTCGCGCGGATGCCGAGGTCCTCGTTCACCACCGGCGGGTTGTAGACGAGCACCCGCCGCGGCCCGGTCGGCGCGCCGCTCTCCGCGAGCACCTCCACCGGCTCGCCGAGGATGCGCTCGGCGTGCTCACCCGGGTTGCCGATGGTCGCCGAGGCACCGACGAAGGTCGGCGAGGCGCCGTGGAAGGCGGCGATGCGCTTCAGCCGCCGGACGACGTTCGCCAGGTGGGAGCCGAAGACGCCCCGGTAGGTGTGGAGCTCGTCGAGCACCACGTAGCGGAGGTTCGCGAAGAAGCGCGCCCAGCCCGTGTGGTGCGGGAGGATCCCCGCGTGGAGCATGTCCGGGTTCGAGAGGAGCACGCCGCTCCGCTCCTTCGCCACGCGCCGCGCGTCCCCGGGTGTGTCCCCGTCGAAGGTGATCGCCCCATGCGGCAGGCCGGCCTCGCGGAGGAGCGCCTTCAGCGCCTCCTCCTGGTCGCGCGCCAGCGCCTTCGTCGGGAAGAGGTAGAGCGCCCGCGCGTCCGGCTCGGCGGCGAGCGTCTCGAGGATCGGGAGGTTGTAGCAGAGCGACTTCCCCGACGCGGTCGGAGTCGCGACCACGAAGGAGCGCCCGGCGCGCCCGAGCTCGAGGGCCCGGGCCTGGTGCGCGTAGAGCTCCTCGACGCCCTTCGCGGTGAGCGCCTGCCGCACGCCTTCGGGGAGCGCCTCGGGGATCGGCGCCGTCTTCGCCGGCCGGGGCGGCGCCGTGTGATCGAGCGCGACGTTCCGGAAGACCCCGCTCCGCTCCCACTCGGCGAGCACGCCCTGGAGCCCGCGCGCGCCGCTGGCCCAGGGCTTGCGCCGCGCACCCCCGAAGGCGCCCCGCGGCCCACGACGCGAACCGCCTGTCGACCCACCTGCGCTCATGTGCAGGACTGTACGCGCGAGCAGGTTTTCTGGTCAAGGCGACTGCGGTCGAGGCGACTGCGGTTGGGGCGGCTGTGGTCGGAGCGGCTGCGGTCGGAGCGGCTGCGGCCAGGGCGACTGCGGTCGAGCCGGCTGTGGTCGAGACGGCTGCGGCCAGGGCGACTGCGGTCGAGGCGGCTGCGCCACGGCGGGCCGCTCACCCGCCGAAGTGATCGAAGCCCGCCTCCGGCGCCGGCTCGACCGCGTCGCCCCGGCAGAGGCGAATCCCCGGCGTCGCCTCGATGGTCCCGATGCGCGTCGCCCCGGCCGGCAGCTTGGCGCCTTCCGGCGCCGTGAAGAGCAGCCCGTAGACCTCGCCGCCGACGAGCTGGAGCCGCTCGGGCTCCTCGCCGAGGGCCGCCGCCGCCGCGCCGAAGCCGGCCGGGCAGGGGAGGGCGTCCGGCTCGATCAGGGCGCCCACCCCCGACGCCGCGCAGACGTGCCCGAGGTCCGGCAGGAGCCCGTCCGAGAGATCGATGCAGGCGTTCGCTTCCCGCGCGAGCGCGCGGCCCTCCGCGAGGTGCGCCCGCGGCCGCCGCCAGGCCTCCACGAAGGGGGCGAGGAGTGCCTCGTCCTCCCGCCCGGCGAGGAGCGCCGCGAGCCCGAGCGCCGCCGCCCCCGGCTCCCCGGTCACGAAGAGCCCGTCCCCGGGCCGCGCGCCGTCGCGCCGGATCACCCGCTCCGCTCGCCCGACCGCCGTCGTCGTCAGCGCGATCCCCGGCCCGCGCGCGAGGTTCCCGCCGACCACCACGGCGCCCACCTCCCGCGCCGCCGCCGCCGTCCCGGCGACCAGCCCATCGAAGGCCGCCTCCTCGAGCTCCGCCGGCAGCACCCACGCGCAGAGCAGCGCCGTCGCCTCCGCGCCCATCGCCGCCAGGTCGCTCAGCGCCGCCATCGCCGCCCGCCGCGCGAGGGTCGCCTCGTCCGCGAAGCGCCGCCGGAAGTGCGTGCCCTCCACGACCACGTCCACGCTGAGCACCACGTCCGCGCCCGCGCGCAGCACGGCCGCGTCGTCGCCGATCCCGAGCGCCACGTCGGGCGCCTCCGCGGCGAAGGCCCGCCGCAGCCGCGCGATGCGTTCGAACTCGCCCATCCCGAATCCCCGGCGGGCGCGCTCACTCGCCTTCGACGGAGGGCAGGGTCACGACGAAGCGCGTCCCTTCGCCGACGAAGCTCTCGACCTCGATCGATCCCTCGTGCGCGTCCACGAGGCGCTTCACGATCGAGAGCCCGAGCCCGGTCCCGCCGTGCTCGCGCGTGGAGCTCCCGTCGACCTGGTAGAAGGCGTCGAAGATCCGCGGCAGCTCCTCGCGGGGCATGCCGATGCCCGAGTCCCGCACGGTGAACGCGATCGCCCGGCGCGGCGCGGCCATCAGGACGGCCCCGAGCCCGCTCGCTCCGTCGTCGAGCTCCGCGGCCTTCGCCCCGAAGCGCACCGTCCCGCCCTGGGGCGTGAACTTCACCGCGTTCTCCGCGAGGTTCGAGAGGACCTGCTTGATGCGGATCGGATCGCCCATCACGCGCGGCAGCCCCTCCTCGACCTCCACCACGACCTCGATGCCCTTCTTGTGCGCCGCCGGCGTGAAGGTCTTCGCGATGTCCTCGACGATCGCGCGCGGCTCCACCGGCTCCGCCTCGACCTTCATCGCGCCCTGCTCGAGCTTCGAGAGATCGAGCAGGCTGGTGATCAGCGCGAGCAGCTGGTCGCCCTTCGCGTGGATGGTCTCGACGAATTCCTTCTGCTCCGCGCCGAGGTCCCCGGCGATGCCGCTCTCGAGCATCTCCGAGTAGCCGATGATGCTGGTGAGCGGCGTGCGCAGCTCGTGGCTCACGGTCGCGAGAAAGTTCGACTTCAGCCGGTCGAGCTCCTTCAGCCGCTCGTAGGCCGCCTGCAGCTTCGCCGTCTTCTCGGCGAGCTCCCGGTAGCTCTCGCGCACGCTCGCCACGTGCATCTCGCTCGTCAGGTGCGCGCGGTGGCTCGAGAAGAGGAGCAGGTCGATGATCCCGTTCATGTGCGCGACGATCTTCTCCGCCGTCGCCTCGCGCACGCGCGGCATCGAGGCGAGCGCCGTGCGCACCTTCTCCTTGTCGATGCCCGGGTCCGACTTGAGCAGCGCGCGCGGCACCTCCTTGAGCTCGGCGGGCAGGTAGGGGCCGAGCACGAAGCGCCCGACGCGGCGCCCCTGGTAGACGAGGGGCACGACGTCGTAGACCGCGCCCGTGAGCTCGCTGAGCTGCGTCCGCTTCTCCGGGTGCGCGCGCACGACGGCGTCGACGCTCTGGTCGAGGAGCTGCCGGCCGCGCGGGAGCGTGCGCAGGTAGGCGTGGATGGCCGGCTCCTCGTGCGCGTCGGCGAGGAGCGTGCCCTCCGAGGAGAAGACGCGCGCGGAGAGCCCGAAGAGCTCGAAGAAGGAGCGGCAGACGTCGCGGAGCGCCTCGCGATCCACGACCTCGTCGAGGCGGGTGATGTCGCCGAGGGCGATGTCGAGGGCGGGCGCGGGCGCCGGGCGGGACTCGTTCACTCCGCCGCCCTCCCTTCGATGCCGAGGCGCACGCGGACGTCGCGCAGGAATTCGTCCGGGTCGAGGCCGAACTTCTCGTGGAGCGAGTGCTTCTCCTCGAGGGCCCGCCAGGTCAGGTCGGTCAGGCCGAGGAAGGTCTCGATCACGCCGACGCCGCGGATGGCGACGGCCTTGAAGACGGGCTCGCTGCCGCGCTCCGCGAGCCGGTCGATCTCCTCGTCTGTGCGGATGCCCGGGAGGTCGCGCTTGTTGAACTGGATGACGAGCGGGTGGGAGGTCGGGTCGAGGCCGTTCTCGCGCAGGTTCTCCTGCATGTTGAGGAAGGCCTGCTGGTTCGCGCGCGTCTCGGCCACCTGCGAGTCGGCGATGAACGCCGTTCCGTCCGCGCCCTGGAGCACGAGGCGACGGGTCGCGTTGTGGATGACCTGCCCCGGCACCGTGAAGAGCTTGAAGCGGACCTGGATGCCGCTGCCGCTCGAGAAGGTCAGTGGGAGCAGATCGAAGAAGAGCGTCCGGTCGTCCCGCGTCTCGAGCGTCATCAGGCGACCGGCCGTGTCCGGCGTCACGAGCTTGTGAATCGCCTGCAGGTTGGTCGTCTTGCCGCTGAGCGCGGGCCCGTAATAGACGAGCTTCACGGTGAGCTCGCGGGCCTGGAAATCGATCTGCATCGGCGGCGCCCATCATACGTAGGGGGCGACCTCGCCGTCGAGCGCAGATGGGGGAGGGGCGCCGCGGGCCCTCCTCGGGGGCGCTCGGGGGAGCGCGGGGTCCGCTCAGCGCTGGGCGTCGAGCCAGACCCAGAGCGCGATGGAGAGCAGGCCGATCATCAGGACGAGCGCGGCGAAGAGCAGGCTCCGGCGGGGGCGCTCACTCGGCTCGGTGCGGGTGACCTGCAGCGTGGCCATGGCGTGCGCGACGATCCGGTCGATCTGCTTCTTGGCGACCTCGGCGCGCTCCGGGTCGCTCTCGCGGACGGCCCGGTAGCGGCCGCCGGCGGCGTCGAGGCGCCCGAAGCTCGCGCAGAGGGCGATGAACTTCCGGTGGGCGTCGTCGTCGTCCCACTCCGCCTCCGCCCGGGCCCAGGCCGCCTCGAGCGCCTCGTCGAGCTCCTCGTCCGGCGGCGTCGCGCCCTCGGTGCCGGTCAGACGGCTCGGGGCCGGGGTCGGCGTGTCGGGGTCGCCGTCCGGGGCGGGATCGGGCGCTTCGTCGGCGGGGCCGGCCACGCCTCCTTATAGCGCGGCGCCGGAGGGCACGCCGAAAAGCCGCATGCCGAAAACTGGCGCCCAGGGCGGTGGGAGGCGAGCCTGGATCCTCGGAAAGGCCATCGATTCCGAGCCCTTGGCTCGTCGAGTCGCGCCTCGGAAGCCGCCTCGGCCCCAGCGCCGTTCCACTGGACCAACGAGGCGCCCTTTACGTCGTGAAGTAGACCAATTCGTCTACTCTGATACGATATGTACGCCATCTATGGCGAAGTAGCGTGTCAGGTTCGATCCCGCGCATGGGACCGCTTGCCACCCGCGCCCGGCGAGCCGGGAAAACCATGTGATTTCGATGCGTTGAGGCCTGGTGAGAAAGTTGACGGGGGCAAAAGCGCCCCGTAGCTTCGGCAGGTGGTGGTAAGAAGTGGCAAAAAGTGTCATTCTCGCGCGCGCCGGTGGGGTGCGGTGGGGATGCACGCCGCCACTGCCACCGGCGCAGGTGAATGAACGGTGTTCCGGGGCCGCTACGAGCACGCGATCGACAAGAAGGGGCGCACGTCGCTTCCGGCGCGCTTCCGCGAGGTGCTCTCGGCGGCCGGCGAGAGCCGGCTCGTGATCACGAGCGGCCTCGAGCCCTGCCTGGTCGCCTACTCGATGAGCGAGTGGCTGGCCTTCGAGGAACGGCTCTCGGCCCTGCCCCAGTTCGATCCGAGCGTGGCCATGCTCCGCCGCATCTACGTCTCCGGCGCGGTCGAGTGCGAGCTCGACAAGATGGGCCGCGTGCTCATCCCGGCGACGCTGCGCAAGCATGCCGAGCTGGAGCGCGAGGCCACCTGGGCCGGCATGGGCAAGCACATCGAGCTCTGGGCGACGGCGCGCTTCGACGCGATGCGCGAGTCGGTGCTCGACGACGCGGAGAAGCGGCAGCAGATGGCCGCGCGGCTGGCGGAGCTCGGGCTGTGACGGGCTTCCACCACGTCAGCGTGCTGCTCGAGGAGACCGTGGACGCGCTCGCGCCGCGGGCCGGGGGCGTCTACGTGGACGCGACCCTCGGCGGCGGCGGCCACGCCGAGGCGATCCTCGAGCGAAGCGCGCCGGACGGGCGCCTGGTGGGCCTGGATCGGGACCCGGCGGCCCTCGCGGCGGCCGGCGAGCGGCTGGCGCGCTTCGGCGAGCGGGTGACGCTCGTGAAGTCGCCCTTCGGTCGGCTCGCGGCGGCCCTCGCGGACGTGGGCCTCGCGCGGGTGGACGGAGTCGTGGCGGACGTCGGCGTGAGCTCGCCCCAGCTCGACGACCCGGCGCGCGGCTTCTCCTTCCGCGAGAGCGGGCCGCTCGACATGCGGATGGATCCGACGAGCGGCGAGACGGCCAAGGAGCTCATCGCGCGGCTCGATTCGACGGAGCTCGCGGACCTGATCTACGCGCTCGGCGAGGAGCGCCGCTCGCGCCCGATCGCGCGCGCGATCAAAGAGGCCGAGGCGGCCGGCGAGCTCGAGACGACGGACGACCTGCGGCGCGCGGTGCATCGCGTGATGAAGCGGCGCGGGAAGATCGACACGGCCACGCGCACCTTCCAGGCGCTCCGCATCGCCGTGAACGAGGAGCTCGATCAGCTCGGCGCGCTCCTGGCGCAGCTCCCGGACGTGGTCGAGGACGGCGGCGTGGCGGCGGTCATCAGCTTCCACTCGCTCGAGGACCGGAAGGTGAAGCGCGCCTTCAAGGGCGACCGGCGCTGGAAGCCGCAGACGAAGAAGCCGATCACGGCGAGCGACGAGGAGCTCGCGGCGAACCCGCGGGCGCGGCCGGCGAAGCTGCGCGCGGCCTGGCGGGTGGCGCGGGCCGAGGTGGCGGCGCGCGAGGCGGAGGAGAAGCGGCGCGAGGAGCGGTGGCGATGAGGAAGAACCGCCGCATCGAGGCCGCGCCCGACGCGCCCGCGCCGAAGAAGACGATCCTCCCGCCGAAGCCGAAGGGGAGCGCGAAGGGCTCCGTCGCGAACACGGCTGCGAAGAAGGCTGCCGCGAAGAAGGGCGCCGCGAAGAAGGGCGCCGCGAAGAAGGGCGCCGTCAAGAAGGGCGCCACGAAGAAGCCGCTCGAGCCCGCGGCGTCGCGCTCGCCGCGGCGCGCGCCCCGCTCGGGGCTCGCCGCGCGCTTCATGATGCTCTGGATCGCGGCCGTCCTCGCGACGGCGGCGGCCTTCGTCGTGCACCTCGCCATGCGCTTCGAGACCGTGCGCCTCGGCTACGAGGTGGGCGCGGCGCGACGCGAGCAGCGGCGCCTCATCGAGCAGAAGCGCCTGCTCGCCATCGAGGCCGCGACGCTCCGTCAGGCGCCGCGCGTCGAGACCGTGGCCCGCGGGGAGCTCGAGATGGACGTGCCCGAGCCCGAGCGCATCGTGCCGATCGTGCCGCAGCGCCGCAGCCGGGCCCGCGCGGGGAGGGTGCGGTGAAGAACCTGCCCCCGAAGAGCCGCCGCTGGGCGAAGGTGCGCATCGCGCTCCTCGGCACGCTCCTGATGGCCTTCGCCGTCGCCGTCATGCACCGGGCCTGGGAGCTCCAGGTCGACCGGGCGCCGGCGCTCCGCGAGATGGCCGAGGAGCAGTACCTCCGGCGCATCCGCCTCGCGCCGAAGCGGGGCACCATCTACGACCGGCACGGCGCCGAGCTCGCCGTCTCCGTCGACGTGGACAGCGTCTGGGCGAACCCACGGGCGCTCCGCGAGAACGGCGGCGACCCGGACGTGATCGCCGGCCGACTGAGCCGCCTGCTCGGCGTCGATCGGGAGCGCATCGCGCGGCGCCTCCACTCGGACCGCTACTTCGTCTGGATCAAGCGGCGCATCACGCCGCAGCTCGCCGCCCGCGTGCGGGACCTGGACCTCCCGGGCGTGCGCCTCGAGCGGGAGGCGCGCCGCTTCTACCCGAACCGCCAGCTCGCCTCCCACGTGCTCGGCTTCGCGAACATCGACGGCGTCGGCATCGAGGGCCTCGAGCTCAGCCTCGAGGAGCGGCTCCGCGGCGACCGGCGCGTGGTGCCGGCCATCCGCGACCGGCGCGGGCGCGTCGTCTTCAGCGAGCAGCTCCTCGACGACCGGGCGGCCCAGGGCGACGACGTCACGCTCACGCTCGACCGGACCATCCAGCGCATCGCCGAGCGCGAGCTCGCCCTCGCCGTCCAGACCTTCGAGGCGAAGGCCGGGAGCGTGGTCGTCATGGACCCGGAGAGCGGCGAGATCCTCGCGCTCGCGAACTACCCGACCTTCGACCCGAACGACCCGGGCGACTCGCCGGCCTCGCACCGCCGCAACCGCGCCGTCACCGACCGCTTCGAGCCCGGCTCGACCGTGAAGCCCTTCACCGTCGCCGCCGCCCTCGCGCGCGGGACCATCGGCCCCGAGCAGCTCATCGACTGCGAGGACGGCGCGATGCAGGTCGACGAGTACGTCATCCACGACACGACGCCGCACGAGGAGCTCACGCCGGCGCAGATCCTCGCCTACTCGTCGAACATCGGCACGGCGAAGATCGGCGGCACGCTCGGCCGCCGCGGGCTCTACCGGGCCTTCCGCCGCTTCGGCTTCGGCGAGGAGACGGGGCTCGAGCTGCCCGGCGAGGCCGGCGGCATCCTCCGCCACTTCCGCCGCTGGTACGAGATGGACGCGGCGACCATCAGCTTCGGCCAGGGCATGAGCAGCACCTCGGTGCAGCTCGCCACGGCCATGAGCGCCATCGCCAACGGCGGGCGGCTGGTGCGGCCGCGGCTCATCGGGCAGGTGCGCGACGCGAACGGGGCGGTGGTCCAGGAGACGCACCCGGAGGTGCGGCGGCGGGTCGTGCCCGAGCGGGTGGCGCGGCTCGTGGGCGACATGCTCACGGCGGTGACGGGCCCGGGCGGCACGGCGGAGGAGGCGGCCATCGACGGCTACCTCGTCGCCGGCAAGACGGGCACGGCGCAGAAGGCCGACTACGTCTCGGGCGGCTACGCGGAGGATCGCTGGCTCGCGAGCTTCGTCGGCTTCGTGCCGGCCGAGGATCCGCGGCTCGTGATCAGCGTGGTCGTCGACGAGCCGGTCATCGCGCACTACGGCGGCGTGGTGGCCGGGCCGGTCTTCCGGCGCGTGGGCGAGCAGGCGCTGCGGCACCTCGGCGTGCCCGCGTCGACCGGGGGCGAGGCGCTGGCCGACCACGCGCGGACCCAGCGGCGGCGCCGGCGCATGGCGCGGCGCATCGCGCGGGAGCGCGGCGACACCGAGGAGGCGCCGCCGACGCCGGCCGTGACCCGGGCGATCATGCCGGGCGAGGTCGCCGTGCCGGACCTCGAGGGGATGACGGCGCGGCGCGCGGTGGTGGCGCTGAACGAGGCGGGCCTCCGGGCGACGCTCGAGGGCCACGGCGTGGTGCGGAGCCAGCTCCCGGCGGCGGGTCAGCCGATCCCGCGCGGGGAGCGGGTGCGCGTCATCCTCCAGCCGGCCTACGCGGCCGTGGGGCGGGAGCCCGAGGACGCGCTGGCGCTCGCCGCGACGGAGAGCACGGCGGAGGGGGCGACGCCATGAGGCTCGTCGAGCTCCAGCGGCGCTTCGGCGGAGCGCTCCACGGCGGTGACGTCGAGGTGAAGGACGCGCGGCGCGACTCGCGGGTGGTTCAGCCGGGCGACCTCTTCGCGGCCGTGCCCGGCGCGACCGTCGACGGCGCGCGCTTCGCGCCCCAGGCCCTCGAGAAGGGCGCGGCGGCCGTGCTGACGGAGCGGCGCCTCGAGCTCGACGCGCCCCAGTGGGTGGTCGAGAGCGCGCGCGCCACGCTCGGGCCGGCGGCGCATGCGCTGCACGGCGACCCGACGGAGGAGCTCGCCGTGGTCGGCGTGACCGGCACCAACGGCAAGACCACGACGACCTACCTGATCGACGAGGCGCTGCGCACGCTGGGCGCCTCCTCGGCGCTCCTCGGCACGGTCGCGGCGCGGGCCGGGAAGGCGAGCTCGCCGGCGAGCTTCACCACGCCGGAGGCGGATGATCTCGCGCGCTTCGCGGCGTGCGCGGTCGACGCGGGCGCGACGCACCTGGTGATGGAGGTCTCGAGCCACGGCCTCGACCAGGAGCGCGTCGGCGGCGTGCGCTTCGAGGTCGCCGCCTTCACCAACCTCAGCCAGGACCACCTCGACTACCACGGCACGATGGAGGCCTACGGGGAGGCGAAGGCGCGCCTCTTCCTCGCGCACGCGCCGGCCGCCTGCGTCTTCCACGTGGACGACGCCTTCGGGGCCGCGCTCGCCGATCGCGCCGAGGCGGCGGGGCGGCGTGTGCTCCGCGTGGGCCGGGGCGAGGCCGCCGACGTGCGCGCGAGCGCCGTGCGCTTCGACGCGGCGGGCATCGAGGCGGAGGTGGCGACGCCGCGGGGCGCGCTCACGCTGCGGAGCCGGCTCGTCGGCGCGCACAACCTCGAGAACCTGCTCGTCGCCCTCGGCGTCCTCCTCGCGCTCCAGCAGCGGCCCGGGCACGAGACGGAGCTCGCGGAGATCGCCGCGGCCCTCGGCGCGGCCACGGGCGCGCCCGGCCGGCTCGAGCGGGTCGCCGATCCGCGCGGCGTCAGCGTGCTCGTCGACTACGCGCACACGCCGGACGCCCTCGCCCGCGCCCTCGACGCGCTCCGCCCGCTGACGACTGGCCGGCTGATCGCGCTCTTCGGCTGCGGCGGCGACCGGGACGCGGCGAAGCGCCCGAAGATGGGGCGCGCGGCCGGCGAGCGGGCCGACTGGGTCGTCGTCACGAGCGACAACCCGCGCACGGAGGATCCGGCGGCCATCGTCGAGGCGATCCTCCCGGGCGTCGAGGCGAGCGGGCAGCCCCGGCGCGAGGCGCTCGGTGGCGCGCGCGGCTACGTGGTCGAGGTCGACCGGCGCGCGGCGATCCGGCAAGCGCTCGCGGCGGCCGAGGCCGGCGACACCGTGCTCATCGCGGGCAAGGGCCACGAGGACTACCAGATCCTCGGCACGACGAAGCACCCCTTCGACGACCGGGTCGAGGCGGCCGCGGCCATCGCCGCGCTCACGGACGGGGAGGGCGCCTGATGGCCACCCGCATCCCGGACAACGCAGCCCGCTTCCGCCTCGCCGAGGTCGCCGAGCTCACGGGCGGCGCGCTCGTCGGCGCGGACCGGGAGGTGGCGGGCGTGATCACGGACTCGCGGCGCGCCGCGGCCGAGACGCTCTTCGTCGCGCTCCGCGGCGAGACCCACGACGCGCACCGCTTCCTGCCGCAGGTGGCCGAGGCGGGCGGCGCGGCCCTCGTGGAGAAGGGCGCCGCGTGCCCCGAGGGGCTCGCGCGGGTCGAGGTGGAGGACACGCTCGTCGCCCTCGGCGCGCTCGGGCATGCCTGGCGGGAGCGCTTCGCCGGCCGCGTCGTCGCCATCACCGGCTCGGCGGGGAAGACCTCCACCAAGGAGCTCGCGGCGGCGGGCCTGAGCGGCGCCGGCGTCTCGGCTCTCGCGACGGAGGGCAACCTGAACAACCGGGTCGGCGTGCCGATGACGCTGCTCACGCTCGGCGACGCGCACGAGGTCGCCGTCATCGAGGCGGGCACCAGCGAGCCCGGCGAGATCGCCACGCTCGGCGCGATGATCGCGCCGGAGATCGCGGTCGTCACGCTCGTCGCCGCGGCCCACACGCAGGGCATCGGCACGGTCGAGGACGTCTTCGTCGAGAAGACCGACCTGCTCCGCGCGCGGATCGAGGGCGGCGTCGGGATCGTCAACGGCGACGACGAGCGCCTGCGCCGCTGCGAGGGCGTCCGCCGCTACGGCTTCGCCGAGGACGCGGACGTGCGCGTGCTCGGCTGGCGCATGGACGGCCCGCGCACGGTGGCGCGCTACCGGCTCGGCGAGCGCGAGCTCGAGGCATCGCTCCAGCTGGTCGGCGAGGCGGCGGCGCTGAACGGGGCCGGCGCGCTGGCCGTCGCCCAGGCCCTCGGCGTGGATCTCGAGGCCTTCTGCCGGGGCATGGGCGAGCTGGCGCCGGTGGCCGGCCGCATGACGCCCCGCCCGGCCGGCGAGGCCCTCGTCCTCGACGACAGCTACAACGCGAACCCCTCCTCGGTGCTCTTGGCGCTCCGCACGGCGGCGCGCGTGGCCGAGGCGCGCGGCGGGCGCCTGCTCGCCGTGCTCGGCGACATGAAGGAGCTCGGCGCGCTGAGCGAGGCGAAGCACCGCGAGGTGCGCGCGGAGGCCGACGCGCGCGCGGCCCGCGCCTTCTTCGTCGGGCCGGAGATGGCGGCGGTCGGCGACGCGCTGGAGGACCTCGAGCTCGACGCGCTCCTCGCCGCGATCGGCCCGCTCGCGGCCGGCGACGTCGTGCTCGTGAAGGGCTCGCGCTCCATGGCCCTCGAGCGCGTGGTGGAGGCGCTCGTCGCGCGTGAGGAGGCGGCGGCGTGATCTACTACCTCCTCTACCCGCTGGCGGAGGACTTCGGCGTCCTCAACGTCCTCCGCTACGTCCCCTTCCGCGTCCTCGCCGCGACCATGACGGCGATGCTGCTGAGCTTCGGGCTCTACCCCTGGTTCATCCGGCGGCTCCAGTCGAAGCAGATCGGCCAGGTCGTCCGCACGGAGGGCCCGGAGTCGCACTTCAGCAAGGCCGGCACGCCCACCATGGGCGGGGCCCTGATGCTCCTCGCGGTCGTGCTCAGCACCGTGCTCTGGGCCGACCCGAAGAACGCCATGGTCTGGGTCGTCACGGCCATCACCGCCTGCTTCGGCGTGGTCGGCTACATCGACGACGCGGCCAAGGTCCGCAAGAAGGACACGGGCGGCCTCGCCGGTCGCTACAAGCTGCTCATCCAGTTCAGCGTGAGCGCGGCCGTCTGCGGCTGGCTCTTCTACGGCGACGCGGGCTTGCCCCCGGACTGGATGGAGATCCGCACGCGCGTCTCGCTGCCCTTCGTGAAGTTCCTGACGGACGACCCGGAGGCGCTGACCATGCCGGCCTGGCTCTACGTCGTCTTCGCGAGCTTCGTCATCGTCGGCACCTCGAACGCCGTGAACCTCACGGACGGCCTCGACGGCCTCGCCATCGGCCCGGTCATGATCAACGCCGGGACCTACGCGATCCTCGCCTACCTCGGCGGCGCCGTGCTCTTCGAGCAGCCGGTCGCCGAGTACCTCTTCATCCCCCACCTCGAGAGCGCTTCCGAGCTCGCCGTCTTCTGCGCCAGCGTCATCGGCGTCGGCTTCGGCTTCCTCTGGTTCAACACCTACCCGGCGCAGGTCTTCATGGGCGACGTGGGCTCGCTCGCCCTCGGCGGCGGCCTCGGCGCGCTCGCCGTGGTCACGAAGAACGAGCTGCTCAGCCTGCTCCTCGGCGGCATCTTCGTCGCCGAGGCCGTGAGCGTCATCGTGCAGGTGGGCTCCTTCAAGCTCACCGGGAAGCGCGTCTTCCTCATGGCCCCGATCCACCACCACTTCGAGAAGAAGGGGTGGCCGGAGCCGAAGGTGATCGTCCGCTTCTGGATCGTCTCCATCATGTTCGCCATCGCGAGCCTGGCCACGTTGAAGCTGAGGTGATGACGTGGACGTGAAGGACCAGCGCATCCTCGTCGTCGGGCTCGGCCAGAGCGGTCGGGCGGCCGCGCGCCTGCTGCTCGACCGCGGCGCGAAGGTCGTGCTGAACGACGCGCGCGAGGAGCTCGAGGGGCTCGAGGCGCTCGTCGACGCCGGCGCCGAGCTCGAGCTCGGGCACCACGACGAGGCGCTCTTCACGGGCGTCGACCGCGTCGTCGTCTCCCCCGGCGTGCCGCCGCTCCCGGCCCTCGAGGCGGCCGAGGGGGCCGGCGTGCCCATCGCCTCCGAGGTCGAGCTCGCGAGCGGCTTCGTGGATCCGGGCGCGACCCTCGTCGCCATCACGGGCACGAACGGCAAGAGCACGGTGACGAGCCTGCTCGGCGCCATGGCCGAGCACGACCCGCGGCCGAGCTTCGTCGGCGGCAACCTGGGCACGCCGCTCGTCGACGTGGTCGGCACGCCGGCGGCCGAGGCGGGCGGCCTGGTCATCGTCGAGGTGAGCTCCTTCCAGCTCGAGCGCGTGGACCGCTTCCGGGCGCACGTGGCCGTGCTGCTCAACGTCACCGAGGATCACCTCGACCGCTACGACTCCTTCGCCGCCTACGCGGCCGCCAAGGGGAACCTCTTCCGCGGGCAGCGCCGCGAGGATCACGCCGTCGTGCCCGCCGGGGACGCGCTCTGCGAGGGCCTGGCCCAGGCCGGCGCGGCGACGCTCCACCGCTTCGGCGGCGACACGGGCGAGGTGGGCTTCTCGAAGGAGCTCGTCGACGCGGCCGGGAGCTACTACACGGCCCGCACGCCGCGCCTGAACGACCGGGTCTCGGGCCTCGCCATCGGCCTCGACGAGATCCACCTCCGCGGCGGCCACAACCTCGCGAACGCCCAGGCCGCCATGCTCGCCGGTCGCCTCGCGGGCATGAGGCCCGAGACCATCCGCGCCGGGCTGGCCGCCTTCCGCGGGCTCCCGCACCGCATGGAGCTCGTGCGCGAGCGCGGCGGGGTGCGCTTCTTCGACGACTCGAAGGCGACCAACGTGGGCGCCGCCGTCGCGGGCCTCGAGGGCTTCGCGCACGACGCCGGCAAGGTCGTGTGGATCGCCGGCGGCAAGGACAAGGGTGGGAGCTACGCGCCCCTCGAGGCGCCGCTCCGCGCCGTGGGCCGGGCCGCCGTGACCCTCGGCGAGGCGGCCGAGCGCATCGAGGGGGCGCTCGAAGGCGCGCTCGAAGGGGTCTGCCCGATCGTGCGCGTGGGCACGATGGAGGAGGCCGTCGCGAAGGCCGCCGAGCTCGCCGAGCCGGGCGACGCCGTCGTCCTCGCCCCCGCCTGCTCGAGCTTCGACATGTTCCGCTCCTACGCGGAGCGGGGGGACGTCTTCCAGGCTGCGGTGAACGCGCTGAAGGAGGCCGGCTGATGGGCGCGCTCCGCGAACGCATGGGCGAGCGCGTGGCCGCCGCGAAGGCGCGCCTCGCCGTCCCGAAGGTGATCGGCCCGGCGGACCCGGTGCTCACGGCCGTGGTCGTGGCGCTGGTCGCCTTCGGCGTGGTCATGGTCTTCAGCGCGAGCGCGGTCTTCGCCTCGCAGCGCTACGACGACCCCTTCCACTTCCTCGTCCGCCAGGGCCTCTTCGCCTTCGTGGGCCTGGGCGTGATGCTCGGCGTCGCGCGCTTCGACTACCACCGCTACCGCGCGCTCACCTACCCGGTGCTCGGCGTCGCGATGCTGCTCCTCTTCGCCGTCGTGCTCGGCTTCGGTCGCAGCGCCGGCGGCGCCCAGCGCTGGATCGCCGTCGGCCCGGTGAACATCCAGCCCGCCGAGGCCGCGAAGCTCGCGCTGATCCTCTGGCTCGCCTACTCGCTCTCGAAGAAGGCCGGGCGCATGCGGAGCTTCCAGATCGGCTTCCTCCCGCACGCGCTCGTCGCCGGCTTCCTCATGCTGCTCTGCCTGAAGCAGCCGGACTTCGGCAGCGCCGTGATGATCGGCCTGCTCACCTTCGTGCTCCTCTTCACGGCCGGCGCGCGCCTCGGCTACCTGCTCGGCGCCGTGCTCCTCGCGGCCCCCGTCGCCTACCTGCTCATCGCGACCAGCGACTACCGCATGCGGCGCATCCAGGCCTTCCTCGCGCCCTTCGAGCACCGCTACGGCATCGGCTACCAGATCGCCGAGTCGCTCATGAGCTTTGGCGCGGGCGGCCCGACCGGCGTGGGCATCGGCGACAGCCGGCAGAAGCTCTTCTACCTGCCGGAGGCGCACACGGACTTCATCAGCGCGATCATCGGCGAGGAGCTCGGCTTCGTGGGCGTGAGCCTCTTGCTGGTGGCCTTCGCGCTGGTCGTCTGGCGCGGCCTCCGCATCGCCGCGCGGGCGGCGGACGACTACGGCACCTACCTCGCCATCGGCATCACGATGTTCATCGGCCTCCAGGCCTTCACGAACCTCGCCGTGGCGATGGGGATGCTCCCCACGAAGGGCCTCGTGCTGCCCTTCATCAGCTACGGCGGCAGCTCGCTCCTCGTGAACTGCGCGGCCGTGGGAATCCTCCTCAACGTCAGCCGGGAGCGCGACGTCGAGGAGGTCGGCGAGCCCGAGGCGGGGCCCGCCGAGAGCACGAAGAAGACGAAGACCAGCCGGGGCGACGCGGGCGCGAAGAAGAAGCGTCGCCGCCGGAACGGCCGGCGGCCGGGCGAAGCCGCCGGAGGGGCCGTGGCGGCCCAGGGAGGGACGGCATGAAGACGGGCGAGAAGCGGCGGGTGATCGTCGCGGGCGGGGGCACGGGCGGGCACCTCTTCCCCGGCATCGCGGTGGTCGAGGAGCTGCGGCGGCGTTTCGACGTCGACCTGCTCTGGGTCGGCACGGAGCGCGGCATCGAGGCGCGGGTGATGCCCGAGCGGGGCGAGAAGCTCGAGCTGCTCGAGGTCACGCCGCTGAAGGGGCGCTCGCCGGGCGAGCTGCTCAAGAGCGTCGGTCGGCTGCCGGGGGCGATGGCGAGGGCGGCGTCCATCGTCCGGCAGCACGACGCGGAGCTCTGCCTCGGCGTCGGGGGCTACGCCTCCGGGCCGATCCTCGCGGCGGCGGCGGCCATGGGCGTGCCGACGGCGATCCTCGAGCAGAACGCGCACCTCGGGCTGACCAACCGCATGCTCGCGCCGCTCGTCGGGCGCGCCTACCTCTCCTTCGAGGAGACGGCCGGGCGCTTCGGTGAGAAGGCGCGGGTGGTCGGCAATCCGGTGCGGCGCGAGTTCGCGGAGGCGGCGAAGCGCGCGTCGGCGGACCCGGAGGGCTTCGAGGCGCGGGCGCGGACCATCCTGGTGATGGGCGGCTCGCAGGGGGCGAAGGCGCTGAACGAGATCGTGCCGGCGGCGCTCGGCGAGCTCGGGCTCGGGGCGAAGGGCCTGAAGGTCGTGCACCAGACCGGCGCGGCGATGCGGGACGCGGTGGCGGCGCGCTACGCGGAGCTCGGCGTGGAGGCCGAGGTGGTCTCCTTCATCGACGACATGGCCAAGGCCTACGCGGCGGCGGCGGTGGTGATCGCGCGGGCGGGCGCGACGACGCTGGCGGAGCTCCAGGCCATCGGGCGGCCGGCGATCCTCGTGCCCTACCCCTACGCGGCGGACGACCACCAGGCGAAGAACGCGGCGGCCCTCGAGCGGGCGGGCGCGGCGAAGATGATCCGGCAGGAGAAGCTCGACGCGGCCTGGCTCGTGCGCGAGCTCGGGGCGCTCCTCGACGATCCGGCGAAGCGGCGCGCCATGGGCGAGGCGGCGCGCCGGCGGGGGCGGCCGGACGCCGCGGCGAGCATCGTCGACGACCTCTGCCAGTGGCTCGGCTGGCGCGGGCGCTCCGTGCGGCCGCCGGCGCCGGCGGGGGGCGACGCGCCCGAGAGCTCCTCCGGGGGCGACGAGGGCACGAAGCGGCGGGCGCTCCGCGGCGAGGTCTTCTACGCGCCGCGGCTACGGGCCGAGAGCGCGCGCCCATCGCCGCGGCCGCTGGTCTTCGACGGCGCCGCCTTCGCGTGGAGCTAGCGACTTCGCTGCGACGGGGGCGTCCGCTCCCGGCGCGTGACGACGTTCCGTGGGCGGGCGTTCGGACAGTGCCTTCGCGCTGCCGGGTCTGCCGAGCCGCCGATGGGCGGTAGGATCGGGCGGATGACCCGGCCATCGTGGATGTTCCTTCTCGTGGTTTCGCTCGCGGCGGCCTGCTCGGCGGCCTGCTCGGCGGACGACGACGCTTCCTTCGACGGGGGCGCGGCCGATGGCGGCGAGGCACGGGACGCGGGCGAGGAGCGGGACGCGGGCGAGGAGCGGGACGCCGCCGTCCTTCCGCGGCCGTCCTTGACCGTCAACGGGAGCGAGGGAGCGATCTCGATCGCGCCCGGGGACGCGATCGAGATCACGTGGTCTGCGGCCGGCGCGAGCGCCTGCACGGCCTCCGGCACGCTCCCCGGTTGGCCCGGGGAGCGGGCGGGCTCGGGCTCGGTGACGCTCATGGACACCGCGAGCCTCGCCGGCGACACCGTCTACACGGTGCAGCTGGTGTGCTCGAGCGATTCGGCGGTGTCCGAGCAGGTGGAGCGCACCGTGCGCGTGGTCGGACCGACCATCGTCCCCTGCGAAGAGCGGGCGCTCCTCGGCCAGGGCGCGCTCTCCGATTGGGTCCGCAAGACCACCGGGCCGAACTCCTGCGTCTGGGCCAACCCTCCGCGCACGGGCCTCGTCGCCACCGCCGATTGCCGCTTCTTCGACCAGGTCTGGCCGCGGCCCTGGCCGGGATCCGGGAACACGCGGAACCTGACCGTCTTCGGCAACGAAGGGCGGCAGTTCATCGCGATGGAGTTCGACAGCGGGAACATCCCGGCGGACCACCGGGGGCGCATGACCCAGGAGGTGCCGCAGTTCGCCGGGGCGAACAGCGGCTTCAAGCTCTGGTCGATCTCCCGCTGTCCGGGGGACTACAACGCCGAGCTCATCGAGGCGGAGATGGGCCCGGGCTGCGTCTGGCGAGAGGAGCTCGGTTTCACCCAGAGCTTCGAATACGGCGGGCCGGACCACGCGGACGATCCCAGGCGCTGCGCGCTGGCGCCCCACACCCGCTACTACCTGAACCTGGTCTGGACGTCCGCGCTCCCCGGGACCGCCCCGGAAGACATCGTGCCGATGGAGATCTGCACGACGGAGCGGTGCGGGATGAACGCGACGCCCGCCGGGCTCTACCTCCCGGACTGACGAAGGCCCCGAGGGCGCTCGCCGTCGTGGCGGGAGGCGCTCGCCCGGTGCCTCCCCCGCGGTGGCCGCCGCTCCCTCCCCCGTGTCTCCCCGGCGGCGCCGCCGCTCGGTGCCGACGGAACGCGCGCGCCCACCGCGGGCCCGCTGCGGGGCCTGGCCGGACAGGGGGGCGGGCCCCGCGATGCTACCTCTGGGCAATGGCTTGGAGACGAGCGGCGTTCATCGGCATCCTCGCGGGGCTGGGGCTCCTGGCGTGCGGCGACGACGACGGGGCGCCGGGAGCCGACGCGGGGGAGGGCGGAGACGTGGACGCGGCCGCTGCCACCGACGCCTCCTCCACCGACGCCGCCCCTGCGGGGGACGCGGCGCCCGGCGGCGACGACGCCGGCTCGGCGGGCGGGACCCTCGCCGAGCGCTACCCCGGCGACGAGGGCATCGGTGACGATCCGGCGGTGCTCTTCCACGACGACTTCGAGGCGGGTTGGGGCCGCTGGGACGCGCCTTCGGCCGACACACGCTACCTGACGCTCCTCGGCGATGGCGCCGAGGCGCATGCGGGGAGCGGCTACCTCCGGGCACGGGTCAGTCGCGCGGACCTCGAAGAGGACATGTACATCTCGGCGGCCGCGCGCGTCGGCTTCGAGCGCGTCGAGACGATCCACTGGCGCTTCCACGCTCGCTTCCCGCGCGTCGCGCCGAACCCGCACCACTGGGTGCGCGTCGCCGCCGGCAACGCGGACTGGGAGCGGAGCGGCCTCGCCAACACGGTCCCGGCCGGGGACGAAGGGTTCTGGTTCGACCTCGACGCCAACGACCGCAACGAGCTGAACTTCTACGCCTACTGGCACCAGATGCGCTCGGGGCGATGCAACGACGGCAGCGCCACGCCGGGCTGCGAAGGCGACCAGGGCACGACGTACCACTACGGGAACGTCTTCCGGCCCCCGCAGGAGCCTTTCCCGCGCGACGAGTGGGTCTGCGTGGAGATGGCCGCCGGCGCGAACAGTGTCGGCGCGAGCGACGGTTGGCTCCGCTTCTGGGTCGATGATGCGCTCGTCGGCGACTTCCGCCCGGGGCATCCGGAGGGCACCTGGCTCCGCGACCGTTTCCACCCGGGGGGCTGCGAGTTCTCCGCCTGCACCGAGCCCGTGCCCTTCGAAGGCTTCGACTTCCGCACGAGCGACGAGGTCGGCTTCAAGGCCGTGATCCTGGACGCCTACTTCGAGCGCGACTCCTCGGCGCGGCGCCGGGAGCGGATGCGCGAGCGGGGCCTCGAGGTCGAGGACGTGCAGGAGGTGCTCTACGACGACGTGGTCGTGGCCACCGAGCGGATCGGCTGTCGGCGCTGAGCCGAGCGGGCGGCTTCCGCCGAGAGAGAGAGAGAAGAGCGCGCGAGCGGCGTGTTCGGACGGTCGAGGTGAGCGCGCCGGGTGCCCGAGGCCCGGCCGGCGACCGAGCGCCGACGGCGGGCTCAGCGCCGGGGCGGGCAGCGCTCGAGGGCGTCCTCGGCGGCCCGCACGACCGAGTCCGGGCGGTTCGGGAGCTCGGCGCGGACGGCCTCGCGCAACATGCAGACGCGGGCGAGGCCGATCACGACGGCGTTCCGGGCGTCGGGGAGCTCCTTCTGGAGCGCGCGCAGCTCGGCCGTGTCGTCGCGGAGCCACGCGATGCGCGCGCGGACCATCGGGGGGAGCACCGGATCGCCGTGGAGCGGCTCTTCGGCGATGCGCTCGAGCGCGGTGAGGGCGGCGGCGCGGTCGTGGGCCTCGAGAGCGAGGGCGGCGTGGATGCGCTCGCGTGGAGAGGCCAACGGGTCCTCGGCGCGCCAGCTCAGCGCCTCGCGCAGGGCCCGGGGGGCGCGGCGTCGGCGCGTGTCGGCGCAGATCGCGCGGCCCGCGGAGACGGCGCAGAGATCGTCGAAGACAGCCACGGCGAGGTCGCCCGATGGCAGCCGGGTCGCCCGCGCCCGCGCCGCGAGGCCCTGGACCTGGGCCTGCCCCGAGAGGACCCGCTCGCGCTCGTCGGCGCGCTCCACCTCGATGAACCAGGGCCCGGCCGGGTCGGGGAAGCCGCTCGCGGCGCCGGTGCGGAGCCGGACCCGGGCGCGGGCGTCGGAGAAGAGCGTGTGCTCGGCGGGCGGGGTCTCGGCCGGCTCGATGCAGCCGAAGGCGAGGGCGAAGGCGAGAGCGGCGAAGGCGCGGAGCACGGGCGGTCCTACGGCTGAGCGTCCCGCGCCATTCCCGGCGCCGGCTCGGCGCGGCCGATGCGGTGTGGCGATCCTCCTAGGAGCGACGCGGGCGGCGCCGGAGACTGGAGCGGCGTGCCCGCCCGGCGCGCAGGAGAGCGCCATGAAGATCGATCGCATCCACCACGTCGCCTACCGCTGCAAGGACGCCAAGGAGACCGTCGAGTGGTACGTGGAGCACCTGAAGATGGACTTCGTGCTGGCCATCGCCGAGGACCAGGTGCCCTCGACGAAGGAGCCCGACCCCTACATGCACGTCTTCCTCGACGCCGGCATGGGGAACGTCCTGGCCTTCTTCGAGCTGCCGACGAAGCCCGAGATGGGCAAGGACCCGAACACGCCCGAGTGGGTCCAGCACATCGCCTTCAAGGTGAAGGACCGGGCGACGCTGCTCGCCTTCCGGGAGCACCTCGAGGCGAAGGGCGTCGAGGTCCTCGGCGTGACCGACCACTCGCTCTTCCACTCGATCTACTTCTTCGACCCGAACGGGCACCGCATCGAGCTGGCCTGCCCGGATCCGGAGGAGGAGGCGAAGCTGAAGCGCCTCGACGAGGTGAAGTGGGCGATGCTCGAGGAGTGGTCGAAGACGAAGCGCGCGCCGAAGCACGCGGCCTGGCTCCACGAGAAGGAGTTCGAAGGGGAGTGAGCGTCGTCCTCCCGCGGAGAGCGCTTCGCGGAGGACGGGGAGCCCGCCGACGAGGTTCGGTCTCTCTCCCTCGACGCCCTCGAGGCCCGGCGCGCGAGAGCCGTCCCTCGGGAGGAGGGCGCGTGCGGGTGAGGGAAGCTCCCCGTCCCCGGGCCCTCTTGGGGTAGCGGGGCGTTTGGGTGTAACGATCCAGGCACGGATGCTTCGCCTCGGGCGAAGGGAGGCTTGGATGATGTGGGAAGGTTCCAATCGATGGGGCGCGCTCGGGCGCGTGCTGCTCGGCGCCGGTCTGGTGCTGGCGCTGGCTTGCGGGGACGACGACGGCCCCGGGGCCGAGGACGCCGGCGGGGTGGACGCCACCACCGCGGAGGACGCGGGCGGCGGCGGCGAGGACGGCGGCGGCGGCGAGGACGCCGGCGAGGCCCTCGACGGCGGGGGCGACGCCGACGGAGGCATGATGACCCCGGCCTGCGAGGCCGACGAGATCGTCTGCGACGGCGTCTGCGTGCGCCGCCTCTCCGACCCCGCGAACTGCGGCGACTGCGGCGAGGCCTGCGGCGCCGAGGAGGTCTGCTCGAGCGGGGCCTGCGTGGCCGAGTGCGGCGAGGGGCTCACCGATTGCGACGCGGCCTGCGTCGACACGGACACGGATCCGGCGAACTGCGGCGCGTGCGGGGAGGCCTGCGAGATGGGCTTCGAGTGCAGCGGCGGCGCCTGCGTCTGCCCGCGAGGCACGACCGAGTGCGACGGCGCCTGCGTCGACCTCGGCACGGACCCGGCGAACTGCGGCGCGTGTGGGGAGGCCTGCGGCGACGGGGAGCTCTGCACGATGGGCATGTGCCAGGAGGGCTGCGCGGCCGGCGAGACGGAGTGCGACGGCGCCTGCGTCGACACGACGCGCGACGCCTTCCACTGCGGGGCCTGCGGCAACGTCTGCCCGCGCGGGCAGGACTGCGTCGAGAGCGTCTGCACCTGTCCGGGCGAGGAGAGCCTCTGCGATGGGCGCTGCACCGACACGGAGAGCGATCCCTTCCACTGCGGGGCCTGCGGCACGGTCTGCGCCCGCGACGAGGTCTGCTCGGGCGGGAGCTGCATCGCGGACTGTGGCGACCTGACGGCCTGCGGCGGCGCCTGCGTCGACGCGGCGACGGACGCCGGCAACTGCGGCGCCTGCGGGAACGTCTGCGCGCGCGGCGAGGTCTGCGCCGCCGGCGAGTGCGGCTGCCCGGAGGGGACCGTGAGCTGCGACGGCGTCTGCACGGACACGGCGACGGACGCCGCCAACTGCGGCCGCTGCGGCAACGCCTGCGACCGCGGCGAGGTCTGCAGCGCCGGCTTCTGTCAGGCCGAGTGCCCGGCGGGGGAGACGCGCTGCGGCTTCCTCTGCGTCGACACGGACACGGACATCAACAACTGCGGTGCCTGCGGCGTCAGCTGCGGCTTCACCGGCACGTGCGACATGGGCACCTGCGAGTGCGGGCGCGGCACGACGCTCTGCGATGGCGAGTGCGTGAACACCAACACGGACGCCAACCACTGCGGCGGCTGCGGCATGGCCTGCGAGCCGCGGGAGTTCTGTCGGCGCGGGACCTGCGCGGGCTTCGGCTTCCCCTGAGCGGCGCGACGGAGCCGGCGCGCGGTCCGACCGCGCGCGCGGACGCATGAGCGGCCCGGGGCCCGATCGGAGGATCGGCCCCGGGCCGCTCGCTTTTTTGACCCCAGGGGGGCGCTCCGCGACAACGGAGAGGCGGGCTCGCCCCGCTCCCTCCGATGCCCCGCACGACGCGCCGACCCCGCTCCTCCTCCCCCGCCCGCGCGAACGAGGAACCGTCCGAGGCGCCGCCGCCGCGGAACCGGCGCCTGCCCGGCGCCGCGCCCCGCACGAAGGCGCGCGACGACGCCGAGGCCATGGCCGTCGCGACGACCCCGCTCGCGTCCGTGCCGCCGCCCTCCGACGACGAGGCGGGCCCGGGGCTGGGCGCGCTCTGGGCGCGGGTGCGCGGGCCGCTCGTCGCGCTCGCCAAGACGGCCGTGGTGCTCGCGGCCCTGGCGGGCGCCGTCGCCGTCGGGCGCCTCACGCGCGACTACGTGCGCACCTCCCCCGCCTTCGCCATCGAGACGATCACCATCGCCGGGCAGGAGCGCCTCGAGGAGGACGCGGTGCGCGAGGCCGCCGGGCTCGCCCCGGGGATGAACGTCTTCGAGCTCGGCCCGGAGGACGTGCGGGCGCGGCTCGTGCGGCACCCCTGGATCGCCGAGGCGGAGGTCGAGCGCCGCCTCCCCGGCACCTTCGCCATCGAGGTCCGCGAGCACGAGGCCGTGGCGGTGATCGCGCTCGGCGACGAGCTCTACCTCATCGGCCGGGACGGCACGGTCTTCAAGAAGGTCGAGCTCGGCGATCCGGTGGACGTGCCCCTGGTCAGCGGGGTCTCGCGCCAGCGCTTCGTGGGCGATCGCGCCTACCGCACCTCGCTGCTCCTCGAGGTCGTCGCGCTCATGCACGACTACCGCGCCGCGGGGCTCTGGCGGCGCGAGCCGATCGGGGAGATGCACGTGCAGCCCACCGACGAGGTCACGCTCTACGTCGGCGACGACGGCATGGAGGTGCGGCTCGGGCGCGGCCCCTGGCTGCCCAAGCTCCGCAAGCTCCGCCGCGTGCTCGAGCGCCTCGACGAGACCGAGAGCCGCCCCGAGTACGTCGTCCTCGACAACGTGCGGCGCCCGGATCGGGTGGTGGTCCGCCTCCGCGAGGAGCCCGATCCGACGCCCCCAGAGCCCGAGGAGCCGGCGGCGGCGACCGAGGACGCGGGCTGATCCACCGGCCGGCGCGCGACCGGAGACGCCCCGCGTGGTAAAGCCGGGCGCATGTTCCGGGGACGCATCAAGTCCATCCACTTCGTCGGCATCGGCGGCGTGGGCATGAGCGGCATCGCCGAGGTGCTCGTCGACCACGGGTTCACCGTGACCGGCTCGGACCTCCGCGAGAACGAGTACACGAAGCGGCTCGTCGACAAGGGCGCGACCATCCACCAGGGGCACGCCGCCGCGCACGTGGCGGGGGCCGACGTGGTGGTCTTCTCGTCGGCCGTGCCGCGCGAGAACCCGGAGCTCGTCGAGGCGCGCGCCCACGGCATCCCGGTCATCCCGCGGGCCGAGATGCTCGGCGAGCTGATGCGCCTCAAGGACGGCATCGCCATCGCCGGCTCCCACGGGAAGACGACGACCACCTCGCTCGTTGCCACGGTGCTGCGCGACGCGGGGCTGGACCCGACGGTCGTCATCGGCGGCAAGCTGAACGCGCTCGGCTCGGGCGCGGCGCGGGGCGCGGGCGACCTCCTGGTGGCCGAGGCGGACGAGTCCGATGGCTCCTTCCTGCACCTCACGCCGGCCATCGCCTCGATCACCAACATCGATCCCGAGCACCTCGATCACTACGGCACGCTCGAGGGCGTGAAGGCGGCCTTCGTGGCCTTCGCCAACCGCGTGCCCTTCTACGGGCTCGTGGTCGCCTGCCTCGACCACCCGAACGTGCAGGACATCTTGCCGCGCCTCGACAAGCGCATCGCGACCTACGGGCTCGCGGCGCAGGCCGACTACCGGGCGCGGAACCTGCGCATGGAGGGGCTGAGCGTGCGCTTCGAGGTGGTGCGGCGCGGCGAGTCGCTCGGGGACTTCACGGTGTCCATGCCGGGCATCCACAACGTGTTGAACGCGCTCTGCACGGTGGCCATCGCCGACGAGCTGCAGGTGCCGATGGAGAAGGTCGCCGAGAGCCTGGCGAGCTTCGGGGGCGTGCAGCGGCGCTTCACCATCGTCGGCGAGCATGCGCTCGAGGGCGCGGGCGAGCCCGTGGTGGTGGTGGACGACTACGGGCACCACCCGGCGGAGATCGCGGTGACGCTGGAGGCGGCGCAGCGGGCCTACGAGCGGCGGCTGGTGGTGGCGTTCCAGCCGCATCGCTACTCGCGGACGCACCACCTCTTCGACGAGCTCGTGCGGGCCTTCAACCGGGCCGACGTGCTCTTCGTGACCGACGTGTACGCCGCCGGGGAGAAGCCGATCGCGGGGGCCGAGACGGAGAACCTGGTGCAGGCGATCCGGACGCATGGGCACCGGGACGTGACCCACGTGGCGAAGCGGACGGACCTGGTGGAGGCGATGCGCGCGCGGCTCGAGCCGGGGGACGTGGTGGTGACGCTCGGGGCGGGCGACATCACGAAGACGGGGCGCGAGCTGCTCGCGGCGCTGAAGGGGTGAGCGGGGCCGGCGTGTCCGTCATCCGCGCGCGCCTAGCCGGGGGCCGGCCGATCAGCGCAGGCTGACGTTGCCGAGCGTGCCGTCCGGGGCGTCCTCGCGGAGCGCCAGGCCGACGCCGACGCCGGCGCCGATGGCGACGATGCCCACCAAGAGGCCCACCCACCAGAGGCTGCCGCCCTCGTCGACCTCGTCGTCCTCTTCCTCGGGCACGGCGATGGCGCGCACGTCGTCCTGCACGGCGGGGGGGATGGTCAGCTCGAGGGGCTCGGCCTCGTCGCCCACCTGCGCGAGCGGCGTCCCGGACGGCGCCAGCGCGAGGATGAAGTACTGCACGGTCTGCGCGGCGTTCGGCGCGCCCACCAACGGCACGCGCCCCCGGGCGACGCCGTCCTCGTCGAGGTTCATGACCAGCCGGGCGAAGCGCGGCGAGTCGTTGGTCCGGTAGGCGAGGCGGACCTCCTGCACGGCCTCCACGCCCTCGCTCACGCCCACCTCGATCAGCGGCGACTCGCGCCCCTCGATGGACGGAGGCGTGTGCGCGAGGGTCACGGCGATGGTCTCGGGCAGCCGCTCCCGCGCCCGCTGGAAGGCGGCCTGCACGAAGGGGCTCGCGTCGCCGTCGGTCAGGCGGTGCCCCGGGTCGCGGCGGTAGAGCTCGCCGAGCACGCGGTCGGCGTTCTCCTGGTCGCGGTTCGCGAGGTGCGCCGTCGCGAGCACCTCGAGGCCGATGTTCCGGTCCCGCGCGGCCAGGCCCTCGCGCTCGAGGAACGACTGGGCCGCGGCGATCGCCTCGTCGTAGCGGGCGTAGAGGATCATCTCGCGGATCTCCGCCAGGGCCACGGAGGGCGAGGGCTGCGCGTGGGCCGGGGCGGCCGCCGAGAGGAGCGCGAGCGTGAGGACCAGGAGGGCGGAGAGGCGCGTCACGGCGCGACGTTAGCCGACTCGCCGGTCCCGAGCCACCGGCCGCGCCGTCACCGCTTCGTCACCGCGTCCGGCCAACGCCGGCCGGCGTTTGCCGCGGAACCCGCTATATTGCGCCCCCATGTCCGCCGACCGCTCCATGGTCCGGTCGCTCCCCGCCATCTGTCAGTTCGGCCGCTACGAGCTCCTCGGGCGATTGGCCGTCGGGGGGATGGCGGAGATCTACCTCGCCCGCGAGACCTCGGCCGTCCAGGGCGCGGGGGCCCGGCACGTGGTCATCAAGCGGGTGCTCCAGCACGTCGCCGATGACGAGACCTTCGTCACGATGTTCTTCGACGAGGCGCGGCTGGCCATGCGCCTCCACCACCCGAACATCGTCCACCTCTACGAGTTCGGCGAGGAGGCGGGCAGCTACTTCATCGCGATGGAGTGGATCGACGGCGTCGCCCTCGGGAAGCTCATCCGCAAGGCCCGCGACCACGACGGCATCCCCGCGCCCATCGCCGTGAAGGTCATCGCGCGCATCGCCGAGGCGCTGCACTACGCCCACCACCTGCGCGGCGACGACGGCCAGCCGCTCGGCATCGTCCACCGGGACGTGAGCCCGCAGAACATCATGGTGAGCTACGAGGGCACGGTGAAGCTCCTCGACTTCGGCATCGCCAAGGCGTCGATCCAGCACACGAAGACGCAGGACGGGCAGGTGAAGGGCAAGTTCGCCTACATGTCGCCGGAGCAGTGCCTGGGCGAGCCCCTCGACGGGCGTGGCGACATCTTCGCCCTCGGCGTCTGCCTCTTCGAGGCGCTGACGGGGCGGCCGCTCTACCACCGCAAGACCCAGTACGAGACCATGCGGGCGGTGCTCGAGGAGCCCGTGCCCTCGGTGCGAAAGCATCGGCCGGAGATCCCCGAGGCCCTCGATCGGCTGGTGCAGCGGGCGCTGGCGAAGAAGCCGGACGATCGCTTCGCCGACGCCGGGCAGATGCAGGTGGAGCTCGAGCGCTGGCTGGCGATCGAGCAGGAGGTCGTCCCGCAGACGCGCATCGAGGCGTACCTGCACGACCTCTTCGGCGAGGATCTCCAGCAGGGGCCGATGGTCGACTCGACGCCCTTCGGCGAGAGCTTCCAGATCGTCGAGCAGAAGGAGCCGATCGCGCCGCCGCCGGTGGCGGAGGAGTCGCTCTCGCCGCCGGCCGGCGTCGCCCTCGGGGCGCCCGTGGGGCCCGGCGCGCCCATCGAGGTGGACCTCGCCGAGCCGGAGGAGGACCTGCCGGCGCGGCGCGCCCTGTGGATCGTGGGCGGGATCCTGCTGCTCCTGGCGGTCGGCTTCGGCGTGGCCTGGGCGCTGCTCGGTGGCGAGGGGCCGGCCCAGGCGGCGGAGGTGGCGGCGACGACGCCCACGCCCGTGGAGCCCGCGCCGGCTTCGGCGATGCAGGCCGCGGCGATCCAGGGCTCGGCGATGCAGGCGGAGGCCCCCACGCCGGCCGAGCCGGTCGCGCCCGAGCCGACGATGGAGGAGGCGCCCGCGGCGCGGGGCTCGGTGCTCTTCCGGAGCGAGCCGAGCGGCGCGACCGTGCAGCTCGGGGAGCGCCGCGTGCCCGGCACCACGCCGACGGCCCTCGGCGACGTGGAGGTCGGCGAGTACGCGGTGGTGATGGAGCGCGACGGGTACCGGAGCTGGGCCGGCACGGTCCGGGTCGAGGCGGACGAGCGCGCGGAGATCGAGGGGCGCCTCCGGCCCATCCGGCGGGCGAGCGCGGCGCCGCGCATGCGCGAGGCGCCCGCGATGGAGGAGGCGCCGTCGGCGCCGGGCTCGGTGTCGATCAACACGCGGCCCTGGTCGAAGGTCTACGTCGGCTCGCGCCTGCTCGGCACGACGCCGATCGGCCGGGCCGAGGTGCCCGCGGGCAACGTGCGGCTCCGGATCGTCGACCGGGACGGCAACGAGCACGCCCGCAGCGTGAGCGTGATGACCGGCGAGGACACGCGGGTCTTCTACGACCTCTCGGACATCCGGTAGGCGGGCGCGGCTCCGCCGGAGGAACGCTCCAGCTCCGCCATGAGCTCAGCCGTAGCTCGAGCCGGGGTAGAGGACGTTCAGGGCGATGCGGAAGATCGGCCAGGCGAGGCGGCCGAAGATGACCCACGCCAGGATGAGGCCGACCATCGCGGCGCCCCGGTCCTCGAAGAGCGCGTGCCACTTGTGCGTGAGCTTCTCGCTCAGGAAGAGGGGCACGACCGCGTGCCCGTCGAGCGGCGCCATCGGCAGGAGGTTGAAGAAGCCGAGGAGCACGTTCACGGAGAAGAGCACGCTGAAGAAGGTCGTGAAGACGGTCGGCGTGCCCTCGGGACCGACGACGACGCTCGCGAGGTCCACGCCCCGGAGCGGCTGCTGCCAGCCGAAGGAGGCGAGCCCGAGGTGGATGGCGCCGGCGGCGAGGGCGGCGAGCAGGAAGTTCGAGAGGGGCCCGGCCGCGGCCATGAGCGCCGCCTTCTTCGGATGCCGCTCGGCCCAGAGCGGGTCGTAGGGCGCCGAGGCCCAGCCGATCATCCAGCTCCCCCCGTTGAAGAGGAAGCTGAGGATCGGCACGAGGATCATGCCGACGGGCTCGCGCCGCACGTGGGGCGTCGGGTCGAGCGTGACCTGTTCACTCGCCGTGTCGTCTCCGCCCCAGCGGCCCAGGAGCGCGTGGCCGGCCTCGTGGAGGGTCAGCGAGAGGAGGGTGGCCACGAACCAGACCGGCAGGCTGGTCAGCAGCTCGGCGTCGAGGGCCGGCACCCCCCCGTCCTATCCCCGCGGGGCGGCGGCGGCAAACACGCGGGGCGCGATGGAGGGCACCAGAGCGCGCGCCTGGCGCTCGCGGAGAGATGCGCTTTAGTGTGCGCCGATGCAGCCCAGCGTGCTCCTCTTCGATGTCGACGGAACGCTCGTGAACACGGGCGGCGCCGGTCGGCGCGCCATGGCCCAGGCCTTCGGCGAGGTGACGGGGGACGCGACGGCCCTCGATCGGATCGAGCTCGGCGGCATGACCGACCGGCTCATCCTCCGCGAGGGGCTCCGGGCCATCGGGCGGCCCTTCGAGGAGGCGCTCTTCGAGCGGATCATCGCGGTCTACCTCGGCCACCTCGCCGAGGAGCTGCCGCGCTCGGAGGGCTACGAGGTGCTCCCCGGCGTCCTCGAGGTGGTCGAGGCGCTCGCCGTCGCGGGCGCCCACCTGGCCCTCGGGCTCGGCACCGGGAACGTCGAGAAGGGCGCCTTCCTGAAGCTCTCGCGGGCGGGGCTGGACACGCGCTTCGCCTTCGGAGGCTTCGGGGACGACGCGGAGGATCGGGGCGAGCTGATCCGGCACGGGGCCGAGCGCGGCGCCGCGGCGCTGGGGCAGCCCCTCGAGGCCTGCCGGGTCGTGGTCATCGGCGACACGCCGCGGGACGTGAGCGCGGCGGCGGCCATCGGGGCGACCTGCGTGGCGGTGGCGACGGGCGGTCATGGGGCCGACGTGCTCCGCGAGGCGGGGGCGCCGCACGTGGTGGAGAACCTCCGCGACCCGCGGGCCATGCAGGTGATCCTCGGGGAGTGAGGGGCGTGCGCTCGACTCGGGATCGGGGAGGGCAGGTCACGGCCGGCGCCTTCGCGCCTCCGGCGGGGCGGCGGGCTGATACCATGGCTTCCGTGCGCGTCGCCGTTTGCGCTCTCCTCCTCGCCGCCCTCTCCCCGCTCGCCGCTCGCGCCCAGTGTGCGGAGGTCGAGGCGCCCGCCACGGGCGTGACCGTGGAGCGCTGCGAGGCGAGCGAGCGACGCTGGTGGCGCGTGCGGGCCGATCTCGGCGCGGGGGATCTCGGCCTGCGCGTGAGCCGGCCGAGCGAGAGCGCGCGCTCCGTCGAGTCCTGGGCGGCCGCCGTGCCCGGCGCGGTCGTGGCCGTGCAGGGCGGCGACTTCCGCTTCCCGAGCTACCAGCCGGAGGGGCTCACGGTGGGGGCCGGCGAGGCCTGGGCCCAGACGGAGGACGACGGCGGGCTGGCCGTGCTCGCCTTCGACGCGCGGGGCGTGGGCGTCTACGTGCCGCCGCGGCAGGTCGTGCCGGCGGAGGCCTGGATGGAGAACGTCGTGAGCGGCGTGGAGGTGCTGCGGGCCGGCGCGCCCGTGGACGCTTGCGTCGGGCGGGGCTGCGAGCGCACCTCGCGGACCGGCGTCGGGCTCGACGAGTCCGGGCGGATCCTCGTGGCGGTGGTCGCCGAGGGCGATCGGCCGGCGAGCCCGGGCGTGACCGATGCCGAGCTCGGGGCGCTCCTCCGGGACGCGGGCGCGCGCGACGCCGTGCGGACGGGGGAGGGCGCGACCAGCCTGCTCTGGGCGGGCGGGGCGGTGGCGTCGGCTTCGAGCGATGGCGCGGCCCGGCCGAGCGCGGCCTTCGTCGGGGTGGTCGATCGGGCGAGCGGGCAGACCACCCGCCTCCGCGGCATCGTCGGCGTCGAGGGCGACGAGGACGGGCGGCTGGTCGGCGCGGAGCTCCAGCTCGAGGCGCTCGACGGGCGGGTCGTGACCATGGGCGGCACGCTCACGGACCAGGCGTACTGGGAGTTCACCGTGCCCGTTCGCGAGTACGTCGTACGGGCGTCGCACCCGGGCTATCGGACGGGCTGCAAGGTCTGCGTGGGCGTGCCGAGCGAGGACGTGTGGTGCAGCCTCTTCCTCGCGCCGGGCGAAGGCGAGCAGCGCTGCGAGCCGCCGCCGCGGGTGCTCGAGGTCGGCCCCTGGCCGGAGGCGATGGACGCCGGGGCGCCCGAGGCGGACGCGGGCGTCGGTCCGGGCGGCAGTGGCGTCGGCTCGGGCTGCGCGGCAGGCGGCGCCGGCGGGGCAGGTGGGCGCGGCGCGCTCGCGGTCCTCCTCCTCGGTGCGCTCGCGCGTCCGTGGAGGCGCCGATGAAGCCGGCGCGCACGGGCGTCTTGACGACGAACGCCGGAGGCGAGGTGGTCCTTCGCCGGCTCCTCGTGCGGGTGGTCTCCGGCGCGTCGAAGGGCGCCGAGGCCGTGCTCGAGGACGGGACGATGGTCATCGGGAGCCACCCGGACGCGGACCTCGTCGTCGACGACGGGGCGGTCTCGCGCTTCCACGTGGAGCTCGGGCTCCTGAGCGACGGCGTGCGCGTGCGCGACCTCGGCTCGACGAACGGCACCTACGTCGGCGACTCGCGGGTCGAGAGCGTCGTGCTGCACCCGGCGGCGGAGATCCGCGTCGGGCGGACGCGCATCGAGCTGGTGCCCGCGGACCTGCCCGCGCCGGAGGCGCCGCCGGAGCTCGATCGCTTCGGGCCGCTCGTCGGCTCGAGCGCGGCCATGCGGCGGGTCTTCGGGCTCCTGCAGCGGGCGGCCGCGAGCGACGCGCCCCTGCTGATCGAGGGCGAGGCCGGGACGGGGAAGAGCGCGGCGGCGCAGGCGCTGCACGCGGCCTCGGCGCGGAAGGGCGGACCGCTGGTGGTGCTGGACCTCGCCGTGGGGGGCGACGTGACGAGCGCGGCGGCGGCGGCGGAGGGCGGCACGCTGGTGCTCGACCGGCTCGAGCGGCTGAGCGGGCCCCAGGCGGCGCATCTCGTGGCCAGCCTCGACGCGCGGGAGCGCGGTTCGCTGGACGTGCGGCCCATCGGCCTGAGCCGGGTGGATCTGCGGCGGCGCGTGGAGGAGGGGGCGCTCCGGCGCGACCTCTACTTCCACCTGGCGGCGCTGCGTGTGGTGCTGCCGCCGCTGCGCGAACACCGGGAGGACGTGCCGCTGCTCGTCGGGGAGCTGGCCGCGCGCCTCGGGCACCCGGGGATGACGCTCTCGGCGGAGGAGCTCGCGCCGCTCGGGGCGCATCGCTTCGAGGGCAACGTGCGGGAGCTGGCGCGGCTCGTGGAGCAGCTGCTCGTGACGGCGGCCCCGGCGCGCCCCTCGCAGCCGCCGCCGCCGATGGCCGACGTCGCCGGGCTGCCCTTCAAGGAGGCGAAGGAGAAGCTCGTCGACGCCTTCGAGCGGCGCTACGTGGCGGCGCTCCTCCAGCGCCACGACGGGAACGTGAGCCGGGCGGCGGCCGAGGCGGGCCTCGACCGGAACTACCTGGCGCGCCTCGCGAAGAAGCACGGCCTCCGGTAGCGAGCGGCGGGGAAATCGAGCGGAGGGGCTCCACCCGAGCGCCTCCGCCCGAGTGCCTCCGCTCGCCGCGAGCCGGAACGAGCTGGCGCGCCTCGCGACGAAGCACGGCCCGCAGAAGAGATCCGCTCGAGCGCTCCGTTCGCCTCGGTCGGGGCCCTGCCGGCCCACCTTCCAACCGGCGTCGGCGCTTCGCGTGGGAGGCGCCGCGCGCGCCTCCGCGCGCTCAGGGGAGCTCGACGCGGCCCGGCTGGAGCGTCCCCGCGGGCGCCGTCTCCCGGCCCGCCACCGCGACGCCGACGCCCAGGGCGACGCCCGCCGCCACCACGCCCACAGCCGTCCAGAGCCACCACTTGCGCCGCAGCGGCGTCGGGTCCTCCACCCGCTCGCGGATCTCGACGACCAGCGGCACCAGCGGCTCCCCCGCCCGCGCCACCACCCGCCGCGCCGCGTCCCGGGCCTGCGCGTAGACCTCGAGGCGCCCGGTCGTGTCCAACCCCGGCAGCTCCCCCTCGAAGCGGCGCGGCCCGCCGGGGAGGGCGACGCTCCGCCACTCGGTCTCCTCGTCGCCGCGCAGGTGCACGCGCACGCTCGCGACCTCGCCGCCCTCCACGTCGACGCGCACGGGGATCGGCCGGTCCATCCGCGCCGCCCGGGGGAGCGTCGCCTCGAGCCGGAGCTCCCCGTCGAGGGCCGCGTCGGCCACGGTCCGCGCGCGCAGCGCCTCCACGAAGCGCTCGATCTTCGGCGAGCCGCTCGGCTCGCGCACCCGGTGGTAGGGGTCGAGCTCGAACATGGCGAGGAAGGCGGCCTCCGCTTCGGCCTCCCGGTCGAGGACGACGTTCGCCGCGCCGAGGTACTCGTAGGCTTCGAGGCGCTGCGCCGGGCCAACGCCGGGCACGGCCAGGGCGCGCTGCATGGCGTCGACGCAGCCCGGGAAGTCGAGCTCGCGGTAGAGCCGGCGCCCGTCTGCGAGGTGCTCGGCGGCGACGGCGGCGGCGCTCCCCGGTGGCGGGGTCGGCGCCTCGGGGCCGGCCGGCGTGGCGTCGCTCCCGCCCTCGGCCTCGTTCTCGGTGGGCTCGCTCTGGGCCGGCTCGCTCTGGGCCGCCGGTCCGCGCTCCCCCGTGGGCGTCTGCGCGCGAGCCGGCGCGGGCAGCGCGAGGAGCACGGCCAGGAGCGATGGGAGGAGGGCCACCGCGCCCGCCGGGCCGCCGCGCGGGATCAGGGCACCCACGTCCGCACCTCTCCGTCCGCGCCGAGCAGCACCAGCTCCCGGCTCCCGTCGCCGTCCAGATCCGCGGCCACCGCGTCGAGCACGCCCGGCAGCGCGCCGCCCTCGCGGAGCGCGGCGTCCTCCGCCCCGAGCCAGAGCGTGGCCTCGCCCTCGCCGAGCACGACCAGGTCGTCGGCGCAGTCGCCGTCCGCGTCGATGGCCCGGAGCGCGCGCACGCCTGGTGCGTCCAGCGTCGGCCGCCCCTCGAGCAGCCCGTCGCCGCGGTTGCGCCCCACGCGCACGAGCCCGTCCCCGCCCACGGCCGCGTCCAGCGCGCCGTCGTCGTCGAAGTCGCCGAGCGCCACGCTCTGGCCGGTCCACGCCGTCGGCGCGGTCCCCACGGCCGCCGTCGGGCCCGCGGGGCCTCCGAAGAAGGCGGACACCCCCGCCTCGCCCACCGCCAGCAGGTCGTCCACGCCGTCGCCGTTCAGGTCGCCGATCGCGAGCCCGCGCACGGGCGAGCCCGTGAGCCCGCGCATCACGCCGTCGACCAGCCCCCAGCGGAGCCCGTCCGCGTCGCCCGCGCCGACGCCGAGCCCCTGCCCGGCGTCCCCCACGACCACGTGCTCCCCGCGCGCCGAGAGCGTCCCCGTCGGGAGGGCGACGACGCCGCTCGCGCTCACCCCGAAGACCTCGGGGAGGCAGTCCCCGTCGAGGTCCGCCAGGCCGCTCACGCGGAGCGGCTCGCTCGAGAGCACCTCGCCGCCGAGCACGGTCGCCCCGTCCGGGCCGCTCGCGACGACCTCGTCCACGCCGTCCCCGTCCAGATCGCCGGCCGCGAGCCGCTCGGCGCCGCTCACGGCGCCCACGACGATCTCCGGCGGTGGGGCGCTCCGCGGGTGGCAGCGGGCGAGCTCGAGGTCCACGACGCGCTCGGCGGCCGGCGCGAAGCTCTCCTCCGCCGTCGCGTCCGCGACCCGGCGCCCGCCGCGCCGGAGCCGCGCGCTCAGGCGCAACCGCCGGTCGACCCGGTCCCCGGCGACGAAGGTCAGCGTGCCGCCGCGCGCCTCGTCGGCCGGCCAGCTCCGGGCGAAGACGAGCTCCCCGGCCCCGTGGGCGGTCAGGCAGACCTGCGCCGGCGCGGCCCCCTCCGGGACGTCGAGGCGGACCTGCAGGCCCCGCTCGTCCCCGCAGCCCAGGAGCAAGGCGCTCAGGAGCACCGTCGCCGGGAGCAGCGCAGCCGGGAGCGCCGCGGCCGGGAGCACGGCGCTCCGGAGCCGCCCGTCCATGAGCGCGGCGCGCAGGACCGCCCCCGCCTCTCCGTTCCGCGTCGGCACCGCCGCCATCCGGCGCACCTTGCCACCCCACGGCCGCGCCCGGAAAGGCCCGCGTGCGCTCCTCCACACGCCGCGAGCCAGGACGCGCCTCGCCCCGCCGCCCGTGTACTACCCTCCTCGGCGTGGGAGGCATCCCCCTCGGCCCCTATCTCCTCCAGCGCCGCCTCGCGAAGGGCGGCATGGCGGAGATCTTCCTCGCTCGGAAGGAGGGCCCGGAGGGCTTCCGGCGCGACCTCGTGGTGAAGCGCATCCTCCCGCACCTCGCCGAGGACCCGGAGTTCACGGCCATGTTCCGGGAGGAGGCCCGCATCGCCGCGCGCCTCAGCCACCCGAACGTCGTGCACGTCTACGACTTCGGCGAGGAGGCCGGCACGCCCTACCTCGTCATGGAGCTCGTCCGGGGCGTCGACCTCCGCGCCCTCATCCAGCGCGCCCGCGAGACGGCCCGGGCCCACCTCCGCGGCCGCTCCGCCGTCGGCGCCCTCCCGGCCCACCACGCGGCCAAGATCCTCTCCTTCGTCTGCGAGGGGCTCGCCCACGCCCACGGGATGACGGACGGGCAGGGTCGCCCGCTGGGCCTGGTGCACCGCGACGTCACCCCCTCCAACGTGCTCGTCTCCTTCGACGGCGCGGTGAAGGTCGTGGACTTCGGCGTCGCCAAGCTCCAGCGCACGAGCAAGCGGGAGGTGACGCGCGTCGGGAAGGTGCGCGGCAAGTACGCCTACCTCTCCCCCGAGCAGTCGCGCGGCGAGCCCCTCGACCGGCGCTCGGACCTCTTCAACGTGGGCATCCTCCTCTTCGAGGCGCTCACCGGGGACACGCTCTTCCCCCACGACGATCCGCGCGAGGCGAAGATCGCCGCCGCCTCCGGGCGCATCCCCCGGCCGGAGCGCCTGAAGCAGCTCCCGCGCGGCCTCCGGGGGGTCGTCGAGCGCTGCCTCGCGGCCCGCCGGGAGCGGCGCTACCCGGACGCCCTCGCGCTCCGCGCCGACCTCGAGAAGTTCCTGCGCCGCTCCGAGCCCTCCGACCAGGTGGAGCTCGGGCGCTACGTCAGCGCCCTCTTCCCGGACGTCGTGGCCGAGGACCGCCGCGCGCCGCGCGCCGCCGGTACGGTCCCGCTGACGACCGCGCTCCCGCCGCCGGGCACGGTGGAGCTCCCCACTCCGGCCGTGCCCGAGGACGCCTTCGACCTGGCCTCGGGCTTCGCTCCCCTGGGCGAGCACGGCGGCTCGACGGATCTCGACCCGGTCCCGCTCGGCGCGGCGGATCTCCCCGGGCCGGCGAGCTCGGCGGAGCCGCGGCGCCCCTCGCACCCGACGGAGCGCCTCCCCTCCGTGCGCCCCGCGCCGCGCCGTCGCTGGGCGGCTCTGGTCGTGCTCGCGCTCCTCGCCGCCGGGGGGCTCGGCGCCTGGCTGCTCTGGCCGAGCGCGCCGGCTCCGCCTCCCCTCGCGCCTCCCGGACCGACGCCGCCTCCGGCGACGGTGACGCCGAGCGCGCCCCCGCAGGCCTGGCTGCGCGTGCGGACCGTCCCGTCCGGGCTCGACGTGAGCCTCGACGGCGAGCCGCGCGGGCCAGCGCCGCTCCGCCTCCGGGTCGAGGCGGGGGCGCATCGGCTCGCCGTGCGCCGCGGAGACGAGATCGTCCAGGAGAGCGGGATCGAGCTCGCCGGGGGCGAGGAGCGGGAGGTGGTCCTCGAGGCGGCGGCCGAGCGGGCGGAGCTCCGCATCGTGAGCCAGCCCGCCGGCGCCGAGGTGCGCGTCGGCGAGGAGCGGGCCGGGCGCACGCCGCTCGCCTTCGAGGTCGCCCCAGGGGAGCACGAGGTCGTGCTCGCGCTCGAGGGGCACGTGGAGCATCGGCAGACGATCGAGGCGCGCGCCGGGGCGACCTCCACGCTCTCGGTCGTCCTCGAGGAGGCGCCGGCCACCGGCTCGGCCATGCGGCGACCGCGCGGCCGCGGGAGCCTCGCCATCGCCACCCAGCCCTGGAGCCGGGTCTACCTCGGCGGCCGGCTCCTCGGGACGACGCCGCTGACGAACGTGCGCCTCCCCGCCGGGCGTCACGTGCTCGTGCTGCGGGCCCCCGGGCGCCCCGAGCGGCGTCATCGGGTCACGATCCGCGAGGGCGAGCTGACCCGCGTGCGCGTCGCGCTCTGACGACGCCCCCCCTCGCGCGGATCCGTTCGCCAGCGGGGCCCGGCCCCGGCCTCCGGCAGCGGGGGTCCCGAGCTCTCTCCGTGAGCCGGGTTCGCGTCGAGCGGCGCGCCGCGCGGCGCGCCGCGCGACTCGCCCGCGGAGCAGTCGTTTCCACACCTTTTCGTTTGCGCCGCCCCCGGGGCTGGGTCAGGGCCACGGTTTGACGGCCGGCTCTGCGGGGGGGTACTCCCACGCCTTGGCTTACGGAGGAGAGAGCAGATGACGATCGACCGGAACGCGTGGACCTTGCGGTCCCTCTTGGCTTGTGCCCTCGTGCTGGGCGCCTGTGGGGACGACGACGCCCCCGACGAGGACGCGGGCACGCCCGACGCCATGGTGGAAGAGGACGCCGGCGGCGGCGTCGACTCCGGCCCCGTCGAGGAGGACGCCGGCACGGACGCCGGCCCGATGGGTTGCACCGAAGGGTGCGCCATCGAGGAGCTCGTCGTGGGCTTCGACCACGTCTGCGGGCGCCGCGAGAACGGCGAGGTCCTCTGCTGGGGCGGCAACGTCTTCGGCCAGCTCGGCGACGATCGCATGCGCCACGGCGACTGCTCCGACGGCGGCGTCGAGGTCGTCGACTGCTCCGCCGAGCCGGTCTCCGTCGTCGGCCTCGAGGCCACGACGATCACCGCGAACGGCGGCCCCTCCAACTGCGCGCTCTCCGCGGAGGGCGTGTTCTGCTGGGGTCTCTCGGACGTGCCCCCGCTCGGCTCCGATCAGCGCGTGCGCCGCTTCCTCCCGGAGGAGGTCATGGGCTGGAGCAACCCGACCTTGCTCGACACGGGCAGCATCAACACCTGCGGCACCGTCATGAGCGGCGCCGTCCGCTGCAGCGGCGACAACACGAGCGGCCAGCTCGGCGACGACTCGGAGGTCGAGGAGAGCGTCCTGCCGGTGAACGTGGAGATCGCGGACGCGCTCGAGGTCGACGTCGCCAGCGGCGGCCAGTTCGCCTGCGCCCGCACGGCGAGCGCCATCTCCTGCTGGGGCTCGGACCGCGCCGGCCAGCTCGGCAACGGCGAGGACCAGCCGGACGAGTGCACGGACGACAGCGCGACCACCTACGACTGCTCCCGGACGCCGGTCGAGGCCGAGATCGACGCGAGCACCATCGAGCAGATGGACCTCGGCTCCGAGCACGTCTGCGCGCTGCAGACCGACGGCACGGTGGTCTGCTGGGGCGCGAACTTCGCGGGCCAGCTCGGCCTCGGCAACACGGACACGGGCAACGACACGCCCCAGGCCGTGCCCGGCCTGAGCGACGTCACGCAGATCGCCGTGGGCCACGAGCACAGCTGCGCCATCTCGGGCGGCTCCGTCTTCTGCTGGGGCTCCAACGAGGAGGGCCAGATCGGCGACGGATCGATCGAGGGTCACTCGACCTGCACGACGGCGACGACGACCGTGGACTGTCTGCTCTCGCCGACCGAGGTCGACCTCGAGGGCACGGCCGTCGCCGTGGCCGCCGGCTTCCAGACGACCTGCGCGCTCCTCGACGACGGCAGCGTGTGGTGCTGGGGCTGGAACGGTCGCCGGCAGCTCGGTCGCGAGGACCGGCTCCCGAGCGCGACCCCGCTCGAGGTCGCCGGCCTCGAGTGAGGCCGCCACGAGCGTGACGTCGGCGAGGCCGCGGTGGGAACCCACCGCGGCCTCGCCGCGTTCTGGGAGGGGTGTCGCGGGGTGAGCCGTGGGTAGCGGGGGGAGCTTGCCGTGGGAGGGGCTCGGCAGTGGCTGCGGCTGTGGCTCGCGCTGTAGCTGTGGCTCGCGCTGTAGCTGGGCTCGGGCTGTGGCTGTGGCTTGGGCTGTGGCTGTGGCTTGGGCTCGCGTTCGCTCTCGTCTCCTCCGCCTTCTCCCTCGGGCACGGGCAGGGGCACGGGCAAGGGCACGGGGCACGCCTGCGGCGTGCGGGCACGCCTGCGGCGTGCGGCGCGCTATGCTCCCCCCCGCCATGACCGACGCGGCGATCCTCGAGCGATGGGAGGCCCTGCGCGGGGTGCGTGTGGCGCGGGCCATCCTCGAGGAGGCCTGGGGCGCCTCGCTCGTGCTCACCGGCGCCGAGGGGCCCCTCGCCCACCAGCGCGGCGGCGTCCTCCGCGCGGCCAGCCCGGTCTGCCGCACCGCCCTCTTCACGCGCGAAGGCTTCGCCCGCTGCGACGCCTTCTACCGCCGCGCGGCCGGGGCGGGCGACCCGCTCCGTTGCCACCTCGGCCTCGGCGCCCTCGCCGAGCCCGTCCACGGCTCGGACGGCCGCGTCCTCGGGCGCGTCGTCGCCTCTGGCTTCGGCGAAGGTCCGGAGACCCCGGCGCGCCCCGAGCTGGCCCGCGCCCTCTGCGACCTCGGTCCCCCCGTCGAGCCCGCGGAGGCCACCGACGCCGTCCGCCGCCTCCCCATCGTCGACGCCCGCATGCGCCGCCCCGTGCGCGCCCTCCTCCGCGCCGCCGCCGCCGAGATCGCCGCCCACGAGGCCGACCGCCGCGCCCGCCGCGGCGACGCGCCGGGCCTCTGGGGCATGGTCGGGCGCTCCCCGCAGATGGAGGCCGTCTTCGAGCTCCTCCCGCGCCTCGCCGAGAGCGACGCCACGGCCCTGGTCCTCGGCGAGAGCGGCACGGGCAAGGAGCTCGTCGCCCGCGCCCTCCACGAGCACGGCCGCCGCAGCGAGGCCCCCTTCGTCGCCCAGAACTGCGCGGCCATGACCGACGAGCTGCTCGAGTCCACCCTCTTCGGTCATGTGCGCGGCGCCTTCAGCGGCGCCGTCCAGCGCAGCGAGGGGCTCTTCGGCGCGGCCGACGGGGGCACGCTCTTCCTCGACGAGGTCGGCGACATGTCCCCCGCCCTCCAGGTGAAGCTCCTGCGCGTGCTCCAGGACGGCTCCTACCTCCCGGTCGGCGCCACGAGCCCCCGCCGCGCCGACGTGCGCGTCGTCGCCGCGACCCACAAGGACCTCACGGCCGCCGTCCGCGACGGCCGCTTCCGCCAGGACCTCTACTACCGGCTCCACGTGCTCCCCGTGGAGCTCCCGCCGCTCCGCGATCGCGTCGGCGACGTGCGCCTCCTCGTCGAGCACTTCCTCGCCGAGCGCGAAGGCGGCCCGCCCCGCGTCTCCGACGCCGCCTGGGAGTGCCTCGAGCGCTACCGCTGGCCCGGGAACGTCCGCGAGCTCCGCGCCGAGGTCATGCGCTGGCAGCTCACGGCCGGCGACGCGCCCGAGGTCGGCCCCGAGCACCTCGGCGCCGCCATCCGCGAGGCCGGCGGCTACGCCTCCCTCGCCGGCAACTCGGCGGCCCTCGCGGCGGCCCGGGGCGAGGCGACGCTCGCCGAGGCCGTGGAGAGCCTCGAGCGCGCCATCATCGAGCGGGGCCTGGAGCGCACGGGCGGAAACCGCACCCAGCTCGCCCGCGAGCTCGACATCAGCCGGACGACCCTCGCCGATCGCCTCAAGCGCTACGGCCTGGAGTGACGGGACTGCGGTGACGCCGGCCCGCGGTGGCGCCGCTCCGGAGTGACGGGCTTCGGGCACGCCGACCTCGAGCACGCTTGCCTCGACCTCCATCACGCCGACCTCGAGCACGCTGGCCTCCACCACGCCGACCGCGAGCACGCTGGCCACCATCACGCCGACCGCGAGCACGCTGGCCTCCATCACGCCGGCCCCGAGTGACGCCGGCCGAGGGAGAATCGAGCTCGGGTGCGGGCGGCGTTCAGCCACCCTCGCGCCGGCGCCCGACGCTCCGCCCGCGCCCTCGCGCGCTTCGGGGCTGGAGAAGACGCCCCGCCCCGGCGTAGGCTCGCGGGAGCCGATGGGGAGCGGGGACGAGCTGAAGAGCCGCTACGAGGCCGCGCGCGCCGCCGTGCTGCGGCGCCGGCTCACGGACCTGCCCGTCGAGCGGCACGACCGCATCCTCACGCGCCTCGGCGACGAGCGGCGCGCGCTGATCGAGCGCCTCGAGGGCTACCGGGCCGACGCGGAGGCGCGGCTCGAGGAGGGGGATCTCGGCGGCTTCGAGGCGCTCCGGGCGCGCGTCGTCGATCTCACGGCCGAGCACGACGAGCTCGTCGAGAAGACCCGCCGCGTCGAGGACGCCCGCCAGGAGCGCCTCCTCGCCGACCGCCTCACGGAGCGCCTCGGCACGCGCCGCCGCCTCCTCGTCCTCGACACCTTCATCATGACGCTCATCGTCGTCGTGATCGCGCTCCTGCTCACCATCGAGCTGGTCGCGCTCCCGCCGCGCACGGTGTTCGTCATGGAGTGGGTCGACGTCGGCGCCTGCTGCATCTTCCTCGCCGACTTCTTCTGGCGCCTCCGCCACGCCGAGTCCAAGCGCTGGTTCTGGCGCCGCTACTGGGTCGACTTCGTCACCTCGATCCCGCTCCCGAGCGCGCAGGCGCTCCGGCTCGGCCGCCTCGCGCGGCTCGCGCGGCTCATCCGGCTCGCGCGGCTCGCGCGCCTCCTACGCATCGTCCTCTTCTTCTGGCGCGGCATGGACAAGCTCGCCGCGACCTTCGACGTGCGCATGATGCGCCGCTCCATGCGCATCCTCGTCGTCGTGCTCGTCGTCGGCGGCGTCGGCATCTGGTGGGCCGAGGGGCGCCCCGATCACGAGGGCGTCGAGAGCCTCGGGCAGAGCCTCTGGTGGTCCTTCACCACCGTCGTCACCGGCGGCTTCGGCGACATCCACAACCCGGAGACCATGACCGGGCGCCTGCTGACCGTGGGGCTGATCGTCGCGGGCATGGTGGTCGTCGGCATCTTCACCGCGACGCTCACGTCGCTGCTGGTGAAGGAGAACGACACGAGCGGCGCCATCCTGGAGCTCGAGGAGCGGATGATGGACCGGCTCGAGCACATCCAGGCGCGGCTCGGCGAGGGCGACGCCGCCAGCGCCGACGCGGACGCGGAGTAGGGCGAGGGCGCGGCAGGCCCGCTCCATGCCTCGCGCGCTCCGCCGACGTGGGCGCGGCAGGCCCTCCCCGGGGCCCGCGCCGCCGGCAGGAGGCGGAGGAGCACGGGGGCTTCGAGCGCTCTCGACGCCCCGTGGCCGACGCCGCGGTCGCCCCGCGCGACGCTCCGAGGGCGCGAAGAGAGGTGGATCCGCGGGCGCCGCCAGGAGGCCGAGGGGCGCGTCTCGTCCCCCGGGCGCCTTGCCATGCCCGCTCGGCCTTGCCACATCGAAGGGGTGGACGCGGCGACCGGCGAGTGGACCCTCTGGCTCTGGTTGGGCCTCGGTGTCCTCGCCCTCCTCGTCGCCTGGTGGCTGCACCTCGTCTTCTGGGTGCGCCGCCTCGCCGTCCCCATGCGCTACCACGAGGTGCTCCCCCTCGAGGCCGGCGACGGCGGCCGCTTCGTCCTCCGCCGCTTGCTCTCCCCCGAGCGCGTCGACGTCACCCGGCCGCCGGTGCTCCTCGTGCACGGCGTCGCCGCGAACCACCGCAACCTCGACGCGCACCCGCAGGTCAGCCTCGCCCGCATGCTCGGTGAGCGCGGCCGCGACGTCTGGCTGCTCACCCTCCGGAGCGGCCTGCCCCGCCGCGAGCGGCGCAAGGTGCGCGTCCGCTTCGACGCCATGGCCCGCCACGACGTCCCCGAGGCCATCGCCGCCGTCCTCGAGCGCACGGGCGCCGGCCGCCTCGACTACGTCGGCTTCTCCATGGGCGGCATGCTCCTCTACGCCGCCCTCGGGAGCGCCGCCCTCGACCAGGGTCGGCTCCGCCGCGCCGTGATCATCGGCTCGCCGGCGCGGGTGCTCTCGCCGCTCCCGGGCCTCCGCTTCCTCGCCCGCCTCCCGCGCTGGCTCGTGCCGACCTTCCCGCTGCGGCTCGCGGCCCGGAGCTACGCCTTCGCCGCCGACTGGCTGCGCACGCCCTGGCACGCGCTCGTCTACAACCACGAGCACCTCGCGCCCGGGCACGCGCCGGCGGCGCTGGTCAACGTCATCGAGGACGTCCCCGCCAGCCTCAACGCGGACCTCGCGGAGCAGCTCGTCCACGGCGAGGTGCGCGCGGGCGGCGAGCGCGTGATCGACCGGCTCGCCGAGGTCGAGGTGCCGGCGCTCTTCCTCGCCGGGGCGGCCGATCGCATCGCCCCGCCCGAGGCGGTCGAGGCCGGCTTCGAGGTCTGGGGCGCCGAGCAGGACACGCCGAAGCGCTTCGAGGTGATCGGCAAGGCGCAGGGCGCCTCCGGCGACTACGGGCACGGCGACCTGGCCGTGGGGCAGACGGCGCGGGAGGAGGTCTTTCCCCGGGTCGTGGCCTTCCTCGACGAGGCCGGGGCGCCCCCTCGAGGCGGGGCGTCGTGAGGCCGTCGTGAGGCGGGGCGTCGCGCTGGGCCTGGCGCTGCTGCTCTCCGCGTCGCTCCTGGCGCCGGGCGCGGCCCGGGCCGACGACCCGTGGTGGGGGCGCGACAAGGCGCTGCACCTGAGCCTGAGCGCCGCGATCACGCTCGGCGCCTACGGGGTCGTGGCCCTCGTCGACGAGCGGGAGCCGCTCCGCTTCGGGGTGGCCGCGGCGATCGGCGCCGGGGCCGGGCTCGGCAAGGAGCTCGTCGACGCGCTCCGGGAGGACGGCGACCCATCGGGGCGCGATCTCTTCTGGGACGCCGTCGGTGTGGCCTCGGGCCTGCTCTTCGGCTGGCTGCTCGGGATCGTCGTCCGCGCGGCAAGGGGCGAGCCGCCGCTCGTGGGGAGCTGGTAGGCGCCCGCCGCTCCGCGTCCTTCCCCCGGCGGCGCGGTCGGGCCTGGCGGCGACGCGTTTGAGCCTCTTCCGGCCGCTCGGCGGTCCTATCCGGCGCGGAGCGTGAATCCCCCAGGGCTACGCCGAGGTCCCCCGTCCCCCGCGCGCCCGCCGGCCGGGCGGACGGGGCCCGGGAAAACCCGGACCCGGAGCCCCCTCGCTCTCTGGCACGACCCTTGAAGTACCCCGGAGATTCGACGAGCCCTTCGCCGAGCACGAATCGAACGCGACTCACTTCGTTCGCCCCGTCGGGCTGCTCCTCGCCCCCGACCCCGCCCCGGGCCTCCAGCCCGCGCGCCGTCCGCCCCCTTCCCATGCCCTACCGACCGCCCCGTCGCCCACCGCCCCGTTCCGCCCGCGCCCTGGTATCCTCGCCGCGGATGGTTGACTCGACCCCGGCCCCCCGGCCGCCCTGGCCCCGGCGCGCGCTCGCGCTGGCGCTCCTCTCCGCGTCGCTCGTCGCCCTCGGGGGCTGCCCCGGCGACCTCCAAGACGCCGATCGTTTCCCGAGCACCCCTCTCCCGGAGTGCGTCGGCGACATCGACGTCGAGCGCGAGATCTTCGAGATGCGCTGCGGGACCGACAGCTGCCACGCCGGCGACGAGCCGGCCGCGGAGCTGAACCTCGTCGACGCGCCGGACGTCTTCGCCGAGCTCATGAACGTCGATGCGACCCAGTGCGACGGGCGCGTCCGCGTCGACCCGGACGACGTGCTCAACAGCTTCCTGCTCGACAAGATCCGCGGGCCGGGGGCCATCCCGCCCGGCTGCGGCGACCAGATGCCCTTCCTCTCGCGCCTGAACGGCAACGAGATCGCCTGCGTCCAGCGCTGGATCCAGGTCAACCTCGAGGGCCACGACGGCGGCGTCCCCATGGGCGACGACGCGGGACCGGGCGAAGACGCGGGCCCCGAAGAGGACGCCGGGACGCCGATGGAGGACGCGGGCCCCGAGCCCGTCGACTGCTCGCCCATCGACGACGCGCCCAACTGGCGCCTCTGCCAGAGCTCCGCCGACTCCTGCGAGGGGATCTTCGACGACGGGCCCGACTCCACCTGCGCCGACGTCTGCGGCGCCGCCGGCCTCGTCTGCACGGCCTCCTACGCGGACGTCCCGGGCGAGTGCGCGTTCAACGAGGCGGAGCCCTTCGGGTGCGAGGACCGCGGCAACATGGCCGACTACTGCATCTGCGAGCGTCCCTGATGCGCCTGAACAGCCTCTTCGCCTCGCTGCTCGTGCTCGGCTCCCTCGGCGTCGCCGCCGAGGCCCAGGCCCAGGGCGTCGCGCTCTCCTTCTCCGGCCAGCGGAGCACCCGCGTCGCGCGTTCCGTCGCCCAGCGCCTCGACCGCGCCGGTCACCAGATCGTCAGCGCCGACGCCGAGGGCGACTCCCCCGAGGAGATCGCCCAGAGCGCCGGCGCGGACCTCGTCGTCGAGGCGATCATCCGGCGTCGCGGCGGCGCCTGGCGCGCCCGCGTGCGCGTCTCGGACGCCGCCGGCACGGAGATCGATACGACGGCGGCCCGGGCTCGCGGCCTCGGCGGCCTCGGCGCGCAGCTCGCCCGCCGCATCGACGCCATCCTGCAACGGGCCGAGCCGGCGGCCCCGCCCGGACCCCGGCGGCGCGTCGTGGTGGGTGACTTCGAAGGTCCCGGGGGTGCCCGCGTGCGCAACCAGATCGTGCGGGCGCTGGCGCGCACGGACCTCGATCTGGTGCCCCGCGACGACCTCGCCGCGGCGGGCGACGCGCTCGGCGTCGACATCGAGACCCCCGAGGGGCTGGTGACGGCCGCCCGCGAGATGGAGGTCGCCGCCTACGTGGTCGGCCGGAACGATCGCGCCGGGCGCCGCTGGACGAGCGAGGTCGAGGTGCGAAACGGCGCGGACGGCCGGGTCGTCGACAGCTTCACCTTCCGCGGCTCGAGCTTGGGGCGCCTCGTGGCCTCGGCCCGGCGCGGCACGAGCGCCGTCGAGCGGGCCGTCGGCCAGACGAGCGCGCCCCCACCCGAGGAGTCCCGGCCCGAGCCCGAGCCCGAGCCGGAGCCCGAGCGGCCCACCGGGCCCATCGCGGAGGGCGTGGCCGACGACGCCGGCGAGCAGGCCTACAACGCCCTCGACATCTCCGTGGGCCTCCACCTCTTCAGCCGGAAGCTCCGCTACAACGACGACCTCTACGGCCTCCTCCGGGAGTACACGCTCGACCTCGGACCGGCGCTCCTCTTCCGCGGGCGCTGGTACCCGGTGGCCCATTTCAGCGACATGTTCCTCGCGCACGTGGGCTTCGACTTCCGCTACGAGCGGGCCTTCGGCATCGACTCGACGCGCGCCGACGGCGAGACCTTCCCCACCTCGTCGCGCGCCTGGTACGTGGGCATGCGCGGTCGCGTGCCCTACGGCCGGCAGGAGTTCTCCTTCGGCCTCGGCTACGGCCTGCACAACTTCGTCATCGAGGCGGCCGGCCCGTCGCAGCCCGGGCGGCTGAACATCCCGCAGGTGCCCGGCGTCACCTACCGCTTCGTGAAGATGCAGCTCGAGGCCCGCCTCGCGCCCATCGCGGGGCTGCGGGTGATCGGTCGCGCCGCGTACCTGATCCTGCTCGACCTCGGCGGCGTGGAGGAGGAGATCTGGTTCCCGCGCTCCAACGCCGGCGGCGTCGAGACCGAGCTGCTCCTCGGCTGGTCCTTCGACGCGGGCTTCGAGGTGCGCCTCGGCTGGAACATGCGCCGCTACTTCTTCTCGATGAACCCGGAGCCGGGCGACCCCTTCATCGCCGGCGGGGCCCTCGACCAGTACTTCGGCTACTCGCTGGAGCTGGCTTACCGCTACTGAGCAGAAGACCCCTGCCCCTGCCCCTGTTCGTGCCCGGAGGCCGAGGCGGGGCCGGGGCAACCACGAGCGGCACGCGGTCGGCGCGCCGACACCGCCGCCTCCGCCCCGCTCAGCCCGGCGCCCGGAGCCACGCCAGCACCTGGTCCTCGAGCCCGCCGCGATGCGCGAGCCCGAGCCCCAGGTCGACGCCCGGCGGGAAGCCCACGTGGCCGCCCCGCTCGAGGAAGACCTGCCGCAGGTTCGCGCGCCCCTCGAGGTGGGGCCGCACCGTGTGCGCGAAGACCATCGGATCCTGCTCCGCCGTCACCACCAGCGCCGGCACCTCCACCGCGTCCAGCCGCGGCCCGACGCTCGTCTTCGCCCAGTAGTCCTCCGCGTCCGCGAAGCCGAAGCGCGGCGCGACGACCCGATCGTCCCAGTCGCGGATCGTGTCGATGGCGCGCACCTCCTCGAGCGGCGCCGCCACCGGCCGGCGCCGGGCGACCTGCCCGTAGATCTCCTTCAGCCCCCGCAGCACGTGGCGCCGGTAGACCGCGCCCTTCGGCTGGTCGATCTCCCGCGCGCCCGCCTCGAGGTCGACCGGCGCGCAGACCGTCGCCACGCTCGCGACCCGCGGGTCGACGCCCTCGGCGGCGTAGCGGAGCACCAGGTGCCCCCCGAGCGAGTAGCCGAGCAGGTGGACCCGCTCGTAGGCGCGCACATCCCGGTCGGCCAGCACGGCGCGCAGGTCGGCCGTGAGCCCCGCGTGGTAGAAGTCGACGCCCTTGCGGTCGGCGCCCCGGAGGTTGAGGCGCAGGCAGCTCAGCCCGGCGCGGGCGGCGGCGCGGGCCGCGTCGAGGGCGTAGGTGCTCCCGTGGCTCCCCCCGAGCCCGTGCACGACCACCAGCAGCGCGTCGGCCCCCGGCGCCTCCTGGAGCCGGCCCGTGAGCCGGACGCGCCCTGCCACCGGATCGTCCAGGTAGGTCCGCCAGTGCCGCGAGGGGGGCGGCGGCGCGGGCGCGAGGGTGGCGGCGAGGAAGGGGCGGAAGGTCCAGTAGTGGCCGTGGAGCGAGGGCACCCCACGAGGATGCCGCGGCGGCGGGTCGCTTCGCCAGCGCGGACGCGGGCGGCGCCCGGGAAGCATCGCGCTCCTGCGTGCGGTTTCTCCCGGGCGAGGCCCGCGGGGAACATGCCCGGATCGGGTCGAAGGACTAACGTGGACCCGATGCGCCTTCTGCTCCCGATCCCGCTCGCCCTGGCGCTCGCCTGCGGCGCGAGCAGCGAGACGCCGGCCTCCTCCGTGCGCGGGAGCAGCGCGCCCGCCAGCGAGGCCGCCGCCGATCGGCCCGCCTCCTGCCCGGCCCAGGCGCCGGCCCCCGACCCGCTCCCGCACGTCACGCCCGCCCACCGCACGCTCGCCCACTGGCTCGAGCGCGCCGAGGAGGAAGGCCTCGACCTCGACGCCGAGCTGCTCACGCCCGCCGAGGTCGCCGCGCAGAACGCCGCGCACCTCGCCGGCGAGGACCCGGCGCGCCAGCCGGCCCTCCACCAGCCCCTGAGCGCCGAGAAGCTCCGTGAGCAGCTCGAAGAGCGGCTCGCCTACCTCCGCGAGCGCTTCGAGAGCGAGGCCTACGTCGACGCCGAGGGCGAGCCCGTCGAGGACCTGAGCGCCTTCGAGGTCCCGGCCGGCTTCGCGCCCGCGCCGCGCCTCCACGTCGCCCTCGCGCCGATCCCGCTCCGCTGCGCGCCGCGCGCCGCGCCCTTCTACACCCCCTCGCGCGACCTGGCCTTCGACCGGAACGGCTGCAGCACGATCCGCGCGCAGGAGCCGATCGAGCTCCTCGGCGAGTGGCCCGGGGGGATGATCCTCGCGCGGAGCCGCTACGCCCTCGGCTGGCTCGCGCCCGACGCCCCGCTCTCGCCCGCCGTCCCGGCCGCCTCGCGCGACGCCGTCCTGATCGCCCCACGGCTCCGGACCGCCGCCGAGGCCACCTTCCGCGCCGGCGAGGCGCGCGTGACCCTGCCGGCGGGCGCCCTGGTCGCGCCGGCCCCGGAAGGGGAGGGCGACGCGCTCCTCGCGACCGAGGGCGGCCTGGTCCCGGCCACGACGGACGCGGAGCTCGTGCCCACGCAGCGCCCGCTCACCCGCCGCGCCGTCCTCGAGGAGGCCTTCGCGCTCCTCGACACCCCCTACGGCTGGGGCGGCCACGAGGGCGGCCGCGACTGCTCGCGCTTCCTCCTCGACGTCTTCGCCACCTTCGGCCTCGAGCTCCCGCGCCACAGCGCGCGCCAGGCCCAGGCCGGGACCTTCGCCATCGACGTCGAGGCGATCCCCTCGGCCGAGAAGCAGCTCCTCATCGACACGGCCCTGAAGAAGGGCGTCGTGCTGTTGCACTTCCCCGGGCACATCATGCTCTATCTCGGCCGGGACGCCGGCGGGCGCCCCTACGCGATCCACTCGTTCAGCGAGTACGTGGAGCCCTGCGACGCCGAGGGAGACGAGGGCGAGCCCCTCGAGACCATCCGCCGCGTCGACCGGGTCGCCGTCTCCGACCTCTCGCTCGGCGAGGGGAGCAGCCGCGACGACTTCCTCGCCCGGGTCACCCAGGTCGTCGTCCTCGGCGGCACGCCGGGCCCCGAGCTCCGCGGCGCCGCCTCCCTGCGGCCCGTCGCGCCCGTCACGAAGCCGGCCGACGACGCACCCTGCGACGACGCCCTCGACCGCGCCGTCTTCCGGAGCCCCTACCGCCCCTTCCCGGGCCAGCCCCTCCGCGTCATCGTCACGGCGAGCGACGACCCGGGGCCCGTCGAGCTGGCGCTCTTCGACCCGCGCGGCGAGCGCGTGGAGGCCGCCGTCCACGAGACCGGCGGCCCGCCCTGGGGCTGGTGGGCCGAGGTGCCCGAGCCGCGCGCCGGGCGCTGGACCGCCGTCCTCGGCGACGGAAGCCGGCGCGTCGCCTGCGAGCGCTTCACCGTCGTGCGCTACGCCCCGGAGCACGAGCCGCGGCGCGCCGAGACGCCGGCCTGGGTGCCGAGCTGGCGCTGGGAGGAGGACACCGAGAACCTCTTCGCGACCTTCGTCGAGCAGCTCTTCCGCGAGCCGACGGACGAGGAGGTGACCTGGTCGAACCTCCAGGAGCTCCTGCGCGATCCGGCGCGGAACATCCTCCACGACCACCGCATGCTCGAGGAGGACGGGCGCCTCGACCTCGAGCCGGACTGCGCCGACCTGCCCTACTTCCTGCGCGCCTACTTCGCCTGGAAGCTCCGCCTGCCCATGGCCTGGCGCCAGTGCCGCCGCGGCCGGGCCGGGCGTCCGCCGCAATGCGGGGACACGCCGAACACGAACCTGATGCCCGTGACGGCGAGCGACGACGTCGCGGCCTTCGAGGATCTGATCCGCACGCTCAAGCGGAACGTGCACTCGTCGTCCAACCGCACGCTGCCCGGCGACGACATGACCGACGTGTACCCGGTGCCCCTGACGCGCGAGGCGCTGCGGCCGGGCACGGTCTTCGCGGATCCCTACGGGCACATCCTGGTCGTCGCCGCCTGGCTCCCGCAGACCCTCGACGGCTACGGCGTGCTCGTCGGCGCCGACGCCCAGCCGGACGGAACCGTGGGGCGGCGGCGCTTCTGGCGGGGGTCGTTCCTCTTCACGCCGGACACGGACGACGCCGGCGCCGGCTTCAAGGCCTGGCGGCCGGTCGTCTACGACCGCGGCGAGCAGTCGATCGCCGTGCTGACGAACGAGGAGCTGCGGCGGAGCGACGAGCACGTGCCCTTCAGCGACATGCAGTACCGCGGCTCGCTCGACGACTTCTACGACCGCGTGGAGGGGCTCATCAACCCGCGCCCGCTCGACCCGCGCTCGACGCAGGTGGCGCTCGTGGACGCGCTCGAGGAGAGCGTGACGCGGCGCGTGGTGAGCGTGAGCAACGGCGAGGAGTTCATGGCGAGCCGGGGCTTTCGGCCCATCGAGATGCCCGAGGGGGCGGCCATCTTCCAGACCGAGGGGCCCTGGGAGGACTTCTCGACGCCGAGCCGGGATCTCCGGCTGCTCATCAGCATCGACGCCGTCATCGGCTTCCCGGACAAGGTCGAGCGGAACCCGGAGCGCTTCGGGCTGGACGAGGCGGGCGTGGGCGAGGCCGTGGCGGAGCTGCGGGCGCTGCTCGACCGGGAGCTGGCCGCGCGGGCCTTCACCTACGCGCGGAGCGACGGGTCCGAGTGGGAGCTCACGCTGAAGGACGTGGTCGATCGGCGCGAGGCCATGGAGATGGCCTACAACCCGAACGACTGCGTGGAGATCCGCTGGGCCGCGCCGGAGGGCTCGGACGAGCACTCGACCTGCCGGCGGCACGCCTCCTCGGCCCATCGGCGGCGCATGGCCGAGTACCGGCCGTGGTTCGAGACGCGGCAGCGCCCGGCGCGCTAGGAGTGTGTACGCGCTCCTGGCGCGGTCGCCCGCCGGGGTCGCGCTCATGCGGGCGCTCGGGCCGGGGCGCCCGCTCGCCCACCTCTGCTGGACCCGTGTGTGGTACAAACATCCGTCTTGGGCGGATGGAGGCGTCGCGACCCGTGGCCGGGAGCCCCCCTGCTTCATCGACCCGTCCTCCCGGAGAGGTGGCAGCGTGCGTGAGCTCGAGTCGATTCGCCTGGCGGCGGTAGCTGCCCTCTGCGTGTGGTCCGTGTCGGCGGGAGCTGCGGCCCAGTCCTACGAGATCACCACGACCGGGACGGAGCAGACCTTCCCGGACATGGTGGTCGGCCTGAGCAGCCCGACGAACGCCCAGGAGACCCGCCTGAGCTACGGCGGCATCAACGGCTACTGGATCGCCAACTCCGACTGCGCGCCCTCCGAGGGGGAGGAGATCACCTTCACCTTCTCGACCCCGGTGCAGCGCGTCGAGGTGGCCATCACCGCGGCCTCCGAGGTCGGGGGCAACGACGAGGCCATCGAGCTCGACGCGAACGGCGCGCCCTACACCTTGGTGCCGGGCGAGCTCGACAACTCGACGCCAGCCGGTGGGATCGACTTCGCCATCGTGGCGAACCAGCTCAGCCCCGAGGGCGCCGACGACGCACGCGGGACCTACACGGCGACGGCCGCGGGCGCCGGCGCGCCCATCTCGACGTTCACCATCCGCAACGTCGTCGCCTCGGGGTGTCCGAACGGATCGGTGATCCGGGTGATCGCAAGCGATCCGCTGCAGTGCGGCAACGGCGTGGTCGAGGCCGGCGAGGATTGCGACGACGGCGGGGAGAGCGCGACGTGCGACGCGGACTGCACGGCCGTGATGTGCGGCGACGGCGTGGCGAACGCTACGGCGGGGGAGACCTGCGACGACGGCGGCGAGAGCGCGAGCTGCGACGCGGACTGTACGGCGGCGATGTGCGGAGACGGCGTGACGAACGCGACGGCCGGCGAGGATTGCGACGACGGCGGCGAGAGCGCGAGCTGCGACGCGGACTGCACGGCGGCGATGTGCGGNGACGGCGTGACGAACGNNACGGCNGGAGAGGCCTGCGACGACGCGGGGGAGAGCGCGAGCTGCGACGCGGACTGCACGGCGGCGATGTGCGGAGACGGCGTGACNAACGGGACGGCCGGAGAGANCTGCGACGACGGCGGCGAGAGCGCGAGCTGCGACGCGGACTGCACGGCGGNGATGTGCGGGGACGGCGTGACGAACGCNACGGCNGGGGAGGACTGCGACGACGGCGGCGAGAGCGCGGCCTGCGACGCGGACTGCACGGCGGCGACGTGCGGCGACGGCGTGACGAACGTCATGGCCGGAGAGGCCTGCGACGACGGCGAGGCGAACTCCGACACGGCGGCGGACGCCTGCCGGACCTCGTGCCTCCCGGCGAGCTGCGGCGATGGCGTCGTCGACACGGGGGAGAGCTGCGACGAGGGCGAGCTCAACTCGGACGATCCGGACGCCACCTGCCGCACGAGCTGCGCCCTGGCGAGCTGCGGCGATGGGATCCTCGACGAGGGCGAGGAGTGCGACGACGGCGAGGCGAACGCGGACGCGCCCGACGCCTGCCGGACGACCTGCGTGGCGGCGAGCTGCGGCGACGGGATCGTCGACATGGACGAGGCCTGCGACGACGGCACCGACAACTCCGACTCCGAGCCCGACGCCTGCCGGCTCGACTGCACGGAGTCCCGCTGCGGCGACGGCGTAGTCGACGAGGGCGAGGAGTGCGACGGAGGCGAGAGCGGCTCGGCGACGTGCACGGCCGCGTGCGAGGCGGTGGCCGCGGACGGCGGTGGCGTGGCGCCCGACGCGGGCCCGGCCGGGGATGGCGGGACCATGGGCGCGGCGGGTGGCAGTGGCTGCGGTTGCCGGGTGAGCGCGCCCGGCGGCACACCCTACGCGGGGCTCGGTCTGCTCGTCGGGCTCGTGTTCGTACGCCGGCGCCGACGTCGCTGAGCGGGTCGGGGCCGGGCGGGGCGGCCGACTCCTCCGGGCCTTCGCCCCGGCGTCCGAGGTGCGCGTCGGGAGCGCGTCCCCCGCGCGGGGGACGCGGCGCGCGACCGCTCGTCGCTATCGTGGGCTCATGCGCGCGCTCCTCGCCCTCCTCCTCCTCTCCGCGCTCGCCTGCGGAGACGACGACGGCTCGTCGACGTTCGACGCCGGGGCGGGCGATGGAGGGGCGCTCGACGGGGGCGCAGGGGAGGACGCCGGGTGCGCCGAGCCCCGGCAGCTCGGCGATCTCGCGAACCCGGACGACCTCTGCTGGGCGCCGCCGTCGAGCTGGTGTTCGGGCGGGGCCGGCCTGAGCTTCACGACCGCCTGCGCCCCGGACGGGAGCCGCTGCTGCGAGCGCCCGGACACCTGCATCCCCTGCGGCTGGGTGGACTGCACGGGCGGCGACGCGGCCTGCCCCGCCGACGCCGAGGCGCTGCCTGGCCTCGTCGCGGACGGCGCCGCCGAGTGCGACGCGATCCCCGCCGCGCCCTTCTGCCCCTGACCTGCCCCTGAGCCGGCCCCTGAGCTCGTGACGCGCGACAGCGCGGGCGGGGGCTCGCGCACAGGGATCGACTCCGGCGTCGGGAGCGCGCGGCCTTCAGATGCCGCGACCCGACGCGTCGGCGACGAGCTCCTCGCTGACGCGCCAGAGCCGCTCGGCCGCTTCGTCGTCCTGGGCGATGGGCGTGGGCGTCGCTTCGCGGCAGTCGGCGAAGTACTTGCCGGTGACGCCCTTCAGCGCGGGCGCGCTCGCGAGGTGGATGCTCGTCGCGGCGCCCTGGGCCTCGGACTTCAGGAAGGGCCGGAAGAGCGTGAAGAACCAGCTCACGACGCCGCGCGCGTCCCCGTCGCGGGCGAAGCGGGTGGCCACGACGCCCGGGTGGAGGGCGTTGCTGGTGACGCCCGTGCCCGCGAGGCGGCGGGCGAGGGCGCGGGAGAAGTAGATGTTCGCGAGCTTGCTCTTCGCGTAGGCGTCCATGCCCTCGTAGCCGCGCGCGCTCTGCAGATCGTCGAAGTCGAGCCCTCGCTTCGCGCGGCGGTGCGCCCGGGAGGCGACGGTCACGACGCGGGCCTCGCCGCGCGCGGCGGCGGCGCGCTCGAGGGCGGGGCGGAGGAGCTGCGTCAGCAGGAAGTGGCCGAGGTGGTTCACGCCGAAGGTCTGCTCGAAGCCGTCCTCCGTGAGGCGGCGATCCGAGAGGATCAGGCCGGCGTTGTTCACGAGCACGTCGAGCTCGCCGTGCTCGGCGAGGACCTGCTCGGCGGCCGCGCGGATGGAGGCGAAGGAGGCGAGGTCGAGGCGGAGCTGCTGCACCGGGCGACCGGTCTCGACGCGGACCTCCTCGGCGGCCCACTCGCCCTTCCGCTCGTCGCGGGAGCAGAGGAGCACGGTGGCGCCGCGGGCGGCGAGGGCCTGCACCGTGGCCTTGCCGATGCCCGCGTTGCCGCCCGTCACCAGGACGGTCTTGCCGTCGAGATCGACGATCAAGGCGAAGTCAGATCTTGCCGCGGAGGAGCGAGCCGGTGACGTACTTGCCGTAGCGGTAGAAGGTGCGCCCGAGGGTCTTGAAGTCGAGCGTGCTGACGAGCGTGTCCGCGACGCCGAAGGGGAGCATGCTCGGGATGGGGCCGCGGCTGTACTCGAGCATCCAGGCGTGGTCCGGGATGCGGTAGCCCTTGATGCGGTCGCGGCCGAGGTAGGCGAGGTCGCCCGGGCCGTAGCTCGTCCGCTGCGTCTCGCCCTCGAGGTAGCACCACATCTCGCCGTCGAAGACCCAGTCGTAGACCTCGGTCGCGTAGCGCCCCGAGTGGCCCTCGGTGCCGATGGGGCTGCCGAAGAAGATCAGGTACTCGGTGATGGAGGCGTGGAGGAAGGTGAGCTGCCCCATCGCGCCGCCGGCGTTGTTGACCACCCACTGGCGGGGGCCGCCGTCGACGTGGTCCGGGTAGCGCTGGACGAGCGCCGCCGTGATGGCGTCCATGGCCTCGTCCGCCGGCTTGCCGACGCCCTGCTTCACACACTCTCCGAGAACGTCGGGATCGAACACGTAGCCCATGACCGCATTCGGATAGCAAAAAGACGGGCGGAGCGCTGGGGGAAATCGGAAGAGGGGCGGAGCAGGGAGCCGAAACCCGAGCGAGCCCCAGCATCAGCGCGAGCCCAAGCCCAAGCCCCAGCCGGAGCCCAAGCCCAAGCCCGAGCTGGAGCCCAAGCGCAAGCTTCAGCGTCGAGCGCCAGCGCCAGCTCCAGCTCCAGCGTCAGCTCCAGCTCCAGCCCAAGCGTCGAGTCGGCACCAGCGTGGAGCATCAGCGTGAGCGTCGTCTCGTCCGAAGCCGAGCAGGCGGCGGGGGCTGTCGCTGGCGCTGTGGCTGTGGCTGTGGCTGGCGCTGGTGCTGAAGCTCGTGCTGTCGCTATGGCTGTTGCTGGAGCTGGTGCTGAAGCTCGTGCTGTCGCCATGGCTCGCGCTGTCCCTGGGGCGACCCGACCCCGGCCGGGGGAGCGCGCCCACCACCGCCCCGTAGCCCGGCCCCACGGAGCCGCCTTCGCGCATCGACGAAGAACCGACCTGTGTGACGCCGCGGCCACGCGGCGCCGAGGGCCCCACCCCCGCCGCCGCTCACCGCCCCGTTCGCGCGAAGCCCCCCGCGCACGAGGCCCACGAACGACCGCTCCGCCACTGCGAAGCGCCCCCGCAGCGCGCGACTCCCCGACCCCGGCCGGAGGAGCGCCCCCACCTCCGCCCCGTAGCCCGGCCCCACGGAGCCGCTCCCCCGCATCGACGAAGAACCGACCTGTGTGACGCGGCGGCCACGCGGCGCCGAGGGCCCCACCCCCGCCGCCGCTCACCGCCCCGTTCGCACGAAGCCCCCCGCGCACGAGGTACACGAACGACCGCTCCCCTGCTGCGAAGCGCCCCCGCTCTGCGGTGAGATATCCCAGCTCCTTCGGGGGAGCGCGCCCATCACCGCCCCGTAGCCCGGCCCCACGGAGCCGCTCCCCCGCATCCACGAAGAACCGCGCCCTGTGACGCCGCGGCCACGCGGCGCCGAGGGCCCCACGGGCCCGCTGGCAAGCCAAAGAAAAATAGTGAAGGCGGGGCAGCCGAAGCCGCCCCGCCCTCGGGTGGATGCGTGTGTGGTGTGTTGTGGATGGAACGTTGGACCGACGACGTCAGGTCACGGAGTGACCACGACGGCCCAGGAATTCAGCGTGCCGGTGTCGGCGCCCGCGCGGTCGGCCACGTGGAGCGTCCAGGTCCCGACCGGGTCGCCCTCGAAGGCGTTGCCCGTCGCGTCGAGCGGGAAGCTCCCGCTCAGGTTCTCGGCGCTGCCGCCCTCGCGGTCGTGCAGCACGAAGCTCTGCTCCCCGTGCGACACGCGCACCTCGAGGTCGCCGCGCCAGCTATGCGTGATGTCGAGCTCGATGCTCACGGTGCCGCTCGCCCCCGCCGGGACCTCGGCCGTCGCCGTGATGCCGGCCTCGTCGTCGTCGGGGATGGCGACGCCGCCCTCGCCCTCGGCGCGGACCACCTCGGCGGGCATCGGCTCGGGGTCCACGGGCTCGGCGGCCTCGTCGGTGATGACGGTCAGCGTCCAGCCGTTCAGCGTGCCCGTGTCGCGCCCCGCGTGGTCGCTCACGTGCAGCGTCCAGTCGCCGTTCGGGTCGGCGCCCTCGAAGCCGGTCACGTCGAAGGTCTCGGCGATGTCGTCGTTGCCGCCGCCCTCTCGGTTGAGCACGACGCGCTCGACGTCGCCCTTGCGGAGCGCCACGCGGAGGTCGCCCACGTAGGTGTGCGTGATGTCCAGGGCCACCCGCACGCCGGTCACGGCGCCTTCGCCCATCACGTTCGCGGCCGAGGTGATGCCCGCGTCGTCGTTGTCGGGGATGGCGATCCCGCCCGCGCCCTCGGCGACGAGCTCGCCGCCCGTGACCGGGTCCGGCTGCTCGGGCGCCCGGCTCATCTCGATGAGCATGCGCACCCGGTCGATGTCGAGGTAGGGCACGGAGCTGCGCGTGATGCGGCGCGGGTTCCAGAGGAAGTCCGGGTGCTGCTCGCGGCTGTTGCCGTAGTACTCGCCGCCGATGACCTTCCCCTCGGCGTCGACCTCGAGGATGTAGGTGTAGCGGTCCGTGCGCGTGTAGCGGGCCGAGTCGTTCGGCGTCGTCGAGGCGTGCGACTCGGTCACCCAGTCCACCGAGAGGTTCACGTCGTAGAGCGTGGCCGCGTCCTCGTTGTACTCGTAGGTCTCGCCGGTCCGGCCGAGGAGCTCGTTGGCGCGGGCCACGTCGATCTCCTCCTGCTTCGTGATCTCGTAGCCGACCACCGGCTGGTTCCAGACCTCGTAGTCGTAGGTGCGGTCGAAGGCGAAGCCGCGGTTCATCATGCCGAGGTAGTTCGTCACGATGACGTGCAGCGAGCCCGCGTTGCTGTCGCGGCAGTCCACGTCGACGGCGCGCCCGTGCTCGTCCCGCTCGACCTCCGAGTCGCCCGAGCCGGCGTTGCAGCGGCCGCCGATCATGTCGGCGCTCGAGCGGTTGTACGCGGCGATGAGGAGGGCCTCCATGTCGCCCACCTCGAAGGTGACGCCGCCATACTCGACGGCGCGGAGCGGCCGGTCCTCGAGGAGCGCCGCGGGGACCCAGGCGTGGCAGAGGCCCCACCAGGTCTCGACGGGCCACTCGTCCGGGCGGTGGTCCTCCTCGTCGGCGACGGCGGCCTCGCGGTCACGCCGGTTGCCCATGTTCTGGCTCGTGTGGCTCGCGAGCGGGCCGAGCTGCTCGTAGTAGGCCGGGTCCCAGCCGCTCTCCGGGTCGGGCCGGTAGCGGTCGAAGGGGCGCAGCTCCATGAAGCCCTCGGGCAGCTCCCAGCCGTTGAAGGCCAGGTCGTACTTCTCGGCGGGGCTGAGCTCGTTCGACTGCCAGCGCGCGTTGATGCCGTCCTCGTAGGTCGGCCAGTAGGTGCTCGGCCAGCTGTCGCGCTCGGCGCGGCCCTCGAGGGGTAGATCCTCGACGTGGTAGTTGAACTCGCCGTCGAAGCGCTCCGGCGCGTTGCGCCAGTTCCAGCGGTCTTCCTTGCCGGCGTCGTCGGTGATCGGATCCTTGATGCTGGGATCGGGCGCGGCGGTGCTGCAGCCGAGGCCGAGGAGGGCGGCGAGCGTGCCGCCGAGGAGAAGGGAACGGTTCATGGGGGGCTCCGTGTCCGGTTTCAGCACCGGTTTCAGCACCGTACGGTTCGAGTACCGGGCGCGTGGGGGAGGAAGATGTGCGATGGGGTGCGACATCCCCCTCCATTGTCGGATGACATCCTACTTAGCAATGGCCGTGCCCATCGTTCGGTCGAGGAAAAGCTCAACGATCCCGTAGGAGGCCGAAGGCCAGCCTCCAGAAGGTGGCGACTGACCCTGCCGCTTCGGGGGTCGGGCGAACCCCATTCGGCTTCCGCAGTCGCCGGCTACTCGAGTGGTGGGTCGTGGCGACATCGGTCCCCAGCGCGCCCTGCGCGAGGCCTTCCGGCCTTCCCCGGGCCTCCACGAGCGCCGCCGAGCCGGCCGGGGGGAATTAAGTACGCCGCCCGGCGGGTGTGGTCGCGCGGGCGGCGGGGGGTGTGAGGGGCCACTCCCTCCCCAGAGGTGGCCCGGTCGCCGGTTCCCTCCCCGGGCCCGGCGTCTCACGGGCTGGCATACGGAGCCGGGCGGACACACCTTCCCCGCCCCGCGGGAATTTCTTTCGCGGCCGGCTCACGCTTGACCCGACCCCGGATGGCGCTAGTGACCTACCGGTCGGTAAGCTGACCGAGCCCCCCCTCTCCCTCGCCCCGCGCATGACCCTCGACCCGCTCCACGACGCCTCCCCGGCGACCCCCGAGAGCCTCAAGGCCCGCATCCTCCGCGTGGCCACGCGCCTCTTCGCCGACCGCGGCTACGGCGCCACCTCCGTGCGCGAGGTGGCCGAGGCCGCCGGTTGCACCAAGCCGGCGCTCTACTACCACTTCGGCAGCAAGGAGTCGCTCTGGCTCGCCGCCCTCCGCGCCGAGACCGAGGCCCTCGACTCCTTCGGCCGCGACGACCCGCCGGAGGGCGTCCGCGTCCGCGACCACCTCGTCCACGCCATCGGCGCCTTCTTCGCCTACCTCGAGGCCGAGCCCACGGGCATGCGCCTGCTCATGCGCGCCGACCTCCGCCCCGAGCCCGGCCAGCCCACCTTCGACTTCACCTCGACCCGCGCCCGCCACCAGGAGCGCGTCCGCGAGCTGCTCGAGCTCGCCCGCGCCCGCGGCGAGGTCCGCCGCGACCTCGACCTCATGGATGGCGTTCACGCGCTAACGGGCATGGTCGACGCCCGACTGCAGCTCTGGCTCCACGGCGAGCCCCTCGCCCCCGACCTCCCCGAACGCATCGTGTCCCTCTTCTTCCACGGAGTCGCTTCATGAGAACGCGCACCCTCGGCGCGCTCCCCCTCTGCCTGGCCCTCGCCTGCGGATCCGCCTCGGCGGACGGCCACGAGAGCGAGGCCGCCGAGTCGACCGAGTCCTCCTCGTCGTCCAGCTCGGGCCCGGTGGAGACGCCGGCCCCGCGCGCGACGCGCGTCGAGACGGCCACGGTCACGCCCTCGCCCGCCGACCTCACGCTGCGCCTCCCCGGCGAGGTGGAGGGCTCGCGCGACGCGCTCCTCGCGGCCGCGCTCGGCGGCTACGTCGAGGCCGTGCAGGTCGAAGAGGGTGAGGAGGTCCGGCGAAACCAGGTGCTCGCCCGCGTGGACGCGGCGAGCCACGGGGCCCGGCTCGCGCAGGCGCGGGTCGAGCTCGACGCCGCCCAGCGCGAGCTCGATCGGGCCGAGCGGCTCGGCGGCGCCATCAGCGAGCAGCAGCGCGACGCCGCCCAGGCCCGCGTCGACGCCGCCCAGGCCGCCGTCCGGACCGCCCAGGTGCAGGCCGGCCGCGCCACCATCCGCGCGCCCTTCGCCGGCACCATCGCCGCCGTCGACATCGAGCGCGGTGAGGTGGCTCCGCCGGGCGCGCCGGCCATCCGCCTGGTGCAGCTCGACCCGGTGCACGTGAACCTCGCCGTGCCCGACCGGGACGTCGTCGCGCTCCGCCCGGGCATGGAGGCCCGCGTCTGGACGAACGCGCGTGGCGAGCCCTTCGAGGGGCGCGTGCTCCGCATCAGCCCGGCGGCGGACCTCCAGACCCGCGCCTTCTCCGTCGACGTCGAGGTCCAGAACCCCGAGGGCGAGCTCCTCCCGGGCATGATCGCCCAGGTCGAGATCCACGCCGGCGCCGCCGAGCCGCGCATCGTCCTGCCCCAGTACGTGCTGGTCACGCGCGTCTCCGAGAACGGCGTCTTCGTGCATCGGGACGGCGTCGCGCACTGGCGCCCGGTCGAGGTCGAGCGCGTCGTGCGGGACCAGATCATCGTCGCCAGCGGCGTCTCCGCCGGGGACGAGGTCGTCGTCACGGGCCATCGGGAGCTCGCCGAGGGCGACACCCTGCTGGTGGCGCGCGAGGGGCGCTGCTGTGAGAGCGGCCGCGTGGTCTTCGACGAGGAGGCCGGCCCCGTCGCGCAGCTCGGCGAGGACGCGGAATGATCGCCTGGCTCGTCCATCGGCGGGCGTTCGTCTACCTGACCGTCTTCTGCGTCACCGCCTTCGGGCTCGCGACCTACTTCGCGCTCCCGCGCGAGGCGAACCCGGACGTGCAGATCCCGGTGGTGACGGTGACGACGCCCTACATCGGCGTCTCTCCCTCGGACATCGAGACCCTGGTCACCATCCCGCTCGAGAACGAGCTCGCCGGGGTGAAGGACCTGAAGAAGATGACCAGCACCTCCTACGAGGGCTTGAGCATGATCATGCTCGAGTTCGAGCCGGAGGTGGACATCCAGGACGCGCTCCAGCGGGTGCGCGATCGGGTCAGCCGCGGACGGACGGAGATCCCGGAGGACGCGGAAGAGACCGAGATCCAGGAGATCAACTTCAGCGATCTGCCGATCATGCTCGTCACCATCGGCGGGCCCATCGACGAGGTCGCGCTGAAGGAGCTCGGCGAGGAGCTCGAGGACGAGGTGCGGCGCATCCCCGGCGTGCTCGACGCGGAGCTCAGCGGCGGGCGCGAGCGCGAGATCCAGGTGCAGGTCGACCCCCAGCGCCTCTCCCACTACGGGCTCTCGCTGAACGACGTCGTCGGCGCCATCGCCGAGGAGAACGTGAACGTCCCCGGGGGCGACGTCCGCGCGGGGAGCGCGAACGTGCTGCTGCGTGTGCCGGGCGAGTTCGACGACCCGCGGGACATCGAGGACGTGGCGGTCAAGCGCGTCGGCGACCGGCCGGTCTTCGTGCGCGACATCGGCCGGGTGATCGACGGCTTCGCGGACCGGGAGACCTACGCCCGCATGAACGGCCAGCCGGCCGTCTCCCTCGCCGTCTCGAAGCGCACCGGCGCGAACATCGTCGAGATCGCCGAGGCGGTGAAGGCGCTCGTCGCCGAGCAGGCCGAGGGCTGGCCCGAGGGCGTCGAGTACCGCGTCCTCGCCGACCAATCGAAGATGGTCTACGACATGGTCGGCGAGCTCGAGAACGGGATCATCACCGGCCTGCTCCTGGTGGTCGGCGTCCTCGTCTTCTTCATGGGCCTGCGCAACTCCTTCTTCGTCGCGCTGGCCATCCCGCTCTCGATGCTGCTCGCGTTCGTCGTCATCTCCCTCTTCGGGATGACGCTGAACATGATCGTCCTCTTCGGGCTGATCATGGCGCTCGGCATGCTGGTGGACAACGCCATCGTGCTCGTCGAGAACATCTACCGGCACGTCGAGGAAGGGGAAGACCTCGTCACGGCGAGCATCGAGGGCACCAAGGAGGTCGCGGGCGCCGTGGCCGCCTCGACCGCGACGACCGTGGCCGCCTTCGCGCCGCTCCTCTTCTGGACCGGCATCATGGGCCAGTTCATGGGCTACCTGCCCAAGACCATCGTCATCGTGCTCGTCTGCTCGCTGGTCGTCGCCGTGATGATGGTCCCGGTCTTCACCTCGCGGCTGATGAAGAAGGCGAAGACCACGCGCGAGGTCGCCGCCGGCGACGAGGCCGAGCTCGGCTTCGTGATGAGCCGCTACAAGGCCGTGCTCGAGTGGTCCATCCGCCACCGCTACGCGTCGGGCTTCATCGGCCTGGCGAGCCTCGTCGGCACCTTCATGGCGTACGGCGCCCTGAACCACGGCGTCGAGTTCTTCCCGGAGACCGAGCCCAACCGCGCCTTCGTCTCCGTGCGGGCGCCCATCGGCACGGACCTGGAGGCCACCGACCGGCTCGTCCGCGAGGTCGAGGGGATCCTCGCCCAGCAGGAGAACGTCGACGTCTTCGTCGCCGAGGTGGGCGTCGCCGGCAGCCAGGACCCGGTCGCGGGATCGGCCAACGCCGCCAACCACGCGCGCGTGACCGTCGACTTCCTGCCCGATCGGAACACGGCGCGCGAGGGCGAGCAGATCCGCGTGGAGCCGACGACGGAGACCATCGATCGGCTCCGCGATCTGGTCGCGTCCATCCCCGGCGCGGAGTTCCGCATCGAGAAGGAGAACATGGGCCCGCCCGTCGGCAAGCCCGTGGACGTTCGCGTCTCCGGCGAGGACTTCCACCGCCTCGGTGCCATCGCGGCGCGCGTGCGGCGGGAGATCGCCGAGCGCATCGAGGGCACGACGGACCTCACGGACGACTACCGGGTCGGCCGGCCCGAGATGCGCCTCCGCATCGACCGGGGCGCGGCCAAGCGCGTCGGGGCGAGCACCCAGGCGGTGGCGAGCACGGTGCGGGCCGCCGTGGCGGGCCAGAAGGCGAGCACGCTCCGCGACGGAGAGGACGAGTACGACATCGTCGTCGAGGTCGCGCCCGAGCACCGGGACGACCTCCAGTCCGTGCTGGCGCTCCGCATCGACGGCCGCGAGGACACCAGCCCGGACACCTTCCCCGTGCCCCTCTCGACGGTCGCCTCCTACGAGCTCGCCGGCGGCTCGGGGGCCATCCGCCACCTCGACCAGGACCTGGTCGTCAGCATCACGGGCGACGTGGCCGAGGGCTACAACGCGAACGCCGTGCAGCAGGAGGTGCTCGCCTACATCGACGACGCCGAGCTCCCCGAGGGCTACCACCTCGAGCTCGGGGGCTCGAACGACGAGCAGGCGGAGACGCAGGAGTTCCTGGGGAACGCCTTCCTGATCGCCATCGCGCTGATCCTCGGCGTGCTCGTCTACCAGTTCAACCGCTTCGACATGCCGCTGATCATCCTGGCGTCGGTCGTGCTCTCGCTGGTGGGCGTGCTCTGGGGGCTGGTCGCGACCGGCATGCCCTTCGGCGTGATGATGACCGGCCTCGGGATCATCTCGCTCGCGGGCATCGTCGTGAACAACGCGATCGTGCTGCTCGACTACGTGCAGCAGCTCCAGGCGAAGGGCATCGAGACCTTCGACGCGCTGGTCCAGGCGGGCCTGACGCGCTTCCGGCCGGTCGTGCTCACGGCCATCACGACCGTGCTCGGGCTCATCCCCATGGCCATCGGCGTGAGCATCGACTTCCGGAAGTTCGAGCTGATCGTCGGGAGCCAGAGCGCGGCCTGGTGGGGGCCCATGGCCATCGCCGTCATCGCGGGCCTGGCCGTGGCGACCGTGCTCACGCTGGTCATGGTCCCGACGCTCTACTCGATCTTCGAGGACTTCCGGCTCTGGCGGCAGCGCCTGGGCGCGCGCATCCGCGGCGCGCGCGGGACCGTCGAGTCGACTGGGCCGGCGGAGTAGGGCGGCCCGCTCCCTGTCGTCGACGTCGAGGGGCGGCGCCGAAGACGGCGCGCGTCCCGGCGACGGCGGGCAGGGCCGAGAGCCCGGGCCCGAGAGCCCGTCCCCAAGAGCGCGTGCCCGAGAGCCCGTGCCCGAGAGCCCGTGCCCGAGAGTGACGTTCGCGGTGGTATGCTCGCCCGCGCGGCGAAGGCCGCGGACGGAGGGACGATGTATCACCAGCTACGCGAGGCGCTCATCCAGGCCTACATGAGCCGCATGCAAGGGGTCAATCACACGGCGGCGAGCTACGCCGCGGACGTCACGCTCGACGTGCTCCGGCAGCACGGCGTGGTGCAGGCCGGGGGCGCCGGCGGCATGGCGGAGAAGCAGGGCCCGCCCGGTGGCGCGGTCGCGGGCAAGCAGTACCCGGGCGCGGCCGGCATGGCCGAGAAGGGTGGCCCGCCCGGCGGCGTGCCGGCGGACAAGATGGGCAAGACGCCCGGCTACGGGAAGGCCGGCTACCACGGCGGCAAGGCCGCGCCGCCCGCGCAGAAGATGGGCGGCGGCTACGACAAGGGCGGCGCGCCCGGTGGGAAGATGGGCGGCGCGCCCGGTGGGAAGATGGGCGGCGGCTACGACAAGGGCGCCGGCGGCTACGACAAGGGCGGCTACGGCGGCAAGGGCGGCGGCTTCAAGAAGTAGCGCGCTCGACGCCGTCTCGAGGCCCGGTCGTCTCGGCCGGGCCTCGACGCGTCCGGGGCCGGCCGCCTCGAGCGCTCAGCGCTGGGTGCTCGGCGGCGGCGCGAGCGCGACGACCGTGTAGGCCACGGCCACGCCCCGACCCGGGTTCCGGTAGGCGTGCTTCTGGTCGCCGCGAAAGACCAGCACGTCGCCGACCGAGAGATCCCAGGACTCGCCGCTCGCCGTCAGGCGGATCGTGCCACGCTCGCAGCAGAGGTACTCGCGCGTGCCCGCCGTGTGCGGGATGCCCGTCATGGCGCCGCCCGGCGGGAGCTCCATGCGCTCCATCTGGAGCCCCTGCATCGGGTCCGGGAGCAGGTCGCGGATCTCGACCCGCCCGCGGCGCCGCGTCCTCAGCTCGCCCTTCCCGTAGAGGCGCGCGGCCGTGCGGGGCGGCCCGACGAGCTCCTCGAGGGAGACCTGGAGCGTCGCCGAGACCTTGAGGAGCACGGCGAGCGTCGGGTTCGCCGCGCCGCTCTCGAGGTTCGCCCAGGTGGGCCGCGGGATGCCCGAGAGCTTCGCGAGCTGCGCCTGGCTCAGACCCCGCGCCTCGCGCAGCGCGCGGATGTTCCGGGCGAGGTGGGACGCCGAGCGGTGCACGTCGGTCGGGTCGTGGGACATGACGGTAGATTAGCACCGCCGACGACGCGATGACGCCGGTCCGCGTCGAGTTGGCGCTCGTCCGTACGCGACGGCGTGTCTTCCGCCGCTCAAACGCCGTTGAGCTGGCGGAAGAGGCGCATGTAGTAGATGGAGCGGAAGGCGAGCTTCTTGCCGTCGGGGAGCACGAGGAGCCAGATCCCGTCTTCGTGCTCGGGGCACACCGGCACGTCCACCTCGGTCACGCGCTGTACGCTCACGGGCGAGACCAGCGAGGCGGCCGTACCGACGGCGCTCGCGCCCTCGATGGTCTTCATCCGTTCGGCGCGCGCTCCACAGGTCGGACAGAGGAGGGCGCCCTCCTGGCGCACCCAGCGGAGCTGGCCCTCGGGGAGCGGGCAGGTGAAGCAGGGCTTCTCCGCGACTCGGTCCGGCGGGACGACGCTCATCTCCCGCGCGCCCTCGAGCCACTCGCCGCAGCCGGCGCACTCGAGCACCCGCTCCTGCGAGATGTGCAGCACCTCGCTCGCGTGGCCGCAGCGCGGGCAGCTCACCTTCCCGGCGCCGCCCGTGACCAGCATGCTGATGCCGCCGCCCGCCCCCGCGACGAGCAGGAAGCCGCCGAGCCCGTAGGCCCAGCCGCCCCAGCCCAGGGTGGCGCCAGCCCAGATGAGGCCGAGGCCGAGGACGGCCAGGCTGCTCAGGTAGATGGCGAAGAAGCGGTTCCGTTTCGGATCGGCGGCGATGCTGGAGGAGGGGGTCATGCTCGGCTCTACGTCGCCGCCGGGCTCGGGCTCCCCGCACCCGAACGGGCGCGCGGGGGTCGACCCGGCGCCGGGGTCAGCCCTCGTCGGCGACCAGCCCGTAGAAGCGCGCCTGCTCGAGTGGCGGGAGCGCGTCCCGGCGGAGCTGGAGGCGGCGCACGGCCCAGACGTCCTCGAAGACGCGGTAGGTCAGCGCCGTCTTGTCGAGGTAGTCGACGCCGCTCGAGCCGCCCGTGCCGGGGCGGCGGCCGATCACCCGCTCGACCATGCGCGCGTGCCGCTGCCGGAAGATCAGCGAGGCCTGCTCCATCGCCACGATCGCGTCGACGACCTCGCGCGGCCACGCGAGCAGGGGCAGCTCCCGGTAGCTCTCGATGAAGACGAGCGCGGCCCGGATGCGGCTCCGGCGTGCGCGCTCCTCGGCGTCCTCCACGTCCTCGGCGAGGAGGAACTCGCGCGCGCGCCGGCGCTCGTCCTCGTAGCGCCGGTCGAGGCGGGCCCGGTCCTCGTCGTCGAGCCCCTCGTGCTCGGCGAAGCGCCGCGAGCGCTGCGTCTCCGCGGCGTGCTGCGCGAGGTAGGCGTCGAGGAAGCCCCGCACCACCTCCGCGTCGCCCTCGTCCTGCGGGGTCGAGCCCTGGATGGGCGTCCGCCAGAGCCAGGCGTCGACGGCCTCGGCGAGCGTCGGCCGATCCTCGAGGCGCCGCGAGACCCGGCGCGAGGCCGGCGAGTCCGAGCCGTCGTGGTTCTTGAGCGCGTCCATGTAGGTGGACTCGCCGCCGAGGGGCACGCGCAGCTTCGACTCGAGCCCCATGAGGATCTCGATCTCCCGGAGCTGGGCCGACTGGAAGCCGCTCGCCGGGCTGAGCTTGTCGCGGAAGGCGAGGTAGTCGCGCGTCGTCATGGTCTCCATGAGCGCGAAGTGCTGCGCCACCTGGTGGAAGAGGCCGACCATGCGGCGCATGCCGCGGACGCCCTCCGAGAGCGACTGCTCGGGCACCGGCGACTGGGCGAAGAGATCCCGGATCGAGATCAGCTCGCGGAGCAGGAGCTTGAACCAGAGCTCGTCGATCTGGTGGATCGTGATGAAGAGGACCTCGTCGTTGCTCAGCCCCTCTTCGGTCTCGGCGAGGCCGCTCTGGAGCTTCAGGAGGTCCTCGACGCGGATGTATTCCCAGTAGGTCGTCGGAGGGCGTGCCACGGCGGGAACGTTTCACGCTCGCCGGTTCGCCAGCAAGGAGGGAGCGTCGTAGGACTCACAGCGTGCGCTTCGTGGTCGACGGGCTGGCGGTGAGCGTCGGGCAGCCGCCCGAGCGGCTCCTCGCGGGCGTCGCCTTCACGCTCGAGGCCGGGGACGCGGTGGCGCTCCGGGGTCGGAGCGGGCTCGGCAAGACGACCCTCCTTCGCACGCTGGCGGCGCTCCACGCGGACCCGGGCGAGGCCGTGCGCTTCGACGGGGAGACGGCCGAGGTCGTGGGTACGCCGCGCTGGCGGCGCCGCGTGACCTACGTGCCGCAGGCGCCCGTCATGCACCCGGGGACCGTGCGCGAGAACCTCGCCCGCTCCTTCGCCTTCGGCGTCGCCGAGGAGCCCTTTCCGGAAGAGCGCGCCGAACGTTGGCTCGCCGAGCTCGGCCTCCGGGACGGCGTGCTCGCGCGCGAGGCCCGCTCCCTCTCCGGCGGCGAGCAGCAGCGGGTGCAGCTCGTCCGCGGGCTCCTCCACCGCCCGGGCCTGGCGCTCCTCGACGAGCCCACCGCGAGCCTCGACCCGGAGACGCGCGAGGAGCTCCTCGCGTTCCTCGCGGCGCGCCTCGAGGACACGGCGCTCCTCCTCGTGCTCCACCACGACGCCCCCGCCTGGGCGCGCACGCTCGAGCTCGGCCCCTTCGCCGCGGAGGCGACGTGAACGGCGCGGCGGGCGCGAGCGAGGCCATCGCCCTCGGCCCTTGGCAGGTCGGCGGCGCCGCGGCGCTCGTGCTGGTGGCCGGCGTCATCAGCCTCGCGCTCCGGCTGAAGCTCGAGGGGCAGCTCCTGCTCGGCATGGCGCGCGCCACCGTGCAGCTCCTCCTCGTGGGCTGGGCCCTCGAGTGGATCTTCGCCCAGACCCACCTCGCGCTCACCTTCGCCGCCCTCGGCGTGATGACCCTCGCCGCGACCCGTGCGGCCCTGAAGCGCAGCCAGTGGACCGTGGACGGGGGCTTCCTCGGCGCCTTCGCGACCCTCGTCTGCACGGCGGGCGTGATGGCCGTCTTCGGCGGCGCGGTGCTGGTCGGCGCCGAGCCCTGGTACGCGCCCCGCTACGCGCTCCCGCTCCTCGGCATGCTCCTCGGCAACGGCCTGACGGGCCTCTCGCTCTGCCTCGACAGCCTCCTCGGCGCTTTCGCCGACGATCGCGCGCGCATCGAGCTCGACCTGGCGCTGGGCGCCACCCGCTGGGAGGCCGCCCGCGACCCGCTCCGGCGCGCCGTCCGGCGCGGCATCGTGCCCATCGTCAACGCCATGATGGTCGCGGGCATCGTGTCGCTGCCCGGGATGATGACCGGTCAGATCCTCGCCGGCGCGTCGCCCGTCGAGGCCGTGAAGTACCAGCTGCTGATCCTCTTCCTCATCGCCGCATCGACGAGCCTCGGCTGCCTCGGCGTCGGCTTCTTCGCCGTGCGGCGGATCCTCGACGCCGCGCATCGGATCCGCGGCGAGCGGATCCACGCCCGCGGCGACGCCTGACCCGGCGGCGGCGCGTGCGGCGGCGGCGCTCGGGCTCGAGCGTGGAGCGGTCGACCCAGTCCCAGAAGGGCGCCGAGTCCCGGCAGCGGGGGCGGTCGTCGCGCGGGCAGTAGATGCGGATGTGGAAGTGCGAGTCGTGCGTGCCGTAGCGGCGCCGACGTCCGCGGCCGGTGTGCCGAGGGCCCACGACCTGTTCGACCCGCGCGAGGAGCCACTCGGGCGCCCCCTGGCGTCGCCCCTCGGCCATCAGGCGCTCCTTCAGCGGCTGGACGCACATCACGTACTGCACGGGCACGACGTCCTGCCCGACCAGCGCCGCGACGAAGGCCCAGTTCCGCGCGTCGTCGAAGTGGTAGACGGTGCCGCTCCGATCCGTGCCCTTGCCGGCGTGGTTCATCTCGATGAAGCGCCGCGGCATGAGCGGCTCGCCGTCGTTGCCCTTCAGGTAGAAGCCGATGTCGGCGTCGCGGCCGGCCCGATGCGAGCGGTGGGGCCTCAGCCGCCCGCCGCGCCGCTTCGAGAGGTCGCCGACGTGCATCACGCTCCCGGGGTGGGCGCGCGCGACCTCGCCGGCGGCCCAGGCGAGCAGATCGACGAGCTCCTGGACGCCGTGGGCGTGGCCCGGGTGGCGCACGCGGACGTGGTCGTCCGACTCGAGCTGGGCCGAGCGGAGGATCCAGCCGTGGTTCGTGCGGCCGACGGAGCGGGAGCGCGTGCGCTCGGGGGTGGATGGGCCGTGGCCGTCCGGCGGGCCGGGCGCGTCGGCGGCGCCGGCGTCCGCCGTCTCGCTCGGCGCGGGCTCCCCGGCGGCGTCGGGTTGGGCCCGGGCGGCGGGGAGGGCGAGCGCGAGGGCGCAGGCGAGGGTGGCGGCGGGAACGGCAGCGCGCACGATCGAGCAGCATAGTGGGTGGCCCCGCGCGGGGCGAAGGGTCTTCGTCGCTCGACCGCCGGCCCGGGCGCGAATCGGCCGAATGGCCGGTTTTTGCGAGGGATCCGGTTTCTGGCGTCCGCGGGTGCCTCGTGCTGTGCTTGCGCACGAGGCGCCGCCGTCGCCGCGTTGTCACGACGCGGTCGATCGGCTAACACTCCGGCCAATCGAGGAGAGGGCGTCCGCCCCCGAGAGGCAACGATGGACCGTGGCAAGCTGATCGAGCTGTTCAAGCGCATGGCGACCGAGGTCGCCGAGAAGGACTTCGCCGACCTCACGGAGGAGAGCGTCATCGCCGACATGGGCGTCGACTCGCTCGCGATGCTCGAGGTCGTCGGCGAGATGGAGCGTGAGCTCTCGATCCAGATCCCCGACGACCAGCTCGTCGGCATCGAGACGGTCGCGCAGCTCCTCGACGTCGTCGAGAAGCGCATCGCCACCGCCTGAGCGCGCTCAACGCGGTCTGCGCGCCGTGGCCGACGCTCTGCGGCGCCCAGCGCCATCCAGCGCCATCCAGCGCGACTCAGGGCCCCGAAGGGAGTCGAGATGACCGATCAGTTCCACGTCGTCCTCTACGAGAAGTTCAAGACCTTCTTCGACGAGGCCGAGCAGAAGCGCCGCTGGAACCCGCTTCGGGACATCCCCTGGGACGAGATCAACCCGGACACGCCCGAGTCGGCGGCGATCTGCGCGGAGACCTTCCTCGGCGTCGAGAGCTACCTGCCCGACTACATCAAGGGCGGGCTTGAGGCCGTGCGGGCGAGCTCCGTGGCGCAGCGCTGGTTCACGGCGAACTGGGGCTACGAGGAGCTGAAGCACTCGATCGTGCTCACCGAGTACCTCGTGCGCTCGGGCAAGCGCACCGAAGAGCAGATGTTCGACTTCCAGGCGAAGCTCATGGAGGAGCACTGGGAGCGGCCCTTCGAGAGCGCCCGGCGCATGTCCATCTACGGGATGTTCCAGGAGATGGCGACCTTCGTCATCTACGTCCGCCAGGAGAAGGCCGCGCTGCGCTACGAGGACAAGGCGCTCGCGACGATCTACCGGACCATCGCGCGGGACGAGATCGCGCACGCGCGCTTCTACGAGGACGTCACGCGCGTCTACCTGAGCGAGGATCGCGAGGGGACGGTCGCCGACCTCGCCCACGTCGCAAAGCACTTCCGCATGCCCGGCGTCGGCATCGTTCCGGACTACGAGGACCGCATCTCCGTGATGCGCGAAGAGGGCGCGGTGGATCGGGACCTCTTCCTGAAGAAGGTCTACTTCCCGCTGCTCAAGCGCCTCGGCGTGACGCGCCACGAGCTGGTGAAGGCCGCCGCGGCCGAGCGCCGGGCCCGCCGCGACGCCGACGCGGCCGAGTGAGCGCGAGACCGCTCGACGGCTCCGAGCGGTGAACGGGAAGGCGGTCTGGCTCGGGTCGTATGCTCGGCCATGATGCGCTCGACTCTCCTCCTGTGCGTCGCGGCCTGCGCGTCGGGCCCGGCGCCTCCGCCCGCGCGCATCCCTGGCCCCATCCGTGCGCCGGAGCCGGAGCGCGTGGCCGTGAGCGAGCCCGAGCCCTGCGCCGTCGGCGCCTACCTCCGGGTGCGAGTGGAGCGGTCCGATCGATCCGTGTGGAGCGCCGAGCTCGACTGCGGCGCCCGCGAGCTGCACATCACGGACGAGCCCGCCGTCGTCGACGGGGAGCCGCTCCACGAGGGCAGCGCCGATCAGGTGCCGCTCGCCGTGGAGCAGGTGGAGGCCGTCTGGGCGGTCGCCGAGCGCTTCGAGTGGCGCCGCTGGGGCCACTGCCGCGAGGGCGGCGCGAGCGGCGAGGCATGGCGCGTCGAGGTCTTCGATGGGCGACGGGGACGCGTCGTCCGCTGCGTGGGCCGCCTCCCGGCCGCCTGGGGCAAGCTGGTGCGGGCGCTCCGGGACGCGGAGCGCGAGGCGAGCGACGCGGCCCTCGAGGAGTTCTGGCCCTACGGCGGCGAGTACTGGCGCGACGAGCTGGTCTTCCGTGGAGGGGTCACGCCCAGCCCGGCAGCACCCGCAGCGCCAGCCAGGCCGTCGCCGGGAGGCTGAGCGCGCTCGCGAGGGTCGAGGCGACGATGGCCTGCGTGACCCGGTTCACGCCCACGCCGAAGCGCTCGGCGATGGCGAAGGTGGTGATGGCCGTGGGCATGGCCGCCAGGAGGAGCAGCACCTGCGCTTCGCGGAGCGGGAGGAGCCCGGCGTGGAGGCCCCCGGCGACGCCAGCGAAGGTGAGCGCGGGGAGGAGCAGGAGCTTGGCCGCGACGTGTCCGAGCGCCGCGCGGTCGATCCGGCGAAGCACCGCGCGGTGGGTGTGGAGATAGAGGCCGAGGAGGAAGAGCGCGACCGGCGCCGCCGCGTCGCCGAGCGGGTCGGCGACGGCGCCGAGGAGGCGACGCGCGTCCCCCGGGAGCTGTCGCGCGAGGAGGCCCGCGAGGGGCGCCCAGAGGAGCGGTTGGCGGAGCACGGCGCTCGGCGGCGCGCTCCCGTCGCCCCCGCTCCAGCGGAGCAGCAGGGCCGGGCCGAAGACCATCGCCAGGGTGACGTGGATGGCGACGGCGAGGGCGCCGACGCCCGTGGCCGCGTCCCCGAGGAGCTGCTGCACGACGGGCAGCCCGATGTAGGCGACGTTGCCGAAGGCGACCACCAGCGCGAGCGAGCCCGCGTGGGGGCGGCCGAAGGTGCGGAGCAGGGCGAGGGCGAGCAGGAGCGTCGCCGGCACGAGCGCCCAGAAGAGCCAGGCGCTCGGGAGCGCGAAGCGGGCGTCGGCGAGGCCGCCGTAGACGAGGGCCGGGAAGGCGACGTAGAGCGCGAAACGGTTCAGCTGCGCGACGGCCAGGTCGGGCTTCGGGAAGAGGCGGAGCCCGCCGCAGAGGGCGCCCACCAGGAGCGGCGCGACGAGCGCGAGGACGCGAAAGGTGAGCTCCACCTCAGTACACGAAGGGGAAGATGCGGAAGCGGGCGCGCTCGCAGTAGCGCTCCCAGAGCTCGCCGTACTTCTCCCGGCAGCGCTTGTCGTCGCGGCCGGCGCGCTGGGTCAGCAGGATGATCAGCGTCAGCGGGAGCACGTAGGGCCAGGGAGAAGAGAAGCCGGCGCAGAGGGCGAAGCTGATGTAGACGCCGATCTCTCCGGTGTAGTTGATCTTCCGGCCGACGCCCCACCAGCCGCTCACCAGGAGCTTGCCGTCGAGCGTCTCGGCCTTCTTGCCCCAGATCGTCACGTTCGGGTCGCGCTTGAAACGGTCCTTCTGCCAGTTCGAGCTGCGGAAGATCCAGTGCGAGAGGAGGTGGAAGGCGGCGAGGGCGACGTACGCGAGGGTGGGCCAGGCGTCGTGCACCCACTCGCCGTGGGTCTCTTCCCAGCCGCGCGGGAGCACCCACCAGCCCACCATGCTGTAGAGGAAAGGCACGTAGACGAGGTCGCCCCAGACGAGCATGAAGCCGAAGCGCTCGGCGAGGATGTCCCACGTCGAGAGCATGAAGTGCTCTTTGAGGTAGTGGGTGAAGAGGTAGGACCAGGCGAAGGCCTGGTAGAGCACCATCTCCGGCGTGAGGGCGCCGTAGAGCTCCCACTGCGCGAAGGCGAAGGAGGCGTTCATCACCGCGAGGCCGATGAGGCTCGGGTGATAGAAGAACATCTTCAGATCGACGCCGAAGAGCGTGGGGTTGAGCTCGATGCCGAACCAGAGGTCGTGGAGGAAGGCCGGGAGCTTCGAGTCGCGCTCGATGGCCTTCTCGCGGCGCCGCCCCCGCACGAAGAGGTAGGCGAGGAAGAGGAAGGCCCAGGCGTTGACGACGATGAAGAGCGACCAGAAGTGGGTCAGCAGCGGGGTCAGGCGCCAGCCGAGGAAGGCGACGCCGAGCCCGATCACCACGTGCGTGCTCCCAAAGAGCACGAAGCCGCTCAGCTTGTAGTCCTTCCGGGCGCCGTCCGGCTGCGGGAAGCCGCGGTGGCGGAAGCCCGGGAGGACGATCGAGCCGAGGAAGAGGGCCCAGAAGAACGCCAAAAACCACCCCGCGCTGCGCAGCAGGGTGGTCGGCGTGACCGGCAGGAGCTCGAGCTCGCCCATGGAGCGGGCTCAGTCGATGCGGCGGAGCTTCATCTGGACGTCGCTCGACCAGTGGGCGTCGAAGGCGCGCACGGTCGTGTCCAGGTAGCGCTCGTACTCGTCGAAGAGCTGGTCGCCCCACTTCTCGCGGATGTGCGCCTCGTGGGAGCGCATGCGGCGGAGCCACTCGGCGGTGGTCTTGCCGTAGCTCTCGCGCTGCGTGCGGAGCTCGAGGATCTCCCAGCGCGGGTTCACGGCGGCGACGAGCTCCTCGAGGCGCGGGTTCAGGCCGCCGGGGAAGATCACGTCGGCCGTGAAGGCGAGGTCCTCGAGATCCTTGCGCGAGCGCGGGACCCGATTGCGGAGGATGGCCTGGAAGCCGAAGCAGGCGCCGGGCTTCACCCAGTCGGCGACCTTCGTGAAGTACTTCCGGTAGAGCTCGACGGCGAGGCCCTTGCGGGACTGCTCGGGCGAGCAGAGGTGGTCGATCATCTCGATGGAGACGAGCGCGTCGTACTTCTCCTCCGGCTCGTACTCGGCGTAGTCGCAGACGATGGCCTTCACGCCCGGGAGCTTCTTCTGCTCGTGGATCCAGTCGCACTGGGCCGTCGAGAGCGTGATGCCGTGGGCGCGCTTCACGCCCCGCTCGCGCACCAGGTACTCGAGCATGGCGCCCCAGCCGCAGCCGATGTCGAGCGCGAGGCTGTCGGTCTCGATCTCCGCGTAGTCCGCGAGGATCTTGCACTTCTGAATCTGAGCCTGCTCGAGCGTCTCGTCCCCGGTCAGGAAGCTGGCCGAGGTGTAGTGCATGTTCTCGTCGAGCCAGAGCTCGAAGAACTCGTTGGAGACGTCGTACGAGACCTCGATCTGTTCCTTCGTGCTCGTCATGACGGCGCACATTGCCACCTCGCGGGGCGGTGGCCAAGCCGGCGGTCGGCCGCGGCGTGAGGGGGGCCACGGCGGGCCGGGTCGAGGTCCCTGGGCGGGAAAGCGAGGCCGCCGCGAGGGTGGGGCTGGTATCGTGCTCGGCCATGGCCGCCATCCCCGAGGAGCTCGTCGCCGTCGTCGTCAAGGACGTGTCCAGCCGCATGGAGAACCCGCAGTACGCGCAGCTCGCCGTCGGGCAGTTCGTCCAGGCGCAGCCGGTGGTGAGCCAGTACCTCTCGGCGAAGTCGGAGAAGCTCGGCGGGGAGGGCGTGATCCACACGGCCTTCCACGGGGAGCTGCTGAGCGAGTGCTTCCGCCGGTATCACGCGCGCGAGGAGCTGCCCGTGCTCGGCTTCGAGGAGCTCGATCAGGCGAGCCAGGGCGACACGGCCGCGCGCTTCCGCGAGCTCGAGCCGGCGCTCGCGGACTACGTCGCCTCGAACGTCGACGAGGACGAGGTGAAGAAGGTGCTCGCCCTCGTCGCCGTCGCGCTGCACCAGAGCTTCTGAGAGGTCTTCTTCGAGCCTCCGAGCTGGGCCGCGGGGCGTCTTCCGCTCGCAAGCTCGCTATCCGCGCTCCCTCGCGGTGACTGCTCGCTCAGAAGACCTGGGAGCGGTAGCCGATGGCGCGCTCGAAGAGCTGGCCCACGGCCGGCGTGGTGAAGAGCCAGCGGTACTTCCAGAGCGGTGAGTGGCAGTCGGCCGGGTCGAGGTCGCCGGTCCAGAGATCCGCGAGCGCCGCCGACGCCTCGTCCGCCAGGCGCTCGAGCATCTGCTCGCCGAGCTCGGGCGTCGCGATGCCCGGCTGGCCGGTGTAGCTCTCCCGCTCGAAGAACTTCAGCTTGTGCTTGAAGCCGCGCATCAGCTCCTTCAGCGAGCTCATGGAGAGCGGCGGCTCGCCCTGGGCCTCGACCCAGGCGTCGACGGTCTTCCGCGGCAGGGCCCGGTAGCCGGCGTCGACCGCCTTCTGCAGCAGGTGCAGCATCATCGACGTCTCCACCGCGCCGCCGTGCGTGTCCCCCTCGAGCGCCTCCGGCGTCAGCCCCTCGAGCTGCCCGAGCACGTTCTTCAGATCCGAGCCGCCGTTCGTCAGCCGGGCGATCATCAGCGAGAAGACGCTGACCATCTTGGTGCCGTAGCGCTCATTCGTCCGATGCGCCGCGAGCTCGATGGGCACGAAGTGGCGCGGGCCGCCGTGGAAGCTGCTCACCCAGATGTGCCGAAAGCCCTGCTTGGCGAGGCTGCGGCCGAGATCCTCGAGCACGCGCAGGATGGTCGTCGGCCGGAACATCACGGAGCCCGGCTGGGGGACGACGTCCGCCGCGACGTAGATCGGCGGCAGGTGCACGAACTCGAGGTCGTCGAAGCGCGCGCTGAGCTTCTCGATGGCCCGGAGCGCCAGGCCCTCGGCCTCCCAGTTGTCGGTGATCACCGGGAGGTGCGGGCCGTGGACCTCGAGCGGAGAGCAGCTCACGAGGGCGACCGTGCGCGCCCGGTCCATCTCGGCGAAGTCGCGGCCCGTGAGGTACTGCCACTCGCGCACGCGCGCGCTCGTCGACCGGGTGCTGTAGTCCATGGGGGCACTCTGATGCGCCTGGCACCGAGTGTCAAATGGCGGAAGGCGCCAGAATTCGGGGGCTCGGCCGGGGCGGAGCGAGGAGCTTCGGCGGAAGCGGACGCCCGAGCGGAAGCGGTAGCCCCAGCGAGGGCGGGAGCGAGCGGCCGAGCCAAAGCCCGAGCCCGAGGGGCGCCCGAGCCCGAGCGAGCAACCGAAGCCGGTGCTCCGGCTCAGGTTCCGAGCAGGGCCCAGGCGGCGAGGCCGGCGCAGGCCGCGGCGATCACCCAGGGGACCCAGCGGGGCACGCCGCCGTGCTCCGGCTCCTCCTCGAGGATCTCGGGGAGCTCCCCCTCGACGTCTTCCGCGAAGCGCCGCGCGAGCTCGCGGCCCCAGGGCTCCTTCAGCACGCTCTCGGCGCCGAGGAGCTCCCGCAGCGCCGCCCCCATGCTCGGAAGCCTCGCCGCGGCGTCGCGCTGCACCATCTTCGCGACCGCCGCCGAGATGTCCTCCGGCACCTCGGGCGCCACCGAGCGGAGCGGCGGCGCGTCCTCCTTCAGGATCTTCCCGATCACCCCGAGGCCGGGAGCCTCGAACATCGGCCGCCCCGCGAGGGTCCGGAAGAGCACCGCGCCGAAGCCCCACACATCGGTCTTCGGCCCGACGTCCTCGTCCCCGATGGCCTGCTCGGGCGAGATGTAGTCGAGCGTGCCGATGGTCGCGCCCTTCGTCAGATCCGAGACCGAGGTCGTCGTGTGCTTCGCCACGATCTTGCTGATGCCGAAGTCGATGAGCTTCGGTGTGCGCCCCTCGGACGTCTCCACGACGAAGATGTTCGCGGGCTTCAGGTCCCGGTGGACCACGCCCGCCTCGTGCGCTTCCCGGAGCGCGGACGCGATGGGCACGAGGACCTCCAGCGCCTCCCGCAGACCGAGCGCACCCTCCTCGAGCATGTCCGAGAGGGTCTCCCCGCGCAGGAGCTCCTGCACGATGAAGTAGCCCATCCCCTCCTCGTGGCCGAGGTCGAAGATCTGCACGATGTGCGGGTGGTCGAGGCGCGAGGCGGCCCGGGCCTCGCGCTTGAACCGCTTCACGGACTCGCGGTCCGCGTCGCCCCGGTCGATGAGGACCTTCAGGGCGACGTCCTTCTTCGTCCACTGGTTCCGCGCCGCGTACACGGCCCCCATCCCGCCCGCGCCGAGCAATTCGCGCAGCTCGTACTTCTCGCCGAGCGTCTCCCCGAGGAGCTCCTTCAGCTCCAGCAGCAGCTCGGACGAGGTGGGCATGACGCATCCTCCGGCGAATTCGTCCCGTTCCGCAATCCCCGAACGGGGCGTGGCCCCTCGTCGGGCGGCGTCGCGCGTTCGCCCCGCCATCGCCGAGTCGATCGCGTCTTGCACTTTTTTTGTCCCCCCCGACCCGGATGTGTAGAGGTCGAAGTCGGACGCAGCCTCCCTGGAGCGAATCGGATGGCCGAAAACGACATCATCGCTGGACTCGACCTCGGCACCACCAAGGTGTGCGCCATCGTGGCGGAACAGACCGAGGAAGGGCTCGACATCATCGGGATCGGATCGGTGCCGGCGAAGGGCCTGAAGAAGGGCGTCGTCGTGAACATCGAGTCGACGGTCCAGGCGATCCGCGCGGCGGTCGACCAGGCCGAGACGATGGCGGGCGTCGAGATCAACGCGGTCTACGCCGGCATCGCCGGGAGCCACGTCCGCGGCATGAACCAGGAGGGCGTCGCGGCCATCCAGACCCGCGAGGTGACTCGCGAGGACGTCGAGCGCGTCCTCGAGCAGGCCAAGGCCATCCCGCTGCCCGGCGACCGGCAGGTGCTCCACGTGCTCCCGCAGGAGTACATCGTCGACGACCAGGACGGCATCAAGGAGCCCGTCGGCATGAGCGGCGTGCGCCTCGAGGCGCGGGTCCACATGGTCACCGCGGCCTCCACGGCGGTCGCCAACCTGAAGAAGTGCGCCGAGCGTTGCGATCTCTACGTATCGGACGTGGTCCTGCAGCCCCTCGCGAGCGCCGACGCGGTGCTGAGCGAGGACGAGAAGGAGATCGGCGTCGCGCTGGTCGACATCGGCGGCGGCACGACCGACATCATCATCTACGTGGACGGCGCCGTCGTTCACACCTCGGTCATCCCCATCGGCGGGATCAACCTCACGAACGACATCGCGACGGGCCTCCGCACGCCGATGGCCGAGGCCGAGCGCATCAAGATCAAGTACGGCTGCGCCTCGACCGAGCTCATCGACGAGGACGAGACCATCGAGGTCCCTTCGGTCGGCGGGCGCCCGCCGCGGGTGCTCCCGCGCCGCGTGCTCTGCGACATCATCGAGCCGCGCGTGGAGGAGATCTTCCACGCCTGCCGTCACGTCATCGTCGAGACCGGCTTCGCCGACATGCTCGCGAGCGGCGTGGTGATCACGGGGGGCACGACGCTCCTGGACGGCATGCCCGAGCACGCCGAGCGGGTCCTGAACCTGCCCGTGCGCCGCGCGGCGCCGACCGGCATCGGTGGGCTCATCGACGTGGTCCGCAGCCCCTCCTACGCGACCGGCGTGGGCCTCGTGAAGTACGGGGCCGCCCACCTCGAGCGCCACGAGGCCTTCGAGCTGGAGGAGGAGCCCCTGCCGAGCGAGATCCGCCCGGCCGGCGCGAGCCTCGGGAGCCGCATCAGCAGCTGGTTCCGCGAGGTCTTCTGAGAGTCTGCGGCCGATTCGGCCGCGATACGGATCGCACGCGATCCACGTGAATCAAGAATGATGACGGGTGCTGTGCCGGAGGGCGAACCGGCCGCATTCGTAAGGTGAATCCACGGGGGGCAGGAGCCCCCAAAGCGGGGGAACGACCCCGCAACCTGGGAGGAAGGGCATGGCCATCTCGATCGAGTTCGCGGACGACGCGGAGCTTCAGGCGCGCATCAAGGTCGTCGGTGTGGGCGGCTGCGGCGGCAACGCGCTGAACACGATGATCACGAGCGGCCTCGAAGGGGTCGAGTTCATCGCCGCGAACACGGACGCGCAGGCCCTCGAGGGCAACCTCGCGCCGAACAAGATTCAGCTCGGGCCCCAGCTCACCAAGGGGCTGGGCGCCGGGGGCAACCCGGACGTGGGCCGGAAGTCCGCGCTCGAGGACGTGCAGCGCATCGCCGACTCGCTCGCGGGGGCCGACATGGTCTTCGTGACGGCCGGCATGGGCGGCGGCACGGGCACGGGCGCGGCGCCGATCATCGCGCAGGTCGCGCGGGATCAGGGCGCGCTCACGGTCGGCGTCGTCACCAAGCCCTTCCTCTTCGAGGGGCGGAAGCGCTCGAAGAACGCCTCGAACGGCATCCTCGAGCTGGGCGACGCGGTCGACAGCATCATCACGATCCCGAACCAGAAGCTCCTCTGCCTCGGGGACGACGACCTGAGCATGCTCGACGCCTTCCAGCGCGCCGACGACGTGCTGCTCCAGGCCGTGCAGGGCATCTCGGACCTGATCACCACGCATGGCATGATCAACGTCGACTTCGCCGACGTGCGCACGATCATGAGCAGCCAGGGGCGCGCGCTCATGGGCACGGGCTACGCCAAGGGCGAGCACCGGGCGCAGGAGGCGGCGGAGATCGCGATCAACTCGCCGCTGCTGGACGACATCAGCGTCGACGGCGCGCAGGGCATCCTGATCAACTTCACGGCCGGCCCGGACGTGAAGCTCCGCGAGATCGAGCAGGCCGCGAGCCTGGTGCAGCAGGCGGCGCACGAGGAGGCGGAGATCATCTTCGGCCTCGTCACCGACCCGGACATGCAGGACCTCGTGAAGGTCACGGTCATCGCGACCGGCTTCGAGGAGGCGAGCCAGCAGGTCGCGTCGAACCGCGAGCAGCGGCAGGCGCTCCCGCTCGGCTCGGCCGTGCGGCAGGCCACGCGGCAGGCCACCCGGCCCTCCGCCTACGGCACCCGCGACTCCAGCCGCCCGAGCCGCCGTCCGGCCGAGCGCCCGGCCCCCGCGCCGGCCGCCGCCGCCGGCACGCGCGCCTTCGGCGCCAGCGCCCTCCACGACGAGGCCGTGCTCGACATCCCCGCGTACATGCGCCGGAGCTCCGCCCCGAGCGAGTGAGCGCGACCCGGCGGCCACGAAGCGCCGCCGTTCGACACGACGAACGCCCCGCGGTCCTCGGACCCCGGGGCGTTCGCGCTTGGACGCGCCGCCCGACGTGCTCGTGCTCGTGCTCGTGCTCGTGCTCGTTCGCCAGAAGCCGGGCCCGATATCCGAGTCGGCAGGCGCGAGTCGACGTCTCACGCGCCCGTTTCGCGAACACGACCCGTGTGACGCCGCCGAAGGCGGCGCCGAGGGCCCGCTGGTAATCCCCCCAAGAACACCGCGCGGACTACACGCCGAAGCGGTCGGCGTGCTCGGACAGGAACGCGAGGTAGCTCTCGTAGTCGTCCTGGCGCTCGAGCTCACCGTCCTCGACCGCGGCCGTGAGCGCCTTCATCAGGTCGCCCAGGCGCTTGCTCGGCGGGATGCCGAAGCGCTCCATGATCGCCTCGCCGAGCCCCTTCGGCAGGGCCTTGGGCTTCTCGTCCTCGGCGCGGATGCCGTCGATGCGCTTCTTCAGGTCGGCGATGTTCCGCACGCCCCGCTTGCGCTTCGCGGGCCGCTTGGTCGTGATGTCCGCCCGGCCGAGGTCGAGGAGGTCCGTCAGGCCCTCGCCCATCTGCTTGTAGAAGCGGCGCACGGCGGCGTCGGTCCAGCCCGCGTCGTACTGGCTCGGGCGGAGGTGGTAGAGGATCAGGAAGTGCACCCGGTCCTTGAGCTCGCCCTGGAAGCCGAGCCGGCGCGCGACCTTCCGACGGAACATCTTCGCCCCGAGCTCGGCATGCCCGTAGAAGGTCACGCGGCCCTTGCCGTCGATCTTCCGCGTCTTCGGCTTGCCGATGTCGTGCAGGAGCGCGCCCCAGCGGACGGTCAGGCGCGGCACGGCCTGCTTCACGACCTGCTTGGTGTGCTTCCAGACGTCCTTGTGGCGCCACTCGCCGTCGCCCATGCCGACCATGGCCTCGATCTCCGGGAGCCACGCCCGGAAGAAGCCCACGCGGTGCAGGGCCTCGAGGCCGTGCTCCACGCCCTCACCGCGCACCACGAGGATCGCGTCGAGGTGCTCGCGCAGGGTGTCGACGGGGACCGCGCGCCACTCGTCCTCGCCCGGCGTGGCCGGGGGCTCGCCGAGGCGCGCGTGGCTCTCGGCGACGGCGCCGGCCCAACGGAGCGCCTCGAGGGCGCGCTCCGGCGAGGCCGGCGCGTCCGCGTCGTGCTGCGGGGTCGCTCGGGTGTCCAGGGTCGTCATGGTCGAGTGCTCTCTCGCCGCGGGCCGGGCGACGCCGCCCGGCGGAAGGAAGCAGACGCCTTAGCAGGCCGAGCCGAGCCGGCCAGCGCGCCACCTCCCTCCTCTCTGAGTGGGGCCGAGAGACCTCGCGTCAAGCCGTGGCGCTCAGCAGGCGTCCGGGCCGGCCGGGTCGCTGGCCCCCACGCCGTCGAGGATCAGGTGGTCGATCTCGCAGGCGCCGGGGCCCACCACCTCCAGACGGACGCTCCGCACCTCGAGGAACCAGCCGCCCGGGCCGATGCCCCCGTCGAGGAGCGCGGTGGTCCCGACGAGCGGCGTGAAGGTGGTGCCGCTCCACTCGGTCGGGAGCCGGGCCTCGCCGGCGAAGCCGTCGGCGGGCACGGGCCTCGGGCCGGGGGCGACGACCGAGACCGCGATCGCCAGCGCGGTGCCCTCGTCGCAGCGCCCGCTCACGGCGGCTTCGAGCGCCCCGCTGACCACGGTGACGCTCGCGCCTTCCGCGCCCGGCCCGAGCGCGGCCGTGCCCTCGCCCTCGAGGCGGAGCCCGCGCTCGCCCGGGTGCACGGTGCTCACCCAGGTCACGGCCCCGTCGGGCCCGGCGGCCTGGGCCCAGCCGCAGGGGAGCCCCTCGCAGCTCGTCTCGAAGCCCTCTTCGAGGAGCCGCACCGGCGCCTCCCCGGTCTCGCGGCAGGCGAGGAGCGCGAGGAGCGCGAGGAGCAGGGCGCGCAGCACGCGGGGCCGGGGCCTCATTCGCGCACCTCGAAGCCGAGCAGGAAGAAGGGCCCGCCGAGGCGCCCGTCGCCGAGCGGCAGATCCACGGGCGCCCACTCGTAGCCGGCGCGCACCGTCGCGCGGAGCGCGCCGACGAGCTCGAGCGCGAAGACGCCGCTCACCTGGAAGCGGCCGAGGACGTGCGTGCTGCGCCCGTCGCGGATCGCCAGCCGCCCGAGGCCCACGCCCCCGGCCAGGTCGCCGCCGAGCCAGACGCGCGAGCCGATGGGCAGGCGGGCGGTGATCGCGAGCATCAGGTCGAGGCTCAGCAGCGCCGCTGGCGGCCCCTCCCAGGCGGCCCAGTGGCGGTGACGCAGCCCCAGCCGGGGCCCGAAGGCCAGACCGCGCACCGGTCGGTAGAGCGCCTGGACCTCGCCCCCGAGCACCGCCGAAGGGGGGCCGAAGCCGCGCGCCGCGAGGGCGTCGTCGAGGGGCGCGTCGCGGCCGGGGCCGGCGAGGAAGGCCAGGCCGAGCAGCCAGCGAACGGATCCGTCGTCGAGGCGCTCCATCGACGGATCCGGCGCCGGTGGGTCCGGGGGCAGCTCGATCCGCTCCTCGGGAGCGAGCGTCGCGGCGCCGGTCTCCGCGGCCGTCTCCGCGCCCGCGGGGCCCGCGGACGGGCGCGCCGAGCCGCCCGCGGCCGGCGGCGCTTCCGCTCCCGTCGATGCTTCGGCGGTGGGCTCCTCGCGCTCGCCCGTCGGCGCGGCGCTCGGTGGCTCTTCTCCCGGCGGCGCCTCGGCGGCGGGCCCCTCGCCCTCGCCCGCGGGCGCCTCCGGGTCGAAGGCCCGATCGAAGCCCGGATCCTCGAAGCCCTGTGCGGAGGCCAGGGCCGGCAGGAGCAGCCCCAACCACGCCGCCCCCCATCCCCGCCGCGCGCCGCGCATCGCCCGCATCCTACAACCCCGCGTGCGCCCGGGCAGCCGCTCGTGGCCGCTGCGCCCTTCCAAGCGTAGTACGCTCTCGGCGATGGCTTCGGAACCTGCGTCCGCCTGGCGGATCTGGCTCTTGCCGCTGGCGATCCTCCTCGGCTTCGCGGTCGCGGTCTACGCGATCACCTACGCGGTGGATCTCGGCGGCTCGCCCGGCTGGCTCATCGCCCTCTACCGCGACCGCGGCGCCGCCGCCGACACCATCGGCAACGCCGGCGAGATCGTGGCGGGCGTGCTCGGCATCGCGATCACCGTCGTCGCCATCATCGTGGAGCTCGCCTCGAACCGGTACACCCACCGCGTCACCGAGCTCTTCGTGGCCGAGCCGATCAACTTCGCCGTCATGGGCTTCTTCGTCGTGACGGCGCTCCAAGCTCTCCTGGTCGGCGTCAGCCTCCCGGACGCCGCCGCCGGCGACGGCGCCTTCCCCTTCGCCGGCGTGACCGTGAGCCTGCTCCTGCTCGCGCTCTGCCTGCTGATCCTGCTCCCCTACTTCGCCTTCGTCTTCGACTTCCTGAACCCGATCCAGATCGTGGACCGCATCCGCGCGCACGCGATGAAGATCATCGGGCAGACCAGCAAGCACTCGGTGAAGGCGCGCCAGACGGAGGCCGTGCGCGGCGTCGAGCAGCTCGCCGACATCGGCGTCAACGCCATGGAGCACAAGGACAAGGGCATCTCCATGGCGAGCGTCGACGCGCTCAAGGCGATGGTCCTCGAGTACCAGGACGTGCGCGGACGGCTCGAGGACGAGTGGTTCCGCGTGGAGGGGGAGCTCGCCCACAACCCGGACTTCGTCTCCATGTCCCACGAGGTGCTCGACGCGGTCTCGTCGCGGCGCATCTGGTTCGAGATGAAGGTGCTGCGCAAGTACCAGACCCTCTACAACGAGGCGCTGAACAAGATGCGCGACATCAACTACCTGATCGCCATCAACACGCGCCACCTCGCCGAGCACGCCCTGGAGACGGGCAACGATCAGCTCTTCGAGCTCCTCGTGAAGTTCTTCAACACCTACCTGCGCGCGACCGTGAACGCGCGCGACGTGCGCACGGCCTACAACGTGCTGCACCAGTACCGGCTCCTCGCGGAGAGCGCCCTCGCCCACGACGACGGCGCCAAGGCGATCGAGATCGCGCGCTACTTCAAGTACTACGGGCTCGTCTCCTACAACGCGAAGCTGCCCTTCATCCTGGAGACGGTTGCCTACGACCTCTGCGCGCTGAACGAGATGGCCTTCGACGAGGGCTCGAAGGCCATCCGCGAGCTGCTGCGCATCTTCCTGCAGGTCGACAAGGAGAGCGAGAGCGAGGTCCAGGAGGTCTCGCTCCGCGGCGTGCGCAAGGCCCAGTGCAAGCTCGCGACCTACTACCTGGCGCACGGGGACCTCGACCGGGCGCAGGACATCTTCCGGGACATGGAGCGGGAGCGGCGCGACCGGCTCGGCAGCATCCGCGACGAGCTGCTCGGCGTGCGCTCGAGCGAGTTCTGGGAGATCAGCGACCGGGGCGTGAACTTCGACTACCTGCCCTCCGATCGGAAGTCGAAGCTGCTCGAGTTCTTCTCCTGGTTCGAGGACCTGCCGCCGCTCAACGTCTCGATGATGCCGCCCGAGGAGGCGGAGCCGAGCCCGGCGGACCTGGTCGCGGCCCGGAGCGAGTCCGTGCGCCAGCGCGAGGATCACACGCTCCACGACGTGCCCGGCGCCGGCGCCGACCCGGGGAGCGACGAGGTCGTGATCCCGCCCGAGGCCTGACTCCGGATCCCGCCCTCACCCGCGCTCGGGCGCGCGACCCGGCCGCGCCGCGGGGAGCGGGGCCGCGCCAGGGCGGAGGGCGGGCGAAGGGCCGAGCACCGCCCGGCCGAAAGGACTCAGAGCGCGCGGCGGAGCGCGTCCACCAGGGCGGCGTTCTCGTCGGGCGTGCCGACGGTGAGGCGCAGGTGGCCGGCGAGGCGCGGGTGGGACGCGAAGACGCGGACCGCGATGCCCTCGGCCCAGAGCCGCTCACGGAGCGCCACGGCGTCGCCGGGCACGCGCACGAGCAGGAAGTTCGCGTCCGAGGGCCAGACGTGGAGCCCCTCGATCGCCTCGAGGGCGCCGCGCAGCACCGCGCGCTCGCGCACGATGGCCCGGAGCTGCTCCTCGATCACCGGGGCGAGGTCCGTCAGGGCGAGCCGCGCGGCCTCCTGCGTGAGCGCGTTCAGGTTGAAGGGCTGGCGCACCTTCTCGAGCTCGGCGACGAACGCCGGATCCGCGTAGAGCCAGCCGAGGCGCGCGCCAGCGAGCCCGCACTTCGAGAGCGTGCTCATGACGGCGACCTGCGGTCGCTCGGCCACCCAGGGGCGGAGCGTCTTCGCGGGCTCCTCCGGCCGGTCCCGGTGGAAGGGCCCGTAGGCCTCGTCGACCACGTGGAGCGTCTCCGGGTGCGCGTCGGCGAGGGCGCGGATCGTCTCCGGGTCGAAGGCGTTGCCCGTCGGGTTGTTCGGGGAGGCGTAGAAGACGAGGTTCGGTCGGTGCCGCTCGAGCGCCGCGTGCATGGCCTCGGGATCGAGGGTCCAGTCGTCGGCGAGCGGCACCTCGACGGGCACCAGCCCGTGGGCGCGGGCCGTGTGCGCGTACATGACGAAGGTCGGGCCGGGGAAGAGCACGACCGCCTCGCCGCTCGGGCCCGGCTTCGCGAGCCCGCCGTAGAGCATGGTGATGCACTCGTCCGAGCCGACGCCGAGCAGGAGCCCCTCTTCGGGCGCGTCGAGGTGCGCGGCGAGGGCGCTCCGCAGGCCGCGGGCCAGGCCGTCGGGGTAGCGGTGGAGCGGGAGCGCCGCGAGGGCTTCGGCGAGCGTGCGCCGCGCGTCTTCCGGGAGCGGCCAGGGGCTCTCGTTGGCGTCGAGCTTGATGGGCGGCGGCTCGGGCGGGACCCGGTAGGCCTTCAGCTCGGCGAGGCTCGACCGCAGCCGGCTCAGGGGAGGGCGGCTCATTGGGGGGCTCCCTCGCGGAGGCTCGAGGGCATCTCGAGCTCCGGGTCTTCGCCCTCGTCGCTGGCGGCGGAGGCGCCGTGGCTCGCGGCCCCCTCGCGGGCCCGGCCGTGCTCGTTCAGGTCGCTCGGGTAGAGGTCCGCGTAGGTCTCGACGAGCTCCTCGGGGATGGCGCCGCCGGGCGGGCCGCCGAGCTTCACGAGGTAGCGGCCGCTGACCCAGAGCAGCCAGGGGAGCTCGCCGCTGTCGAGCCGCCACATCCACTCGCCCTCGTTCTTCTCGACGACCACGTCGTAGCTGCCGAGCTCGTCGAGGCGGTCGCGCACCTCGGAGCTGAGCGAGGGCGCCTGCTCGTAGACGGTCACGAAGGCCGTCGCGAGGATCACGTCGCGCCCGTCGCGGGTGCGCTGCACGTAGGTGGCCGTGTGGCCCTCGGCCGGGTTCTCGGGGACCGGGAACTCGACGTCGAGGACACGCTGGTAGCGCCGGTAGGCGAAGTCACCGACGTCCCGCTCGACGACGAAACGCGGCGGCAGGTCGCGGCCGCAGGCGGTGCCGGCGAGGAGGAGGAGCACGAGCGGGGGCGTGCGCATGGGCGGGGTGTAGCACGAGGGGGCGGGGGCGAGAACGCGGGGGGGGCAAGGCAGCTCCGGCGTTCGCGCTCCAGCGCTTCCGCTTCCCCGCTCCCGCCGGAGCTGTCGCTGGAGCTGCAGCTGACGCTGGAGCTGCAGCTGACGCTAGCGCTGGAGCTGACGCTAGCGCTGGAGCTGACGCTGGCGCTGGAGCTGACGGCGCTGGAGCTGACGCTCCCGCTCCCGAGGCGCGGGGGCGGCTCGCGACGGCCTACCTGAAGGGCTACGTCTCGCTCGACGAGGTCGTGCCGGGCGCGGAGAGGCTCCGCGAGGCCGAGCGCATCCTCGGGCGCTTCGTCCGACGCACCCCGAACGCGACGACGCCCGCTCCGGGGGCCGGGGCGGGCGTCGCGCTGGGGCTCGCTCCTTCGAGCGACCGTCTCAGAAGCGGAACTGGACCTCGACGCGGACCGAGCGCTCCGTGTTCTGATCGTCGTCGCGGAACTCGAGGTCCTCGAGGTGCCGCTCCGTGTAGAGCAGCGAGAGCAGGCCGATGTTCCGGTACCACCAGAGGTGGAGCGCGGCGCGCGCCTGCCACTCGTTCCGCGGCTGCTGCGGCCCGCCCTCCGTGGGCAGCTCGTCCTCGTCGAAGTCGCCGCCCCGGTACATGCCGAAGTCGGCCGCGAACATGAGCCACCGGGGGTAGAGCAGGACGGAGAGCTGCGCGTTGAAGGCGTTCTGCACCGAGCCGCCGAAGTCGAGCGAGTACTTGAAGTAGTTCTCGAAGCGGAAGAGGAAGTAGCTGTGCTTGAAGACCAGGAGGGCGTTGGCGGCGGGGTAGCGCTCGTCGGCCCGCTGGTCCCACTTGCCGCCGATCAGCATGCCGAGGCCGAGGGGCACCTTCGTGTAGAGCAGCGGCGAGTCGAAGCGGCCGAAGTGGCCGATGAAGTTCAGGTGCAGCTGTGCGCCGGCCGTGTACGTGAAGTTCTGGTTGTCGTCCGGGAAGAAGCGCCCACCGACGTTGCCGTTCGAGCGGCCCGAGCCGCCGGCCGCGAAGACCCGGAAGCGGAGCCGGCCGCTCGGGAGGAGCGGGCCGCCGGCCTCCATGGCGGCGCCGTTGCCCTCCTCGAACTCGTTGAGCATGTAGAAGGGCGGGTCGAGGAGCGGCTGCTTCGCCGTCGAGATGATGAGCGCCGACGAGAGGTTGCCGCCGCCGCTGTTGATGGCGACGTAGTGGCCCCGGTTGCCCACGGGGATCTGGAAGTGGGCGAAGGTGATGCGCGGGGAGCGCTCGAGGCGGGCCGAGATCAGGAAGAAGCTGTTCTCGATGTAGGGGATCTGGCCGAGCGCGCGGAGCTGGAGGCGGGTGAAGCGCACGTCGTAGGGCGTCTGGATGTCGTCGTCCGCCTGGGCGTCGTATTCGAAGCCGACGCCGGCGACCACGCCGAAGCGGTAGCCGGGGCTGGCCGTGCAGACCGTGACCTGCGGGTCGAAGCGGCAGCCGAAGTCGGCGCAGTCGGTCCGGCCGTCACCGTCGTTGTCGGCGCCGTCCGAGCAGAGGTAGTCGTTCCGCTCGCCGTCGGCGTCGCCGAAGCCGCCGATGAGGTCCTCCGCGCTCATGTCGCCCTCGAGCTCCGGGAGGTCCTCCTCTCCGTCGTTCGGCTGGCTGGCGGGGGTCATCCGCGCGGCCGAGCCCTCGCAGACGGTCACGGGCGGCGTCGTGCAGTCCGTGTCCTCGCAGTCGGTCATGCCGTCGCCGTCGTTGTCGACCCAGTCGCTGCAGCGCTCGTCGTTCCGCTCGTCGCCCGTGTTCGCCTCGCAGATCGGGTCCTCGAAGCAGTCCGCGTCGGCGCAGTCGACCATGCCGTCGCCGTCGTCGTCGGCGCCGTCGTCGCAGCGCGACTCGGTGGCCGGCGAGCTCGTCGGCACCGGGGCCCCGGCGGGCTCGTCGGCGTCGGCGGGCGGCGCCTCGTTCGCGGGCATCTGCAGATCGGCCGGGGCGCCCTCGTCGGGGGCGGCGTCCTCGCCGGTCTGGGCCCAGGCCGTGCCCGTGACGGCCAGCAGCAGCGCGCCCGTCAGCGCGAACCGTGCTCCATACCTCATGCGTCTCGTCCTCTCGGAGCTCCCGCGCCGCCTCAGCGGCAGAGGAGCGAAACCTGTTCCTCGGGGGGCACCTGGATCACCTCGCCCTCGCGGGGCAGGCGCCAGGTCAGGGTGTCGCGGTCGAAGAAGCCGCCCTGGCAGAGGCCCGGGCCGGGCCCGAGCGGGGGGTCGCCTCCCTCGACGAGCGGGCGCTGGGTCTGCGGGTTCAGCAGGGGGTTCCACTGGCAGTCCCAGTCGTCGCAGTCGACGAAGCCGTCGCTGTCGTTGTCCACGCCGTCCGTGCAGCGGCCCTGGGCCTGCTGGTAGGCGCGCGTGAAGAAGGTATCGGGGTCCGCCAGGCGCAGGTCGAGGAGGTCCTCGATGCTGTCGGGCTCTCCGTCGGCGTCGGCGTCGACGACGCTCTCGTCGCAGGGGCTCGCGGGGACCATGCGCGGCTCTCCGTCGGGGCCGACGAGCGTCACCAGCTGGAGCACGTCCTGGCAGGAGAAGTCACCGCAGTCGGCGAAGCCGTCGTCCTCGTTGTCGCGCCCGTCGGTGCAGCTCGCGTAGCTCGACTCGCAGCGGTCCCGGAGCGGCACGCCGTCGCAGACCTCGTTACTGCGGGAGCAGCTGAAGTCCCCGCAGTCGGTGAAGCCGTTGCCGTCGTTGTCGATGCCGTCCGAGCAGGCGGCGCAGCTCGTCTCCGAGCGGGCGTCGCAGTAGGCCTGCACGTCGTCGTTGATGCAGTCGCCGTCCGAGTTGCAGCAGCCGAACTCCGCGCAGTCGACGAAGCCGTTGCCGTCGTTGTCGACCCCGTCGGTGCAGGCCTCGGTGGTGTTCTCGGCGTCGCCGCCGCCGTTGCAGAACTCGTCGACCGCCGGGTCGATGGGCATCGTGCACTCGCGATCCCCGCAGCAGTCGAAGTCCGCGCAGTCGGTGAAGCCGTCGCCGTCGTTGTCGCCGCCGTCCGTGCAGCGGGCGACCGTGTCCTCGGGGCCCATCTCGATGCTGCAGGGCGTGGTGCCGGCGCAGTCCGGATCGTCGCAGTCCGTGTCGCCGTCGGCGTCGTTGTCGACGCCGTCGCTGCAGGCCGCGTCCGAGTCCTCGGGGCCCGCGCCGCAGGCCGGGTCGCCGTCGCAGTCGTCGTCGTTGCAGTCGGTCTGCCGGTCCCCGTCGTTGTCGAAGCCGTCGTCGCAGACGGTCTCCTCGTTGCAGACGGTGACGAAGGGGTTGCGGCGGCAGGCGAAGTCCTGGCAGTCGGCGAAGCCGTTGCCGTCGTTGTCGATGCCGTCCGAGCAGCTCACGTCGCTGAACTCGCTCACGCAGCAGAGCTCGCGGATCGACTGGCAGTCGCGGTCGCCGCAGTCGAATTGGCCGTCCTCGTCGTTGTCGATGCGGTCCACGCAGGTCCGGAGCGTGCCCTCGACGCCGCTCGGGGGGAGGTCGGGGACGATCTCGCCGCAGAAATTCCGCTGGATGCAGTCCGGGTCCTGGCAGTCGACGAGCCCGTCGCCGTCGTTGTCGCGCCCGTCCTCACAGGCGAAGGGGTCGGTCTCCGTGCTCGGCGTCGTGCCCGTGGGCACGCGATCCGGATCGAAGCAGGCGAAGGCCGCCGGGAGGACCAGGAGCAGCCAGCCGGGGCGGAGGAGTCGAGAGCGGCTCACAGGAGACCTCGCTGGCCGGGCAGGAGCGGCGCCGCGCCTCGGAGCCCGCCGGGCGGCGTGACCCGCGGCTGGGGCCGGTACGGGAGCTGGGGCGGCCGGGAGCCGTGGCCCATCAGGCAGGGGGCGCGCTCGCGGCCGTAGCGGCGGGTGAAGGCCGTGTAGAGCATGCACGCGCCGAGGACCTCTTCCGTCTCACCGAGGAGGCCCGACTCGCGCGCCGCCTGGAGGCGCGGCTCGAGCGCCGTGGCCATCTCCTCCGGCGTGTACTCGGGGAGCTCGCCGAGGCGCGCGTAGCGGTCGACGAGCTCGATGAGGAGCTGGTTGCCGTAGTCGGCGACGACGGGCGCCGTCTCTCGGTCGGCCCGCAGCGAGCGGGCGAAGGCGTAGACGCGGGTCTCGTCCGCCTGGATCTCCGTGGCGCACTGCCAGGAGCACTCGGGGTAGCGGTCCGTGTGCATCCAGGGCTCCGAGTGGCCGTCGCGGGTCGAGACCATGCGGTTGTAGTGCACGTCGCGGGTCGGGTCCTCGTCCGCGCTGTGGAGCGAGGTGAGCACGAAGCCGGGGACGCCGTGGGCCCACATGCCGCGCCGGTGCCGGATCGCCTCGCGGAGCGCCCGGATGTAGGTCGGGCGCGTGGGCGTGTCGTCGATCTGCATCGGGTGGGCGAGGCCCTTCGAGATCTGGTCGATGGCCAGGTCCGGGCAGTCGAGGAGCACGCGGCCGTAGGTGTCGGTCTCGCCCTCGGTGGAGCAATGCCAGATGCCCCGCCGGCCGTTCAGGGTCGCCTGCTTCGCGTTGATGTAGAGCTCGTAGGGGTGCCAGTTCCCCCAGGCGTGGGTCGGGCCGAAGCTCTCGAGGGTGTTGAAGCCCCCGAGGCGCGAGCCGCGGCCGGTCCACGGGCCGTCGAGCTGGCGAAAGCTGTCCCCGTCGTTGAAGTAGACGTGGGTCGGCCGGCCGTTGATGAAGACGATGCTCTCCACCTCGGCGGCGCCGGCGCCGCTGGAGGCGAGGCCGACGGAGGCGAGCGCGAGGAGAGTCAGCGCGGCGGGGAGGCGGTGGGAGCGGCGCATGAAACGAATGAGAATGCCGGAGGAGCGGCCCCACCGGCGCAGGGAAGCTAGGCGGTGGATTCCAACGCTGTCAAACGGAACGTGGCGTTGCTCACCGAGTCGTCGCACGGCGACGTCGAGGCTCGTGAGCTGGGTTCGCGGCCACGCCTGTCGGTCGAGGGAGCGCTCACTCGATGGTGCCGCAGAAGACGCCGGGCAGCGTGCCGAGGTTGTTTCCCTCGAAGCACTCGCCGTTCTCCCCGAGATCGTCGGCCACGACCGTGACGTCGACGCCCGGTCGCTCGGCGGGCGGGTCGCCCCAGGGGCAGCTCACGGCCTCGCACTCGCCGGGCTCGAGGACGGTGGCGGTCGCCCCACGGCAGATGAGCGTCTCGTCGCTCGGCTCGGTACCTTCGTAGAAGCCGACGCTCATGCCGGCGCCGATCGGCTCCGTACCCCGGTTGCAGACCCGCGCGGCGAGATCGGCGATCCCCTCGGCGTCGCAGACGACCGGCGTGCCGCGGGCCGTGAGATCGGGGGCGGCTCCGGGGATGGCGGCGCCCTGCACGTTCGCCCGGAAGTTGTTCAGGTCGTCCGCGGTCCAGTTGAGCTCGGCGTCGCTGCTCCGCGGGATGGTGCCGTCGTCGTTCACGTTGGTGACGTGGTAGGCGTGCTGGTTCCAGATGGTGCGCGAGCGCACCCAGCGGTCGGCCGCGTCGGAGAACACGCGCACGCCGCGGGTGCCGCGCGGGCGGGAGGCGCGGCAGGTGTTGCCGCTGCCCGGCGTGCCGGCGGGGGGCGCCTCACAGACGAAGGGGGCCGAGTCGCAGCCGAGGCCGGCGCAGCACTCCTCGTCGGTGGTGCAGCGGCAGAGGCCCTCGACGCAGCTCGCGGAGAGGCAGTCCGCGTCCTCGCTGCAGCGGAGGCCGGCGAAGAGCGGATCGGTCTGGCGTGCGTCGAGGCCGAAGGGGGTGCAGTCGCGGCCGGTGCCGCTCGGGTCGTTCGGGCAGTTGAAGTTGTCGCCGAGGACGATCTCGGCGTTGAAGTCGCCGTCGAGGTCCGCGATGACCGGGTTCTCGTACCAGGTGCAGCTCGAGCGGGCCTGGCTGAAGACGACGTCGCCGGTCTCGCCGTCGTAGACGCGCAGGAAGCACTCGTCGCCGTAGACGACCTCGGCGCGCCCGTCGCCCTCGAAGTCGAAGACGCTCGAGCCGGTGCGGTTGCTCGACTGGTCCTGGGAGGGCTGGGTCCAGAGGATGCCGTCCGTGCGGCCCGAGGCGCACTCGCCGATCGGGTCGGCAGCGCAGTCGAGGTCGACGACGACGTAGCGGCTCGCGCCGGCCGTGGAGACCTCGGGGCGGCCGTCTCCGTCGAAGTCCGCGATGGTGGGCGGGCCGCCCTGGCCGCCCTCGGGGATGGCGAGGGGACCGAGGATCGGGGTGCCGTCGAGGGTCTGGACGCGGATGAAGCCGCTGCCCACGACGGCGACCTCCGGTGCGCTCGCCGGCCAGTCGACGCTGCCCGGGAAGGCGCCGAAGTCGGCGATGGCCACGTGGCCGGGCTCCGTGCCCCCTGGGGACCAGCTCTCGGCGACCCAGGCCGTCCCGGCCGCGTCCCACTGCCAGACGCCATGGCCCTGGACGTGCTCGACGACTCCGTCGCCGTCGACGTCGGCGGTGACGGCGAAGACGCCGACGTTCGAGCCCGGGAGATTGCCGAGCGTGTCGTCGAGGAGCACGCCGTCCGCGTCGAAGACGTAGCCGCTCCGCATCACCTCGGGCACGCCGTCGTCGTCGAGGTCGGCGATGGAGGGGCCGGCCCAGCCGCTGCCGGTCGGATCGAAGGGCGTCGTGCCGTCGGTCGTGCTCCGCCAGAGGAGGGTCCAGGCGCCCGCGTCCGCGTCCCAGGTGAAGGCGACGAGGCCCCCGCCCGCCTTGAAGGCGACGATCTCCGCGACGCCGTCGCCGTCGAGGTCGCCCACGGCGGGCGGCGAGGAGTGGGAGACGAGCTGGAGCGAGCCGAGCTCGGCCTGCTGGACGCAGGTGCGGCCGTCGAGGATGCGGATGACGCCCGTGGGCTGCTCGGAGCTGCCGTCCACGCCGTCGTCGAAGACCGCGACGATGGAGGGGGCGGCGGGATCGTCGGGGCCGCGACCCTGGCGGAAGTCGACGACCATGGGCGTCGAGAGGACGTGGAGGTGGGCCGGGAAGGCGTCCCCTTCGGGCGCCTCGTCGAAGGCGCACTGGACCGTGGGCTGGAAGGTGCCGGCGACGATGACGCGGCTGCACTCGTCGTCGCGGTCGCGACCGGGCGGGCCGTAGGGGACGCAGCGGCCGTCGGCGCAGAAGCTGTCGTCCGCGCAATCGTCGGAGGTCTCGCAGGGGCCGAGGTCGGCGACGCAGGCGTCGTCCACGCAGAGCTCGCCGGCCTCGCAGCAGGCGCCCCCGCAGGGGAGCTCGCAGGTGCCTCCGTCGCCGGGGACGGTCGCGTCGGCGCCGCCCGCGTCCGTGTCCGGGGCGTCGACGCAGCGGCCGTCGACGCAGATCTCGTCCCGGCCACAGTCGTCGCGGGTCGTGCACTCTCCGGGCTCGCCGCCGCCTCCGCCGCAGTCGCAGGCGGTCAGGAGCAGGGAGAGGAGGGCGGGCGCCCAGCGAGGGCGGAGTGAGGCAAGCATCCGCCCTCACGGTATCAGGATGCGTGCCAGGGTGTCCCGTCGGGGCGAGCGGGCGGCGGGCGGGCGGCGAACGGGCGCGGCTGGGGACCACCGACCCCGAGCCGGTGTCGATTCGCGAGGTGTCGATTCGCGGGGCGTCGTCGCGGCGCGTCGCAGCGCGTCCCCGCGCGTCCTACTCGCTGGGCGCGGTGACCCGGGCGGTCTCCTCGCCGCGCTGCTCGCCGCTCTCCGCGTCCTTCCAGCGGAAGACGACCTCGTCGACGCCGAGGGCCTCCACGAGCGTGCGGAGGGACGACTCGGCGTTCGCCCGCGCGCGCTCGATCAGGCCGGCCTCGACGGCGGACTCCCGAAGCGATCGCTCGGCCTCGCGGCGCGCCCGGGACTCGAGCTCCGCGCTCCGCTCGGCCAGCGCGTCGGTCTCCCGCGAGTGCACGTAGGTGCGGTCGTTGTCGAGGCGCGCGGTGAAGATCTCCGGGGCGGGCAGGGTGAGGACCGCCCGGCGGGCGTGCTCCGTCTCCTCGACGACGATGTCGCCGTCCTGGAGCTTCGTGAGGTCGACCCCGGCGGAGACGTCGGCGGCGGCGACCAGGAGGATCGCGTCCTCGGCCTGGACGAGCCCGAAGAGCGTCTGCTGGCGCTCGCGGAGGTCGATGACGCGCTCCATGTGGAAGCTGGCCGTCTCGAGGCGGGCCAGGTCGCGGACGGCGACGACCACGTCGGGCGAAGGCTCGAGGACCTCGGTGACGGGGGCCGGCTCGGCGGGCGGGAAGGCGATGCGGTAGACCAGCGCGCCGACCAGGGCGCCGGCGACGAGGATCGCGAAGACGAAGAGCCAGCCGAGGGCGCGGAGCGGGCCGAAGTGGCGCTCGGCGCGTACGCGGGTCGTCTCGCGCTCGCGCGTGCGGGTCGTCGGATCGGGCGCGCCGCGGCGGTCGGCCCCGGGGAGGGGCTCCTCGATCGGCTTGCGCGGGCGGAGCTCCACGGTCGTCACGGTAGCAGCTACGTACGAGGGCCCCGCGACATTTCATCGGCGCCCCATCGGGCGCGGGCCCTGCTGCGTGGGGACGGCCGTCGGTTCGGCGCCCGGGGCGCGCTCGGAGGCGCGGAGCGGGCCAGGCGAGAGCACGCGATGGGCGCCGGCGCCCGAGACGCGAACGCCCCCGCACCGGGGAGGTGCGAGGGCGTCGCGCGGGGGCCGCCGCGGTCGGCGCTCAGAAGGTGCGCACCTGGCTCTGGCGGGCCTGGCTGCTGATGAGGTTGCAGATGCCTTGCGCGTCCCAGAAGCCGGGGCCGTTGTGGTAGCGCTGGCCGTTGACGGTGATGTCGTCGACGTGGTGGAGGCCGGAGGCCTGCACGAACTGGAGGCACTGCTGCTGGAGCTGCGGCCGGCTCTGCGCCTGGAGCCGGAAGGGGCTCCCCTCGACGTCCCCCTGGGCCTCCCAGATCACGCCGCCGCCGTAGGTCGCGGGCTGGACGACGGGGCCGCCGCCGGCCGGGAGCTGCGACAAGATCATCTGGAGCACCTGCTGCGCGTTCCAGAAGCCGGGGCCGTTGTGGTAGCGGCGCCCGTCGATGGTCACGTCGTCGATGGTGGTCATCCCGCGGAGCGCGCGGGGCAGGTAGGTCTGGAGCGCTCGCTCGATCTCCGGCCGCGGCCCCTGGAGGGAGAAGGGCAGCCCCTCCACGTCGCCGGTGACGCGCATCCCGAAGGCCTGCGAGGCGCGCGCGTTCAGGGCGGCGATGCTGCAGAGGGCGTCGGCGTCCCAGAAGCCTGGGCCGTTCCGATGCCGCGCGCCGAAGACGACGATGTCGTCGACGTGGCTGACGCGGCTGCCGCGGGCGAACCGCAGGCACTGCTGGTGGAGCTGGTCGCGGCTCTGGGCCTGGATGCGCACCGGGAGGCGCTCGAAGCGGCCCTCGAAGCTCCAGGTCGCGGCGACGACGGGGGGCGGCTGCGGCGGGTGCGGCTGCGGCGTGGGCTGGCCGATCCAGGGCCGGCCGTGGAGGTTGCGGGCGGCGAAGACGACCTCGTCCCAGGTGTCGAGGAGGGCTTCGTCGAGGCCGACGGCGCGGTGCACGGCGGCGCGGGTCTGCCGGTACTGGCGCTCGAGGCGGGCGGCGGCGCGGCCGGGGCGGCCCCGACGACCGCGGCGCTGCCAGACGCGCTGCGCCATCTGTTCGAGCTGGAGCACCTCGCGATAGAGCGGGCCCCGGCGGCCGCGCTGCTCGAGCTGCACGCGCATCTGTTGGGCGGCGACGCTCAGCTGCTGGGCGGGTCGTTGGGCCTCGGCCGTGGGCGGCGCGAGGACGGCGGTGGCGAGGGCGGCGAGGAGGGCCGCGCGGAGCTTCGTCATTCTTTCCCCTGGTCGATGGAGGCGGTCCGTGGGCGAGCGGCGCGGGCGGGGACGCGGCGAGGCCCGAAGCCTGCTCCCCGCCCGTCGGCGACTCTCGGGGTGGACGCCGTACCCGCGCCCAGCTTCAATCGAAGCCCGTATTCTCGTCCAGTTGAAAAGTTCTTTCGCCGATCGACGCGGCGACCCCCCGCGCCCGAGCACGTCGCGGGGCGTGGTGCGGAGCAGGCGGGTGGCGAGCGTCCCGGCAGGCGGGCTACTCGACCAGCGGGCAGCTCGCCTCGACCGGGCCGGCGCCGTTGTTCTCCGGGCGGCACTCGTTCAGTCCGGCCAGCGGCATGTCCTCGGGGTCGTTCACGACGGCCTCGAAGACGAAGACCTCCGCGCCGCGCTCGGCCGGCACGGCGAAGGGCGGCTCGAGCGTGAGCAGCTCGCTCTCCCCAGGCAGGAGCGGGCGGGTGGTGGTCGCGCGGCCGAGGAGCGTGCGCGCGGCCCCCTCGCCCTCGTAGAAGCTGACGGGCACCCCCGCGGGCGCTCCGGAGCGCCCGCGGTTGAGCACGCGGACGCTCGGGCGGAGCTCGCTCGGGCAGCCGCGGGTGGAGACGACGAGGTCGACGGCGACCAGGTCGGGCGCGTCGAAGAGGCCGTCGGGCTGCACGTTCTGGCGGAAGTTGTTGAGCCGCTCGGCGGACCAGTTCGGCGCCTCGCGCGCCGGGACCGTGCCGTCCTCGTTCACGTTGGTGACGTGGTAGGTGTGCTGGTTCCAGATGCGCCGCGTCCGCACCCATTGGTTCTCCGGGTGTCCGAAGACGTGGATCCCCGTCGAGGAGGGCGAGCCGTCCAGGCAGGCGTAGGCGTAGTCGTTCTCCATGAGGACGATCTCCGCGTGGTCGTCGTTGTCGACGTCGACGACGATGGGGAACTCGCGAAGCGTGCCGCTCGTGTTGCAGCGGTCGAGGAAGACGCTGCCGTCCGGGCCGCGGAAGACGCGGAAGGTGCGCTCGTCGTTGTAGAGCACCTCGGCGACGCCATCGCCCTCGAAGTCGAAGATGGAGCTGCCCGTGGAGCGGCTCGAGCGGTCGACGGTCTCGTACCACCACTTCCGCGAGCCGTCGGCCTCGAAGATGACGTAGGCGAAACCGCCGGCGAAGGCGATCTCGGGGGCCGGGTCGTCGTCGAAATTCGCGATGGTGGGCGGGCCGCCGCCGACGCCCGGGGTGGGGCGGGCGGCGTCCACGGCGGCGATGGTGGCGGCGAGCTCGCTCGGGTTGATGTCGTGCGGGCCCCACTCGACGTCGCCGGTGGCGCCGTCGATCGCGCGGATGGAGTGCTCGCCGGAATTGATGAGGACGATCTCGGGCTGATCGTCGAGGTCGAGATCGGCGAGGGCGATCCAGCCGGAGGGGAGGGCGGGGCGTCCATCGGAGCCATCGCGCACCCAGACCGGGCTGCCGTCGTAGTCGTAGACGGCGTCGCCGCTGACGAGCTCGAGGTCCGGGTCGTCGTCGACGTCGTAGAGGGCGAGGTAGGGGTGGCTGGCGCCGCGGAGGTCGCGGATGCGGCGGACGACCGTGCCGTCGGCGTGGGCGATGACGAAGCGGACGACGATCTCGGGGGTGCCGTCGCCGTTCATGTCGCCGATGGCCGGCGCGTCGAAGCCGCAGGGCACGTCGTTCGGGGCCGTGTCGAAGCGGCGGAGGAGCGAGCCATCGGCGGCGAGGAGCAGGAGGTGGCCGGGCGTGCGGGGGCGGGCGCTCGCCGAGCAGGCGACGATCTCCGGGCCGGGCGAGCTGGCGTCGAGCTCGGCGATGGCGACCTCGCCGCCGGGCGTGGTGCGGTAGCCCGGATCCTCCGTCGGCCAGAGGCGGCTCCCGTCGTCGCCGGAGACGGCCCGGAGGATGCCGTTGCCCCAGTAGTCGCTCCCCGTGAAGGTGTGGAAGACCACGTCGGGCACGTCGTCGGCGTCGACGTCGCCGTCCCCATCGTCGTCCGTGAGGTTGGCGACCATGGGGGTCATCATCACCTGGTCGTGGGCCGGGAAGACGGTGGCGTCGCCTTCCCAGGACCACTCTTCCTCGACGGTGAACTCGCCGATCTCGGGCATGTACTCGCAGGCCTCGCCGCTCGTGTCCCGCGGGAGGCAGAAGCCGACCGTGGCTTCGCAGTACTCGCCCTCCTCGCAGTCGCTCGTGCGCTCGCAGGCGGCGCCGGGGGCGGTGCAGGCGCCGAGGTAGCAGACGTCGCCGGCCAAGCAGCAGGCGGCGTCCGCCCCCGTGCCGCAGGGCGCCTCGTCGGTGGCGCAGTCGAGGACGCAGACGCCCGCGACGCAGCTCCGGGCGTCCCCGCAGCAGACGCCGCCGCAGAGCTCGGAGGGGGCGCAGCAGAGGCCCCCGCCGCAGGTCGTGCCCTCGTCGCAGCAGGTCTCGCCGCAGCTCCGGGCGGCCGGGCAGGAGCCCGCGTCGCTCCCCGCGTCGAGCTCGCCGGCGTCCGGCGCGGCGGTGCAGACGGCGTCCACGCAGCGGAGGCCGGCGTTGCAGTCGGTGGCGGTCACGCAGCGATCGCCTTCTTCACCGCGCGTCGGCCCGTCGTCGTCGCCTCCGCAGGCGAGGGCGGCGCAGAGGAGCGAGGCGAAGGCGAGGCGGCGAAGCATGGCCCGAGGATAGCGCAGCGGCCCGGACGCTCCCCGACGGTTCGTGCCGGGGGCCCGCTCGCGGCGCTCCGGCGTCGTGCACGGCGTCGGCTCTGGGCGAGGGGTCGCGAGGTCGCCCTCGGGCTCTCGGCCCGAACCGCCGCGGCGCGCACCCCGGCCGTCCGCGCCTTCGCGCGCTCAGCGCCGGTCGCCGCTCGGCGTGAGGAAGATGAGCGTGAGGCCGAGCAGGAGCATGCCCCCGCGGATGGCCCACGCCGCGTTCTTCCCCCAGCGCATGTGCCAGGTCACGAAGGGGTGATCGAAGCGGAAGATGTGCACCGCGTCGAAGATGAAGAGCACCCCGAAGAGGACGAGCACGACGCCCGCGACCTTGAGACCGGCCTCCACGGCGTGGAGCGTACACCGAGCGGGCGGCGCCGTGGGCTTCGGTGGGCTTCGTCTGCCCGCGCTCTACGGTCGCGCGTCGCGTGGGCCGGCCCGGGCGTCAGTGGAGCGTGGGCCCGGAGGAGGTGCGGTGGAGGGCGGCGCGGACGCGCTCGGCGTCGCGCGCCCGGGGGCGGGCTTCGAGGTAGGCCTCGAGATCCTCCCGGGCCGCGGCGACGGCGCCGAGCTCGAGGGCGTGGAGGCCCCGGTCCCGCCGCGCCTCGGGGGCGCCCGTCACGTCGACGAGCAGGTCGCAGGCGAGGAGCGCGCGGGCCGCGTCGCCGCGCCGCCGGTGAGCGTTGCGGAGGTTCGCGAGCATGCGCACGGCGAGCGCCTTGCGGCCGATGGGGAGCAGGTGCTCGGCTTCGAGGCGCGAGGCGTGGCCGAGGAAGCGCGCGCCGAGCTGAGCGAGGGCGGCGTCGTCGAGGAGGCGCCCGCCGTGGAAGGGGTCCTGGTGCACGCCGCCGGGCCCGCCGTGGCGCACGAGGAAGTGGCCGGGGAAGCCGATGGGCTCGATCTCGCGGCCCGCGCGGCGGGCCACGGCGATGTAGAGCAGCGAGAGCGTCAGCGGGAGCCCGCGCCGGGCCTCGAGGAGGTAGGCGAGGTCGCTGTGCCGGGGGTCGTAGTAGTCCTCCGTGGCGCCGCGGAAGCGGTGGCGGCCGTGGAGGTGCGAGGCGAGGGCCTCGGCGGCGGCGGCGGGGGCATCGGGGAGCGCGACGCCGGCCGCGAGCTCGTCGAGGGCGCCACGGACGGCCTCGATGGGCGCGCGCTCGAAGCGCGTCGTGACGGCGAGGGCGAGCTCCTCGAGGGGGACGGAGTCGTCGTCGATCAGCTCGGCCAGGGCGCGCATCGCCCCGAACGTGGGGCCGGGGGTGGGCGCGGCGCAAGGGCCGCCGCGTCCGTTGGCATCGGGCTGGGGGCGTCAGGCGAAGCGCACGCGGCCGCGGAGCGGGTCGAGGGCCGCGACGGCGCCGAAGGGGAGCGGCGCGTTCTGCTCTCCATGACCGCTCGGCACCCCCGCCAGCACGGGGACGGAGAGGCCGGCGAGCCGCTCCTCGACGACGTCGAGCACGTCCACGTCGTGCTTGCCGCGGGGGCAGGCGAAGTCCCCCACGAGCACGCCGGCGACCCGGTCGAACCAGCCGGCCTGACGCAGCGTCGTGAGCATGCGGTCGACCCGGTAGGGCGCCTCGCCGATCTCCTCCAGGAAGAGCACCGAGCCACCGAGCGGCGGCGCGTAGGGCGTGCCGACGAGCGCCGCGAGCACCGCGAGGTTGCCCCCGGTCAGGGCGCCAACGGCCGGACGCCGGGCGGCCAGCGAGCGGAGCCCCTCGATGGGCGCGTGCCGGCCCTCGATCGCGTCCACCCACGCCTGGCGCGCGGGCAGATCCGCGTCGCCGAGCCACGCGACCATGGGCCCGTGGATCGAGCGCACGCCGGCGCGGGCCCAGAGCGCGTGGAGGGCGGTGAGGTCGCTGAAGCCGACCAGGGGCTTGCGGGCGCGGCGCACCTCGCGGGGGTCGAGCATGGGCAGGAGGCGGGTCGCGCCATAGCCACCGCGGGCCGCGACGATGGCCGAGGCGTCCGGGTCGGCGAGGGCGGCGCGGAGCTCGGCCACGCGGCGCTCGTCGTCGCCCGCGAGGAAGCCCTCCCGCGCGAAGATGCCCTCGTCGTAGCGGAGCTCGTAGCGTTCCCGCAGGAAGGCCACGCCCCGCTCGAAGGCGGCCCGGTCGAAGGGGCCGGCGGGGGCGACGAGGCGGAGGACGGCGCCCTGCGAGGGGGGCGGGAGGCTCGAGAACTTCGGGGGCGGGCTGAGCGAGGCCACGGCCGACCATACCGCGTCTTCGGGAGGTCGGGGGCGTTGGCGGCGTGGTGGCGGCGCGGGCGGCGGGGGCGGTGTAGGCTCGGCGCGCGGCGCCGTGGAGGATCTGATCACGTACCTGGAAGAGCACCGGGGGCCGTGGAGCTACCTGGTGATCGCGGCGTCCGCGTTGATCGAGTACGTCGTGCCGCCCTTTCCCGGCGACACGGTCGCGCTCGGAGCGGTGTTCCTGGCGGCGACGGCGGGCTATTCGCCCTGGCTCGTGCACCTGGCGCTGACGGCGGGCTCGATCGTCGGCGGGCAGGGCGCCTGGGGCTTCGGGCGCTGGGTGGCGGCGCGGCGCGAGGTGTCGCCGCGTTTCCTGCACGGGCGGCGCACGGAGAAGGCGCTCCGCGAGGTGCAGGCGCGCTTCGAGCGGCACGGGCCCTGGTACCTGGCGGTGAACCGCTTCGTGCCGGCGCTGCGGGCGTTCTTCTTCGTGGCCGCGGGCATGAGCGGGATGAGCTTCTGGCGCGTGGCCTTCTGGGGCGGGCTGAGCGCGGCGGCGTGGAACGGGCTGATCCTCGCGGTGGGCTTCAGCGTGGGGCGGAACCTCGAGGCGCTGGAGCGGCTCTACGAGCGGTACACGTGGGGGGCGCTGATCGTGGTGGGCTTGGTGCTCGCGGTGTTCTTGTGGCGGGTGCTGCGGGGCAACGGGGACGAGGACGGATAGGGGCCCTCCCGTCGGCCGGGATGCGCTCCGCCGTCCGCTCCCCGCTCTCCGTGCGGGCGCGACCGGCCCGGGCCCCGGCCGCTTCGCGGAGAACGCGCGCGGAGGTCTGCAGCGGAGGCGCGAGCGTGAAGCCCGAGCTCGAGCAGGTAGCCCGAGCCCGAGCGTGCAGCCCGAGCGCGGAGCCCGAGTGTGGAGCCCGAGCCCGAGCGTGGAGCCCGAGCGCGAGCGTGCAGCCCGAGCCCGAGCGCGGAGCTCGAGCCGAAGCGCCCGAGCGTGGGCCCGAGCGCGAGCGTGCAGCCCGAGCCGAAGCGCGGAGCCCGAGCCCGGAGAGCGTGTGGCTCGCGCCCATGCGGGGGGCCAGGTGTCTCGTGGCGGACGCGGCCCCGGCCTGCCCGCCTGCGCCGACATGGTCCAGTTCCCCGACCCCCATCGGCCCCCGCCTCGCCGACCCACGCCGCCCCGCTCCGACGCCGCGCCCTCCGCAGCGCGCCCCGACCTCCCTCCGAGAGACGCCGAAGGCGGCGCCCCGCGGCGGCCCCGCCGGCGCTACAGGTGGACCTGTACGCCCGCCGCGCCCTGCACGAGGCCCCAGGCGCTGACCTGGTCCTCGAGGTGCACGTCCCAGCCGCCGGCGTAGCGGTCGTGGCCGAAGTACAGCACCCCCTGGACGTCGAGGAAGAGGCTCACGAAGCGCCCGAGCGCCACCTCCACGCCGGCGCCTCCGTGGATGCCGAAGTGCACGTCGTCGACCCGGTCGAGGCCGTCTTGCTCCGGGTGGAGGAAGCTGAAGACGGCGCAGAAGCCGAAGAGGGGCCTCAGGCGCACGTTCTCGCTCACGCGCCAGGGGACGTAGAGGTTGAAGCCGACCGGGTGGTCGTGCCGCAGGCCGTCCGGGTTCTCGACCTTCAGGCCCTCGGCGAAGACCTCCACCCCCAGCCGATCGAAGGGCTCCCAGCGGGCCCGCGCGCCCGCGCCGGCGCCGAGGTAGCGGCCGGCCCAGCCGGTCGCGTAGAGGCCGAGGGCGAAGTCGCGCTCGAAGGCGTGGCGCTGCGACCAGCGCGTGCGGTCGGGCGCGGGTGACTCCGCGTCGGCTTCGACGCTCAGCGTCGCCTCGGCGCTCTGGGCGGCGGCGACGCGCGGGAGCGCGACGAGGGCCAGGGCGCAGGCGAGGCCTCGGGCGACGGCGCGGATGCGGCGGTGGTTCGAATGCATGTCCCTCCTCTTCCGTCCCTCTCCGGACGGGCGGCCTCCCCGGCCGCGATGGAGGCGCGCTGCTGCATCTGGCGTGCCGGGAGGCCTGCGGAGGGCGTCGGCGCGCCCAGAGCGCGCGTGGGCGGGGCGAGCGTCAGCCCGCGTTCACGCCCCGTCGGCGATGGGCGTTCACGTCTTCTGAAGCGTTGAACGCGCGGCCCGGCGAGGGCAACGGCGTCTGCTCGTGACGCCCCCCCGGGGGCCTCGCCGACGGACGACGAACGCCCGAGCCGCCGGGCCCGGGCGTCGTCGCGTTCAGGCGCTGCCGCGCCTCGTCACTCGGCGTCGTTCGGCGCCTCGACGTCGTGCTTCGAGGTCACCATCGCCTTCACGAAGTCGCGGTTCATCTGCGCGATGAAGTCGATGCTGATCCCCTTCGGGCACGCCTTCTCGCACTCGCCGTGGTTCGTGCACGAGCCGAAGCCCTCGGCGTCCATCTGCGCGACCATCTTCCGCACCCGGTCGAAGCGCTCGGTCTGCCCCTGCGGGAGCATGCCGAGGTGCGAGACCTTGGCCGCCGTGAAGAGGCTCGCGGAGGCGTTCGGGCAGGCCGCCACGCACGCGCCGCAGCCGATGCAGGTCGCCGCGTCGAAGGCCCGGTCGGAGATGGGCTTCGGGATGGGCGTCTCGTTCGCGTCGCGGGCCGAGCCCGTGCGGATCGAGATGTAGCCGCCGGACTGGATGATCCGGTCCAGGGCGCCGCGATCGACGACCAGGTCCTTGATCACCGGGAACGCCGCCGCGCGCCACGGCTCGAGCCAGATCTCGCTCCAGCCCAGCGCGAAGACGTGCCGCATGTGGAGCTGGCAGACGGTCGTCCGCTCCTGCGGCCCGTGCGCGTAGCCGTTGACGACGATGTTGCAGCTGCCGCAGATGCCCTCGCGGCAGTCGTGATCGAAGGCGATGGGCTCCTTGCCCTCGATGATCAGCTTCTCGTTGAGGTCGTCGAGCATCTCCAGGAAGGACATGTGCTCGTTGACGTTCTCCGCCGTGTACGTCTCGAAGGCGCCCTTGGCGTCGGGCCCGTCCTGCCGCCAGACGTGAAGCGTGAGGTTCTTGGTCTTCATGATTCGGCCTGAAATCTAGGGGTACTCGTGGCTCGGGCGAAGGGGCTCACTTGTAGGAGCGCATCGTCGGCTTCACGTACTCGAAGGTCAGCTCCTCCTTGTGGAGCGCCGGATTCGAGGGGTCGCCGGTCCACTCCCAGGCCGCGACGTGCTGGAAGTGCTCGTCGTCGCGCTTGGCCTCGCCGTCGATGGTGTGCTCCGTGCGGAAGTGGCCGCCGCAGCTCTCGTCGCGCTCGAGCGCGTCGATGCACATCAGCTCGCCGAGCTCGAAGAAGTCGGCCACGCGTCCGGCCCGCTCGAGGGCCTGGTTGAAGGTCTCGCCCTTCTGCGGGAGCACCTTCACCTTCTCGTGGAACTCCTCGCGGAGCGGCCGGATCTCCTCGAGGGCCTTCTTCAGCCCCTCGGCGTCGCGGCTCATCCCGCAGTACTTCCAGATGATGTTCCCGAGCTTGCGGTGGAAGTACTCCGGCGCGTGCGTCGGGTCGGGCGCGTTCATCAGCTTCTCGACGCGCGCCTGCACCGACTTCAGCGCCTCCTGACAAACCGGATCGCTCTCCTCGAGCGGCTCCGTCTTCCGGATCGTGCCGAGGTAGTTGCCGACGGTGAAGGGCAGCACGAAGTAGCCGTCCGCCAGCCCCTGCATGAGCGCGCTCGCGCCGAGCCGGTTCGCGCCGTGGTCCGAGAAGTTCGCCTCGCCGCCGACGAAGAGCCCGTCGATGGTGCTCATGAGGTTGTAGTCCACCCAGAGCCCGCCCATCGTGTAGTGGGTCGCCGGGTAGATGCGCATCGGCGTCTTGCGGGGGTCGTCACCGGTGATGCGCTCGTACATCTCGAAGAGATTGCCGTAGCGCTCCATGATGAGGTCTTCGCCGAGGCGGTCGATGGCCGACTTGAAGTCGAGGTAGACGCCCCGTCGCGGCTCGCCGGGGATCTTCGGGCCGATGCCGAGCCCCTCGTCCTCGCAGACGTACATCGCGTTCCGCGAGGCCACGTCGCGCGGCACGAGGTTGCCGAAGGCCGGGTAGCGCTCCTCGAGGTAGTAGTAGCGGTCCTCCTCGGGGATCTTCGCCGGGTCCTTGTCACAGTCCTCGGGGTTCCGCGGCACCCAGACGCGCCCGTCGTTCCGGAGCGACTCGCTCATCAGCGTGAGCTTCGACTGGTACTCGCCGCTCCGCGGGATGCAGGTCGGGTGGATCTGCGTGTAGCAGGGGTTCGCGAAGGCGGCGCCCTTGCGGTGGGCGCGCCAGACGGCCGTGCAGTTCGACCCCATGGCGTTCGTCGAGAGGTAGAAGACGTTGCCGTAGCCGCCGGTGCAGAGGAGCACGACGTCCGCCACGTGCACGTCGATCTTCCCGTTCACGAGGTTGCGCGTGACGATGCCCCGCGCCTTCCCCTCGTGGACGATGAGCTCGAGCATCTCGTGGCGCGGGAACATCTTCACCGTGCCCGCGTCGATCTGCCGCTCGAGCGCCGAGTAGGCGCCGAGGAGGAGCTGCTGGCCGGTCTGGCCGCGCGCGTAGAAGGTGCGGCTGACCTGCGCGCCGCCGAAGGAGCGGTTCGCGAGGAGGCCGCCGTACTCGCGGGCGAAGGGGACGCCCTGCGCGACGGCCTGGTCGATGATGTTCAGGCTCAGCTCGGCGAGCCGGTAGACGTTCGACTCACGGCTCCGGAAGTCCCCGCCCTTCACGGTGTCGTAGAAGAGCCGGTACACGCTGTCGCCGTCGTTCTGGTAGTTCTTCGCGGCGTTGATGCCGCCCTGGGCGGCGATGCTGTGGGCGCGACGCGGGCTGTCCTGATAGCAGAAGCACTTCACGTTGTAGCCGAGCTCGCCGAGGGTGGCGGCCGCGGCGCCGCCGGCCAGCCCGGACCCGACCACGATCACCTGGTACTTCCGGCGGTTGTGCGGGGCGACGAGCTTGCTGTGCGCCTTGTGTTCCTTCCAGCGGTCCTCGATGGGTCCGGTGGGCTCGTGGGACTTCAGCTCCATGGGGAGAATCCTTGTTCCGTCTCGGGTCGGCGTGGAGGGGAGGCTCGGTGCGCGCGGGCGCGCGTCCTCACATGAGCTCCGGGAAGTGGAACGTGAGGTTGGTCGGCTCGAGGTAGCCCGCCATCACCGCGATGGGGAAGGAGAGGTTGCCGAGCGTGAGCAGCGCGGCGAGGCCGATGGCCAGGTCGCGGCGGAGGTGGTTGTACTTCGGGTGATTGGCGCCGAGGCTCTGGAACATGCTCCAGATGCCGTGGAAGAGGTGGACGCCGAGGGCGACGACGCCGAGCACGTAGGGGATGACCACGGGCCAGTGCTGGAAGCCGCGGACCATGTTGTTGTACGGGTTCGAGACCTCCCAGGCGTAGCCCTCGATCCCGAACATCGCGCCCTCTCCGAAGAGCATCCCGCCGAAGGTCAGGTGGGCGAGGTGGAAGAGGATGTAGAAGAGGAGGATCGGGCCCGAGAAGTACATCGTCTTGGCCGCGTAGTCGGTCGCGACGGAGACGTTCTTCTGGTAGCGGCTCGGGCGCGCGTCCTTGTTGCGCTTCCAGAGCTGGAAGGCGCTCCCGATGTGGGCGAGGACGGCGAAGAGCAGGGCGATGCGGGCGCCCCAGAGGAGCGCCGGGACCGTCCGGAGCCAGCGCGCGTACTCGTTGTACTCGGTGGGTCCGGCGAAGGCCTTGAGGTTGCCGCTCAGGTGGCCGACGGTGAAGCCGAGGAGGATGAAGCCGGAAGCGGCCATGACGGCCTTCTTGCCGATCGTCGTGTTGTAGAGGGTGAGCGCTCGCTGCATCGCTGTTCTCTCGGGTTTCGGGGGCTGCTCTCGGAGAGCTGCGGGGGGCCGGGCGGCCGCCTCGCGCTGCGGTCGGGGCCGCGGCGCGAATCCCACACTCCAGGGGTCAGATCAAGCGGTCGGGCCCCCCGGGGGTTCCGCCGAGGCGGTGGAGGAGGGTCCGGGGGAGGGAGCGGGCGGATCGACGTAGTCGACCTGCTCGCCGCGAAAGGTGCGTAGGGTGGTGCGGCCCGGGGCGCGCCGGACCACGTAGTCGGGGGTGATGGGGACCTTCCCGCGGCCGCCGGGGGTGTCGACGATCAGCTTCGGGAGGGCGATCCCGCTGAGCCGACCCTGGAGCTGCTCCATGAGCCGGACACCGACGTCGAGCGGGGTGCGGAGGTGGCCCGTGCCGCGCACGGGGTCGGCCTGCAAGAGGTAGTAGGGCCGGGTGCGGCGCCGGACGAGGCCGCGGAAGAGCGCCTCCAGGGTGCTCGCGTCGTCGTTGACCCCGCGGAGGAGCACGGTCTGGTTCATGACCGGGAGCCCGTGATCGACGAGGCGGGCGAGGGCGCGGGTCGAGGCCGGGGCGAGCTCGCGCGGGTGGTTGAAGTGCGTCATGACCCAGAGCGCCGGGTGGGCGGCGCGGAGGGCCGCGCAGAGCTCGTCGGTGACGCGCTGGGGGATGGTGACGGGCGCGCGGGTGGCCAGGCGCACGGTGAGCACGTGCTCGATGCCGGCGAGGCGCTCGAGGATGGGCCGGAGGCGCGAGGTGGCCATCACGAGGGGGTCGCCGCCGCTGACGATGACGTCCTGGATCTCCGGGTGCGCCTCGATCCAGCGGAAGGCCGGCTCGAGGCGGGCGAGGGAGCGGGCGCCGCCGCCGTCGCCGACCATGCGCGAGCGGGTGCAGAAGCGGCAGTAGACGGCGCAGCGATCGGTGGCGAGGAGGAGGACCCGGTCCGGGTAGCGGCGGACGAGCTCGGGGGCGACCTCGTGGGCCTCCTCGCCGAGCGGATCGCGGAGGTCGCCGGGCACCTCGGCGGCCTCGGCGGCGACCGGGACGACCTGGCGGCGGATGGGGCAGGCCGGGTCGCGCGGGTCGATGAGGCCGAGGGTGTGCGGCGTGATGGCGATGGGGAAGCCGCCCGCCTCCGCGCGGCGGATGCCTTCGCGTTCGGCGTCGGTGAGCCTCAGGGCGCGCTCGAGGGCGTCGAGGCCCCGGAGCGTGTGGCGGGCCTGCCAGCGCCAGTCGTCCTCGGCCGGGGTCGAATCGCCCGCTCTCGCCGGCGCTTCGGGCGCCGGGCCCACCGGGCCGGAGACGACGGGCAGGGAGGCCATCGGCGCGAGCTTAGTCCTCGGCGGGGCGAGGGCAAGCGTTTACAAAGCGTGGCGCGAGGCGGGGCGGGAGGCCGTCGCTCGGGGCGCGCCCGGGGTGTGTGGCTGCCGCCTGATCGGCCTCTGCAAAAGGGACTTCACGAATGGCGGGGTCGAGGATTTACAGCTTTACAGCGTTCGGCGCGGTGGCCGCAAAGTGGCGCTTCGTGCGTGCGGGGGTGGAAGGGGGAGGGCTCGCATGGTGTATGCCGACGGCGGGCGCGGTGCGCCGGGAGGTCGCGATGGGACGTGGGCGAGAGCAGTGGAGAGGGATCGTCGCGCTGGGGCTCGTGCTGGGCGTGAGCGGGTGCGCGGCGCCGGGGCGGCAGGCGGAGGACGTCGAGGCGGCGGAGGAGAGCGGCGGTCAGGAGGAGGCGGCCGAGCCGATGGGCGGCGCGGTGGAGGGTCCCGAGGCGCAGCCGATGGTGGCGTGGCAGCAGGAGCTGGCGGAGCTCGACCAGGCGCTCGGGGAGGACGAGGCGGGCTTCGGGGAGGCGCTCTCGTCGGGGGACTGCGACCTGGCGTACGAGCTGCGGGATCGGATCTGCGAGCTGGCCGAGCGGATCTGCGGGATCGCGGAGGAGCACCCGGAGGCGGCGGCGCGGTGCGATGACGCGGACGTGCGCTGCAGCCGAGCGCGGGAGCGGGTCGCCGACGAGTGCGACTGAGGCCGATCGGCGGCTGCGCGGGCGGATGGCGGGCCGAAGGGGGCGTTTCGGCCGTTTCTTGCCGCTCTTGGTCGTTCTCTCGCCGACGGCGTGAGTCTTCTCACGAACAATCGGGTCCGCGAGCCGTCGTGAGGCCGGGGCGAGCCGTCGGCAGCGGGGGACGAGCCGGCGCGTCGTCGTAAGTGCTTGAAATCGCTTCGCTTCGCGTTCTTGGACGCCCGTTTCCGGGGCGTGTAGAACGGGTTTCGTGGCTGCTCTCGCGCCCACTCGTCCGCTCCTCCTCGCGCCTCGCCACCCCGCGTGGTCCTGGCGCACGGAGATGCTCGCGCGGGCCCTCCGGGGCTCGGCGAGGACGGCCTCGCGCGCGAACGCGGCCTCGCTGCGGGCGCGGCTGAACGGGCTCTCGCGCCTCGCGCCGCCGACCGTCGGCGTCCGGATGCGGCGCACCCGCGTGGCCGAGCTCCCCGCGCGCTGGTTCACGCCGAGCCAGCGCCGCGGCGAGGAGGTCGTGCTGCACCTGCACGGCGGCGGCTACGCGCTCTGCTCGACCGAGACGCACCGGGGCATGCTCTCGGATCTCGCGCGCTCCACCGGGCGGCGCGTGCTCGCCGTCGAGTACCGAAAGGCGCCCGAGCACCCCTTCCCGGTGCCCATCGACGACTGCGTGCGGGCCTACGGGGCGCTGCTCCGCTCGGGCGTGGCGCCGGAGGATGTCGTGGTCGCCGGCGACTCGGCGGGCGGGGGGCTCGCGCTCGCGCTCGCGCAGCGGCTCCGCGCGACGGGCACGCCGCAGCCGCGGGCGCTCGTGCTGCTCTCGCCCTGGGTCGACCTGCGGCTCCAGGGGCCGAGCATCCGCACCAACGCGCGCTACGACTACGTCAGCGCGCCGCTGCTCCGGCGCTTTCGCGACCTCTATCTCCAGGGGGCCGACCCGAGCCACCCGGAGGCCTCGCCTGCCCTGGCGGACTTCACGGGGCTGCCGCCGATGCTCGTGCACGCCGGGGGGGCGGAGCTGCTCGTCAGCGAGATCCGCCAGCTCGCCGCGCGGGCCCGGGCGCACGGCGCCGAGGTCGAGCTGCGCGAGTGGGACGGGATGATCCACGCCTGGCACGGCTTCGGGGCGTTCCTGCCGGAGGCGCGCGAGGCCTTCGCGGACATCGGCCGCTTCGTGCACGCGCGCTTCGCCGAGCCGAACCGCCGCGAGCCGGTCGCTCCGCCCCTCGTCGCGCACCGCTGAGCGCGGACTCTCCCTGCCGTTTCGCGGACTTCGGGAGTCCTGCGGACGCCAGCCCGGGAGTCCAGCGGACGCCTGCCCGGGAGTCCTGCGGACGCCTACCCGGGAGCTTTGCAGGGCGTCCTGCGGACTCACTTGACAGTGAAGCGCAGTGGGAGCGTGCCTACGCCTTGAGTGAGAGATGAGGGGATAGGAATCGCCGTCGGGGCTCGCGGACTGGACGAGACCGGTACTGTGGCGGCTATCAGACTCTGCATGACTGCGGGATTGGTGACGGAAGCCTGCGGAGGCAACGCTATTGACTGGGGACCAGATGAGTAGAGATATCGAGGGTCTTATGAGAATATTGGATCGACACTTCGACTCCGATCGGTATGATGCTGTTATTCTGGACACAGAGTGGATAACTCTTGAGCCGATCACTGAGCAATTGGCGGAAGTTGCTCTGGATCGGGCTCGCGCACTCGTGATGGTTGGAAGACTCGATGAAGCGATCGCGATTTCGGAGAGCGCGGCGAAGGCGGTGCAACGAGCGAGGAGCCGGGCTGCGTGGCTCGAGCAGAGTCTCTTGATTGCACTGACTCGCTGGTATTCGAAAAAGGGGAGCTGGGGCATGGTGCTCGACTACTCCTCCAGGCTGCTCCGGGATGACGCGCCTGAATATCGGAGTGTGGCTCAGTTTCTCCATGCCTACGCTCTCTATCGCACTGGGGAGGTCCGGCTTGCGCTCGACGCTTTCCGCAAGTGTGATGTGGAGCAGTACTGGGTTGACGGTTCGCTCCAAGAGACGGTCGTGTTGAGGAGAATCTGCGAGAGAGCTCTCCTGCACATTGAAGGTGATGAGGATTGACTCGGATCGTCGTGAGGGGCCAATGCCGGGCCCGTGGGGAACGGCTCCGCGGCTGCGGAGGGCGTGTTTCGGGGCCTCCAGGGGCGGTTCTGAGCCTTCGGGGCTTCGATCGGGCGCTGCTCGGCGGGTGCCGGACGGAGGAGTGCGCGGCCCGAGCCGGTGTCGGGCCGCGCAGGGCGCGAGAGCGGCTGGGGGAGGTTCAGCTCTCTGTTGCCGCGCAGCCTCATCGATGGCGAGGCGTGCAGCCTGATCGATGGACATCACCGAGGCTGCGTGATGCCCGCCCGGATCGAGATGGCCACCGCGTAGCCCGCGCGCGGGACGCCACGCGAGCGATGGCCATCGCGTAGCGCGGCAGCGCCTGCGCCGAGGGACGATGGCCACCGACGAGCCCGGCCCGGCGGCGAGCCGCCGGGCCGGCGCGACGACGGCACCCAGAGGTCCTCGTCGGCGATGGCCTCGGTGAAAGGGGAGCTCGAGAGCCCGAAGTGCGTCAGCCACTTGGGCGCGCTCATCGCTCGTCTCCACCTGGGGGTCCTGCGGACGTCTGCCCGGGATCCTGCGGACGTCTGCCCGGGAGTCCTGCGGACGCCTACCCGGCAGTCCTGCGGAGGGCTTCGGGGGAGCACGGGCGGTATGTGGTCGGATGTAGGCACTCTCCCGTGAAGGAGGGTTCACAGGCCCGGGCGGAGCACGGGGCGCGTGCGCCGAAAACTCCGTGATCTCGTGGCGAAACTGCGATGGTACGGGCGCTGCAACGCCTGCAAGGGCCCGCCGAAGCCCTGCACGCTCGCTGCTGCCCGCCCCACGAGGTTCTCCCGTGACGACCCGCCGACTCCCCGCCCTCCTCGCCCTCGCGCTCACCTTCGCCGCGCCCGCCCTCGCCGAAGCCGACACCGGCACCCTCTCGGTGCAGCTCGGCGCGACCGGCCTCGATCAGGCGGACCGCAGCTGGCACCCGACGCTCCGCACGGACTTCGCCTTCGACCTCGTCGGGCCGCTCCAGGCGGGCGGCTACATGCAGATCATGGCCGCCGAGGTGCCCCTCAAGAGCCCGGGCCTCGGCGGCGGCGTCCTCCTCGCGCTCCGGCCGGAGATCCCCGTCGTGCACCTCCGGCCGCTCCTCGAGCTCTCGGGGGGCCGCACGCAGCTCACGCTCGCGCAGAACCACAAGGAGGTCGCCTGGGTCACGGCCGCCGCCGTGGGCCTCGGCGTCCCCATCGCGCAGGGCGCCTTCTTCGAGGCGCGCGTCACGCACCAGTGGTTTCACCAGCTCCCCGAGGACTCGGCCCTCGCCTCCCGCTCCTGGGTGGTGACGGGCGGGCTGAGCTTCGACATCCCGTAGCGGCTCCGGCCCGCGGAGAACGGCGAGCCCCCTTTCCCCCGCTCCTGCTCGAACCGAGGATCGTTCGAGCCTCCATGACGCGCGAACCGCCGTCGGTCGCCATGCTGCCTCCATCCGCGCGCCCCCCATCGCGCCCGCGCCACCGCGCCGCCCCTCCGACCCCCCGCTCGTAGTAGGGTCGCCCCATGGGCGAGGAGGCCTCCGAGGAGACGCGGGCGCGGGTGGGGCAGGTCGTCGGGGGCCGCTACCGCATCGAGGGCGTGCTCGGAGAGGGGGGCTTCGGCGCCGTCTACCGCGCCACCGACGCCGAGGGCGGCCGCGTCGTCGCCCTCAAGTGCCTCCACGCACACCTCGCGGGCCACAAGGAGATCCTCACCCGCTTCCGGCGCGAGGCGCTCGCCGCCGACGCCATCGGCCACCCGAACATCGTCGCCGTGCTCGACTCGGGCCTCGAGCCGCCGGACCCCTGGATCGCCCTCGAGCTCCTCGAGGGGCGCGACGCCGGCCAGCTCCTCCGCGACGGCGGCCCGCTCTCCGTCGCCCACGCCGTGCACATCGTCGGGCAGGTCTGCGACGCCCTCGACGCGGCCCACGCGAAGGGGATCGTCCACCGGGACCTGAAGCTCGACAACGTCTTCCTGGTCGGCGAGCCGGGGCAGGAGCGCGTGAAGCTCCTCGACTTCGGCGTCTCGAAGTTCCTCGACGCCATCGACGGCGCCTCGCTCATGACCCGCACGGGCACGACGATCGGGACCCCCTTCTACATGTCGCCGGAGCAGGCGCAGGGGAAGAAGTCGGTCGGGCCCCCGGCGGACGTCTACGCGCTCGGCGTGATCCTCTTCAAGCTGCTGACGGGGCAGCACCCCTTCGAGGACGGCAGCTATCCGATGCTCGTCCTGAAGATCTGCACGGAGCCGCCGCCGCCGATCACCCGCTACCGGGCGGACGTGCCCCCCGCGTTCGAGGCGGTCGTGGAGCGCATGCTCGCGAAGGCGGCGGAGGCCCGCTACCCGAGCTGCGCCGCGGTGAAGGCAGCGCTCGCTCCCTTCGCGGAGATGGACGGCCCGCCGCGGCTGACGGACGCGGCGCCCACCTCCGCGCGCCGGGCGTCGGCGCTCGGTGGCTCGGTGATGGAGAGCGCCCCGACGGCGCTCTCGGTGGACCCGCACACGGGCGAGCCCCTCCTGCCGGACCTGGAGGAGGAGGCCGCGAAGACGGAGCGCGCGATGAGCAGCGGCGGCGGAAAGTGGATCGGCATCGGCGTGCTCGTGCTCGCGCTCGTCGGCGCGGGGGTGTGGTGGGCGACGCAGGTCGGCCCGGAGTCCGGAGGCGGGGGAGAAGTCGAGGCGCCCTCGCTCCCGACGCCCCAACCGCCGCGCATCGCGCCTTTGCAGGTGCCCGAGGGGGCCGAGCTCGGCTGGCGTTGGGTGAACCCGCTGCCGCGCGCCATGCCGACCTGGAACGACGTCGCCGTCGGTGGGCCCGGGCTGGTCGCCATGGTCGGCCGCGAGGGGCGCGGTGGGCGCATGGTGGGCGGGTCGCTCTCGAGCTGGGGCACGGGGACCGAGGCGGATCTCCACGCGCTCGCGTGGATCGGGCCGGCGCAGGTGATCGCCGTCGGCGACGACGGAGCGGTGCAGCTCATGCTCCAGTCCGGGCCGCGCGCGCTCGAGACGGGCGTGGAGAGCGACCTCCGGGACGTGGCCGCCCTCGGCACGACGGACGCCATCGCCGTGGGCGACGAGGGGACCATCCTGCGCCTGCCCGGGCTCCAGCCGACGCCGCTCCCGAGCGGGCACAGCGAGCACCTCTACGGCGTGCACGTCGAGGGGGAGGACACCTTCGCGGTCGGCCAGCGCGGGCTCGTCCTGCGGGTGCGCGGCGAGGAGATCGTGACCGAGCGGCGGCCGACCGGGCCCTCGCTCCGGGCCGTGGGCGGCTGCGGCGGGGCCATCTACGCGGTGGGCGACGATGGCATCGTGCTCCGGCGCGCGAGCGAGGGGCGCTGGGGGCGCCTCGACGACACCGGCGACGGGGACTGGACCGACGTGGCCTGCGATGGTGGCCGGGTCGTGGCCTCCGGGAGCGAGGGGGACGTGCTGGTGCTCGCCGGCGACCGGAGCGTGCGCCTCTCGAGCGGCGGCGAGCGCGGCCTGCGCGGCATCGGCGCCGCCGAGGGCGAGCGCACCTGGGTCGTGGGCGACGGGGGCCTCTTGGCGACGCTGGAGGAGAGCCGGCTGCGCCTGTTGACGGCGGGGCATACGGGCACGCTCTTCGACGCCGGCACGCTCGGTGGCGTGCTGGTCGCCGTCGGCCGCTGGGGCGCGATCCTGCGCGAGGAGGACGACCGGCTGAAGCCCGCCGAGTCGCCGACGGACGCGGCCCTCGCGGCGCTCACGCTCCTCAGCGAGGACCGGCTCGTGGCCGTCGGGGATCACGGCGCGGTCGTGGAGATCACCTGGGACGCGGCGCGCCGGGTCGAGGGCGGCGGCGAGGCCGGCTGGCGCGACGTCGTGAGCGGCGAGGGGCTCCTGCTCGCCGTGGGCGCGGGCGGGGCGCTGCTGCGCGGGGCGCCGGGAGCGCTGAGCGTGTCGACGGTGGAGGGCGCGGGCGGGCTCTGGGGCGTGGCCGGGACGCCGGCGGACGCGATCGCGGTCGGGGACGACGGGGTCGTGCTGCGCGTGCGCGGGGCGGCGACGGAGCGCGTCGAGGGCTGCGGCGAGGCGACGCTGCGCGGGGCCTGGCGCGACGCGGAGTCGGGCGCGGCCTGGCTGGTCGGCGACGGCGGGGCCATCTGGCGGCTCGACGAGGAGGGCTGCGCGCTCGAGCGCGAGGGCGGGCCGACGCTCCACGCCATCGGGCCCGGCCCGGAGGGGCGCCTGCTCGCCGTCGGCGGCGAGGGGGCCGGCTGGGAGCGGGGCGAGGACGGGAGCTGGGCCGAGGTGGATCTCGGCACGGACTTCGAGCTGCAGAGCCTCCTCCGCACGGATCGGGACGTGTACGTCGTCGGCGCGGGCGGGGTCGTGCTCCGCCACCCGCGCCTCGACTGATCCGGGGGCCTGGCGGCGGACCCCTCGACGATCCGCGTTCCGCTGTCCGCCTTCGTGCGGTCGCTCGACGTCGGCGGTTCATGCCGCGTTCGCGGAGGAGCGGCGCGCCGGCTGGAGAAGGGCCTCGCGCCGAGCTTCGGGGTCGTACGCGCCGGGGGGAACGACTCAGGCTGGCCTCGCCCCGTCGCTCCGCTCGCGGTCGCTCCGCTCGCGGTCCCTCCGCTCGCGGTCCCTCCTCGCGGTCCCTCCGCTCGCGGTCCCTCCGCTCGCGGTCCCTCCGCTCGCGGTCCCTCCGCTCGCCGTCGCGTCGATCGTCGCCGACGGAGAGCGGACGGCGGATCGCGGATCGCCGAGGCACCGCCAGGGGCCGAGATCGGCGCGTGAAAACGGAACGTGGATCGGCGAGGCTCGCGCGCATGGCGAACGACGACGACGTGCTGGTGGTGGGCGCGGGGCACAACGCGCTGGTCTGCGCGCTGAAGCTCGCGAAGGCGGGGCGGCGGGTGCGCGTGCTCGAGGCGAAGGAGGTGCTCGGCGGCGCGACCCGCACGGAGAAGCCCTTCCCGAAGGCGCCCGACCTGCAGCAGTCGACCGGCGCCTACCTGCTCGGGCTGATGCCGCCGGAGCTCATGGCCGAGCTCGAGCTCGAGGTGCCGCTCCTCCGCCGGGATCCGCACTACTTCCTGCCGACGACCGGCGAGGGCTACCTCCTCTTCGGGTCGGACCGGGCGGAGACCAAGCGCCAGTTCACCTCCTTCTTCAGCGCGGCGGACTGGGAGGCGGACGAGCGGCTCCAGGCCGAGCTCGCCCAGCTCCGGGAGGACGTCGGGCCGACCTGGCTGAAGGCGCCGCTCTCGATCGAGGAGACGGCGGAGCGCTTCGTGCGGCCGGCGCTCCGGCAGGTCTTCGTGGACCTCTGCCGCGGGAGCGTCGGCGCCTACCTCGAGCGCTTCGGCTTCGAGAGCGAGCTGGTGAAGGCCATGTACGCCGTGACCGACGGCTTCACCGGGCTCGCGGGGGGCTGGGACACGCCGGGTACGGGCATGAACTTCCTGGTCCACAACATGTGCCGGCTCCCCGGCGCGGACGGCACCTGGATGGTGGTGAAGGGCGGCATGGGCACGGTGGCGCGGCAGCTCGTCTCCCGCTGCGAGGCGGCCGGGGTCGCCTTCGAGACGAACGCGCCGGTCGCCTCCATCGACGTGGAGGAGGGCGTCGCGCGCGGCGTGACGCTCGCGGACGGGCGGAGCCTGCGCGCCGAGGTCGTCGCCGTGGGGGCGGACCCCTTCCAGCTCGAGGGCCTGCTGGGCGACGCGCTGCCGGGCGCGCTCGCGGCGCGGATGGGTGAGTGGCGCCGCGACGGCACGACGCTGAAGCTGAACTTCTGTCTGGAGTCGCTGCCCGAGTTCACCTGCCTCCCCGAGGACCGGGGGCAGCACCGGGGCACGATCCACATCCTCCCGCAGGAGCAGCCGCTCGCCGCGCTCGATGCGGCCTGGGAGGCGGTGCAGGCCGGGAAGCTCGCGGAGGAGCCGACCATCGAGTGGTACATCCACACGACCCTCGACCCCTCCATCGGCGACGCGCGGGGGCGGCACAGCGCGGCGCTCTTCGTCCAGTGGGTGCCCTACGCGATCGAGGGCTCGAGCTGGGAGGCGGAGGAGGCGCGCTACTGCGAGCACCTCTTCGAGATCGTCGACCGCTTCGCGCCGGGCACGAGCGACCGGGTCGTCGACACGTTCCCGCTGACGCCGCCGAAGCTCGAGGCGCACTTCGGGCTGACGCGCGGGCACATCCACCACGTGGACAACAGCTTCGGCTTCGCCGACCGCATGCCCCACCGGGTGGGCGTGCCGGGCGTCTACGCATGCAGCGCGGGCTGCCATCCGGGCGGCTCGGTCATCGGCGCGGCGGGGTACAACGCGGCGAACGCGATTCTGGAGGACGGCGCATGAGCGCGAGCACGGAGAAGGCGAGCGAGAGCGGCATGGAGCGATGGCAGGGGAAGGTGGCGCTGGTCACGGGCGCCTCGAGCGGCATCGGGACGGCGGTGGCGCGGGCGCTCGGCGGCGCGGGGATGAAGGTCGCGCTGGCGGCGCGGCGGAAGGAGCGGCTCGAGGCGCTGGCGGCGGAGCTGCCCGAGGCGCTGGTGGTGCCGACGGATCTCCGGGACGCGGCGAGCATCGACGGGCTCTTCGAGGCCGTGCGGGAGCGCTGGGGTGGCGTGGACGTGATGGTGAACAACGCCGGGCTCGGGCGGCTCGCGCCGCTGACGAGCGGCGAAACGGAGGCCTGGCGCGAGATGCTCGAGGTGAACGTGCTCGCGCTCTGCGTGTGCACGCGGGAGGCGGTGAGGGACATGCGGGCGCGGGGGGACGCCGGGCACGTCTTCCACGTCTCGTCGATGGCCGGGCACCGGGTCCCGGGGGGGAGCGGGGTGTACTCGGCGACGAAGTTCGCCGTGCGCTCGCTGACCGAGGGGCTCCGGCAGGAGCTCCGCGAGCTCGGCTCGAGCATCCGCGTGACGGCGATCAGCCCGGGCTTCGTGGAGACGGAGTTCGCGGAGGTCTACAGCGGCTCGAAGGAGAAGGCGCGGGAGACCTACTCGCGCTTCGAGGTGCTGCAGCCCGAGGACGTGGCGGCGGCGATCGTCTACGCGCTGGGGGCGCCGGCGCGCGTGCAGGTGCACGACGTGCTGATGCGCCCGACCGACCAGCCGAGCTGAGCGGGCTCGTCGCGAGCGCTGCTTGCTCGGCGTGAGGGGAGCCATGGCGTGGACGCGGCGGGGCGACTAGATACGGCGCCGTGGCGACGGCGATGGAAGTCCTGGACGACCCGCGCCTCGACCGGATCTTCCGGCTCGTGGCGCGGGCGAGCGAGCCCCGGCCCCTGCCGGTGCTGCTGCGGGCGCTCTGCGAGGACGCGGCGGCCATCCTCCCCGCGGACGTCGTCAGCGTGTATCTCCGCGAGACCGACGACGAGGGCGACGTGCTGGTCATGCGCGCCAACGTCGGGTTCCCGGAGGACGCCGTCGGCTCGGTCGTGCTCCCGCTCGGCGAGGGCGTGACCGGCTTCGCCGCCGAGGTGCAGCGCCCGGTGATGCGCGAGCAGGCCGAGACCGACAGCCACTGGCGCGGCTTCGACGGGCTCGGCGAAGAGCGCTTCCCGGCCTTCCTCGCCTGGCCGCTCGCGCCCGAGGGGAAGACCATGGGCGCGCTCGTCTTCCAGCGGGCGGCCTCGAACCCGTTCTCGGATGCGGACCTCGCCCTCGCGGGGGCGCTGGTCTCCGCCTTCGTCCTCGCCCTCGACGTGGCGGAGCGGCGGCACGTCGCGGCGAGCGCGGAGCGGCGCTTCGGCGCGGGCGAGGTGCGGCTCGGCGGGACCTCGCTCGTGGGCGGTGCGGAGCTCGGGCGGGCCGAGGTGCTCGCCACGCTCCGGGATCTGGTCGGCGAGGCGTCGGCGGAGGGGCTCGAGGACTCGATCGACCAGGTGATCCGCAAGCTCGACAAGGGGCTCGCGAAGCTCCGCCTCGGCGACGTGAGCCGGGCGGGCGTGGCGCAGACGCGGCTGGTGCTCGAGGACGCGCGCTTCAAGAAGGAGCTCCTCAAGGAGGTCGCGCAGCGCGGCGTCGCGCCGGGGCTGGCGGCGCTCGCGCGGCGCTACGCGCTCCAGGCCTCGCGCGTCGAGCACGGTGAGGATTGGCTGGCCGGGCGCGCCGCCGAGGTCACGGCGCTCTGCCGCCTCATCGCTGCCCAGCACGCCGGGCGCCCGCTCTGCCGGCCCGGGGGGGTGCTGCTCTTGCCCGACCGGCCGGGCTCGCTCCTCGCCGTCGAGGCGGCCATGCGGCGCGTGAGCGCGGTGGTGGTCGCGGACCGGCTCCCCTCGAAGGCGCTCGCCGCGCAGATCCTCCGTGACGCGGAGGTGCCGACGGTGAGCGAGGTGGCCGGGCTCTTCGACTGGGTGCGGCCCGGAGACCCGCTGCTCGTCGACGGCGACGCGGGGCTCGTGTGGGTCAACCCCTCGGAGGAGCGGGTCGGCAAGCTGAAGGCGCGGCGCAAGCAGTAGCCCCGCGGGCCCCGAGCCACGGCGCCGAGCTCCCGCCCGTCTCGCCCTCCCGGCCGGGATTCAGAGGCGCTGGCGGAGCCGGTCGATGGTGTCGCGCGCGCGTTGCGCAGCGGCCGCGTCGGAGCCGGCGACCTCGCGCACGTAGCGCTCGTAGGTCTGGATGGCGTTCTGATAGTCGCCCGTCTGCTCGTAGCAGACCGCGAGGTCGAAGAGCGGGCCGGTCCCGCGGGCGCCGAGATCGAGGGCCCGGACGTAGTGCGGGATGGCGTCCTCGCAGCGCTCGGCGGCGCGGAGCGCGATGGCGAGGTTGAGCCGGAGCTGCCAGTCCTCGGGGAGCCGCTCGATGGCGGACTCGAGGAGCACGATGGCCTGCTCGTTCATGCGCTCGCGTCGGTAGACGACGGCGAGGTTGTTGAGGAGCTGGCCGTTGTTCGGGTGGTGCTCGATGCCGGCGCGGAGCGCGCGGATGGCGTCCTGGTTCCGGCGCAGGCGCCGGTAGACGACGCCGAGGTTGCCCCAGTAGGTCGCCTCGTCCGGGTCGAGCTCGGCGGCGCGGCGGAGCGGCTCGACGGCCTCCTCGTAGCGGCGGAGGCGGATGAGCGTGGCGCCGACCATGCCGTGGGCCTGCGCGTGGCGCGGCTCGAGGCGGACGACCTCCTGGTACTCGCGGAGGGCCGGCTCGAGGCGGCCCATCTGGCGGAGGATCGAGCCGAGGGAGAAGTGCGCCGAGGCGTGGGTCGGGCGGAGCCGGACGGCCTCGCGGCACTCTTCGGCGGCCTGGGCCATCCGGTTCGCGCGCTTGTGCGTGAGGCACATGCGGTAGTGGACCTCGGCCTCGTCGGCGAGGGCGGTGCCGGCGGCGCCGAGGACGAGGCCAGCGGCGAGGAGGAGGGAGGCGGAGCGGTGGAGGCGGCGGAGCATGGTCGTTTCCCGGGGCGAGCTCGGCGGGTGGGACGCACGCGCCCCCCGACGATTCAAACCCCATCATCGCAGCGCTCCCGGCCGGAGATCCAGCCGGGCCCCCGATGGCCTCTCGAGGATTCGCGCACTCGCGGGGGAAGGGCGGCCGTCACGCGGCGAAGGCGATGGCGGCGCGGAAGATGAACCCGAGCAGCAGCGCCAGCGTGGGAAGGAGCACGGCGCTCGCCCGGCGCGCGGCCTGGCGCACGGCGTGGTCCACGGCCTCGGCGCGCCCGCCGGGCACGAGGAGGCCGCCCGCCGGCCAGGGGATCCGCCCGCCCTCCCGCAGCCCCTCGGCGCCGAGCCGCTCGAAGTGGCCCACCACCGCGACCAGCGCGCCATCGGCGACGGCGTCCTGGCTCGCTTCGTCGACCCAGGCGGGCAGGGGCGCGCCGCCCTCCGGCAACGCCACGCGAAGCTCGCCCCCCTCGACCCAGGCGTGGCCCCGCACGCGCGGCGGCTGCCCCGCCACCTCCACCTGCTCTCCCTCGGGCACGCGCAGCCGCCCCTCGAGCGCCCGCCGTCCGGCGGCCCGCCCGGCGTGCCCCTCTCCGTCGTCGAGGTCGTCGGTGGCGCGCACCGCCTCGAGCACGCGCGCCGCGATGACGCCGCGGAACGCGAAGAACGCCCCGACGAGCCCGAGGAGGCCGAGGCCGAGCAGGACCTGGCCGACCGTGCCCAGGCGCGCCTCCATGCGCGCGCCGACCCCGTCGTCGAGGCGCACGCCCTGCGCGTCGAGCGTCACGTGCCCGAGGAGGGCGTAGTCGCGCGCCTCCACCCGGAAGGTGCCGTCTCGACCCTCGAGCACGCGGAGCGAGTCCGGCGTCGCGTAGGGCCACTCGACGAGCCCGGCGCCCCCCCCGTCTGCCGCCTCCACGCGCACGCCGAGCACGTCCGGCGTCACGCGCACGGAGGTGCCGGGGAGGCGCACGGGGCCCTCGGTCCACGGCACGAGCTCCCGCCCGGTGGGGGCCGGGCCGGTCTCCATGGGGCTCGGGAGGGCGAGCACGGCGACGAGCAGGCCGAGCGCGACCAGGGCCACGGCGCCGCTGATGCCGAGGAGCACGCGCAGCCCCGCGGGCCAACGGCCGGCCGCCGGCGTCGCGGCCACCTCGCCCCGGACGTCGGCGTAGGTGGCGACCAGCGTGGCGCTGGCGAGCGGGAAGCCGAGCCACCAGGCGAGGGGCATCGCGAAGAAGACGCCGGGCTGCCGGTCGAAGAAGGCCATGGCGAGGAGCGGCGCGAAGAAGACGCCGACGAGCACGGCCACGATCCGGACCCAGCGGCGCAGGCCCACGCGGTGGGCGAGCTCGAGGCCGCGGGCCGACGCGGCGCCCCAGCGGTCGGGCATGGTCGGGTCGACGAGGACCAGGGGGACGAGGAGGAAGGGCGAGAGGGCGAGGCCCACGAGGAAGGGGCCGAGGAGGAGGCCGATGGCGACGCCCGGGTCGCGCGCCAGGCCCGCGCCGAGGGCGACGCCGACGCCGGCGCCCACGGCGAGGAGGAGCACGAAGAGCAGGTAGAGGAGCGCGGCGGCCATGCTGAAGCGCCGCTCGCCGAGGCCGGTGGCGGCCTGGACGTGCACGCCGAGGAGCATGACGGCGACGCCCCCGAAGAAGGGGACGCCGATCACGCAGCCGCAGAGGAAGAGCAGAACGACGAGCGCGAGGCCGAGCCCCACGGAGGCGCCGGGGGTCCGCTGGAGGATCTCGCGGGCCGTCATCGCGGGGACACCCTAGCGCCGCTGAGCGCGCTCCGCGAAGGGCTTGGCCCCGGGGAAGGCGAGCCGTGGCGAGGAGGCGGCCGGGGGGCGAGCGCGCTGCGGAGGAGAGCGATGGAGCGGGACGCGGGATGGACCGACCCCTCCCGCTGGCCCCGCGCGTCGCGTTCAGGCGGCGTCGCCCGCGTCCGCCGAGCCCGCGTCGCTCTTCGCCGCGTCCATCCCCGGGAGGTCCGTGGGCGGCGGCGGATCACCGAGCAGCCCGCGGACCCAGAAGACCCAGATCGAAGCGAGCCCCCAGCCGAGGCCGACCACCACGCCGCCGTCGACGATGCCGCGCCACGGCTGCGGGAGCATGCGCACGAGCAGGACGACCGTGGTGATCGCGACGATCAGCGTCCAGCTCACGATGCGCTGCCGCCGCGTCGCGTGGAAGAGGCTCATGCAATAGGGGAGGGCGAGGAGCACGAAGAGGCCTCGCGGGTGCCGCCCGAGGTGGAAGGCGCGGGCCACCACGCGGGGCGAGAAGCGCTTCTGGAAGCCCCGGTAGCCCTCGGCGTAGACGTTGAAGAGCGCCCAGCCGATGTAGAGCGCCTGCTGGCCGAGGCCCATCTGCCCGGTCTGCCACGGCTCGAGGGCGCGGGGCGTGAGCCGCACCAACGCCTGCAGGAGCAGGAGCGAGACGAGCAGCACCCCCCAGCTGGCCGTGAGGCGCACGGTCCAGGTCATGGGCGCGTCGGCGTCGGTCGTCGCGGTGTCGGACATCGGGGCGGCGGTCGCCACGGGGCGCACGTTAGGCGCCTCGCCGCGGCGATCCAGCCCTTTTTCGCGTGCCGTCCGGGAGCGCCCGGCTCGGCGGTGGGCGTGCCGGGGGCCCTCAGGGGGCGAGCACGCGGGCGAGGAAGCGCGCCAGGCGGGCGCGCACCGTGCGGGGGATCCCGTGCCCGCCCTCGAAGGGCACCCAGGTCACCTCCGCGCCGCCGGCTTCGAGGCGCCGCCGCATGTCCTCCGCGTCCGCGAAGGGCAGGATGCGGTCGGCGCGGCCGTGCGAGAGGAGCACGGGCATGCCCGCCCGGCTCGCCCAGCGCCCCTCCCAGCCGGGCAGCGGGCCGCCGCTCAGCGCGATCACCCCCGCCAGCGGCCGCTCGCTTCGGAGCGCCACGTCGAGGCTCATCATCGCGCCCTGCGAGAAGCCCCCGACGACGACGCGCTCACCGGGCACGCCTTGGGCCTCGAGGGTCCGCAGCACGCCCACGAGCTGCTCGCGCGCCGCGTCGGCCTGGGCCATCGCCTGCGCCGCCTCGTCCCCGGCCCGGGAGATCGGTGGATCGAACCAGGCCCGGCCGCGCCCGCGCGTCCGGTGCGGCGCGGCCGGGAGGACCACGCGCAGGCCCGGCATCGCCCGCGCCAGCTCGCTGCCGAGGGGCACCAGGTCGTCCCCGGGCGCGCCGTAGCCGTGGAGGAGCACGAAGACCCGATCGCCCTCGCCCCGCTCGACGACCTCCAGGCCGCCCCAGGCCTCGCCGGGCGAGTGGCCGGCCGGCGCGGGGGTCGCCGTCGGGGCCTGCTCCCGCGCCGGGCCCGCGGGGCGCTCCTCCTCGCAGGCCGCGAGCACCAGGACCGAGCCGACGAGCGCCGCGATCACCAGGGCCCCGCCGCCGCGCGACGACCTTTCACCGTGTGCGTTCACACTCTGCACCGCGGTCCTCACCCTACACTGAGCGCCGATGCGCGCCCCTCCGCTTTTTCGCAGGCTCTCGTCCTTGCTCTGCCTCTTCGCCCTCGCGCTCGTGGCCTGCGGCGACGACGACGCCAGCCCCGTCGACGCGGGCCTGCGCGACGCCGGCGAGGCCGATGGGGGAGCGGATGCGGGGCCGCCGCCGCGCGACGCGGGGAGCGACGGAGGCACCGACGCGGGCCCGCTCCCGGCCACGGGCCTCTGCGACCCGTCCGCCGAGCCCGACCCCTACCCGGCGCCCGACGCCTGGGGGCCGAACCACGGCCCCGGGGGCCCGCGCGGGGAGGCCGCGACCTTCGGCGAGGACGCGCTCTGGGAGAACTGCGCCTACCTCAGCGGCGGGGAGACCGACGTCCAGCACCACAACCTCGTCGCCATGTACGACGGCTACCTGGTCATGCCCTGGGCGCCCGAGAGCGGCGGCGGCGGCATGACCTTCTGGGACTTCTCCGACCCGTGCAGCCCGGCGCTCCGCGGCCGCGGCACCTCCGAGACCATGCGCGAGACCCACGCCATGGGCTTCAGCCACCTCGGCGGGAGCTGGGCCGTCGTCGATCACATGGACCCGATCGCGCTGACCTTCGGCGCCGGCGGCATCGAGTTCTGGGACGTCTCCGACACGAGCGCGCCGGCCAAGGTCTCCGAGATGGACGTGCCGGGCTTCTTCTATCCGGACGCCTACGCGCGCGTCTCCCTCAGCGTCTTCTGGGAGGTCCCCTACGCCTACGTCGGCGCGGCCGACAACGGCGTCTACATCGTGGACGCCACGGACCCGCGCGAGCCGCGCTACGTCGGTCAGTACGCCTTCGAGCCCACGCTCCGGGTCGGCCAGGTGCAGGTCATCGGCAACCTGCTCGTGGCGACGGCCGCCGAGGGGCCCCGCGCCGTGCTCCTCGACGTGAGCGACCCGACGAATCCCGTGCCCATCTCCGGCGGGGACTTCGTCGCGCGCGACGCCGAGGGGGAGCCGCGCGAGGCCTACTTCACGAACGTCGCCAACGGCTTCCTCTACTTCGCGCGCAAGGACTCGGGCGCTGGCCTGATGGTCTACGACATCCGGGACCCGTCGAGCCCGACGCGGGTGGGCTCGATCCGGAGCGAGGGGGGCGGCGGCTACGTCTTCGTGAAGGACGAGCACGCCTTCGAGGGCGCCGGGAGCGTGGCCTACGTGTACGACGTGTCGGATCCGGCGGACATCCGCGAGGTCGGCCAGATGAACCTCGTCGGCGACCTCGACACGGCGACGCCGATCGGGAACGTGGTCGTGCTCAGCGTGGACGCGGACGCGGAGGAGGAGCGGGGGAGCGCGGTGACGCCGTGGCAGCGGGAGCCCGACACGCGGGCGCCGCGGGTGACCTGGAGCTGGCCGGCGGATGGGGCGACGGGGCTGGCGACGAGCTCGCGCGTGGGGGTGACCTTCAGCGAGTTCGTGGACGCGAAGAGCGCCTTCGAGGGGAGCGTGCGGCTCTATGAGAGCGAGAGCGGGCGGCGGGTGCTCGGGACCGTGAGCGCGCAGGAGACCATCGTGAACTTCCACCCCTTCTGCCCGCTCGAGCCCGGCACGCGCTACACGCTCGAGATCCCGGCGGGGGGGGTCGTCGACTACGTGGGCAACGCGATCGAGGAGGCGTTCTCCATGGAGTTCACGACGGCCGAGTGATGATGCGGCGTCGCGCCACGCTCCTGTTCGCGCTCGCCGCGCTGCTCGCGTGCGGGGACGACGACGGGCCGCCCGTGGACGGCGGCGCGGACGCGCGCGTGGGGGACGCGAGCGCGGGCGACGCGGGTCCGGAGGACGCCGGGCCTCGGCCGCTCGCGGCGGTGCTCGACGGGCCGGCCTACGCGGTGGTCGGCGAGGCGGTGACGCTGGACGCCTCCGCGAGCACGGGGGCCGTGCGCTTCGCGTGGGATCTCGGGGATGGGCGCGTGCGCGAGGCAACGCCCGAGGCGACGATCGAGGTCGGCTGGGAGGCGGCCGGGCGCTACCGGGTCGTGCTCTTCGCCGAGGACGAGGCGGGCGAGAGGGCGCGCGCCGATCGGCTCGTGACGGTGACGCCGCCGCTGGAGCACGCGCCGGCCGAGAGCAGCACCCTCGCGGCGCTCCCCGACGGGCGGGTCGCCGCCGTGAGCACGGATGGCGCGACGCTGACGCTGATCGCGCCCGCACCGGAGGCGAGCGTGGCTCGGCGCGTCGACACGCCGGCGGGCCCGCGCACCGTGAGCGTCTGGGAGCGCGAGGGCGCGCTCTGGCTGGCCGTGCCGTGCCAGGACGCGGCCAGGCTGCTGCTCGTCGAGGTCGATGGCGAGGGGCGGCACGAGCTGGCGCTCCCCGCCGCGAGCCGCCCCTTCGGCGCGGTCTCTCTGGGCGACGCGCTCTACGTCTCGCTCCAGGCCACGGGCGAGCTCGCCGAGGTGCGCTTCGAGGGCGGCGCTCCGCGGGTCGCGCGCCGGCTGCCGGCCCTCCCGGACGCGCGGGGCGTCGCGCGGACCCCCGACGGGCGGCTCGCCGTGACCCGTTGGCGCTCGCCCGACGACGCGGCCGAGATCGCGCTCGTCGACGTCGCCACCGGCGCCGTGGAGCGCACGAGCCTCGCCTTCGACCCGCAGCCGAGCAACGACAGCGAGAGCGGGGGGCTCCCGAGCTATCTCGAGCAGGTCCTCTTCAGCCCCACGGGGCGCGAGGCGGCGGTGCCGAGTCTCCAGGCCAACATCGGCGAGGGGACCTGGCGGAGCGAGCGCCCGCTGAGCTTCGAGACGAGCGTGCGCGGCGTGGTGAGCTTCCTGGGCGCCGACCTCGAGGAGGACTTCGAGGCGCGCAAGCAGTTCGACAACCGCGGCTTCGCGGCGGCCGGGGTCTGGTCGAGCCGTGGCGACTACCTCTTCCTGGCGACGCGGGGGCACCGGTCCGTGGAGCGCCTCGACGCCTTCACGCGCTCGAACGCGGGGACGATCCTCGGCACCGGGTTCGCCCCCGACGGGCTCGCGCTCAGCCCGGACGACCGCTGGCTCTACGTGAACGCGTCGCTCTCGCGGCGCGTGGAGGTCTACGACGTGTCGAGCTTCGTGGACCTGCCGCGGCCCGTCGCGATGGTGCCGCTCGTCGACGCCGAGCCGCTCGCGCCGAACGTGCTGCTGGGGAAGCAGCTCTTCAACGACAGCTTCGATCCGCGGATGGCGCGCGACGGGTACATCGCCTGCGCTCATTGCCACCTCGACGGTGACTCGGATCACCGGGTCTGGGACTTCACCGATCGGGGCGAGGGGTTGCGCCGGACGCCGCCGCTGCTCGGGCGAGGCGACGACGGGCTCTTCCATTGGAGCGGCAACTTCGACGAGCTCCAGGACTTCGAGAACGACATCCGGCTGCACTTCGAGGGGACGGGGCTGCTCTCCGGGGGCGACTGGGCGGAGAGCCGGGACACCTTCGGGCCGGCGAAGGCCGGGCGGAGCGAGGAGCTGGACGCGCTGGCGGCCTACATGGAGAGCCTGACGCATTTGCCGAGCCCGCATCGGGAGGCGGACGGTGGGTTGCCGCCGGCGGCCGAGCGGGGGAGGGCGGTCTTCGAGGGGGCCGGGTGTGGCGATTGCCACGCGGGGGCGAACCTGACCGACAGCGGGCTCGACGGGGACGGGGCGCCGGTGCTGCACGACGTGGGCACGCTGAGCGAGGCGTCCGGGGGGCGGCTCGGCGGGGCGCTCGAGGGGCTCGACACGCCGACGCTGCATGGGGCGTGGCACCAGGGGCGCTGGCTGCACGACGGGGGGGCGGAGACGCTGGGGGAGGCCGTGCGGGCGCACGAGGGGGTGGTCCTGGAGGACGGCGCGCTCGCGGACCTCGTGGCGTACCTGCGGTGCCTGGACGGGCGGGTGGACTGAGCCGCGGCTCTCCGCCCGAGCGTCGAGTCCGAGCGAGCCGCTGGACGAGCCTCCGGCCTTCCCGGCCGGTCCGAGGCGAGGCCAGGAACCGGTCCGAATCGATCAGGCGGCCGCGATGCGGTGGCGCGCGACCGCGTCGAGCAGGGTCTCGACGCGGAAGGGCTTGCAGAGCCCGAGCACCCCGAGCGCTTCGGCGCGCTCCTGCTGGTGGGTCCCGGTCGTCAGCAGCACCGCCGGCGGCACCTCCGGGAGCTCCCGCGCGAGCGTCCGCAGCAGCATCTCCCCGTCCATGCGCGGCATGACGTAGTCGACGACCAGCATGCTCGGCCGGTAGGCGTGCACGAGGTCGAGGGCCGTCCAGCCGTCCTCGGCGACGAGCACCGAGTGCCCTTCGGCTTCCAGGATCCGCCGCAGCGCGCTGCGGAGGCGCGGGTCGTCCTCCACCACCAGGATCGGCGGAGCAGGCGGTGGCGGTAGCGTGGCCGGCGCGTTCCGTGGCGTGTCGGCTCGGGTGGTCATCGCGGTTCCCCCTCGAGGCGCCGGCACCGCGGTCCCCCCGCGCTCGGCCCCTCGCGGCCGGAGCATCCACAGCTCGCCACCCCGCTTCCAGGCTCCCGTCCCCCCGAGCGCACGGTCGGCCCACGCACGCGGGGCTTTCCCCCTCATCTGTCACAGAGCCGCAGCGCCGCGCCCGATCCGTCGCTCCGCGCCCGCACGCGTCCGGGGATCAGAGATGCTCTCGCTCGCGATACGCGATCCTCTTGCGCGCTCGCCCCGGCTCGGCCAACCCACCTCCGTGGGGAGCACGTCGGAGAGCGCCCGGCCGGCGACGCGGCCGGGGCGACCGTACGACCCGCGCCGACTCGCGACGGTCTGGCGCGAGGGCCGCGGCGTGCTGCTCGGCGCCCTCCTGCTCGGCATCGGCTTGGGCGTGGGCGCCGCCCTCGCGTATCCGCGCCAGTGGACGGCCGAGACCTGGCTCGAGCGGCAGCCCGTCGACGGCGAGACACGGGCCCAGGCGGAGGCGGCCCTCGGCGCGACGGCCCAGGAGCTCTTCCTGCCCCGCGTCCTCGCCGAGGCCGGGCGCGCGAGCGGCCTCCCGGACCGGCGCGTCGCGGATCACCTCTTCACCGAGACGCACCCGCCCGACCGACTCGAGATCCGCGCGACCGCGGGCGACCCGGTGCTCGCCGCCGGGCTCGCTCACGCCGCCGCCGAGGTGCTCCTGCGGCGTCGGGGCGTCGCGGCCGAGGCCGAGCGGCGGGGTCGCATCGCGGTGGCCGAGGGCCACGTCGAGGACGCGCGGGAGGCGGTCCGGGCGGTGCGGGCCGAGCGCGAGGCCTTCCGCCGGGAGCACGTGCTCGCCGACCTCTCCGTCGAGCGCGTGGCGGCCATCGAAGAGGCCGCCGAGCTGCGCGCCGAGGCGGAGCGCGAGCGCATCGAATCCCTCGCCCTCGGGGCGCGCGCCGAGGCCCTCGCCGCCGCCGTGCGCGAGCTCCCCGCGCTGACGCGCACGGTCCGTCGCCGGGACGACGCGACCCTCGCCGCCTTGCGCACGGAGCTCGCCGAGGCCGAGGCGACCCTCGCCGACGAGCACCCCCGCGTCCTCTCGCTGCGAGCCCGGATCCGCGCGCTCGAGGAGGTGGAGCCGGTCGAGCATCAGGACGTCACGGTCCAGGAGGACGGCGTGCGCGGCGCCGTCGCCCTCTCGGCCGCCGAGACCGCCGCCGCCCAGCAGGCCGCCGAGGAGCGCGCGAGCTCCTACGCGGCCCTGGCGGACGCGGCCGCGGAGCGCATCTCGGCCCTCTCGGCGCTCGAGAGCGAGGCCAGCATGCTCGCGGCCCGGCTCGAGCTCGCGGAAGGCGGGTTGGAGAGCGCCCAGCGCGAGCTCGCCGAGGCGCGGAGCGTCGCCGCGGGCGCCGGCTACGAGGTCGTCGAGGCCGCGCGTCCGCCCGATGGCCCCGACCCCGAGAAGGGCCCCTGGCTCGTCGGCTTCGGCCTCCCGCTCGGGGTCCTGCTGCTCGCGCTCCTCGTCCTCGCCCTGCGCGACCTCGGTGGGCTCCGGCCGCGCACACCCGCCGAGGTGGCCTGGTGGGGCGGCGGCCCCGTGCTCGGCAGCTCGGCCTGGCCCGAGGACCCGCGCGGCCTCGACGCCCTCGTCGCCGAGCTCGAGGACCACGGCGCCGGCGCGCTCGGCCGCACGCTCGTCGTCCCGCTCTCGGAGGACGAGCGCGAGCTGGCCTGCGCCTTCGCCGCGCGCCTCGGCGAGGCGCCCTGGCTGGCCGCGGGCATCCTCGACGTCGAGGAGGACGTGGAGGAGGAGGGCGACGGCGCCGGCCTCCCGCGCGACACGCTCCTGACGCCCCCTCCGCCCCAAGGGCAGCGAGGCGGGAGCCGCGGGCGCTTCGACACCGTCTTCACGGGGCCGCCGGAGATGGACGACCCGCCGCCGGATCCGGAGGAGGCCCGGCCGACCATCCGGCTCTCCCGCGCGACCGTCCGCGCGATCCTCACGCCCGATGGCGGCCTGCCGCGCCCGGCGCTCCCCGAAGGCGAGGCGCCGGACGAGGGCGCGCGCGTCAGCTTCGCCGGCCTCGCCCCCGTGGTCGTCGCGGCGCCCACCAAGGTCGTCGGCGCGCCCGCACCGAAGCCCGAGCCGGTGGTCGTGGTGGGCCGCATGATCCCCGTCGAGGGGCGTGCCCCCGCGAACGTCCCGGAGGCTGTCCTCGTCGCGGCGCGTGAGGTGCTCGGCGAGGACGAAGACGCCTACGCCGCGCGGGCGGACGCGAGCGAGGATGCGCTGGCCGTGGCGCTCGCGTGGAACGGGCCGCTCGAGGGACCCGCGCTCCGGCGCGCCTGTCGTCTGGCCGACCGGGTCGTCGTCGTCGTGCGCTGCGGCCGGCCCACCGGCGTCGAGCTCCGTGCTCTGGCCACCCGGTTGGGGGCGCCCGAGGCGCTCGGTTTCGTGCTCGTGGGGGCCGCGAGCGGCGAAGAGGGGCCGGACCGCGCGGGCGATCCGGCGGCCTTCTGGCGCCATCGTCGCTTCGAGGGCGCCGCCGCGCCGATCGAGCGGCCCATCACCGTGAAGGCGTGATCCGCCCCGGGCCGGAAGGATCGACCGGATGGTCGAGACGACCTGGCCCCAGTGCAGCGAGGCCTTCCTCCGGGCCCCCTGCGACGCTCTCGCTCCCGGAGGACGCCGACGAGGCCGCGCCCGAGGCCATCGCGCTCCCGCGAGGGCGCGTCCACGGGCGACGCATCCAGGTCAGGGGCCGGCCCGTCTCCGCCGAGGGGCGCCCCGGCCGAGGCAGGACACCGAGGCGCCACGGGGTTTCGGCCCGACGGACGCTCGACGTCGGGCGCCCGCTGGTCTATCACCGGGCCGTGGACGGCTCGATCGCGGACGAGTTCGGCACGCTGAGCCGAGACGACTGGGTGGCTCGGGCCGAGCAGGACCTCAAAGGCGCGCCGCTGGCGTCGCTGCGCACGCCTCTGACCCCGGGGGTCGACCTCGAGCCGCTCTACACGGCGGCCGAAGGCGCGCTCCCGGCGTCCGTGCGCGGCCGGAGCGGCGCCTGGGTGATCCGGCAGGAGTACGACGATCCCCGCATGGAGGTCTGTCGGGACGCCATCCGGGAGGACCTCGCGCGCGGCGTGGAGGCCATCACGCTCGTGGCTGGCCTCGAGCACGGCACCCGCGTGCTCACCCCCGGCGACCTCGAGCTCGTGCTCGACGGCGTCGACCTCACGAAGGTCGCCGTCCACCTCGAGAGCGAAGGCGACGCCTTGCCGCTCGGTCTCGCTCTCGTCGCCGTCGCCGAGAAGCGCGGCGTCTCGCCGAAGGAGCTGCGCGGCGGCTTCGGCGCGGACCCGCTCGGCACGCTCGCCCGCAGCGGGAACCTGCCGTCCGGCCTCGCTGGCGGGCTGCGCGATCTGGTCGAGCTCGCCGCCTTCGCCCGCGCGAAGCCCCCCGGCGTGCGCCCCCTGCTCGTCTCGACCCGCGCCTACCACGACGCCGGCGCGAGCCCCACCGAGGAGATCGCCTGGGCGCTCTCCACCGGCGTCCAGTACCTCCGCACGCTCATGGACGCGGGCTTCCTCCTCGAGGAGGCCGTGCCGCTCCTCGAGTTCTCCATCTCCGTCGCGCCTCGCCTCTTCGTCGAGGTCGCGAAGCTCCGCGCGCTCCGCTGGACCTGGGCCAAGGTGCTCGCGTCCGCGGGAGTGGGGCCGGAGCTCGCGCGCATGCAGCTCCACGTGCGGAGCGCCGACGCCACGCGGACGCGGCGCGACCCCTGGGTGAACATGCTCCGGGGCACCGCCGAGACCTTCATCGGGGCGGTCGGGGGGGCCGACTCCATCGCCTGCGTCCCCTTCGACCACACGCTCGGGCCGAGCGACGGCATGGCGCGGCGCGTCGCGCGGAACACGCAGCTCGTGCTCCGGGAGGAGAGCCAGCTCCACGCCGTCGACGACCCGGCCGCCGGGAGCTGGACCCTCGAGTCGCTCACGGACGCCTTCGCCCGCGAGGCCTGGAGCCTCTTCCAGGAGATCGAGCAGCGGGGCGGCATGGCGCGCGCGCTCCGGACCGGCTTCGTCTCCTCCGCCCTCGACGCGAGCCGCCGCCCGCGGGAAGACCGCATCGCCCGTCGCCTCGAGCCCGTGCTCGGCGTGAGCGAGTTCCCGAACCTCGACGAGGAGAAGGTCGAGCGCCCGGCCGTGAGCCTCCAGGACGTCGAGGTCGAGCTCGGCAACCCCTTCGGCGAGGCCACGCCGGACCAGCGCCACGAGGCGCTCCTCGCCTTCGCCCAGACGCTCCGCGACCACGGCGGCGAGCCCGGGCGCGTGGCCGAAGCCGCCCTCGAGGCGACCCGCCTCGGCGTGGACGTCTTCTCGCTCGGCACGCTCCTCCGCACGGGCCGGCCCTCGCTCCACCTCGAGCCCCTCGCGCCGCTCCGCCCGGCCGAGCCCTGGGAGGAGCTCCGGGACGCGACCGACCGCTGGGCCGCCAAGCACGGGCGCCGACCGCGCGCCTTCGCGGCGACGCTCGGGCCGCTCGCCGAGCACAACGCGCGCCTCACCTGGGTGCGCAACGTGCTCGCGGCCGGGGGCATCGAGACCGTCGTCGTCGAGGGGGTCGAGGACGTGGCCGGCGCGACCGAGGCCATGGGCGAGACCGAGGCCGAGCTCGCGTTCATCTGCGGCGCCGACGCGCGCTACCCGGAAGCCGCCGGGGAGCTCGCCGCCGGCCTGAAGGCCAAGGGCGCCCGCGTCGTGCTCCTCGCGGGCAAGCCGAAGGGCGAGCTCGCCGAGGAGCTGCCCAAGAAGGGCGTCGACGGCTTCCTCTTCGCCGGCGACGACCTGCTCGAATCGCTCCGGCGCGTGCTGCGTGCCGTGGAGGTGCTCTCGTGAGCGACGCCGACGCCACCACCGAGATGTCGCGCCTGCCGGACTTCACGGAGGTCGCCTTCGACGACGTGCCGGTGCCCGGTGAGGCGCCGAAGAGCTCGCGCGAGGCCTGGGAGACGCCGGAGGGCATCCCCATCGCGCCGCGCTACGGCGAGGACGCGCTCGCGCCCGTCGACCACCTCGCCACCGTCCCCGGGCTGCCGCCCTTCCTCCGGGGTCCGTACTCGACGATGTACGTGAAGCGGCCCTGGACGATCCGCCAGTACGCCGGCTTCTCCACCGCCGAGGAGAGCAACGCCTTCTACCGCCGGAACCTCCAGGCCGGTCAGAAGGGCCTCTCCATCGCCTTCGACCTCGCCACGCACCGCGGCTACGACAGCGACCACCCGCGCGTCACGGGCGACGTGGGCATGGCCGGCGTGGCCATCGACTCGATCCTCGACATGCGCATCCTCTTCGAGGGCATCCCCCTCGATCGGATGAGCGTCTCCATGACCATGAACGGCGCCGTCTTGCCGATCATGGCGCTCTACGTCGTCGCCGGCGAGGAGCAGGGCGTCAGCCAGAAGGAGCTCAGCGGGACCATCCAGAACGACATCCTCAAGGAGTTCATGGTCCGCAACACGTACATCTACCCGCCCGCGCCCTCGATGCGGATCGTGGCCGACATCATCGCCCACACCGCCGAGCACATGCCGCGCTTCAACAGCATCAGCATCAGCGGCTACCACATGCAGGAGGCGGGGGCGACGCAGGACCTGGAGCTCGGCTACACGCTCGCCGACGGCCTCGAGTACATCCGCACGGGCCTCGACGCCGGCCTCGACATCGACGCCTTCGCGCCGCGGCTGAGCTTCTTCTTCGCCATGGGCACGAACTTCTTCATGGAGGTCGCGAAGCTCCGCGCGGCGCGGCTCCTCTGGGCGAGGATCGTCAAGCAGTTCGGCCCGAAGAACCCGAAGTCGATGGCGCTCCGCACGCACTGCCAGACCTCGGGCTGGTCGCTCACGGCGCAGGACGTCTACAACAACGTGATCCGCACGGCCGTCGAGGCCATGGCGGCCACGCAGGGCCACACGCAGAGCCTCCACACGAATTCGCTGGACGAGGCGCTCGCCCTGCCGACCGACTTCAGCGCGCGCATCGCCCGGAACACGCAGCTCTTCCTGCAGCTCGAGAGCGGCACCACCCGGAGCATCGACCCCTGGGGCGGCAGCTACTTCGTCGAGCGACTGACGCACGACCTCGCCGAGAAGGCCTGGGCGCACATCCAGGAGGTCGAGGAGCTCGGCGGGATGACCAAGGCCATCGAGGAGGGGCTCCCGAAGCTCCGCATCGAGGAGGCCGCGGCGCGCACGCAGGCGCGCATCGACTCGGGCAAGCAGCCCATCATCGGCGTGAACACCTTCCCGCTCCGCGAGAAGGAGGACATCCCGATCCTCAAGGTCGACAACTCGGCCGTGCGCGAGGCCCAGCTGCGGCGCCTCGAGCAGCTGAGGAGCGAGCGCGACGGCGACGCCGTGCGGCGGGCGCTCGAGGCGCTGACGAACGCGGCCGATTCGGGCGAGGGCAACCTGCTCGCGCTGAGCATCGAGGCCGCGCGGGCGAAGGCGACCGTCGGCGAGATCAGCGAGGCGCTCGAGAAGGTCTACGGGCGCTACGAGGCGACGACGCGGAGCATCCAGGGCGTGTACGAGAGCGAGGCGCACGACGACGAGGTGGTGCAGAAGGCGCGGGCGCGCGCCGAGCGCTTCTTCGAGGACCACGGGCGGCGGCCGCGGATTCTGGTCGCCAAGATGGGCCAGGACGGGCACGACCGGGGGCAGAAGGTCATCGCGACGGCCTTCGCGGACCTCGGCTTCGACGTGGACATCGGGCCGCTCTTCCAGACGCCGGAGGAGACGGCGAAGCAGGCCGTCGAGAACGACGTGCACGTGGTGGGGGTGAGCTCGCTGGCGGCGGGGCACCTGACCCTCGTGCCGGCGCTGCGGCAGGCGCTCGACGAGCTCGGGCGGCGGGACATCGTCGTGGTCGTGGGCGGCGTGATCCCGCCGGACGACTACGACGCGCTCCGCGAGGCGGGGGCGGCGGCGATCTTCGGGCCGGGGACGGTCATCGGGGAGGCGGCCGTGGAGCTGCTCGACCAGCTCGACGCGGCCACCGAGGACACGGGCGAGATGCCGCTCCCGGAGCGGGACACCGACCCGGGCTGAGCGATGCCGCTGCCCTCCGTGGAGGAGCTCGCGCGGGGAGTGCGGGCAGGGGAGGTCGCGCTCCTGGCGCGGGCGATCACGCTCGTGGAGAGCGAGCACCCGAAGCATGCGGCGCACGCGCAGCGGCTCTTGACCGAGCTGCTGCCGGCGACCGGCGGGGCGGTGCGCGTGGGCATCAGCGGCGTGCCCGGAGCCGGGAAGAGCACGTTCATCGATGCGCTCGGGACGATGTTGACGGCGGCAGGGAAGAGGGTCGCCGTGTTGGCCGTGGATCCGTCGAGTCGGGTGAGCGGGGGGAGCATCCTCGGCGACAAGACGCGCATGAGCCGGCTCAGTCGCGACCCGAAGGCGTTCATCCGGCCTTCACCGAGCAGCGGGACGCTCGGGGGGGTGGCGCGGAAGACGCGGGAGTCGATGCTGCTCTGCGAGGCGGCGGGGTTCGACGTGGTGCTCGTGGAGACGGTGGGCGTCGGGCAGAGCGAGACCGTGGTGGCGGACATGGTCGACGTGACGCTGGTGTTGCTGATCGCGGGGGCCGGGGACGAGCTGCAGGGGATCAAGCGGGGGATCCTCGAGGCCGTGGACGTGTTGGTGATCAACAAGGCCGACGGGTCGAACGTGACGCGGGCGCAGCAAGCGCGGAGCGAGTACCGGGCGGCGCTGCGGTTGATGCGGGGGCGCGAGGTGCCCGTGCGGACGTGCAGCGCGCTGGAGGAGACGGGGCTCGACGAGGTCTGGGAGACCGTCGAGAGCGAGCGGGCCGAGGCGGAGGCGAGCGGGCAGCTCGTGGCGAAGCGGCAGGGGCAGATGGTGCGCTGGATGTGGCGGATGATCGAGGACGGCCTGCTCGCGGCCTTCCGGCGGGACGAGGCCGTGAAGGCGCGCCTGCCGGAGCTCGAACGGGCCGTGCGCGCCGGTGAGCAGCCCCCCACCGCCGCCGCCCTCGAGGCCCTGAAGCTCTTCCACGACTGACCCCCGGGGGTCCTGCGGACGCTCCCAGGCGTCCTGCGGACGGCGTCTCGGGGTCCTGCGGACGCTCTCAGGCGTCCTGCGGACGGCGTCTCGGGGTCCTGCGGACGCTCTCAGGCGTCCTGCGGGCGCGTGCTCGTGCGTCCTGCGGACGCGTGCTCGTGCGGGGCATCCGTGCCAGCGGCCGCCTCGGGTGGCACGGCTTGGCGCGGATTGCGGGGGTAGTGCGCCGTTATGGGCTGGTCTGCGCCTTGCAGAGACGACTCGGCAGCCCGCTCGGTGTGAGGCGGGCTTGGGAGGATATCCGATGCGTGCTCTGCGATTGCTTTCGACTCTGACCGCCCTCGCCCTCGGCGCCAGCGCCTGCGCTGGCGACGCCGACGGGGGCTACTACGAGCCCGGCCCGGATGGGCGCTACGCACCGCCGCCCATGTCCAGCGGCGCCCCGGCCGCCGACGCGGGCGTCGCCCCCGGTGAGGAGCCCGAGGACGTCGACTCCTACGAGGACGTCGGTACCAACCCCTGGACCGAGGTCGGTCACGATCCCTTCTCCACCTTCGCCGCCGACGTCGACACCGCCAGCTACGACATCTTCGTCCGCGACGTCGGCACCTACACGACGCTCCCGAACCCGGCCTCGGTCCGTCTCGAGGAGTACGTCAACTACTTCGACTACGCCTACCCGGCCCCCGAGCCCGGCGCCGACGTCCCCTTCGCGGTTCACCTCGGCCTCGCCGACCATCCCATGGGTCGCCAGCACGCCCAGCTCCGCGTCGGCATCCAGGCCGAGGCGCCGCCCGAGTTCACGAAGCTCCCGACCAACCTGGTCTTCCTCATCGACACCAGCGGCAGCATGTCCAGCGACGACAAGCTCCCCTTGGTGAAGCGCATCCTCACCCAGACCCTCGATCAGCTCGACCCGAACGACACGGTCTCCATCGTCACCTACGCCGGCAGCACGGGCGTCGCCCTCGAGCCGACGAGCGATCGCGCCGCCATTCGCCGCGCCATCGACTCCTTCTCCAGCGGCGGCAGCACGGCCGGCGCCGCGGGCATCCAGCTCGCCTACCAGCAGGCCGAGGCCGGGTTCATCGACGGCGGGTTCAATCACGTCGTCCTCTGCACCGACGGCGACTTCAACGTCGGCGTCTCGAGCACCGACGCCCTCGTCGAGCTCATCGAGGAGAAGCGTGAAGGGGGCGTCACGCTCACGGCCCTCGGCTTCGGCCGCGGCAACCTCAACGACGCCATGATGGAGCGCGTCAGCAACGCCGGAAACGGCATCTACAGCGTCATCGCCAACGAAACCCACGCGGATCGCTACGCCGCCGAGCGCATGCTCCGCACCATCCAGCACGTCGCCAAGGACATGAAGATCCAGGTCGAGTTCAACCCCGAGCACGTCCTCGCCTACCGCCTCCTCGGCTACGAGAACCGCGCCATCGCCGACATGGACTTCCGCGACGACACCGTCGACGCCGGTGAGGTCGGCGCCGGCCACCGGGTCACCGCCCTCTACGAGCTCATCCTCGCCGGCCAGAGCATCCCGATGGTCGAGGGCGCGCCCGAGGTCGAGAGCGGCGAGCCCGTCGAGGGCGAGCGCGAGATCGAGGCCGGCGAGCTCGTCCGTGTGAAGGTGCGCTGGAAGGATCTGCAGGCCACCGCCGAGGACCCGGCGTGGGAGACCACCGCCAGCCTCACGCCGGACGACGTCGCCGCCGACGCCTCCGACGACGACTTCCTCTTCGCTTCCGCCGTCGCCGCCCTCGCCGAGCTCCTTCACGACAGCCCCTACGCCAGCCTCGACGAGCTCGACCGCATCGAGTCCATCTTCGCCGCCCAGGCCGACCGCGACCGGGATCGCGGCGAGCTCTACGACCTCTTCCTCGTCGCGCGGCCCATGCTCGAGGGCCGCTGAGGCGCCAGGCTCGGGCTCCAGAGGCGCGGGCGAGCCCTGCGGACGCCCGATGGGGAGTCCTGCGGACGCCCGATGGGGAGTCCTGCGGACGCCCGATGGAGTCCTGCGGACGCCCGATGGGGAGTCCTGCGGACGCCCGATGGGGAGTCCTGCGGACGTCCGATGGGGAGTCCTGCGGACGCCAGATGGGAGTCCTGCGGACGCCTGCTGGGAGTCCTGCGGACGCCTGATGGGGGAATCCACGGAAGACGGGGGAGCTCGACGGGGCTCCCCCGTCGTCCTTCGTTCGCTAGAGACCCCAGAGGGTCGCGACGCGCTCGAAGGTCCAGAACGTCGCGACGATCCCCGTGGCGTAGGCCGCCACGCGCTCGGCGGGGCGCTCCACGCGGCGGAGCACCCGCATCAGGCCGAGCGCGAGGAGCACGAGCGCCAGCTGGCCGAGCTCGACCCCCACGTGGAACGCCGCGAGCGCCGGGCCGAGCTCCGAGCGAGGCAGGCCGGCCTCCACGAGCGCGCCGGCGAAGCCGAAGCCGTGCAGCAGCCCGAAGGCGAACGCCACGGAGATCGGGTGCCGGAACGTCCAGCTCGCGCGCCGACCTCGGGCGAGCTCGAGCGCGAGCACGACGATGCTCATCGCGATCGCCGGCTCGACGGCGGCCCCCGGCAGCCGGACGACGCCAGCCACCGCGAGGCCGAGCGTGAGGGCATGTGCGACCGTGAAGCCGGTCACGGTCAGGAGTGCGCGCGGCGGCGTCCGCACCACGAAGACGAGCAGCAGCAGGAAGAGCAGGTGGTCGAGCCCGCCGGCGATGTGCTCGAGCCCGAGCTTCGCGTAGCTCCGCAGCACCTCGACCGGCTCGGACGCGCTCGGCAGGTCGACAGAGCCCTCGCCCGGCGGCAGCACGCGACTGAATCGCGCCCCGTCGTGCCACCGCACCTGCACGAGGGCCGACAGGGCCGGGGCCGCCGGGGGCGGATAGCGCAGGGACACCGCGCGCGGCCCGTCCTCGCAGCGAAGCAGACCCCCGCCGATGGGCGCGCACCCCTCCACCTCGACCCTGGGTCGCGGCTTCCCCGGCGGCGTCCAGACCGCCAGCTGCCAGCGCGCCGGAGCGCGCTCTTCGAGGCGCACGCCGAGCGGGCGCGCGTCGTGAGCCGCGGCGAACGTCGGCGTGAGCGCGAGCAGGAGCGCTGCCGCGAGCAGGCCACGCGCCCTCACGGTCGCGCCTCCGTGCCACCGACGAACGGGAGCACCTCCGCCAGGCCGCCAGGCGCGGCCCGCGTCGCCGGAGCATCGGCGTCGTCCGAGCCCCGAGCCGTCACACTGTCCCCGGGCTCGTCACGCCGCCTCACGTCGCCTTCCTCACCGTCACGCCGGCTCACGTCGCCTTCCTCACCGTCACGCCGCCCCACGCCGCCTTCCGCACCGTCCCGGCCCGCGCGAGTCTCCGCATCACGCCCCCCATCGTCGAGGGGCGCCAGCTCCGCCAGCTCGCGCTCCAGCCGCACCGCGTACCCGGCGACCACCCGCCGCACCGCCTCGTCACCCAGCTCCTCCTCGAGCTCGGCCCGCACCGCCGCCTCGACCTGGCCCCGCACCTCCTCGAACGCCGGCACGCGCCCCGGCTGCTCCTCCACCACGCGCACCAGGTGGGCCCCGAAGCCCGAGCGGTACGGACCGCGCCAGCCGCTCCCGGGCTGGAGCTCGAAGAGCGTCCGCGCGAGCGCCGGCCCGAAGTGCCGCGCCAAGGTCCGCGCGCTCCGCCCCTCGAACCGCGCGCCGGCGTGGAAGCGGTCCCCATCCCCCGGAGCCGGCTCCGCTTCACCCGCCTCGAGCCACGCCCGCGCCCGCGCCTCGGCCTCCTCCGCGCCGTCCCCTTCCGCCGCGAAGAACACGTGCTCCACCGTCCGCGTCGGCGGCAGCCGCCAGCGCTCCCGCTCCTCCGCCCAGCGCGCGCGCAGCGCCTCCTCGTCGAGCGGGGCCGTCGCTCCGGCCATCCCGCGAACCAGCAGCTCCACGCTCTGCCCGAGGCGCCGCCGCACCATGTAGTCCTCCCGGTCGAGCCCGAGCTCGAGCGCCTCCCGGTACAGGGCCTCTTCCCGCACGTGCGCCTGCACCAGCGCGCGCTGCTCCTCGACCGGCAACGCGTCGAGGCGCGCCTCCGCCCAGCCCCGATCGAAGCGCTGGGCGCGCGCCTGGAGCGTACGGAGCAGCGCCTCGCGGTCCACGACGATGGTCTCGGGCACGTCGGCCGCGCGCGCGTCCCGCGTCACTCGCTCGACGGCGAAGAGCACGCCCGCCGCGACCACGAAGTGCACGAGAGGCTCCCGCGCGAGCCTCTGCCACCAGCGCCCGGGCGCCGTCATGACGACCCCCCGGCGCGCCCCGCCTTTTCGCCTTCGGCCTCCTCGCCTTCGGCGCCCTCACCGCGGCCTTCGTCTTCGCCTTCGATCCGGTCGCCGCCCTCGCCGCCGCCGTCGGCCCCACCACCGTCCCCACCGTCCCCACCGTCTCCACCGTCCCCGTTCCCCCATCCAGGCGGCACGTACCAGATCGGCGACGACCACGCGCGCTCCTGCACCATCGGGTCGAGCACGTCGTGCGCGCAGCACGGGTCCGACGTCCCGTTCGGCTGGTCGCAGGTCTTGCCGAAGCACATCGGCTCGTGCAGGCCGAGGCGCCGGTCGCAGCACGCCTCGTCGATCGGCCGCGTCGGGTTCCGGCAATCGTACCCGGCCTCGACGCACATCCGCGTCGTCCACCGACACGTCGGGACCTCCACCGCGCGCACGTACCAGAAGGCGGGCCGGCTCGGGTCGAAGTCGCGATCGGTCCAAGCGTCGCAGAGCGCGGCGTCTCCCCCGCTCGGCGCGCAGTCGCTCGGGTCGATCTCGGTGCCCGCGTGGCGCGAGCCATCGAGGAGGTGCGTGACCACCCGGAGCCGATCGTCCTCGTCGAGCCATCCCTTGATCAGCTCGAGCCGCTGGAGCCGCGCGCCGGGCAGCGCCTCCGTACCCGGGTCGTGGACCGCCGATGCCGCGAAGACCGGCGCCCCCGCGCCCTCGGGAGGTGGCGGCAGCGTGTCCCCCATGGGCACGCCGGCCTCGTAGCCCAGCCGCGCCCGCGTGCGCGCGTCGTCCTCCGCGCACCAGCCCTCGCCGAGCCCGCTCCACGCGCCGAAGAGCCGGATCGGGATGCGCGGCCCCGACGTCCCGAAGGTCTCGCGCCGACGCAGCGCGCGGAAGATGGCCTCCCGCCCGTTCTCCTCCGCCCACACCCCGGCGAGGCCGCCCGCGCCGAAGTAGATGCGGTCCGGGAACACGCCGCCGCCGCCTTCGCCTGCGCCCGCTTCGCCCGCGCCGCCCCCGCCGAGGAAGAGCGCCTCGTGCACGTTGCCGGCGAGGCCCAGGTGGTTGTCCGTGCTGGCGATCAGGCCGTAGCCGAAGATGTTCACGCCGAGCTCGCGCTGCATGCGCATCCCCGCCCCGAAGGCGTCGCGCACGAAGTCGCGCTGCTGGAGCGGGTCGGGCCGGTCCAGCTTCGCGGACTCGAGGTTGTCGTAGGGCACGATCTCGAAGTCACAGAGCTCGTCGCTCGTGGACGAGCCGGGCAGGCACTCGCTGGCCCCCTTGTGCTGATAGACCTCGAAGAGCCGCTCCAGGTCCGCGCGCCGCGCGGCGTCCTCGGGTGTCCAGGGGCTCCCGCTGCGGTCCGTCTCCGCGAACATCAGCCCCGACGAGAGGTTCGAGTTGTGCGGGATGACGACGACGTCGCAGCCGTTGCCTGCCTCGCGGCACTCCGCGTCGAGGCGTCGCCAGAAGGTCGCCAGATCCTGCGTGTCGAAGTAGTCGATGGGCCGGTCGGGGACGATGCCGTTCCGGAAGATGACGTTGCGGTGGAGGTTGTGGACCTTGCCGAGCGCGTCGCTGAAGGGGTTGGCCGTGTACTCGTAGCCGACGAGGGTCGTGAAGCGGCAGGCCTCCGTGCGGTCGTGGTGGCGCTCGGCGGCGTTCCGCGTGTCGTTCCAGAGGTCGCGCCGGTAGCCGTCGCAGTCGACGCCCTCGCGCCCGCAGGCCATCTGCCGCGCGAGCCGGCGTCCGCGCTGGGCCGTCTGCATGTTCAGCAGGCCGAAGGCCGCCGGGCCGCCGCCGCGGAACATGCGGCAGCCGCGCCGATCATAGGCCTCCGACTCCGGGTCGGCGCAGGCCGCGACGAAGCCGAGGAACTCCGCGTGGTCGGTGACGGCGGCGAAGTCGAGCGGGCGGTCGATCTGCGCCGTGCGCGTCGGGCGCCCCTCGGCGTCGAGCGGGGAGATGCCGATGGTCTCGCCCTTGGCGAAGCGGTAGACGTCGTCCGGCGAGACGCGCGTGCCCTGGAGGTTGGCGTCGAGCGAGTAGCGCGTGTGGACGTGGAGCTCGCCGAAGAGCGGCTGGCGCTCCGGGACGTTCTCGCGGCAGTGGCCAGTGGGCTCGAGGCGCGGGGTGCGGCTGAGCGCGACCTGCTCCGGCGCGGCGAGGTCGGGGCGCTCCGGGCGGCGGGCGCCGCAGGCGGTCAGTACGAGCAGGAGCCCGACGCCGAGGCGGGCACGTTGGGTCGCGGGCATGGCCGATCGACTGTAGCCGAGCCCGCGGGTCTCGGGGCGGTCGACGGCTCGGTGTCACGGCGGGGGCGTCGGTGTGCAGCTCGGCGGTGCGCAGCGCGGCGGTGCGCAGCGCGGCGGTGCGCAGCTCGGCGGTGTTGGCGAGCTCAGCGCCGGAAGCGCACGAGCGTCACCTCCAGCGCCGGCCGGCTCGCCTCGAGCGTTCGCACCATCAGCGCCTCGCTCGCCGCCTCGTCGAACCCGCCCGAGCCGGCACCCAGGAGCGGGAAGGCGAGGCTCCGATAGCCGCGCTCGAGCGCCCGCGCGCAGGCGTTCCGGGTGCCGTCGCAGATGGAGCGTTCCGAGGCCCGCCAGAGCAGGTCGATGCCGGCGACGTGGACGATGCCGCGGAAGGGCAGCCGCCCCGCGCCCGTGTGTACCGCCTCCCCGAGCGGGATCGGCCCGTGCCGCGCCACCTCCCGGAACGGCGCCAGCCCGCCCCGCCTCTTGATCGCCCCCGACACCCCCTGCGGGATCAGCAGCCACCACGGGATCACGTTCCGGTTCCAGGCGTTGACGATCGCGTCGACCTCCTGCGCGAGCAGGTCGCCCTCGACGATGCGGAGCTCCACGGAGGCGAGACGCGCCCCGGCCCGCCGCGCATTCCTCCGCACGCGTCGGCGTCCGCCTGCGCGCGACCCCGACGATCGTCGCTCGCTCTCGCCCCGAGGCGCCCGGTCCCGCCCGACGACCGTCGCTCGTTCTCGTCCCGAGGCGCCCGTTCCCGCCCCAGGGCCCGTCTTCCGCCCCGACGCTCCCGCCTGGACGTAGCGCCCGCTTCCACGCCGAGGTGTTCGAGGGCGACGACTTCCGCGCTCCTACCGAGTAGGAGCGCGCCCGCGTGGCCTTCGACACACGCCTCATCGAGCTCCGCGGCGAGGCGCAGGAGTTCGTGACCTGCGAGGCGCCGAACGGGGCGCGCTTCTCCGTGGGCAACCACATCCGCGATCGAGCCGAGCGGCTCAGCTCGGACTCGAGCCGCGGCCCGATCCTCGGCGACGAGGGGTTCCACATGGGCCGCACGGAACGTGGCTTCGAGCAGGTCGCTCACCGGCATCTGCGAGAAGGCCTAGACCTCCCGCTTGTCCCAGAGGGGTGGGACGCGATGGTGGAACTCGGCGAGTGGGACGAGTGCCTACTGGACGCGGAGAACCGTCGCGCCAATCCTACTGGCCACCGCCACTAGCCCTGACTTGAGGAGCGAGCTCGCGCTGCGTCCTCGTGGGGGGAGCTAGGACTTGGGCTGGTTCGTCGAAGTCGACGATGCAGCCTGTGCCTGGACCTGCGGTGTGGAGAGCTCCTGCTTCCACTTGGGCCAGGATGCCACTTGCCCGGAGGCACGGTCGGCAGCGTCAAGCACCTGCTTCAGGCTCATCGTCCTTGGCTTCGGCTGCTTCTCGTCCATGCTCACCCTCCTGGTCGCCCACCTTGTCATGATTCTGGCGGCTCTGCCCAAAAATCTCCGCCGCAGCAACCTCTCGCTCGATGTAGGAGCGGGGATCAAGAGGGAGACGGGGCCGGGAGTCCTGCCCTGGTTGCCAGTCCACTCTCTGGCCGTCGGCCCCCTTTTTCTTCCTCATTACGGGGCGTCCGCTCCCGAGAGTCAGCGAGAAGAGGTCCAGGAAGCGACGAGGCCCAACCCCTTCGAATGCACGAAACCTGACCCGCTCGTCATCATCCCCTGGCGCCTCCTCGTCCGGGAGGCAGATCTCATCACCGTGGAGATCCCGAGCCTTGCTCTTCGGATACGGCTCCACATAGAAGACTTCGCGGACCCCAGACGCCACGATGTGCTTCGCACAGTTGTGGCAGGGGAACGTGGTGCAGTAGAGGGCACCCCCGCGGGGACTCACGCCGATACGCACGCAGGCCATCAGGGCCGCCATCTCGGCGTGTACCGCCCGCCCGAACTCCGTCAAGTCCAGTATCCCCGTGCCCTTGAGCTGCTCCTTGTACCTCTCGATGAGCTTCGCGCGATCGGCGGGGGCGAGCTCTGCTTCTCCCTCCTCGCCAGGTACCAACGCACGGATCACGCGGGAGAGGATCCTGTTCCGCTCTCTCTCATTCGAGTCGTACCCGCGGAGATAGTCTGGGCCTGCGGCCTCTGTGGTGGCAGTGTCCAGCTCAGGACTTGGACAGGACCTCGGCTGGATGCCACCCGGGGCATCGTTCGCGCCGCTGGCAAGCACATCGCCCTTAGCCGAGGTCACGACGGCTCCAACCTGGCGGGACAGGTCACTCGACTTCAGAGCGGCCGCATACGCCATGAACATGGCGTGCTCCTCGGGCGTGGGCGGGTGAAACGGGTACGAAAACAGCAGATCCACGATCCTGCGGATCTTCTTCACCGCTTGTTCCGTCTTCGTTGGGTCAAGCCGAACGTAGGCGTCCGCAAGATCGAACGCATCGCGCGTCTGCTGCCCACTCGCCGCCTCCTCCGAGGCATCCTTATCGAGGAGTCGCTGCGCCTCGTCCTTCGGGAAGTTCTTCTCGATCAAGGCCTGAAGGCGCACATCGCGTGGAGCGGTCGCGCCAATTAGGAAGAACCCTTTGCCGTACACGTGTCGGAGGCGCCTGACTTCGTCCGGGTGCTTGAGAGAACGAATCACGTGGGCTTGGCGACGGAGGGGCGCACCCTCCTCAGCCTCTTCACGTGCCGCCTTGACGGTGGAGATTGCAAGAAGCGCCAGGTGGTCATTCCCGCGCTTCTCGCGCAGGTTATTCCCAGCGTCCATCAGGCGTTCCTGTCTTTGGTGCGGCCGTTCCTCCGGCGGGGTTTCAACCATCTCGTCCAGCAACTTGGAAATGCGAACCGAGACGCCCGGTGAGTAGCCGTGGGCCGACAACGCCTGGTGCAGTGCCTCTTCGACCGCTTTCAGCGGAGTTCCGAGCGGCGCCACGAAGGCGAACACGAGCTCAGCGTCGGGAAGCTCGGTTGCGATGTCCGTCCTGATGCTCATTCGTCCCCCCCTGCCGGGTCCTTAGCTATTCGTCATCCAGCCGCGCCCAACGATCCTTGCAGTAGGAACAGTATTCCTCGAACTCGACTTCGAGGTTCGAGCTGCCGCACTCCTCGCAGGTAAGAGGGTTAGAGTCGCCGCGAGCGTCCTCAAACCATGGAATCAGCAGGCCGTTCTCATCCTCGACTACGGCAGTGGGTTCTTCGCCGGTGTAACCGACCTCTCCACAGTCCAGGCAGGTGTAGGAGTCGATGCACGCACAGTTGCCGTCGTGAGATGCGCAGATGCCGGGCTCGGGGGGGATCTCGATGTACTTCCATTCCTCGCCCTCCTCGACCTGGTCTCCGGTCTGGACCTCGTGGGCGTACGCACGCACCTGGGCGGCGGCGAGGGGAGATGTAAAGCCGAGACTGCCACCCAACGCCGTCAACGCCTCGGCGCCGCCACCTGTGTCGATCGAGCTCACATCAACCCCGAATGACCCGGTGGTTGCGGTGAGAGCCTGCACCAGGCGTTCGGTGGGCGCCGTCTGCATGAACGGCATCGCTCCGTAGGTCTTCCGAGCATCTGCTCGGATCTGGTCAGCCACGTCGCGGAGCATTCGGCGCCGCTCGACCTCAAGATCAACTGCTGACATGAGGTAAGCGAGGCACTTTTGCTTCGAATCCTTGATTGCGGCGTGATCGATCGAGTCAGTGCCGCGCGGGTGGTCGTAGCGGTCGTGGCACTCGCCGCAGAGCCGAATCAGGTTGTGTGGGTGCTGGCACCACCCCTTGTACGGGGCTTTCTTACGTTCCAGGTCTTTGCGATCGATGTGCGCGCGCTTCGTTCGCTCCGTCGTTCGGCGGCAGTGGCCGCAGCGGCCTTGGCTCTCCCGGTTCAGTTCTCGGGTCACCTCATCCGGAATTGTTCGTTCCTTCCACTCCTGCCAGAGGTGGTCATTGAAGTCATCCAGCTCGGACTTCCGGAAGTGCCCAGTTGATTCCTCCTTGAGCAGCCTGCCGCCAGGCTTGAGCCGGCGCGCGGTGCAGTAACGCAGGAACTCGACGGACACCCGGAGGTGGTGGGCGGCCTCTTCGTAGTCGTATACCGGGTCGCTCACTTCAGCCCGAGCGCCCTAGTCGCCGCCGTCTGCGGGTCCGAGTAGAAGATCGGGTCGACCCTCTCGACGATCTCGGCCGACACCTCGAGGAAGTCCCTCTTGGTCTCCAAAGGCACGAGCGCCCGGTGGGCACAGTTCTCCAGCTTGAGCTGCAGCGACTCGGCGAGAGAGTTCACGGGCTTGATGTTCTCCCAGGACGAGACCTTCGGCAAGTACCTGGACGCGTACAAGCGGCAGCTGCGGATCGTGCAGCGGGAGCTCGGTCACCACGCGATCGGTCGACGGTCAGTGGCGAGCCAGGCGAACCGCGCCGGGCACTCCATGAAGGCGATCCAGGCGCGGACATCACTCGCGGCAGAGCACGGACCCATACATCTCCTCGTCGTCTAACCCGGCGGGGCAGCTTCGCTTGGTGACGGCGCTGGCGCTTTCCGCGCCGGCTCACGTCAACGACCGGAAAGGGCGACGATCGGTGACGGGAAAACAAAGCGCCGCAACCCATTCAGATTGCGGCGCTTCTTCGTGGGTGCGGGGGCCGGATTTGAACCGACGACCTTCGGGTTATGAGCCCGACGAGCTACCAGACTGCTCCACCCCGCGATGAGGTGTGTTTTTCGGCGGCTTCGGGGGTCCCTCTCGGGAGCCCCAGAAGCCAAACGCCGCCCGATTGGTGCGGCGTTTCGATTTGGGTGCGGGGGCCGGATTTGAACCGACGACCTTCGGGTTATGAGCCCGACGAGCTACCAGACTGCTCCACCCCGCGACGAGGTGAGGCGGACTATAGCCAGGGGCTTCGACCTGTCAAGCGAAGGGGAGACGGTTTCGTTGCAAAGGCGCGGATCGCTCGGTGGCGGCGGGGGAAACGCGGTGATGGAGGGCGCGGAGGAGCGAGGCGCGGGCCGAAGGGGTGGGGCGGAGCTCGGGGGAACGCGGGGCCGGCTCTGGGTCGGCGACGTGGGGGCGGAGCGGCGCGCGGGGTCGGCGTCGCGGGAGGCGACTCGGGCTCGCGCCGTCCCGGTCCTCGGCTCCCCGTGGATTCTCATCGGAGGGGCCATCTCGAGGACGTGACTCGGGGGCCCGGCGGGCAGGGGAATGGGCATGGGCAGGGCATGCAGGGCCGGGGGGGCTCGGGATCGATTAGCATCGCCCGATGCACATCTCCGGGATGAGTGGCAACGAGATCTTCTGTCTCTCGCAGAAGGGGCTCACGCCGGGTGAGATCGTGGTGGGCAACAGCGTGGTCTCCATCGGCCTGGCCGGTGGGCTCGGGGCCATGGGGCGCACCTTCGCGGGCGGCGAGGTCCGCCAGATCACCGACCTCATCAGCGAGGGGCGGCACAAGGCCATCGAGCGCATGGAGCAGGAGGCCCAGCGCGACGGGGCCATCGGCGTCACGGGCGTCTCCACGAAGCTCGGGCGCCTGGCGGGCTTCACGGAGTTCCTCTCCCAGGGCACGGGCGTCCACCCCTACCAGCCGGGCGGGCAGCACCGCTTCTTCTCCACGGCGGCCTCGGGCATCGGCCTCTACTGCCAGCTCGACGCGGGCTACCAGCCGGTCCGCTTCTCCATGGGCAACATCGCCTACGCGCTCGGCATCGGGCGAGGCGTCATGGGCTCCTTCCGCACGCTCGCCCGCGGCGAGGTGAAGGAGTACTCGTCCATGTACAACTCCATCCGCCACACGGCGCTCCAGCGGCTGCGCCAGGAGGCGGCGGGCTACGGCGCGAACGCGGTCGTGGACACGCAGATCCGCATGCTCCCCTACGGCCCGGGCACGGTGGAGCTGCTGCTCACGGGCACCTCCTCCTTCCACCCGACCCTCTCGCAGGGGGCGGTGCCGGAGCACCAGGTCGTCACCTCCGAGCTCTCGGGCGAGGAGCTCTGGAACCTCGCGCAGATCGGCTTCGTGCCGCACCAGATCGTGATGGCGACGAGCGTGTATTCGCTCGGCGTGGCGGCGGGCATCGGCGCGCTCTTCAAGAGCGTCCAGCGCGGCGAGCTGCCGGAGGTGACGCGGCTGATCTACGAGGCGCGGGAGAACTGCCTCGAGCTCATCCGGCAGGAGGCGCAGCAGCTCGGCGCCGAGCGGGTGATGTCGACGCGGCTCGAGATCCGGGAGATCTCGCAGGGGCTCGTGGAGATCGTCGCCATCGGGACCGCCGTGAAGCGCGCGCCGGAGAGCATGAAGCCGCACTCGCCGCAGCTCATCCCGCAGGCGCTCATCCTCGACAAGGCGAGCACGGACGCGGCGGACAGCGTGCAGACGCTCGGCTCGCGCGTGGCGCCGATGGGGGTCGCGCGGCGGGGCGTGGGCACGGCGGGCAACCAAGCGCTCGGCTGCATCATCGCGCTCTTCGTGATGATCCTGATGTGCTGCGCAGGCCTGATCCCCGCGCTCATCGAAGCCTTCGGCTGACGACCCCTGTCTGCGCCGACGGCGCAGGCTCTTGCTTCGGGTCGTTCGGGTCGAAGGCCGTGCGCTTGCCGTTGCCCATTCGGATCGGCGAGGCCGACGCGCGAAACGGGGGCGCTTCGCCCGCCTGCCTCCACTCTCGCCCCTTCGCGGTCGAGGCGGGCAGGGGCACGGGCAGGGGCACGGGCACGGGCATCGGCGGGCATGGGCACCGGCACGTGGGGCCCCTCAGGCGGGACAGATCGGAGGACCCTCCGCGCACTCGGCCCGATCGCCGTTCACGCGGCAGTGGCCGCCGGGGCAGTCGGCGTTCGTCCGGCACCCGTCGTCGTACACGCAGGTCAGCGCCGACCAGTTGCCGCAGCACGGGTCCCGCACGGGCATGCAGCGCCCGTTGGCCTCGGCGCTGCAGTCGTCGTCCTGGCGGCAGCTCGCGAAGAAGCAGCTCCGCACGGGCCGGTCCAGCACGTTCGCCGGCAGGCAGACGCGGTTCGCCGCGCCGGTGCAGTCGCCGTCGTTCTCGCAGAGGTCGCTCGCGCAGACGTTCCGCGGCGCGGGCAGGATGCCGCCGCAGAAGGGCACGACGGGCGCCTCGTAGCAGGCCCCTTCGCTGCAGTCGGCGGTCTCGCAGCACTCGTCGAGCTCGGAGCCGGTGCAGCTCGTCGCCTCCGGGATGTCGTCTTCGCAGACGCGCCAGCCGCCCGGCACGAGCTCGACGCAGGGCCGCCCCTCGCAGTCGGCCGGGCTCGCGCAGTCTCCGCCGACGATGGGGCCGGCGTCCTCCGCACCTGCGTCGGTGCCAGCGTCCTCGGAGCCGGCGTCCGAGCCCGCGTCGGTGGGTCCGCCGTCCGTGCCGGCGTCGTCCGCGCTCGCGTCGACCTCACCGGCGTCTTCCGGCTCGCCGCCGTCCACGCCGCCGGCGTCTACTCCGCCGCCGTCCACGCTCGCGTCCCGCCCCGCGTCTACGGCGACCTCGTCGTCGTCCCCGCACGCCATCGCCCCGAGCGCCAGCACGACGCAACCGATCGCCCAACCCAACCGCATGGCGGCAGCCTATCAGCTCGGGTCCAGTCGGGACCCGGGGGGCGAAGCCGGGCATCGTCGCCCCGGCTCCGGGCGGCGCGGTAGCATCGCGTCATGACCGAGCCTCCTCTCGCCCGGCGCCCCATCGTCGGCGTCATGGGGGGCGCCGAGTGCGGCCCCGAAGAAGCGGCCCTCGCCGAAGACGTCGGGCGCCTGCTCGCTCGGCGCCACGCGATCCTGCTCTCTGGCGGGCGCGGGGGCGTGATGGAGGCCGCGAGCCGCGGCGCGGCGGCCGAGGGGGGCCTCGTGCTCGGGCTCCTGCCCGGCCGGGACGCCACCGAGTCGCCGCCCAACGCGCACCTCTCCGTCGCGCTCTTCACGGGCCTCGGCGATGGCCGCAACTACGTCAACGCCTGCGCCTCCCACGCCCTCATCGCCATCGCCGGCGGCTGGGGCACCCTCAGCGAGATCGCCCTGGCGCGGAAGCTCGGCAAGCCGGTGGTGCTGCTCCGCGGGTGGGTCCTCGACGCGCCGGATCTGATCCGCGCGTCGACGGCGGAAGACGCCGTGGAAGAGGCGCTCCTGTCGATCGCTTGAGCGCTCAGGGCGTCGTCTCGAGGCAGCGTTCGGCGGCGCGCTGGAGCCGGGTGGCCACGGCGTCCGCGGGGCGTCCCTCCCAGCCGTCGAGGACGAGGTCGGCCTCGCCGCTCGCCTCCCGGAGGTGGGCCGTCAGGAACGCGCGCCCGTCGAAGACCTCCACGTGGCGCTCCCACGGCCCCGGCGTGTCGCTCGGAGAGCGCGCGACCACGAGGCGCAGGTTCACCGGGTGGTGCGGCGGGTGCATGGCGACGACCACCTCTTCGCGCCCGCCGGGGCCGTGGCGTGGGCGGGGGAGGGCGCGGGCGAGGGCGGGCTCGATGGTCGCCATCTCGCCGAGCGCCACCCGGACCCAGTCGACGCAGCGGGTCTGCCACCCGGTAGGTGGGAGCCGCGTCGGCCGCGCCGAGGGGGAACGGGCGGGCGGCGCTCCGTCGCAGGCGGTCAGCGCGGCGAGGAGCAGAGCGGTGGCGGCGCGGCGCATGGAGGGTTGGACCGAAGGCGGCGCGCGAGCTTGGTGCCGGATCGAAGCGGCTGCGGCGCGAAGGGGAGCTCGCAGCCGAAGCCGCGCCTACTCGTTCACCACCCAGCGGGAGCGCGGGTGGCGGCGGCGGCGGGCGCAGCGCACGCCCTCGGGCGGCTCGTCCGGGTCGCGCCAGACCTCGCGCGGGATGCGCGCCAGCCGGCTCGCGTGGCGCACGCCCGGCCGGAAGAGCGTCGCCGGGTCGCAGTTCTTCCCGTCGTGGATGAACTCGAAGTGCACGTGCGGCCCGCGGCTGATGCCGGTGCTCCCGAGCTCCGCCAGCACGGCTCCGCGCGGCACGGTCTCCCCCGCCACCACGAAGTTGATCGAGTTGTGCGCGTACATCGTCACCCAGCCGCCCGGGTGCACCACCAGCACCATGTGCCCGTAGCCCGGCACCTCGTCGCCCGAGTACGCCACGATGCCCGGCGCCGCCGCCCGCACGTTCCAGCCGATGTCGCCGGTGATGTCGACGGCCAGGTGGTAGCTGCCCTCGCCCGAGCCGTAGCCGCGCACGAAGCGCCCGTTCGTCACCGGCCACCGCAGCGTCCCTGGCAGCCGCCGCCCTCCCGCCGCGCGGATCCACCGCGCCTCCACGTGTCCGTGGAGCAGCCGCTGCGCCACCTGCCGCGTGCCGAGCCCCAGCCGCCGCGCCCGCGCCTGCGCCCGCCGCTGCCGCGGGGTCAGCCGCGGCGAGTCGTCTCGATGCGCCCAGGTGCCGCCGGGGATCCAGATCTGCTGCCCCTCCCGGAGCGCCTGCGCGTCCTGGGGCGAGAAGCGGTTCGCCGCCATCAGCGCCGAGACGCTCACGCGGAAGGAGCGCGCCAGATCCCAGATGGTCTCGCCGCGCCGCACCCGGTGCCGCATGCCCCGCGACTCGGCCGCGTCCTCGGCCTGGCGCACGTCGTCCTGCTCGATGCCCGGGATGATCACCGCGCGCCCCGGCCGCAGCCCGCGCACGGCCTCGTCGTCGAGCTCGTTCCGCGCCATCAGCTCGTCGATGCTCTTCTCGTAGGTGTGCGCGAGGTCCCAGAGCGTCTCGCCCGGCTGCAGCACGTGGTAGGCGCCGTCCTCGAGCTCGGGGAGCTCCTCGACCGGCGTCGGCTGGTAGGCCCGCGAGACCTCGACGGCCTCCTCGACGCCCGGGATGCGCAGGACCCGCCCCTTCGAGAGGCGGCGCACGTCGCGCGGGCGGAGCTCGTTGAACTCCATGATCGCGTCGACGCTCACGTCGTAAGAGCGCGCCACGTCCCAGAGGGTCTGCCCCTCCTCGAGCGCGTGCTCGACGAAGGGCTCGGGCTCCGGCTCGGGCGGGGCCTCCGGCTCGGCCGGCTCGGTCTCCACCGGCTGCGGCGGCGGAGGCGGCTCGTCGCACGCGGCGAGGAGCGCGAGCAGCGCGAGGATCGCCGGCGCGAGGCTGGACGCTGGGATGCGGCGCGTCACGGACCGGCGAAGGTAGCCCCCGCGGCGGGCGCTCGCCAGCGGGCTTGCGCGCGGGGACGGCGAGGCCAGAGTCGGGGCATGACGGCCATCGCCCTCACCATCGCCGGCTCCGATCCCTCCGGCGGCGCCGGCATCCAGGCGGATCTGAAGACCTTCCACCAGCACAGGGTCTACGGGACCTCGGTCCTCACCCTGCTGACGGTGCAGAACACGCAGCGCGTCTCCGCCGTGGAGGTGATGGCGCCGGAGCTGGTGCGGGCGCAGCTCGAGGCCGTGCTCGAAGACGTGCCCCCGGCCGCGGCAAAGACGGGGGCGCTCGGGAGCGCGGCGGTGGTCGAGGCGGTCGCGGAGATGGCGGCGGGCTTCGCCTTCCCGCTGGTCGTCGACCCGGTGATGATCAGCAAGCACGGCGCGCCGCTGATGGACGAGGCGGCGCGGGCGGCCTTCCCGAAGCTGCTCGCGCGGGCGGCGCTCGTCACCCCCAACGCGCACGAGGCGGCGGCGCTCGTGGGTCGGCCGGTGGAGACGCTCGCGCAGGCGGAGGACGCGGCGAAGGCGCTCCTCGACCGGGGCGCGAAGGCGGCGCTCGTCAAGGGCGGCCACGTGGGGGAGGGCGGCGCCGAGGCCGTCGACGTGCTGGCGACGGGCGCGGGGGTCGAGCGTTTCCGGGCGCCGCGGGTCGACACGAAGCACACGCACGGCACCGGCTGCACCTCGTCGTCGGCGATCACGGCGCGGCTGGCGCGGGGCGAGGCGCTCGAGGAGGCGATCCGCGGGGCGAAGGCCTGGCTCACGGAGGCGCTCCGCCGGGCGCCCGGCGTGGGGAAGGGCATCGGGCCGGTGGACCACTTCGCGCCCGTCCCCGATTGAGGAGGAGGGCCGATGCGGGGGTGCGGAGAGGCGTGACCGTCGGGTGAAGCCGGTCCACGTCACCGTGCCCCGATGGGGGAGGCGAGCTATGGTCACGGGGATGTCTCGTCGGGCCTCGCCTGCTTCCTCCCTCCTCCCCGTCACGCTCCTCGTCCTCGCCACGGCGCTCGCCGGGTGCGCCGATCAGACGGCCATCGTCATCGAGGTCACCTCGAGCGACCTGCGCGTCCCCGAGGACATCGACCAGCTTCGGGTCGTCGTCGAGGGCGAGATGACGGGCACGATGGCCGATCGGACGACCGATCTCCCGGGCACCTGGCCGCAGACGCTGGCCATCCGGCCGGGCAACGCGCGCGTGGGGGAGAACATCCGCATCCGGGTCTTCGCCCTGCAGGCCGGCGAGCCGCGCATCCGGCGCGTGCTGCCGCCGACGCGCTTCGAGAGCGGAAACGAGATCACCCTCCGCGTGCAGCTCAGCCGCGACTGCCTGGACGTGATGTGCACGAGCCCCGACGCCGACTGCGTGGCCGGCCTCTGCACGGGCGAGATGCCGATGGACGCGGGCGTCGACGCGGGCCCGGAAGACGACGCAGGCACGGACGCCGGGATGCCCCCGATGGACGCCGGCACGGACGCCGACGTGCCGCCGATGGACGCGGGCACGGACGCCGGTGCGGAGGACGCGGGCACCGACGCGGGCCCGATGGGAGAGGGCCAGCTGCTGCTGACGGAGTACGTCGAAGGCACCAGCAACAACAAGGCCATCGAGGTGACCGCCGTGGGCGGGACAGTAGACGCGACGATGTGCAGCCTGCTCCTCTACAGCAACGGGTCGACCAGCTCGAGTCGTACGATCGACCTGAGTGGGGCTGGAGCCCTCGCTGAAGGAGCGAGCTACGTCGTATGCCACGGTTCGGCCGACGCAGGCTTGTCCAGTGCCTGCGACGAGCTCGCCGGTACCAGCATCTCCCACAACGGGGACGACGCCTACGAGCTCCGCTGCGCGGGGGTGCTGGTGGACAGTTTCGGGCGTGTGGGCGAAGCGCCCGCCAGTGGCGAGTGGAGCGCAGGTGGTGTCGGTACGCAGAACCAGACGCTCCGACGCAAGTGCAGCGTGATCATGGGCGACACGGACTCGATGGACCCGTTCGACCCATCGATCGAGTGGGATTCCTATCCGCTCGATACGTTCGATGGGCTAGGGGAGCATTGCCCCTGAACCCTCGGGGTCTGCCCACTACTGCAGCACTCTGAGGGAACCGACGAAGCCGGAGTCGGAGCCGAGTACCTCGGGCCCTTCCGCGTCGAACAGAAGGGACTGCTCGAAGAATCCTCCGATGTAGAGGTTCTTGCCGATCGCGGAAGCCACGATCAGTTCTTCGGTCCCTTCCCCCGCCAGCTGGTGGAGCCAAAGCGTGGAGCCACTCTCGGGCTCCAGTCTCGCTACGAAACCGTCCGTCGATGGCGAGGAGAACTCATGCTCGCCGGCTAGGAGCCGTCCTCGCCCACTCGACGCCCAGAAGATGCTGTCGTCCGTGGCGGCAATCGATACGAAGTCGCCACGATCGGCTCCAGGTCCACCGAGGACCTGGGTCCACACGCGATCGCCGAAGAGCGTTCTGCGTGTCAACCAATAGTCGCGCTCCGCTGTGTCCGAGTTGATTTTTCCGGCTGCGAGCACGCCGAAACTCTCGTGGACACGGACTCGCAGTTGGTTCACCTGAAAGGCCCCGTCGGAGAAGCGCCTGACACCAATAGTCCGGCGAGTCGCAGGCTCAATGCACAATTGAAAGAGGGCATTCGGCAAGGGGTCGATCGCAACCCCGCCGACCTGGAGTGGTTCGCTCGGGACACCTCCGATATTGCACATCGCATCTCGTATCGCGTCGCCTTGCCCCATCTGGAAGTAGCCAGCGGATTCTCCGAGTTTGGTGGATGCCGAGAGGGTCCCGTCCGAGTCCCACGTCAGGAGAGCGATTCCATAGGCAGCTTCGAGGCGAAGAGTGGCCGGAGAAGCGATCGTATCGACAAACGGGCACATTGCATGAACTCTCCCGTCGGAGGAACCCGCTAGGGTGCTGCAAGAGCTGCCGTCCCCACCGGCGATTGCGCTGACCCGCTCGATCTCCCCCTCGGCGCTCAAGATGACGAGTACGATGGGTTCCCCGTCAGGATTGGCGGTGCTTCCATCTGGGAGAACGATCGGAGTTCCGCGCCAAGAGCTGAGAGCCACGACCACGGAGGAACCGCTCGTGTCGACCGAGTCGATTCTCCCGTCTTCGAAGACGGTCAGCCAATCGGCCCTGCCAGTGGCGTCGAGCTGGACCACGAACGCGGCATCGGCGCCCGAGTCGCCAGTCCAAGATTCCCCCCCGATAGCGACCGCGTCACTGGTGCTGCCTGCTGCCAGAACCCGGCCGCCCGGCATCGCTTCGAGGAAGTTGATCTGTGTGAACTCGCCCGTAGCGGGTTCGAGCCAGTTCGGCCTCGGCAGGTCATCGCAACGACTGGCGACGCAGACCTCGTAGGCTCCGCAAGCGTTGCCGCACATCCCGCAGTGCTCCACCGCTACCGAGAGGTCCGTCTCGCAACCCGTGGCGCTGTCTGCGTCACAGTCTCCTGCGTTGTCGAGGCACTCCGAGATGACGCAGGCGCCACCGGAGCATTCCGCCGCGAGGACTCCATCTCCCACCGTACACGTTCGGCTGGCGGCAGGGCCGTCCGTACTGCCGTCGCAGTCGTTGTCCCTCGCGTCGCAGACTTCTGGCGAGCCCGGGAAGCACTCCGGGCAGTCGTCGTCGCAATCCCGGTCGTTGTCGGAGAAACCCGGGTCGCCCGGGCAACCAGCCAGAGGCGAACGAGGGTCTCCGAAGCCGTCCCCGTCGACATCGGCGAAGCCCATTTCAGCTTCTGTACAAGAAGGGCCAGCGTCCCCATCGGCGGGGCGCGCAGCATCGGGGGGATAGATGACTCCCCCATCTCCAAGCTGGCAACCGACACCGTCTTCGGTAGGCGCCGTTCCTTCGGGACAGACACATCGGTCGCCGGACTCGACGAGGTCGCCGCAGAAGTCCTTGTCCCCACAGGCTGACACGCACAGCAGAACGACCGTAGCGAACAGGAACCGATGACGTGGCATGACGCGGCATCGTACGCCCATGGCCGCTGTTGCGCATCCGGAGGCGCTGCTGGAGAGCCGAGCGCTCCCGACCATCACCGATCACGGAGGGGTGATAGTCGACGATCGGCTCGCCGTTCCAAGGGTGACGTCAGATGCGAGGAAGGTTCGCGGGGCGGGCATGGTATGCTTGCGACGTGACGACGGTCACAGAGGCTGCGAAGCGGATCTTCGGGGAGGAGGACGAGGATGTCCTCCAATCGGGTGATCTCGAACGTATCTGCGCGGACCCGGTTCTCGCGCAGCGTTTCGCGCGGCGCCTCGCGGCGTCGGCGCAGAAGCTCTTCCCGGCGCGCGAGTGGTCGCCGGAGGACCTCCGGGACGTGCTCGAGGTGGCCGTCCACGGCACGGCGCAGCAGTCGGCGCGGCTCCTCGAGGGGCGCTACTTCCGCAAGCGCTTGCGGGAGCAGGTGAACCTCGCCGACCGCTATGGCGACACCTTCGCCGTGGTCGTGATCTCGATGGTGCGCGACGTGAACGAGGGGGTCTACGCGTCCATCCTCGACGCCGTCACCGAGCGGCTCCGGCGGACCGACATGGTCTTCCTGTACTCGCGCCGCTTCGCCCTCGTGCTCCCTCGCATGCGCGCCGCCGGGCTCGGGCCGCTCATCACGCGGGTCCGCGAGCTGGTGGACGTCGGCGCGGGGAGCGGCGCCATCGAGCGCATCTCCAGCCTCGTCTACCCGGACCCGGCCTACGAGGGCGCCGAAGTCCTCGACTGGGCCGAAGACCAGCTCCGCTAGCGGCCGCCCTCTGGCCGGCCGCTCTGGCGAAATCCTTGGGATTTCGCGGGAAGAGGAGTCCTGCGGACGCGTTCTGGGAGTCCTGCGGACGCGCGTTCAGAGAGTCCTGCGGACGCGTTCTGGGCGTCCTGCGGACGCGTTCTGGGAGTCCTGCGGACGCGCGTTCAGAGAGTCCTGCGGACGCGCGTTCACAGAGTCCTGCGGACGCGCGTTCTGGGAGTCCTGCGGACGCGCGTTCTGGGAGTCCTGCGGACGCGTTCTGAGAGTCCTGCGGACGCGTTCTAGGAGTCCTGCGGACGTCTGCGGGGGCGTCCTGCGGACGCTCTCTCGTGGGCTCGGGCGCGCGCTTCTCGCGGGACTCCTCGGAGGAATCCCGCTCCGGCGCCAGGCCGGAGGTCTGGCGCTAGGCTTCGCGGCGCTCGAGGAGCGAGAGCAGCTTGTGGGCGCGGGCGTTCTCCGGGTCGAGCACCTGCACCTGCTCGAGCGCGGCCCGCATCCCGTGGATGTTCCGCCGCTCGAAGAGCCCCGTCGCCAGCCGGAAGAGGCACTCGATGGCCAGCGCCCGACTCCCGGTCTCCAGGTGGAACTCGGCCACGCGCCGCAAGAGCAGCAAGTCCTCCGGATACTTCCGCAGGAGCTCGTCGAGCTGGTCGGCGACCTCGGTCCGATGCCCGTAGCGGAGCAGCACGGTCATGTCGGCCATCATCCGGTCGAGCTCCCGCGCCGGGATCTGCCCGTCCTCGCTCCGCTCGGGCACCGGCGGCTTCGGCGGCCGCACGCTCTCCACGTCGGGCACGAGCTTCTCCGCCTCGAGCCGCTGCGTCGTCGATCCGGGCGTCCGTGAGACGGGCTCGCCGAGCAGCTCCTCACGGCTGGCGGCGAGCTCCTCGTGGATCGCCTCCTCGGTGGGCTTGCCGAACACCTGGGGCTGGGTCTGCGGCTCGCCGCTGATCGGCACGGCCCCCAGCGAGATCACGGCCGGCGCCGAATCCCGCGCCGGCACCGGGATCTCGCTCGAGGCCTCGATGCTGCGATCGGCCCCGCCGTACTCGGTCGGCGCCCGCGCCGTCCTCGCCTGCGCGCCGAGCGCGTTCGCGTTGCGCACGAAGGCCTGGAAGATCTCCTCCACGTCGGGGAGGCTGAGCAGCCGCTGCGTCGCCGTCGGCACGGCGCGACCATAGAGCAAGCGCCGCCGCTCCGCGAGCGCTCCCCGCCATCCCGACCCGGCGCGCGCGGGCCGGAGCGCGCCCGCTGAGGGCCCCTCCAGGAGGTATCCCGCGCGATTCTTGCTCGCACTCCCCGGCTCTTGGTATCCGATGCGTCGCGACTGAACGGCAGTGCAGGTGCGCATTGGCGCGCGCCCGGCCCCTCCGGCCCCCGCACCGCCCCACCGACTCGTCGCTCCCCCATGGCTCCACCGAAGAAACCGAAGACCAGGAAGAAGCGGAAGAAGCCCGAGCAGCAGGACCTCCCGCTGGCCCCCTTCGAGGAGGCCTCGCTGAAGGACGAGCTCCAGCGCCGCTATCTCAACTACGCCCTCAGCGTCATCTCGAGCCGCGCGCTCCCGGACGTGCGCGACGGCCTCAAACCGGTGCAGCGCCGCATCCTCTACGCGATGTGGAACGAGCTCCGGCTCCGCCACGACGCCAAGTACCGCAAGAGCGCGGCCATCGTCGGCGAGGTCATGGGCAAGTTCCACCCGCACGGCGACTCGGCGATCTACGACGCCCTCGTCCGCCTCGCGCAGGGCTTCACCATGCGCGCGCCCCTCGTCGACGGGCGCGGCAATTTCGGCTCGCCCGACGGCGACTCGGCCGCGGCCATGCGTTACACGGAGGCGCGGCTCCAGAAGATCAGCGGCGAGCTCCTCGAGGAGCTCTCCAAGAAGACGGTCGCCTTCCGCCCGACCTTCGACGGCGTCCGCTTCGAGCCGGTCGTGCTCCCGGCGCGCTTCCCGAACCTGCTCGTCAACGGCGTGCAGGGCATCGCCGTGGGCATGGCGACCTCCATCCCGCCGCACAACCTCGGCGAGGTGGTGAAGGCCTGCATCCGGATGATCGACGATCCGGACATCAGCACCCGCAACCTGCTCCGCACGATCAAGGGCCCCGACTTCCCGACGGGCGGCCAGCTCATCTCGAGCCGCGACGAGATCGTCGACGTCTACGAGAAGGGCAAGGGGACGCTGAAGCTCCGCGGCGAGTGGACCCTCGAGGAGCCCGAGAGCCGCCGGGACAACCCGCGCATCGTCATCACCTCCATCCCCTACGAGGTGAAGCGCGGCAGCGTCGTCGAGAAGATCGCCGAGGTGATCGTCAAGAAGAAGATGCCGCCGCTCCTCGACGTCCGCGACGAGTCGACGGAGGAGACGCGCGTCGTCTGCGAGATCAAGAAGAACGCCGATCCGCAGCTGATCATGGCGTACCTCTACAAGAACACGCCGCTGCAGAGCACGGTCTCCTTCGACCTCACCTGCCTGGTCCCCACGGAGAAGGAGGACATCGCCGCCCCGCGCCGCCTCGAGCTGCGCGACATCCTCGGCCACTTCCTCGACTTCCGCCTCGAGGTCGTGACGAAGCGCCTCCAGTTCGAGCTCGACCAGCTCGAGAAGCGCATCCACGTCCTCGAGGGCTTCATCACCATCTTCGACGCCCTCGACGAGACCATCCGCATCATCCGCCGCTCGGAGGACAAGGCGGACGCGGCGAAGAAGCTGATGAAGCGCTTCGAGCTGGACGAGCTCCAGGTCGACGCCATCCTCGAGCTGCGCCTGCACCGGCTCGCGCGGCTGCAGATCCTCCTGCTCCGGGAGGAGCTCGAGGCGAAGCAGAAGGAGGCCAAGCGGCTCCGCAAGCTCCTGCAGAGCGAGAAGGACCGCTGGAACCTGGTGCGTGCCGAGCTCCACGAGCTCGAGCAGACCTACGGCGACGTGCGGCGCACGCAGATCGTCAAGGAGCTGGACGAGCCCGAGTACGATCCGGAGGCCTTCATCGTCGACGAGGACGCCATGGTCGTCCTGACGCAGCAGGGCTGGATCAAGCGCCAGAAGGTCGTGAAGGACGTCTCGACGACGCGGGTCCGCGATGGCGACGCCGTCCTCGAGGTGGTCGCCGGCTCCACGCGCGCGGCGGTGGCGCTCTTCAGCTCGCGCGGCGTCTGCTACGTGACGCGCATCGTCGACGTGCCGGCCACCACCGGCTACGGCAACCCGGTCCAGTCCATGTTCAAGATGCGCGACGGCGAGCGCATCGTCGCCATGATCGGCATGGACCCGCGCTTCCTCGAGGTGCCCGAGCCGAGCGAGGACGCGGAGGAGCCGGAGGAGCCGCACTGCGTCGCCGTGACGCGCAAGGGCTACTCGCTCCGCTTCTCGCTCCGCGGTCACCGGGACCCCTCGACGCGCGCCGGGCGCAAGTACGCGCGCCCGGCGAAGGGCGACGAGGTCGTCTACGTGGACGTGGTCGAGGAGGGCGACCGGCTCGCCTGCGCCACGGAGAAGCGGCGCGCGCTGATCTGCGAGGCCGAGGAGGTCTCGCTCCTCGCCGGCCCGGGCAAGGGCGTGATGCTCATCAAGCTCGGCAAGGGCGACATGGTGATCGCCGCGCAGCTCCTGAAGAGCGACTCGGACGCGCTCGTCGTCCAGCGCGACGGCGGGAGCGACTACCGGATCTCGACCCGCAAGTACCAGGTGGTCTCGCGCGGCGGGAAGGGCAACGAGATGTTCAAGCGCGGCGTCGTGGCCGGCATGGTCTACCAGGAGCCGACCCTGCCCGGGTTCCCGGCGCCGGACGAGGAAGAGTGATGGCGGCCTACACCGCGAAGGACATCGAGGTCCTCGAGGGGCTGGAGCCGGTGCGCAAGCGCCCGGCCATGTACATCGGCGGCACGGACGCGGCCGGCTACCACCACCTGCTCTGGGAGATCGTCGACAACTCGGTGGACGAGGCGATCAACGGGCACGCGACGCGCATCGAGGTGGAGCTCGACAGGGACCTCAAGGGCGCGACCGTGAGCGACAACGGGCGCGGCATCCCCGTCGACAAGCACCCGAAGCACAAGCGCTCGGCGCTCGAGCTGATCCTGACGACGCTCCACGCGGGCGGGAAGTTCGAGGGCAAGAGCTACCAGGTCAGCGGCGGCCTCCACGGCGTCGGCTCCTCGGTCGTGAACGCGCTCAGCGAGGAGATGACGGCGACCGTCTGGCGCGAGGGAAAGGGCTACGTCCAGACCTACGGGCGCGGGCGGGCGACGACGAAGCTGAAGAGCGCCGGCAAGACCTCGAAGCGCGGCACGCAGATCCACTTCCGGCCGGACGCGAAGATCTTCGGGGCGAAGGCGAAGTTCGACGCGGCGAAGATCCGGGAGCGGCTCGAGGCGAAGAGCTACCTCCACAAGGGCCTGAAGATCGTCTTCAAGGACGAGAAGGGCAGCCGGGAGGAGTTCGAGCACCCGGACGGGATCGTCGAGTACCTGCAGAAGCGCATCACGGAGAGCGGCAAGCCCGCCGTGCACCCGGAGCCCTTCACGCTCGAGCGCGAGGACGCGGACGTGCGCCTCGAGCTGGTGATGCAGTGGACCGAGGCGCCGAACGAGGGCATCGAGACCTTCGCGAACGGCATCCCGACGGCGAACGGCGGCACGCACGAGAACGGCTTGAAGGCGGCGCTGACGAAGGCCATCCGCGGCTACATCGACGTGCACGACGTGAAGGTGCGCGGCGTGAAGATCGCCGCCGAGGACATCCGCGAGGGGCTCGTCGCGATCCTCAGCGTCTACGTGCGCGAGCCCCAGTTCCAGGGGCAGACCAAGACGCGCCTGAACAACACGGAGGTCTCGGGCGCGGTCGACAACCTGGTGCGCACGGCCTTCGAGCAGTGGCTCCTCGAGAACCGCTCGGCGGCGGAGGCGATCCTCGCGCGCATCATCATCGCGGCGCGGGCGCGGGAGGCGAGCCGGGCGGCGGTGCGGAGCGTCAAGCGCAAGAGCGCCGTGAGCCACCGGCTGAACCTGCCGGGCAAGCTGAGCGACTGCCAGAGCACGGACCCGGAGGAGAGCGAGCTCTTCCTGGTCGAGGGCGACAGCGCCGGCGGGAGCGCGAAGCAGGGGCGCGACCGGCGCACGCAGGCGATCCTGCCGCTCCGCGGGAAGGTGCTGAACGCCGAGCGGGCGAGCGCGAAGCAGGTGCTCGCGAACAAGGAGCTCCAGAACATCGTCGACGCGCTCGGCTGCGGCATCGGCAAGGCCTTCGACATCAGCAAGCTCCGCTACGGGCGCATCTTCCTGCTGATGGACGCCGACGCGGACGGGCTGCACATCTCGACGCTGCTGCTGACCTTCTTCTACCGGATGATGCCCGGGCTCATCCGCGAGGGGCACGTCTACCTGGCGATGCCGCCGCTCTACCGGATCGACGCGGGCAAGGAGACCCACTGGGCCCTCGACGACCACGACCGGGACCAGATCCTCGCCGGGCTGCCGAAGAACGTGAAGCCCGACATCAGCCGCTTCAAGGGTCTCGGCGAGATGCCGGCCGAGGACCTGAAGGCGACGACGCTCGACAAGCACAAGCGGCGGGCGCTGAAGGTGATCGTGGACGACGCGCTCGGCACGGACGAGCTGATGACGGACCTGATGGGCAAGGACGCGGCGCCCCGCTACTCGTTCATCATGGAGCACGCGGCCCACGCCGACGCGGAAGAGCTGGACCTGTAGCGGGTTCACGACCTGCCGGGTCGTGAAGCGTTCCGCCGTCCGCCATCCGCCATCCGTGCTGGCGCTCGTCGGAGCGGTCCATGCCGCGTTCGCGGAGCGGCCCTTGCGTGGGCTGCGGAGGCCGCCGCACGCCACCGGCGCCCGCGCCGACGATCGGCCGGCCAGGACGACGAGCCGCGCCGGGGCGCGCTCGAGCAGGCCCTGCGAGGCTCGGGATCGCTGGCGCTTCCGTCCGCGCCCATGGAGGAGCGCGGAGACCTCTCCTCGGAATCCGATGGATCCCGTCCAGGCGGGCGCGGGAGCGGGGCGGCTCAGAAGACCTTGTGGATGACCACCGGGCCGGCCGGGTGCTCGACGACGACCTCGGCCTCGGCCGTGTCGAAACGGACCGTCGCCCGTTCGCCGCGGTACATGGTCGGGACGCCGGTCGCGACCACGTCGGTGATGGCGACGACCTCGAGGGTCGCCAGGCTGACGTCGGTGCGGCCGGCGACGCTCATCAGCCCCGCCGCGTCGAGGATCTGCCAGCTCCCGGCGTGCTCTCCGTCGCCGTCGAAGACCACCACGACGCCGCCCCGGTCGAGGAAGCTCCGCAGCGCCACGCTCCAGTCGGTGCCGAGCTGCCGGAGCTCCTCGTCGGTCGAGCTGTCCTGCGCGTAGACGATGAAGGTCTCGGCCTCCCCGAGGAGCGTCGGCACGTCGGCCGCGGTCGGCGCCACGGTGCGCGTCCAGCTCCCGCCGCGGGCCGCCGCGGCCTCGTCGAGGGCCTGGTCCACGCCGCGGATGGCCGGCCGGGCGGCGCTCCCCTCGTAGACCAGGACCTGCACGTCCGCGTCGAGCGGGATGAAGGCGGCGTTGCCAGCCACCCGGCGCATGGCGAGGCGCGAGACCTCGTAGCTGTGCCCGATGAGCACGACGTGGCCGGGCGTCGCCCCGGCGCAGGCGCCGTCCACGCAGATGCCGGTCGGGCAGCTCGTGCCGCAGCTCCCGCAGTTGTCCGGGTCGGTCTGGGTGTCGACGCAGAGCTCGCCGCAGAGCGTGAGCGGGTCCTCGCAGACCGGCTCGCAGGCGCCGGCCGCGCAGAACTCGTCGACGGCGCAGACGATCCCGCAGCCGCCGCAGTGGTTCCGGTCGCGATCGGGGCGGACGCAGACGTCGTCGCAGCAGAGCTCGCCGATGTCGCAGGCACAGACGGGCGGGCCCGCGTCGCCGCCGTCGAGCGCGCCCCCGTCGGTCGGGCCCCCATCCGGGAGGGAACCATCCGGGACCGAACCGTCGGGCGTGGCGCCGTCGGGCGTGCCGGCCTCGCCGCCGTCCGACATGGGCTGCGTGGCGTCCGCCTCGCCGCCGTCGGGGAGGTCTCCGTCCGGAAGGGCGCCGTCGGGGAGGGCGCCATCCGGGCGTCCGGCGTCGAAGCCGCCGTCCCCGCCGATCCGGCAGACGCCCCCCACGCAGGCCTGGCCGAGCTCGCAGGCGTTCCCGCACGCCCCGCAGTGGCGCCGGTCGCTCTCGAGGTCGACGCACTCGCTCTCGCAGACGGTGTAGCCGGGTCGGCACTCGGCGCCGACGACGGGGCTCGCGCATCCGGCGAGCGCCACCAGCATGCACCCCAGCGTCGCTCCGAGGAGGGGCCCGTCGGTCCAGCGCCTCATTCCGAGCCCTCCGCATGCGGGTCGCTGTCGAAGACCATGTCGGCGTCTGCCTCGCTCTCGGCGCCACTGCCTTCGGCGCCACTGCCTTCGGCGCCGCCTTCGCCCTCGCCTCCCCCCTCGTCGCCGCGGAGCATCGTGTCGTCCGCCTCGTCTTCCTCGGCGTGCCGCGCCACCACCACGAACTCGACGCGCCGGTTCCGCTGGTGCGCCTCCTCGGTCGTGCCCTGGTCGCGCAGCCGCGACGAGCCGTAGCCCACGAACTCGAGCGACTCGCGCTCCATGCCGGCCTCGACCAGCGCCCGGACCACGTTCCGCGCCCGCCGCGTGCTCAGGCTCCGGTTGTAGTCCTCGTTGCCCCGCGCGTCCGCATGCCCCTCGATGCGCATCAGCGCCCACTCCGGGTGCTGCCGCACGAGCTCCACGATGGCGTCCAGCGTCGGCCGAGCCCGGCTCTTCACCCGCGCCCGCTCGAAGTCGAAGAGCACGTACTCCTCGATGACGATGCGGTCGTCGATCATCTCGATGAGCCCCTCGTCCGGGCAGCCGTCCTCGTCCTCGACGCCGTTGACGACCTCGGGCTCGTCCGGGCAGGCGTCGTCGGCGTCGAGGATGCCGTCCCCGTCGTTGTCGAGGTCCGGGCAGCCGTCGTCGTCCGCGAAGCCGTCCGGGTCCTCCGGATCGTCCGGGCACTGGTCGTCCTGGTCGAGCAGCCCGTCCTGATCGTTGTCCGGATCGGGGCAGCCGTCCTCGTCCTCGAAGCCGTCGAAGTCTTCGGGCTGCTGGGGGCAGCCGTCCTCCGGGTCGACGTAGCCGTCCCGGTCCGCGTCCGGCGGCGGGAGCTCGCGCTCCTCGGGCTCCTCCTCCTCGGGGGGCGCGCGGCGCGCGTCGAGGAAGGTGAGCTCGAGGCCGAGCGTGAGCAGGGAGGCGTCGCGCGGCTCGAGCTGATCGTTCGGCTGGATGACGTGGAGGTACCGGAGCGCCGGGCCGATGTCGACGGCGCCGACCTCGAAGCCCCAGCCGACGCCCACGTCGAGGATGGCGCGCACGTCGCTCCCCGTCAGCGAGGCGCCGCCGCCGGCCTCGAGCCAGAGCCCGGTGCCTCGGCGGGGATCCTCCGTGCGGGTCAGGGGGCGGAGCCGCAGGGAGAAGGTGAGGGCGGCGAGGCTCGCCACGCCCGGGTCCGCGTAGCCGTCGTCGGCCGGCGCGGGGCCGTCGAAGAGGAAGCCGCCGCGCAGCCGTCCGCCGAGGAGCACGGCCGGGTGGACGGCCCGGTGCACCGCCACCGCGCCCGTCAGGCCGGGCCCGAACCAGTCGAACTGGGGGCTGCTCACCGGGAGCATGACCGCCGGCTCGAGCTGGAGCGTCCAGGGCTCGTCGGCGTGGGCGGTGCTCGAGAGCCCGACGAGCAGGGAGGCGACGAGGAGGAGGGGAGCTCGCTTCATGAAGGGCACGGGCCCGGGAATTGTCGAGGACGGCCACGGCAGGCGCAACTTCCTCGTCGCTCGGCGCCGCCGCGCCCCCAGCGACCTGCGCCACTTTTTTGACGGGCTGGGCCGGGCGTGGTGCAACCGATGGCGAAGCACTTATCGAACTCCGCCGAGACCCCGGAGACGGGGCGCGCCGGGCGAGGCGCGGGCAGGCGGAGCGGGCGGCGGCGCGGGGACGCGCCAGGCCGCGACGGGAGGCGTGCGCATGGACGACGGACGCGGGGATCGGGGCGAGCGGGGCGAGGCGCAGCGGGCGTCGTGCTGCGACGTGTGCGGCAACGACTTCGAGGTGCGCTTCCGCTACCAGGTGCGCGAGGAGGCGGGCGGCTACGTCTACGTCTGCTCGACGCGCTGCCAACGGGCGCTCCTCCTCGGTGGCGGCGGCGAGACCTGCTGCACGGTCTGCGAGACGCCCTTCGAGGTCGAGTACCCGCACCAGGTGGTCGCGAAGGACGGCGAGCGCGCCTACTTCTGCACGCTCGAGTGCCGCGCCAAGTGGCGCCCGGCACCGCGGGCCCCCCGTGGGCCGCGCCGCATCGCCGTGTTCAACCACAAGGGCGGCACGGGCAAGACGACCACGTCGATCAACCTCGCGGCCGGCCTCGCGGAGACCGGGCGCCGCGTGCTCCTCGTCGACGCGGACGGGCAGGGGAACGTCGGCGCCTCGCTCGGCATCCGCGGCGAGAAGACGCTCTACCACGTGCTCGTGAACGGGCTCCCGGTGGAGGAGGCGGTCGTGCCCGTGCGCGACAACCTCGACGTCCTCACCTCGAACGAGATGCTCGCCGCCGCCGAGCTCTACCTCGCGCAGCGCCCCAACCGGGACCGCATCCTGCGCGAGCGCATGGGCGACCGGGCCCGCGGCTACGACGTCATCGTGCTCGACTGCGCGCCGGCGCTCTCGCTGATGAACCAGAACGCGCTGGTCTACGCGGACAGCGTGCTGGTGCCGGTGGCCTGCGACTACCTCTCGCTGGTGGGCGTCAAGCAGGTGCTCCGCACCATCAAGAACGTGCACCGGCTCCTGAAGCACGACGTGGAGCTCCTCGGCGTGGTGCCGACCTTCTACGACGTGCGAAACCGGATTTCGCGCGACGCGCTCACGGCCATGCAGAAGCACTTCGGCGAGCGCTGCTTCTTGCCGATCCGGGTGAACACCAAGCTCCGCGAGGCGCCGAGCGCCAAGCAGACGATCTTCGAGTACGCGCCCACGAGCCACGGGGCGCGCGACTACCTCAAGCTGGTCGAGCGCATCCTGCCGACCTCGCCGGTCCGGGCGAGGGGCGACGGGGAGGGCGCCGGGGCCAGCCCGGCCGTGCGGCGGAGCTTCGCCCGGCCGGTGGTGGCGACGGCCTGAGAAGGAGGGTGTGATGAGCGGAAAGGGCAACGAAGCGGGGGCGCTGGACGCCCTCTTCGAGGGGGACGAGGTCCAGGAGGTGCTCGCGGAGCGCTTCTACGGCGGCGAGCCGGCGAAGGCGGAGCCGCGGGGGCGGAAGCGGAAGCGGAGGAAGGCGAAGGCGAAGCCGGACCACTACTCCGTGATCTGCATCTCGCTCTACAAGGAGGACCTCGAGCGCCTCGACGCGAAGGTGGCGGAGCTGAAGGAGTCCGGACATCGGAAGATGAGCCGGAGCGCGCTCATCCGCTTCGCGCTGGACCACATGGACACCGACAAGCTGCCGAAGGCGTACTGACGCCGGCGAAGGCGTGCGGACGCTGCCGAAGGCGCACTGACGCTGCCGAAGGCGTACTGACGCTGCCGAAGGCGTACGGACGCCGACCAAGACGTGCTGACGCCGCCGAAGGCGTACTGACGCTGCCGAAGGCGCACGGACGCCGACCAAGGCGTGCTGACGCCGGCGAAGGCGTACAGACGCGGCCGAACGCCGCCGAAGGCGTGCTGACGCCGACGTCAGATGGGGCTCGCGCGAAGCCCGCGCTCAGCCCTTGGAGGGCGCGTGGCTGCCGGTCGAGGTCACGCTCTCCTCGAGATCGCCGACCTCTCCCGAGAACATCTCGAGCAGGTTCGGCGCCTCGATGCAGAGCCAATTCGCCGCCTCCTCGAACTCCATCACCAGCACGTCGCTGATGGTCGCGCCGCTGCCGAGGAGCTTCTTACACTCGGCGTGCCACTTGAGGTAGCTCTCGAGGCGGGGCTCGAATTCCTCCCGGGAGAGCCGCTGCACCATGGTGCTCCCGAACTTCCCGAAGGCCCCCACCGGCTTGTCGCCGAACTGCTGGACGAATCGCGTCTCGTAGCTCTCGAAGGCGGCGTCGACGTCGATGGCCATCGTTGGGCCGAGTCTAGTGCGCGAACCCTCCCGTTGGAAGGGGAGCCGACTCGTCGCGACGCTTCCGGGCGGCGTCACCCCTCGTCGGCGCGGCACCCGAGCGCCTCCTCGTCGCGGACGAATCCGGGCTGGCGGACGGGGACCTCCTCCCGAGCGTCGGCGCTCAGAAGACGGGCGCGGGCGGCCCCTCGGCCACGATCGCGCCGGCGCGCACGACCAGCGACGCCCCGAGCCCGCCGAGCGCGTAGGGGAGGGCGCGCGGGTCCTGCACGGGGAAGGCCGCCAGGTCGGCCGGGCCGCCGACCCGCACCCGCCCGACGCCCTCCTCGAAGCCCGCCGCCCGGGCCGCCACGCGGGTCACGCCGAGGAGCGCCTCCTCCACCGTCATGCCCGCGTCGCGCACGGCGAGCGCCGCGCAGAGCGGCAGATCGGTGGTGGGGCTCGTGCCCGGGTTGAGATCCGTCCCCACGGCCATCGGCACGCCGGCCGCCCGGAAGCGCTCGGCCCGCGGCGCCTCCTGGCGGAGCGTTCGCCAGGCGCCGGGCAGGAGCACGGCCACCACGCCGGCCTCGGCCATGGCCGAGAGCCCCGCTTCGTCGATCGCCTCGAGGTGGTCGCCGCTCAGCCCGCCGAGCTCGGCGAGGAGCGCCGGCCCGCCGAGATCCGCGAACTGGCCCACGTGCGCCCGCACCTTCAGCCCGCGCGCCTTCGCCGCCTCGAGGATGCGCCGGGTCTCCTCGAGCGTGAAGGCGCCGTCGTCGCAGTACACGTCCACCGCGTCCGCCAGCCCGGCCTCGGCCACGGCCGGGAGCTGCTCGCCCACGACCTCGTCCACGTAGCGCGCTCGCTCGCCCCGTTTCTCGGGGGGAACGGCATGCGCGCCGAGGAAGCTCGTCGTCACCCGGAGCACGCCCTCGGCCTCGAGCCGTCGCGCGACCCGGAGCAGCCGGAGCTCGCTCTCGGTCGTCAGCCCGTAGCCGCTCTTCACCTCGACGCTCGTCACGCCGCGGGCCCGGAGCGCCTCCGCCCGCGCCTTCGCCAGCGCGAAGAGCTGCTCCTCGCTCGCCGCCCGCGTGGCCCGCACGGTCGAGGCGATGCCGCCGCCCTCGGCTGCGATCGTCCGGTAGTCCTCGCCGCCCATGCGCCGCGTGAACTCCTCGACGCGGCTCCCCGCGAAGACGAGGTGCGTGTGCGGATCGACGAGCCCGGGCAGGAGCGCCGCGCCCTCGAGCTCGCGCACCTCGCGCGCCGCCGGAGCCTCCGCGCTCGGGCCGATCCAGACGACGCGCCCGCCCTCGACGCCGACCGCCGCGTCCGGTCGGCGGTCGAGCTGCTCGGCCGCGCTCCCGGCTCCGTCGCAGGTCGCCAGGTGCGCGCCCTTCAGGACGAGGTCGAGCATCACTCCGTGCCGTGCGGGACGTGCACGCCCTTGGCCTTCGCCGTCTCCTTCGCGATGGCGTAGCCGGCGTCGGCGTGGCGGATGACGCCCATGCCCGGGTCGGTCGTGAGCACGCGCTCGAGGCAGTGGTCGGCGCGCTCGCTCCCGTCGGCGACGACGACCATCCCGGCGTGGAGCGAGTAGCCCATGCCCACGCCGCCGCCGTGGTGGAAGCTCACCCAGGTCGCCCCGGCGGCCGTGTTCACGAGCGCGTTGAGGATCGCCCAGTCGGCGATGGCGTCGGAGCCGTCCTTCATGCCCTCGGTCTCCCGGTTCGGGCTGGCCACCGAGCCGCTGTCGAGGTGGTCGCGGCCGATGACGATGGGCGCCTTCACCTTCCCCTCGCGGACGAGCTCGTTGAACTTCAGGCCGACCCGGTGGCGGTCGCCGTAGCCGAGCCAGCAGATGCGGCAGGGGAGCCCCTGGAACTCCACCTTCTCCGCCGCCATGTCGAGCCAGCGGTGGAGGTGCGGGTCGTCGGGCACGACCTCCTTCACGGCCGCGTCCGTGACGGCGATGTCCTCCGGGTCCCCGCTCAACGCCGCCCAGCGGAAGGGACCCTTGCCCTCGCAGAAGAGCGGGCGGACGTAGGCGGGGACGAAGCCGGGGATGTCGAAGGCGTTCGTGCAGCCGGCGAGCTCGGCCTCGGCGCGGATGTTGTTGCCGTAGTCGCAGGCGAAGGCGCCCTGCTCGACCATCTTCAGCATGGCCTCGACCTCGGCGCGCATGCTCTTGCGGGCGCGCTCGACGTAGGTCTCCGGGTCCGCCTCGCGGAGCTCGGCCGCCGCTTCCAGGCTCAGCCCGGCAGGCACGTAACCGCGGAGCGGGTCGTGGGCCGAGGTCTGCTCGGTGACGAAGTCCGGCGTCACGCCCCGCTCGACCAGCGCCGGGTAGACGTCTGCCGCGTTGGCGACGAGGCCGATGCTGAGGGCCTCCTTCTTCGCCGTCGCCTCTTCGATCCACGCGAGCGCTTCGTCGAGGCTCTTGGTCATGCGGTCCACGTAGCGGGTCTCGAGGCGCCGCTTCACGCGGCTCTCGTCCACCTCCACGCCGAGGAAGCTCGCCCCGGCCATGGTCGCCGCGAGCGGCTGCGCGCCGCCCATGCCGCCGAGGCCCGCCGAGAGGATCCAGCGGCCGCCCCAGTCGCCGCCGAAGTGCTGCTTGCCGGCGGCGACGAAGGTCTCGTAGGTGCCCTGCAGGATCCCCTGCGTGCCGATGTAGATCCACGAGCCGGCCGTCATCTGGCCGAACATGATCAGGCCCTTCTTCTCGAGCTCGCGGAAGTGCTCCCAGGTGGCCCAGCGGCCGACCAGGTTGCTGTTCGCGATGAGCACGCGCGGGGCCTCCTCGTGCGTGCGGAACTTGCCGACGGCCTTGCCCGACTGCACCAGGAGCGTCTCGTCGGCCTCGAGCTGCTCGAGCTCGCGGACGATCACGTCGAAGGCTTCCCAGGAGCGCGCCGCCTTGCCCGTCCCGCCGTAGACCACGAGGTCCTCGGGCCGCTCGGCGACCTCCGGGTCGAGGTTGTTCATGAGCATCCGGAGCGCGGCCTCCTGGGGCCAGCCCTTGCAGCGGAGCTCGGGGCCGCGCGGGGCGCGGATGATGCGGGGGGCCTTCGGCGATTCGGTCATGACGGGGGCTTCCTCCCACACGCACCTACCCCGCGGTGAATGGGCGCGCCGTGAGTCCCGTCTCAGCGGGGGCCCGGCCGCCCCCGCCGACGCGAGTTTCGCCTTGCGGTGGCGGGGCCGCAGGGGGGAGCCTGGCGTGAGGGAGTAGGTGAGATGGCTCGGATTTCGTGGAGGATGGGCGCCCTGGCGCTCGCGGCATGCGCGCTCGGTCTGGCCCTGCCCGGCGGGGCGGCGGCGCAGCGCCCGGTGATCGAGCGCATCCAGCCGACCAGCGGGCCGCCCGGCACGCGCGTGCAGATCGTCGGCCGCGGCTTCAGCGGCACGGTGCTCGTCGGCGGCGAGGAGGCCGCGGTCGTGCAGCGCCTGCCCTATCGCTGGACCGTCGAGGTGGCCCGGGGCGCGCGCACCGGGCGCGTCGTCTTCCGCACGAGCCAGGGCGACTTCGCCGGGCCGGTCTTCCGCGTGACCCAGGCCGCGCCGCCGCCCCGCGTCACGGCCCTCGAGCCGAGCTCGGCGCCCCCCGGCGCGGAGGTGACGCTCCACGGCGAGAACTTCGCCCCGCGCCTCGCGGACAACATCGTCTTCCTCGGCGGCCGCCCGGTCGTCGTCCGCTCGGGCACGCCCACCTCGCTCCGCGTGATCGTCCCGACGAACGCCTCGAGCGGCCCCTTCACGGTGCGCGTGCAGGGCGCCGGCGAGACCCAGAGCCCGCCCTTCGAGGTCAGCGTCGGCACCTCCATCACGGCCGTCGAGCCCGCGGCGGCGCCGCCCGGGACGGAGGTCACGCTGCGGGGCACGGGCTTCTCCGGGAACCCGCGCTTCAACCGCGTCCACCTCGCTGGGCGCCGGGTGCGCGTGCGGAGCGCGAGCCCGACCGAGCTGGTCGTCGCCATCCCGCGCCGGGGCGCCCGGAGCGGCTCGTTTACGGTCGACGTGCGGGGCGCCGGCCGGGCGACCTCCGCGCCCTTCACCGTGCTCGAGCCGCTGCAGGTGCGCGGCTTCGAGCCGACCTCCGGCCCGCCGGGCACGCTCCTCACGATCCATGGCAGCGGCTTCGGCCGCGACGTGCGCGTCGTGCGCGTGACCGTCGCCTCCCGCCCGCTCCAGGTGCGCCGCGTGCGCCCGAACATGGTCCAGGCCGAGGTGCGCCCGAACACGCCGAGCGGCCCGGTGGTCCTCGAGGTCGGTGGGCAGACCCAGCAGGTCGGCACCTTCCAGGCGACCGGCGCCCTCGCCATCCAGGGCTTCCAGCCGCGGAGCGGCGCGCCCGGCACGGTGGTGACGATCCGCGGGAGCGGCTTCGCGCCGAACCCGCGGGCGAACCGGGTGCTCCTCGGCGGCGTGGAGGCCCAGGTGGTCGGCGCGCGCCCGAACCAGCTCCGCGTGCGCGCGCCCTCGGCGCCGAGCGGTCCCTTCGAGGTGCACGTCGGCTCCGCGTCGGCCCGGAGCAGCGATCCCTTCGTCGTCACCCAGCCGCCCTTCATCGCCGACTTCCAGCCGCGCTCGGGCCCGGTCGGCACGCAGGTCACGCTCCGCGGCCGGCACTTCGGGCAGAGCCCGGGGCGCGTGCGCGTCGAGCTCGGCGGCCGCGCCATGCGGGTGCTCTCGGTGCAGGACGACGCGCTCGTGGTCGAGGTGCCGCGGGGGGCGCGGACCGCGCGGATCGCCGTGAACGTCGGTACGCAGGGCGGGGCGGCGACGCCCGAGCCCTTCCGGGTCGAGGCGCATCGGGCCGTCTCGGCGCTCCAGCCCTCGAGCGGCTTCCCGGGGACCGAGGTCACGATCCGCGGCCAGGGCTTTCCGCGGCGCGGCCTCCGGGTGCAGTTCGCCGGGGCGGCGCCGGTGCAGGCGCGCCGCGTCAGCCCGGTCGAGCTCCGGGTGGTCGTGCCCCAGGGCGCCCGCAGCGGCCCCGTGAGCGTGCTCCTGCCGAACGGCCGGACCATGCCGGCGGGCACCTTCAGCGTCAGCGCGGCCCCCTCGGGGACGGCCATCCAGACCATCGACCCGCGCTGCGCCTATCCGGGCTGCCTCGCCGTGCTCCGCGGCCACGGCTTCGCCTCGCGGCCGAATCACAACCGGGTGCGCTTCCGGGGCCAGCCGGTGCGGGTGCGCCAGGCGACGCCGACGACGCTCACCATCCAGCTCCCCCGCGCGCCCGGGAACGGCCGCTTCGAGCTGAACGTGCGCGGCGGCGGCGAGGCGACGAGCCCGCCGTTCATGATCTTGCGGCGCCCCTAGCAGGCCGTCCTGGACGGCCTGCTCCCGTGCCCGTGCCCGTGCCCATGCCCTGTACCGTGAACACGTCGGCTGGGCGTTCCAGCCGGCTCGAGTAGCCCGCCCTCCGAGAGTGCCCCCTGTGCCCCGCGCCTCGAGCGCCTGGCA
>PABA01000231.1 GCA_002699025.1 Sandaracinus sp. | reverse complement strand
AGCGCCGCGGCTGAGCGGTCCGGCGCGGCGGCGGCCGCGGGTGCTCGGCGACCCGGGCGGCGTCGCCCGCGTCGTCGCCCGGATTCGCCGGGACGCGAGGGCGAGAGCCGAGCTCGTCGCTCGTGCCGCGCGGGGCTGTCGCCCAGGGCTCGGCGTCGCTGCGCTCGCGCGCACCGCCGGGTCCGCTGGCACATCAGGGGCAGATTTTCGGACGAAACCGCCATCCGGACCGACTCGAAAACCCCTGAGTACGGGGAGGACACGGCCCACCCCCCAACGCTACCGGGCGGTGGGGCAGAGAGGTGGAAGAAGAGAAGATCGTGGGGCTCGGGCGGGGGCCGTGGCGGTTGTGGCGCATTCGACGCTGCCGGTCCCGCTTCCCCGGATGCCCCCGCAGGCAGGGCCAGAGGCGGCCGCCGCGTCGGTTGTGGCGCATTCGACGCTGCCGGTCCCGCTTCCCCGGATGCCCCCGCAGGCAGGGCCAGAGGCGGCCGCTGCGTCGGTTGTGGCGCACTCGACGCTACCGGTCCCGCTTCCCCGGATGCCCCCGCGGGCAGGGCCAGCCGCCGCGTCGTCGCCGCGTCTACTTCGGGTCGGGCTCGGGCGGCGGGATGCTGTCGTGCCGCTTCAGCCGCGTCTTCAGCTGCGGCACCACCTTCGCCGGGACGCCGATCGCCAGCGCCCCCGCCGGCACGTCCCGCACGACGAGCGAGTTCGCCGCCACGCGCGCGCCCTCGCCGACCGTGACGTCGCCGATCACCGTGGCGTTCGCCCCGACGAAGACGTCGTCCTCGAGCGTCGGCGTGCCCCCGTCCGGGCCCATGCCGAGCGTCACGCCGTGCATCAGCCCGACCCGGTCGCCGATCTTCGTGTCCGGGTGGATGTTGATGCCCCCGGCATGCACCAGGTGGAACCCCTCGCCGACCTCCGTCTCGCGCGCCAGGTAGACGCCCGAGATCGCCTCGGCCGCGAGCAGCCCGGCGCCGTAGAGCTTGCCGCCGAGCTTCGCCACGGGGGCGGGCTGCTCCTGCACCCAGCGCCCGAAGCGATAGACCACCAGCGCCGGGATGGAGCGATGCGATTGGGAGGCGGTGTGGCGGCGCCAGTCCGCGCGGATCGTGTCGAAGAGGCCCATCAGAAATACGACTGCAAGGTGCCGCGGCGGCGCACGTCGACCGTCGCGCAGTGGAAGCTCCCCCCGAACTTGTAGTTGTTGCGGAACGGGCAGGGGATGGGCTCGAAGCCGTGCTCCTTCAGGAAGCGGATCGTCGGCTCCTCGCTCTTCTCGACGATGACCCGCTTCTCGTCGATGTTGAGCATGTTCATCGAGAGCCAGCGGAAGGAGTGGTACCAGGGGTGCGTCTCGGGCAGCGTCGAGCGCGGGGCCTCCACCAGATCCCAGCCGCCCTTCTTCAGGATCGCCGGGATCTCCCCCTTCAGGGGCCGGTCCGGGTTGGTCAGCGCCAGCCCGGGCCGGAGCGGCACGAAGGTCGCGTCGATGTGGATGGCCCGGTAGTCATCGAACTCCACCTTGTGGAAGGTGAGCTCGTCGTAGTGCGCCCGGAGCCAGTCGATGCCGAAGTCGTTCGTGACGTGGCTGCGCTGGATGAAGACGTCCTTGCCGCAGCGCGCCATGTCGGCTGCGTCGAAGAGCGGCTCGTGCTCGGTCGTGACGTAGGTCTCGCCCGGCTTCCAGTCGTAGTCGTAGGCGCGCTCGCTCATCGCCGGCTTCGGCGCGGCCCGCCAGCGGGCGCCCTTCTTGAAGTACTCCTTGCAGAGCTTCCGGTACGCGAGGAACTCGAAGTAGCGCGAGCGCCAGGCCATCGGCGCCTCGAGGATCTCGTTGCCGAGGACGATGAGCACGTCGCGCGGGTTCGCCTGGCAGTTGCCCCCCTGGGTCGCCCAGAGGGGCGTGACGATGGGGCGCGTGTGGTCGATCGGGTCCGGGCGGCGGACCTTCACGCCCTCGCCCTCGAGGATGCGCACCAGCTCGTTCAGCTCACGCTGCGCGGGCGCCGTGTGGAGCTTCTCGATGGGCTTGCCGCCGTGCGCGCGGTGGTACTTCCGCGAGCGATCGACGTGCTCCTTCGCGGTGACGGCCTCGAAGGCGACCTCCCAGGTCAGCGCGGCGGCGCCGTCGAGGATGCCGACGATGACCTCCTCGAGCGGGTCCCACTCGTTCCAGGAATTGACGACCGGCGTGGCGTCGTTCTCGGGTGAATCCAGGCTCATGGTAGGCGCACGCTACCAACGGTCGGCCTCGCTTCGAACCCCTCATACGGGGCATGTGGGGAAAGCTTCCGGGCTCTGGCGCGGTCCACGCCCACCGAGAGCTCCAGCCGCGGTCGAAGAGCTGCTCTCGCGGCGCCCGATCCGCGACGAAGCGCTCGCCCATGGCGGCGGCCGGGCTCGCACTCGTCGAGGCCCACCGCGATCGCGCGGTCGCCGGCGCCTTCCGTGCTGACCTCGGACCACGCTCAGAAGCGGGTGCCGAGGCGGACCGAGGCGCCGAGCGCGAGGGCGCCGCCGCTCGCCGTGAGGTACTGGAGCTCGGGCAGGCTCGCCTCGAGGTACCAGCTGCCGACGAAGTTCCAGGCGACCAGCGCCGAGGCGCGGGCGGAGAAGCTCGCGCTCCGGTTGCCGGTGACGACGCCGAGCACGCCGACCTCGACGGTCGCGCCGAGGTGGATCGGCGTCGTGAAGGGGCTCGCGAGGGACGCGGCGCCGACGTGCACGCCGACGGCGTTCGCCGCGCCGAAGACGAGCTCCACGCCGGCCCGGAGCTCGAGGCCGGGCAGGCCCTCGAAGCCGCGCCCGTAGCGGAGCTCGAGCGTGCCGAGGACGCCGCCGTCGCCGCGCTCGTCGTCGGTGAAGGCCAGGGGCCGCACGCCGAGGCCGACCTGCACCATGCTCAGGCCGTCGGCCACGCCGTAGCGGTCCCGGTTCTCCCAGGCCTCGCGCTCGGCGGCCTCGCGCTCGGCCTCCGTGCGCTCGCGCTCGGCGGCCTCCTCGGCCTCGCGCCGCTCGCGCTCGGCGGCTTCCTCGGCTTCGCGCCGCTCGCGCTCGGCGGCCTCCTCGGCTTCGCGCGCCGCGTCCTCGTCGGCCGCGAGCCGCTCGGCCTCGCGCGCCTCGAGGTCCTCGCCGGCGAGCGCCAGCCCGTCCTCGCTCAGCCCCTCGGGGCGGAGCATGGCCTGAAGCAGCTCCACGAGGCGCGGCTCCTCGCGCGAGCGCCGGACCTCCGCGTCGAGCTCCTCGCTCCGCGTCTCGGGCGCGTAGCCCACGCGGAGCCGCAGCCAGTAGCCGCGTTCGCCCATGTCGTGGACGATCGGCACGACGACCCAGCGGGCGTTCTGCAGCTCGGCCACGGCGCGCATCTCGTTGGCCGTCTCCGGGACCTCCTCGGCGTCGGCCTGGAGCGCGCCGGCCTCCGTGACGGCGTCGTGGGCGAGGGCGCGGACCGCGGCGGCGACCTGATCCTCGATGAGGTCGCGCTGCTCCACCGTGCCCTCGCCGGTGACGCGCAGCAGGACCACGCGGTCGGCGGAGGCGGGCGCCGCGGCGAGGAGGACGAGCAGCGCGGCGGCGAGCCCGAGGAGCGGGGTGGCGGGGTGGAGCGCGGCGGCGAGGCGAGAACGATGGTTCACGGTCGGGGGCCCTTCGTGGCGCGCCCGACCCGCACGCGCCGGCCAAAGGCGGCGCCACGCGGGCAGGGATCGCATGGGGGCTCTCGAGCAGCAACTTCCGATCCAGCTTCCGGGGATCCCTCCCTGCGGTCGGGATGCGTTCCGCGTTCCGCCGTCCGCAGTCCGTGCGCTCGTGCGTGTGCGGTCCATGCCGCGTTCGCGGAGAGGGCGGGCGGCGGCCTGGGCGCTGCCACTGGCGATCCCTCCCTGCGGTCGGGATGCGTTCCGCGTTCCGCCGTCCGTGCGCTCGCTTGCGTGTGCGGTCCATGCCGCGTTCGCGGAGAGGGCGGGCGGCGGCCTGGACGCTGCCGCTTCGCCGCCCGCTCACGACGAGGCCCGCGGCGCGGGTCGTGGTGGCTACTCGGCCACGTCCGCGCCGGGCTCCGGCTCGGGGCTCGCCGCTCCGCGGGTGCGCCAGGTGAAGCGGTCCACGAGCACCGGCTCCTCGTTCTGGGCGAGCGGATCGCGGAGGCCGATCACCCATCCGTCGACCGCCGATCCGTCGGCGCGCACGCGGAAGCGCACGAAGTGCTTGAAGCCCGGGTGCGCGAGCGCCGTGAAGGCCTGGGTCTCCTCGAGGCCGAGCTTGGTGAGCGCCGAGAGGTAGGCGCCGAAGGTGAAGCCGCCGAAGAGCACGGCGACGAGCAGCGAGACGGACGCGCCGATGAGCGCGCTCGGCTCGAAGCCGAGGTGCTCCTGGACCCAGCTGAGCAGCCAGAGGGTCACGCTCGGCACGAAGGCGGTCGCGGCGCCGGAGAGGCCCGCGAGGAGCCCGATGGGGATGGCCGGCCCGCTCCGGATGCCGCCGAGGAAGGCGTAGACGACGGCGGCGATCGCGCCGGCCGTGAGGTAGGCGGCCGTGAGCCCGCCGTGGCCCCAGAAGCCGCCGATGCCGAGCAGCGGCAAGAAGAGCAGGCCCATGGCGATGTGCGGGATGAGCCCGGCGCGCCCGGCGGCGACCCAGAAGGGCGCCGCGCGGAGGAGCGCGTCGGTCTGCTTGGCGTCGGGCCACTGCACGGCCGGCGCGTTGCGGCCCTCGGGCTGGAGCGGGGCGCCGTGGAGGAAGGCGCCGCCGCCGCCGGCCGTGACGTGGAGGCTCTCGCCGAGCTCCTCGCGCCGGTAGTGGTGGATGTCGCCGCTGAGGACGAAGGCCTCCTCCGCGTCGGGGTCGAGGTCGAGGGCGTCGGCGGAGGCCACGCCGGTGGGGCTCGGCTTGCCGAAGTGGAGCACCGGGTCCGGGAGGAGGATCCAGCGGGCGGCCTCCGGGTGGGCGGCGCGGTGGCGGCGGAAGAAGGCGCGCTGCTGCGCGTCGACGGTCTTGAGCTGGCGGTCGACGCCGAGCAGGTGCAGGCCCGGCGCGAGCGGGAGCACCCAGAAGCTGGCGCTCTGCATGGGGCGGTAGCCGCGGATGACGAGGGCGTCGACGCGCTCGACGCGCTCGCCGGCGAGGAAGTCGCGGGTGAAGCGGGCGGCCGTGCTGAGCGTCGCGAGGGGGCCCTCCTCGCCCTTCTCCATGACCGGCTCGACGTCCGCCTCCTCGGCGAAGCGCTTGTAGCGGAAGAGGCGCGAGAAGCCGTCGAGGCCGTCGTACCAGTCGTGGTTGCCGGGGATGCCGAGGAGCGCGCGGGGGCGGCCGTCCTCGAGCTCGTCGAGCGCGCGGTTGAAGGGGACGACGACGCGGTCGCGGATCTCCTCGGTGGTGGCGACCGGGTAGGCGGTGTCGCCCCCGAAGACGAGCAGATCGCCGCGGGGGGTGAGGACGAGCTCGCCCGAGTCCGGGTCCGGGACGACGGCCGGGCGGGCGACGAGCCCGGCGACGGCTTCGGTGACGCCCGCGTGCTCGCCCGTGTCGGCGAGGTAGTCGATCCAGAGGTCGCGGCCGAGGGCCTCGGTGATGGAGGCGGCGGCGTCGGCGCCGAGCCGGCGGGCGACGCGGCCGGCGAGGACCTCCGGCGGGTCCGGGCGCATCCAGTCGCGGGAGTCGATGCCCTCGGTGGCGATGGCGCTCGCGAGGAAGTGGCGGAGGTGGCCCCAGAGGGAGCGGAAGCCGAACCAGCTGATGCCGGGCGGGGTGGCGCGGCGGCGGGTGAAGAAGGTCTTCACGTCGCCGGGGAGGGGCGCGGGGCGCATGGCGTGCTGGACGAGGCGGGCCGGGTCCTCCGGCAGCGTCGCGTCGGCGGGCGGCGGGACGCGCTCGGGTTCGGCGGCCATGCGTGGGGGAGTCTATCAGGCCGGCGGAACGGGGGGCGGTGTCCCCGCGTGGCGTCGCCCGGCAGGGGCATGGGCAGGGGGGGTCGGGCGTGGTATGTCCCCCGCCATGCCGGTCCACGACGCGAGCCAGGCCGAGTGTCTGGTCTTCACCTACAAGGAAGGGCTCCTCTCGAAGATCGCGCACGACCTGAAGATCCGCGTCGAGCGCTTCGAGGTCACGGTGGAGGACGAGCGGCTCGAGGCGAGCTTCGAGCCGACGAGCTTGAAGGTGGTCTGCGCGCGCAAGGACGGGCGCGACGCGCCGGGCACGCTCAGCGCCGGCGACAAGAAGAAGATCGAGGGCAACATCCAGAAGGACGTCCTCGAGACGAAGCGGCACGGGACGATCCGCTTCGTGGCGAAGGACGTGCAGCGCGGCGACGACACGGCGCGGGTCACGGGGGAGCTGACGCTCCACGGGACGACGCGGGAGATCGCGACGACGGCGAAGAAGGAAGGCTCGCGCTGGGTCGCCGAGGTGACGCTCCACCAGCCCGACTTCGGCATCAAGCCCTACTCGGCGATGCTGGGGACCCTGAAGATCCAGCCGGACATCACCGTTCGGCTCTCGCTCCCGGCCTGAGCCGCCAGAGGCGGCGAACCCGTGCCCACGCCCGTGCCCCTGCCCGTGCCCGCGGGAGGAGAGGGCTCGGGAGCCGTGAGATCGCGCGCTCCGGGGATCGGCGGTCGTCGTTCGAGCGAGTCGACCCGCGGGCACGGGTACGGGTTCCCCTTCGCGGACGGGCAGGGGCACGGGCAGGGGCACGGGTTCGCCGCCGAGCAGGGGGCGTGCCTTCTTCCCCCCTCTGCCTCCGCCTTGCTACCGTCCGGCCGTGGGGGATGACGAACGCTTCTACGCCGACCTGCCCTGGCTCGAGCGCTTCGTGGACGTGCCGGACCCGGCCTCCTACGCGCCGGCCCCGGAGAGCTGGTGCCTCGTCATCACCGACGTCATCGGCTCGACGAAGGCCATCGAGGCCGGGCGCTACAAGGACGTGAACGCCCTCGGCGTCGCCTCGATCGTCGCGCTCCGCAACGCGCTCCCGGACGTCGAGGTGCCCTTCGTCTTCGGCGGCGACGGCGCGACCATGCTCTGCCCCGCCAGCCGCCTCGAGCAGGTGCGCCCGGCCCTCCGCGGCCTCCAGCGGACCGCGCGAGAGGGCTTCGACCTCGCCATGCGCGCGGGTGTGGTGCCCATCGGCGAGCTTCGCGCGGCGGGCCACGAGGTGCTCGTGGCGAAGTTCCGCGCGAGCGAGCACGCGAGCTTCGCGATGTTCGCCGGGAGCGGCCTGACGGAGGGTGAGCGCTGGGTGAAGGACCCGGAGCGCGGCCAGGCCTACGCGGTCGCCGAGGCCGACGAGGGGGACGCCGACTACGCGGGCTTCGAGTGCCGCTGGGAGCCGATCCCGAGCCGGCGCGGCGAGGTCGTGAGCCTGCTCGTGCAGGCGCGCGCCGAGGACCGGGCGGCGGCGGCGGCGATCTACCGCGAGGTGATCGGGCGCATCGAGGGGATCGTCGAGGGCGATGGGCACCCGGTCGCCGTGGAGACGCTGAAGCTCGCGACGAAGGCGAAGCTCTTCGAGGCGGAGGCGAAGCTCCTGAGCGGGCGCGCGGCGGGGCTCGGCTTCGTGATGAAGAAGCTCCGGGCGAGCACGCTCAACCGCATCGGGCGGCTCCTGCTCGCCAAGGGCTGGAACGCGCTCGGCTTCCCCGGGGAGGTCTACCGGGAGCAGGTCGTGGCGAACACGGACTTCCGCAAGTTCGACGACACGCTGCGGATGGTGCTCGACGTGACGAGCGCGCAGCGGCAGGCCATCGAGGCGTACCTCGCGCGGGAGCACGCGGCCGGCCGGCTCGTCTACGGCGTGCACGCGGCCCAGGCGGCGCTGATGACCTGCGTGATCACCGAGCACCAAGGCAACCACGTGCACTTCGTGGATGGTGCCGACGGGGGCTACGCGCTGGCGGCGAAGCAGCTCAAGGCGCAGCTCGCCGCGGCCTAGGCCGCCAGGCCGCGGCCGCTAGGCCGCGGCCCCCGTGCCCCTGCCCGTGCCCGTTCGGAACGCGACGGGTTCGAAGAGGCGGCTGACGGAGACCGTGCGCTCCGTGCCCGCTTGCGACGCGAGCCCCCGTGCGCCGAGCGACCTGCTCTCCCGCCCCGTTCGCCCGCGGGCACGGGCAGGGGCAGGGGCACGGGCACGGGTGCGTGGAGGCGGGTCGCGCGTTGCGCGACGAGCCACCACGCTCAGCGGGCGACCAGCCCCACCACGCTCCGCCCCGCGACGTCCACCGGCCCCTCGACGACCTCGCCCGCTGCGCCGCCCTCGCGCACCCAGCCGAAGCCCTCGCCCGCCGCGCTGGTGTCCATCACGCGCCGCCAGCGCGTGCCCTCGGGCGCCGCGGGCACGGCCGCGCGGATGGTCCCGTCCCAGCCGTTGTAGGCGAAGAAGAGCGACGCGGCCTCGTCCCCGAGCTCGTCCCCGTCGAGCTGCCACGCCACGAAGTGTCGATCGCCGGCGTCGAGGTAGGCGTCGTCCACGAAGGCGCCGTCGTCTCGGAACCAGCGCACCTCGGTCAGCCCGTCGCCGTCCGCATCGCCGAAGACCCGCCAGTGGCGCGCCGGGCGGAGCGCGGCGTGGGCGGCGCGGAAGGCGAAGAGGCGCGCCGTGAAGGCCTCGAGCTCGGCGTCGTGGAGCGGGTCCCCGGGCCAGCGCAGCCAGTTGGCCTCGCTGTCGATGTTGTAGGGGTTGTTGTTGGCGCGAAGCGTCCGCCCCGACTCGTCGCCGCCGTTGAACATGGGCACGCCGGCCGAGAGCGCGAGGAGCGCCATCGCCGTGCGCGTGACCGTCGCCTGCCGCGCCGGGTCCCCGCCATGCGACGAGGCGAGGTCGTTGTCCGTGCCTCCGTCCGACGGGCCCCAGGGCCAGGGCTGGGCGTTGTCCTTGCCGTCATGGCGGAAGAGGTCGTGGAGCGTGAGCCCGTCGTGGGCGACGACGAAGTTCACCGACGCGCCGGGCGTCCGCCCGTCGTCCTCGTAGAGGTCGGGGCTCCCGCTCAGGCGCCGGAGCAGCTCCCGGAGCGGCAGGGCCTCGCGCCCGAGCCGGTTCAGGTCGCGGCGGAGCGCGTCCCGGTAGCGGTCGTTCCAGGAGGCCCAGCCGGCGGGGAAGTGGCCGACCTGGTAGGTGCCCGGCGCCGTGCCCCAGGCCTCGGCGATGAGGTCGACGCCCGGGCCGCCCGCCGCCGGCCGCGCGAGCTCGGCGGCGATGCGCTCGGGGAAGGCGCGGTCGAAGCGGTAGCAGGCGCGGGCGCAGCCGTTGGCGACGACGGAGGCGAGGTCGAAGCGGAAGCCGTCGACGCCGAGCTCCTCGTGCCAGTAGCGGAGCGAGGCCAGCACCAGCTCCTGGGCGAGGGGCTCGGCCGTGTTCACGTTCGGGCCGACGCCGTTGCTGTTCACGTAGTCGGCCGGGTCCTCGGCGAGCGCGTAGAAGCCGGCGTTGTCGAGCCCGCGCCAGGAGAGGATCGTCGCCGCGCCGCCGCGCGCGCCCCCCTCGGCCGTGTGGTTGTAGACGACGTCGACGAAGACCTTGATGCCCTCCGCGTGGAAGGCCTCGACCATGGCGCGGAGCTCGCGCGTCGGGCCGCCGGGGGAGCGGTCGGCGGCGTAGCGCCGGTCGGGCGCGAAGTAGGAGAGCGAGGAGTAGCCCCAGTAGTTGTCGCCGGCGGCGTCCGGCGTGAGCGGGTTCTGGTCGTTCGGCGTCTCGTGGAGCGGGAGCAGCTCGATGGCGGTGACGCCGAGCTCGGCGAGCCAGCGGGCCTTGCGGGCGGCCCCGGCGTAGGTGCCGCGCTCGGCCTCGGGGACGCTCGGGTCGGCCATGGTGAAGCCGCGGAGGTGGACCTCGTAGACGACGTCGTCGTGGAGCGCGCGGGGCGGGCCGGCGTGGCCGGGGGCGCAGGCGACGACCACGCCCTTGGGGGCGTTCGGGGCCGAGTCGCGGGCGCGGTTGTCGGGGTCGGTCAGGAAGGGGCCGTAGTCGCGCTGGGCCGGGCCGATGGGGTCGTGGCTGAGCTCGAGGGCGTAGGGGTCGATCAGGAGCTTGTTCGGGTTCATGCGGTGGCCGGCCGCGTCCACGTCGGCGACGCGGCCGGTCTCCGTGCCGGGTTCCCAGGCCGGGTCGAAGGGCCAGTTCGGGCCCCAGGCGCGGAGGCCGTAGTAGAGCGCGCCGTCCGCGCCGGGCAGCTCGGCCTCCTCCAGCGCGGCGGCCTCGACGCGGAGCGCGAAGCGGCCGTCCGCGTCCCGCTCGAGCGGGAGCCGGAGCCGCTCGGTCTCGCCGATGGGCGCGGCGAAGAGGGCCAGCTCCACGCGCGTCGCGTTCGGCGCGTGCACGCGCACCTCGAGGTCGCCGTCCGGGTGGAGCCGCGCGCCGAGGGGTGGCCCGCAGGCCCAGGGATCGGCGGGCGCGCCCCCGTCCGCCGGGTCGCCCCCGTCCGGCGGCGTGGAGGCGTCGCTCCCCGCGTCGCGCGCTCCGCCGTCCACCCCTTCGGCGCCGCCGCCGTCCGGCGCCGCGGCTCCATCCACGCCCCGCCCGGCGTCGTCGTCTCCGCCGCTCTCTCCACAGGCGAAGAGCAGGAGCGCGAAGCCGAGAGCGAGCCACTTCATCGGGATCGGCGTATCACGCGGCTCCCCCCCTCGCCCTCGCGGAGCCGTCACCCTTCGTGGCGCATCCGTCACCGAGGGCGCTGCCGCGTCCGCGCTCGCCGCCGGCCTCCGTGGCGCCGGGTTCCATCGCTCGCGAGCGTGCGAGAGGGAAGAGCGCGGCGAGGATGTCGTACGTTCGCTCGATGAACTTCGTTCGCGTTGCCGCCCTGATGCTCTTCCTCGCGGGTTGCGGAGCCGAGGACGCGGGCCCCCCGCCCGCCAGCCCGTCCGGGGAGCGGCCCCCTTCGCCGAGCGCGTCCGCGGAGTCGGAGCCGGCGCCCGCCGAGGAGGCCGCGCCCACCCCGGCCCTCACCCGCGAGGCGGCGGCGGAGGCCGTGGAGGCGCAGCGGCGGCGCGCCGCCGAAGCGCTCGAGCGCGGTGACGAGGACGCGGAGGCCGCCGCGCGGATCGCCCTCGTCGAGGCCTACGTGCGCTGGGCGGCCGACGCGCCGAGCACGGACGAGTGCCTCCCGCCGCGACCGGCGGAGGAGGAGGCCGAGCCAGGCCAGCGCGTGATCCGCACCCATGCCATCCACGCGCGGAGGGGCGCGCGGCGCGACCTCCGCCGCGAGCTCGACTGTGCCGAGGAGCGGGGAGGCGACGCGGCCCGGATCGGTGCGCTTCGCGCGGAGCTCGAGAGCCTCGGGGAACGGGCCGCCGCCCACTGCCGTGCGGAGGGCATGCGGCCGATGGAGGGGAACCTCGCCCTGCTCGGGACGATGGGCGGGGGCGGCGTGTGCCCCTCGCCGGAGGACCCGGTCGGCGCCCGCGGTCGCCAGCTGGATCGGGCGCTCGGCATCGAGCGGGCACCGGCGGGCTCCTGGGGGGCACCGGGCGATCTCTTTCGTGACGCCCCGGGCGTGGACGTCCTCGGGGGCGACGAAGCAGCGGACTGAGGGCGGATTCTCGGCGCAGCGAGCTCCGCTGCGGGGCGCCGACGAAGAAGCGGAGCGGGCGTGGGAAGAAGGAGAGCCACTGGGAGCGCGAGGGCGCGAAGCTCTGGCTGAAGACCGAGGGCGGGGAGCTGATCCTCGAGCGGATGGCGCGCGGCTGACGGCCCCGCTCTTCGTCGACCTCTTCGTCGACCCCGGGAGGCGCGGGCCCCGCTCGGTCTGGTAGAGCTGTGCGCGTGAGCGACGACCACTCGGACCCCCCTCCTCCCGCGCCGGCCTCCGAGCCCGGCTCCGAGCATGGCGAGCTCCGCGCCCGCTGGCGCGCCCTCCGGGAGCGGCTCGGCGTGCCCTGCGATCCCGTGCCGGCGGAGGAGCGGCGGGCGCTCGGCCCGCGCTTCGGCTTCGAGCCCGGCGACGACGCCGACGCCCTGCTCGCCGCCGGCTGGCCGCGGCGCCCCGTCGAGCGCTTCGGCCGCCGCTTCTTCCCGCGGCTCGACGAGGGCACCCCGGGCGGCGCGCTCCCGCTCCAGGATCCCTCCGCGCCCGACGCCATCGTCCGCGCGCCGGACGGCTCCATCCGCGTCCGCCAGGCCGGCGAGGGGCTCCGCGCCGAGGCGCTCCTCCCGGACCTCGCCGCCTTCGTCGACGCCTTCCACGCGCTCCTCGAGGAGGCCCGCTTCGGCCCCGACGCCGCCCCCGCCCCGACCGACGACGCGCCCTGGCTCCATCCCGACGCCGAGGCCGCCCTCCGCGCGCGCCTCCCCGGCGACGCCGACGCCCTCCTGCTCCGCTTCGGCCTCACCACCCTCGCCGACCACCGCCACTACCTCCACGGCGAGCGGAAGAGCGCGACGATCCTCGCCCTCGCCGGCGCGCTCTTCCTCGCCCTGACGCTCCTGCTCCTCGTGGCCCCCTTCGGCCGCTTCGCCGGGCGCGCGGCCGTGACCGTCGTCGTCGGCTGCGTCCCCCTCACGCTCCTCGCCTTCGGCCTCCGCGCCCGCGCCGAGGCCGCCGCCCGCCTCGCCGCCCTGCCGCCCTCGTAGCCGCCCTGGCCAGGGGCCCGGCCCCGACCCCCTCGGCTCCGCCTCGCCCTCAGACGCACCCGGTCGCCCCCGGACGCATCCGGTCGCCCCCGGACGCATCCGGTCGCACCCTGCGCGGTGCCTTTCGGCCGGACGCGGCGCGCCCGGCGTGCTAACGGAGCGGCCTCATGGGTCTGAGCGTCGGCATCGTGGGGCTCCCGAACGTCGGGAAGTCCACCCTCTTCAACAGCCTCTCCTCCAAGCAGGCCGAGGCGGCGAACTACGCCTTCTGCACCATCGATCCGAACGTCGGCGTCGTGCCCGTGCCCGACCCGCGCTTCGACGCGCTGGTCGAGCTCTTCCAGCCGAAGAAGGTCGTCCCCGCCACCGTCGACTTCGTCGACATCGCCGGCCTCGTGCGCGGCGCCTCCAAGGGCGAGGGCAAGGGCAACGCCTTCCTCAGCCACATCCGCGACGCCGACGCCATCGCCCACGTCGTGCGCTGCTTCGAGGACGACAACGTCCTCCACGTCGACAACCGCGTCGACCCGGCGGCGGACATCGAGACCATCGAGACCGAGCTCGTGCTCAAGGACCTCGAGACCGTGCAGAAGCGCCTCGACAAGGCGCGGCGCGCGGCGAAGGGGCAGAACGCCTACGAGAAGAAGGCCGTCGCGGTCTGCGAGGCGCTCGAGGCGCGGCTCGACGCGGGCACGCCGGCGCGCGGCTTCGAGGTGGAGGGCGACGACGAGCAGCGCATCCTCCACGACCTCTTCCTGATCACGGCCAAGCCGATGTTCTACGTGGCGAACGTGAAGGAGGAGCAGATCGGCTCCACCGACACGGACCCGCTCGTCGCCGAGGTGCGGAAGATCGCCGAGGAGCGTGGCGCGCCCGTCGTGTGCATCAGCGCGGCCATCGAGGCGGAGATCATGCAGCTCCCGGAGGAGGAGCGCGCCGAGTTCCTCGAGAGCCTCGACCTCGAGGAGCCGGGGCTCCACCAGGTGATCCGCACCGGCTACCAGATGCTGAACCTGATCACCTTCTTCACCTGCGGCCCGAACGAGGTGCACGCCTGGACCCTCGAGAAGGGCCTGAAGGCGCCGCAGGCGGCGGGGAAGATCCACTCGGACTTCGAGAAGGGCTTCATCCGCGCCGAGGTCATCACCAGCGAGGACATGCTCGAGCTGAAGAGCGAGCAGGCGGTGAAGGCGGCGGGCAAGATGCGCCTCGAGGGCAAGGAGTACGTCGTCCAGGACGGCGACGTGGTCCACTTCCGCTTCAACGTCTGACGGCGGTGAGCTCCCGCCCACGCAGCGCCGCGACGACCTTGACGGCTTCCGCTCGGCCGGGTGAGCTTTCGTTCGAGCCGCGCGCTCGGGGGGACGAGCCGGGCCGGGCGTCGGAGGCCGCCCGGGACCGAGCCCGCGCCATCGACGCGCGGTCCGGCGCGCGGCGGTCATGGGAGGACGGGTAGGGATGGCGGGGCCGCGCGACGAGGCCAGAGAGCTGCGGATCGGGTACCTCTGCGACCACGATCCGGCCGACCGGGGGGCCTACTCCGGCGGCAACACGCGCATCTACGACGCCCTGCGCGCCCACGTGGGCCAGGTCGACGTCCTGCCCCAGCACTGGTTCGCCGCCGAGCCGGTCCGGCGGGCGATCCGCGCGACGCCCTACCGCATCCAGCTCCGCGCGGGCTGGCGACTGCAGCTCGCCCTCGCCCCGGTCATCGCGCGCGGCCTCTCCGAGCTCATCGCGCGCGAGCGTTACGACGTGGTCTTCGGCGCCTACAGCTTCCACTCCCTCGCGCACCTCCGCCTGCCGCCCTCCACCGTCCTCGCCTTCACCTCCGACGCCACGCCCACGACCTACCGCGAGAGCAAGGTCGGCGCGGCCTTCGGCTCCTACCTCGGCCTCTCCCGGCACCTGGACCCGTGGATCCTCCGGCAGGAGATCCGCGTCTTCCGCTCGGCCGACCTGCTCTTCTGGCCCTCGGACTGGCTGAACGACGCGGCGAGGCGCCGCTACGGCCTCGACCCGGAGCGCTCGCGGACCGTGCCCTGGGGCGCCAACATCCAGGCGCCCGCGACCCTGCCGGAGCCCCCCGCGATCGGGCGCGACCTCCCGCTCCGCCTGCTCGTCATCGGCCGCGACTGGGTCGCGAAGGGCGGACCCGTCGCCTTCGAGGTGATGCAGGCGCTCCGCGCGCGGGGCGTCGACGCGCGCCTGACGGTGATCGGGACCACCCCGCCCGACGCGCATCGCACGGAGCACGTGACGGTGCACAGCTACCTGAAGAAGTCGAACCCGGAGGAGCTCGCGATCTTCGAGGCGGCGCTCCACGACGCGCACTTCCTCCTGCAGCCGAGCGTCGAGAGCTACGGCTTCGCCTTCTGCGAGGCCTCGGCCTACGGGCTCCCCTCGCTCTGCCGCAAGGTCGGCGGGATCCCCGTCACCGACGGCGTGAACGGTCACGCCCTGCCTCCCGGGGCGGGGGTCGAGGACTTCGCCGCGCAGATCGTCCACTACCTGGATGACCCGGCGGCCTACCGGGAGCTCTCGCTGCGCAGCCGCCGGGAGTACGAGACGCGCCTCAATTGGGACGCCTGGGCCCGCACCGTGACCGACGCGCTGCGCCGGAAGGTGGCCGAGCGAGCGGGGGCGGCGCCGAGCGCCGAGCGCCCGGCGAGCTCCCGGACCTGAGCCCGCCGCCTCCTACTCGCGCTTCCGCGCGCGCTTCATCTCCTCGAGCTGCTCGAGCGTCTTCGGCCAGTCCCCCTCGAGCAGCCGGCTCCGGCTCCGGGACTCGAGCCCGCCGCCTACTCGCGCTTCCGCGCGCGCTTCATCTCCTCGAGCTGCTCGAGCGTCTTCGGCCAGTCGCCCTCGAGCAGCCGGCTCAGGCTCCGGGACTCGAGCCCCGCCGCCTACTCGCGCTTCCGCGCGCGCTTCATCTCCTCGAGCTGCTCGAGCGTCTTCGGCCAGTCCCCCTTCAGCAGCCGGCTCAGGCTCCGGTCCGCCAGCAGCTTCCCGCCGTTCTGGCACTCCGCGCAGTAGTTCGTCTCGTTCCCCGCGTAGGCGATCCGCTGCACCGGCTGCCCGCACACGGTGCACGGCTCCCCGTAGCGCCCGTGCACCGCCATCTCCGGTCGGAACGCCGTCACCTTCGTCGGCCACCCCTCGCCCACCTCCGCGATCAGCGCGTCCCGCCACCGCCCGAGCGTCTCCACCGTCGCCGCGTGCAGCCGCTCCAGCTCTGCGTCGCTCAGCTTCTGCGTCCGCCGATGGGGCGGCAGCCGCGCCGCGTGCAGGATCTCGTCCGAATAGGCGTTCCCGATCCCGCTGAAGATGCGCGGATCCGTCAGCGCCCGCTTGATCGTGTGGTTCCCCTCCCGCAGCCGCGCCGCGAAGCCCGCCGCGTCCAGCTCCAGCGGCTCGAGCCCGCCCGGGTCGTGCTCGGCGAGCGCCGCCTCCCCGCGCACCACGTGCAGCTTCGCGCGCTTCTTCTTGCTCGCCTCCGTGAGCAGGAGCGCGCCGCCGGGGAAGTCGAAGGCCGCGAGCCCCATGCGCCCCGGGATCTTCGCCCCCGCCTTCTTCCACTGCAGCCGCCCGGCGATCATCAGGTGCAGCACGAAGAAGAGCTCCCCCTCGAAGGCGAAGACGATCCGCTTCCCGAGCCGCCGGAGCCCCTCCACCCGCGCCCCCACGGCCTCGCTCGGCCGCGGCTCCACCGTGCGCAGGAGAAAGGGGCTCTTCAGGCGCACCCCCTCGAGCGGCTCGCCCCGGACCCGCGAGCGGAGGGCGTGCAGATAGAGCTCGACGTCCGGCAGCTCGGGCATGGGCTCCATCCTACCCTCGGGTAACCACGGCGGCTCCCGCCCGTCTGTGCTTCAGTAGGGCCTCATGGGTGGTGTACGCGCCGAAGATCGCCGGGACCTCGTCCTGGGCTTCGCCAGCCTCTTCGCGGCGATGGCGTCGCACGGGCTCGTCGAGACCGCCCGCGACGCCCTCTTCCTCTCGGGCCTCCCGGCCGAGCGCCTCCCCTGGGCCTACCTCGCCATCGCCGTCCTCACGGCCGGCGTCGTCCGCCTCGAGCAGCGGCTCCTCCAGCGCGTCCGCGACAAGCGCCGCGTCCTCGCCGGCACGCTCCTCGTCGCCGGCGCCGCCCACGCCGGCCTCGCCGTCGAGCTCGGCGATCACGCCGGCGACCCCCGCTGGCTCTTCGGCCTCTACGTCTGGGCCGGCCTCGTCGCCACCATCGTCGTCGTCCAGCTCTGGCTCCTCCTCGACGACGTCGTCACCGTCGGTCAGGCCAAACGCATCTTCGGCCCCGTCGCCGCCGGCGGCGTCACGGGCGCGCTCAGCGGCGCCTTCCTGGCCGAGCGCCTCCTCGCCAGCGGCCTCGGCGCCCACCAGCTCCTCTTCGCCGCCGGCGCCCTCCTCGCCGGCTCGGCCGCGCTCCCCTTCTTCTGGAAGAAGGGCCGCCTCCACCCGGACAAGGACCGCCGCCAGGTCCTCACGGACGTCCGCCCGAACCTCCGCACCCTCTGCGGCCACGTCTACCTGCGCCGCCTCCTCATGCTGGTGCTCTTCAGCACCGTCGCCCTCACCGGCGCCGACTACCTCTTCAAGAGTGTCGTCGCCGCCACCATCCCCGAGGCCGAGCTCGGCGCCTTCTTCGCCCGCTTCTACGTCGCCCTCAACGCCGCCGCGCTCCTGGTCCAGCTCTTCCTCAGCGGCTGGCTCCTCCGCGCCTTCGGCGTCAACCGCGCGCTCCTCGTCCTCCCCACGCTCCTCCTCGCCGGCTCCGCCGGCTTCGCCGCGCTCCCGGCCCTGCTCCCCGTCCTGATCCTCAAGGGCGCCGACGGCGCCTTCCGCCACTCGCTCCACCGCACGGCCATGGAGGTCCTCTACCTCCCGCTCCCGCGCGAGCTCCGCGACGCCTTCAAGGGGCTCATCGACGGCGTCGGTCAGCGCGGCGGCCAGGCCCTCGCCTCCCTCGCCATCCTCGGCGCGCTCTGGCTCGGCGCCTCGAGCGAGGGCGTCGTCTGGATGGTGCTCGTCGTCGGCGCGCTCTGGCTCGCCGTGCTCGTGGGCCTCCGCCACAGCTACCTCGCGCTCTTCCGCCAGTCGCTCCGCGGCGGCCACCTCGGGGGCTCGGGCCAGCTCATGGAGCTCGACCTGCACTCCCTCGAGGCGCTCCTCGGCGCCCTCAACAGCGAGCAGGACGAGGAGGTGCTCGTCGCCCTCGAGCTCTTCGAGCGCTACGACAAGGTCGACCTCATCCCGCAGCTCGTCCTCTACCACCCTTCGCCGGAGGTGGTGGAGCGCGCCCTCGGGATCTTCACGGCCGAGGGCGACCCGGGCTTCGTGCCCATCGCCCGGCGCCTCCTCCGCGAGGGGCCGCCGCACGTCCGCGCCGCCGCGCTCCGGGCCCTGATGAAGGTCGCGCCGGAGGAGGCGCCCCTCGAGGAGCTCGTCACCAGCCCTTGCCCGGCGACGCATGCGACGGCCCTCGTCGGCCTGCTCGCCCAGGGGCGCGACGACGCCGAGCTCCGCGACCTCTTCGAGGCCTGCCTGAGCGAGGGCGACGCGGAGACGCGCGCCGAGGTGGCGCGCGCCATCGGGCTCCAGGGCGACGCGGCGCTCCGGCCGGCGCTCCTCCGGCTGGTGCGCGCCGAGGAGGTCGAGGTGCGCGCCGAGGCCGCCCGCGCGCTCGCCGCGCTGCCCGTGGACGAGGAGGTGCTCGCGGCCGTGCTCCCGCTGCTCGGTGACGGCCTCGCCCGGAGCGAGGCGCGCGAGACCTTCGCCGCCGCCGACGAGCACCTCGCCGCCGACTTCCTCGCGCGCGCCCTGGACGACGACACGCTCTCGCGGCGCGTCCGCCGGCACCTGCCGCGCACGCTCAGCCGCATCGCCCCGGACCCGGCCGCCGAGGTCCTCCAGCGCCGCCTCGACGCCGAGCGCGACGGCGCCGTGCGCTACAAGATCCTCCGCGCGCTCCGCGAGCTCCGCCGCGACCACCCGGAGCTCGCGCTCGACGAGGCGCGGCTGATGCGTCACTGCCGCGCCACCCTCGAGCGCATCGTCGCGCTGCTCGACCTGCGGGTCTCCGTCGAGGACGCCCGCGCGGAGGACCCGGAGGTCCGGGCGGGCACGGGCGGCGAGCTGCTCGCGCACGCGCTCGCGGAGAAGGAGGACAACGCACTCGAGCGGGTCTTCCGCTTCCTCGACCTGCTCGAGCCGGACGAAGACTTCGTCGTGCTCTGGCGGAGCCTCCGCTCGGCCGACCGGGGCGTGGTGGCCGCGAGCCGCGAGCTCATCGAGCACGCCCTCTCCGGCGAGGTGCGCGAGGCGGTGCTGGCGCTCGTCGACGACCTCCCGCCGGCGGCCCGCGCCGAGCGCGCGGCGGCGGCCCTCGGCCTCGGGCGCGAGCTCTTCGCGGGCACCTACCCGCAGCGCCTCGCCCTCGCGCTCCACGATCCGAGCGACGCCATCCGCTCGCTCGTCGCCTACCACGTGGCCGAGCTGGGCCTCGCCGACCTCGAGCCGGAGCTCGCCCGCGTCGAGGACGAGCGGCCCGGCTTCGTCCGCGAGGTCATCGAGCGCGCCCGCGAGGCGCTCCGCGAGGCCGCGACCCCGGAGGCCGCCGGTGTCGCTTGACATCCACGCCCTCTCCGTCGGCCGGCTCGAGCGGGTCATCGCGCTCCGGGGCTTCCCCGGCTACCACGACCTCCCGCCGGCGGACGTCGCGCGCATCGCCGCCCGCATGGGGGAGCGCCGCTACAAGGCTGGCGCGATCGTGCAGAAGGAGGGCAAGCCCCTCACGCACTTCCACTTCGTGATCCGGGGCGAGGTCGAGATCCGGCGCGGGGGCCGGCTGCTGCGGCGCCTCGGCGCGCGGAGCATCGTCGGCGGCACGAGCGCGCTCGCCGGCGATCCGAAGGGCTACGAGATCGTCGCCGTGAAGGACACGGTCACGCTCCGCATGGCCGTCGAGGACGCGCTCGAGGTCTTCGAGGAGCACTTCGAGATGGTGCAGAGCGTGGTGACGCGCATCAGCGGGGAGATCCTCGGGCTGAGGCGGCAGCTCGCCGAGTCCGGCTACGGCTTCGTGGCGAGCACCTGGCGCCCCGAGGGCGCGCCGCCCGCGCCCCTCGACCTCGTGGGCCGGGTGGCCGCGCTCCGGGAGGCGCTCCCCTTCGCCGGCACGCGTATGGAGGCGCTCGTCGACCTCGCCCGCGACGTGGAGGAGGTGCGCTTCGAGGACCCGATCGGCCTCTGGGAGCGCGGGCACCTCAGCGACGCCTTCTACATCGTGCGCTGGGGCGCCGTGCGCGGGGAGCCCGAGGAGGGCGCGCCGCTCCGCTTCGGCCCCGGCGACGTGGTCGGCTCGCTCGGGACCCTCTCGCGCCAGCCGCGCTGGTACCGGGCCATCACCGAGGGCGTCTTCGTCGCGATCCGCGTCGAGCGGGACACGCTCTTCGACGTCCTCGAGGATCACTTCAGCCTCGCTCGGGCGATGATCCGCGCGCTGGCCGGCGGCATGCTCTCCCTGATGGACCGTAACGCCCGCGTCGCGGACGCGACGACGACCGCGCCATGACGACCTCGCTCGCCGATCCGTTCACGCTCCCCTGCGGCCTCGCGCTCCCCAACCGGATCGCCAAGGCCGCCATGACCGAGGATCTCGCGGACGTTCGGACGAACGACCCGAACGCGCGGCACGAGCGGCTCTACCGGCGCTGGGCACGCGGCGGGCTCGGGCTGCAGATCACCGGCAACGTGATGGTCGACCGGCGCTACCTCGAGCGCACCGGGAACATCGTCGTGGACGCGAAGACCGACCGGGCGGCGCTCGCGCGCTGGGCCGAGGCGTGCACCGAGGGGGGCGCGAAGGCGCTCGTGCAGATCAACCACCCGGGGCGGCAGTGCAGCGTCTTCGTGAGCCGGCAGCCGGTCGCGCCCTCGCCGGTGAAGGTCGACGTGCTCGGGAGCTTCGCGACGCCGCGGGCGCTGGAGGACGGTGAGATCGTCGCGCTCGTGGAGCGCTACGCGGAGGTCGCCGGGGCGGTGGTCGAGGCGGGCTTCGACGGGGTGCAGATCCACGCGGCCCACGGCTACCTCGCGAGCCAGTTCCTCTCGCCGCATGCGAACCGGCGGCGCGATCGCTGGGGCGGCGACCTCGCGGGGCGCGCGCGCTTTCTGCTCGAGATCGTGCGGCGCACGCGGGAGCGCATCGGGCCGGACGCGGCGCTCGCCGTGAAGCTGAACAGCGCCGACTTCCAGCGGGGTGGTTTCGAGGAGGCGGACTCGCTCGCCGTGGCCGCCATGCTCGAGGCGGAGGGGATCGATCTGCTCGAGATCAGCGGCGGCAACTACGAGTCGCCGGAGCTGCTCGGCGTGCGCGACGCGCGGCGGGAGAGCACGAAGCGGCGCGAGGCGTACTTCCTCGACTACGCGGAGAAGGTGCGCCGCGAGGTGAAGACGCCGCTGATGCTGACCGGCGGGCTGCGGACGCGGGCGACCATGGAGGCCGTCGTCGGGGAGGGCGCCGTGGATCTGGTCGGGCTGGCGCGGCCCCTCGCGCTCGAGCCCGAGCTCGCCCGGAAGCTGCTGGCCGGGGAGGTGGAGCGCTCGGCGGCGACGGAGAAGAAGGTCGGCGTGCGGCAGCTCGACGCGATGGCCGAGGCCGGCTGGTACGGCATGCAGCTCGCCCGCGTCGCCGATGGCCGGGAGCCGGACCCGACCCTCTCCCCCTGGCGCGCCATCCCCGGCTACCTGGGCGGGGAGCTCTGGAGCGCCCTGCGTCGAGCCTTCTAGGCTCGAGGGCCCGTGCCCGTCCGAGCTCCCGGAGCCCTTCGGGAGGGATCCGGGTTCCGCCGCCTCCGGCGCCGACCGCCTTCGGCGGGGGGATCCGGTGAATTCGAGCCACGCCCGCCCCGCGCTCGACCGCCCGAACCATGACGCGACCTTCGCGTCCACGCGCGAAGGCACGCCCATCCGCTCCCACCGCGAACGCGCCCCTCCCACGCGCCGCCTCGCAGCCCGACGCCCCCGCCGGGCTGAAGAGAAACTGAACTTGACGTCAAGTTCAGTTTCTCTTCAGCCCTCCTCGTCGCCCGGCGAGCCGAGCACGAACGCAATCCACTGAAATCACGCCGCATACCGCCATCCTTCGAGCCCCTCCAGCCCCCCGGGCGAGCGCCCCCAACCCCCTGGATGTCCGCAGGACGCGTGGCGGCGTCCGCAGGACGCGTGGCGGCGTCCGCAGGACGCGTGGCGGGCTCTCCGCGCGCAGCCCCGACCCCCGCGCCCTCGCTCCGCCACTCCGCGAAGCGGCCGCTCCCGCGCAGCTCCAACCCCGCGCCCCCGCTCCGCCCACTCCGCGAAGCGGCCCTCCCGCGCGGACGCTCGACGCGCCCCACGGACGGCGGAAAGCGGAAAGCGGACGGCATCACGACCGCCGGTCNTGATTCGCCCGGGAAGCGGCCCTCCNGCGCGGACGCTCGACGCGCCCCACGGACGGCGGAAAGCGGAAAGCGGACGGCATCACGACCGCCGGTCGTGATTCGCCCGGNAAGCGGCCCTCCTGCGCGGACGCTCCACGCGCCCCACGGACGGCGGACAGCGGAGAGCGGACGGCATCACGACCGCCGGTCGTGATTCCCCCGCGAAGCGGCCCTCCCGCGCGGACGCTCGACGCCCCCCACGGACGGCGGACAGCGGAGAGCGGACGGCATCACGACCGCCGGTCGTGATTCCCCGGGAAGCGGCCCTCCCGCGCGGACGCTCGCCCCCCACGGACGGCGGACAGCGGAAAGCGGACGGCATCGAACACGACCGCCGGTCGTGATCACTCGCAGCGCGTGAGCACCGCGTTCGCCTCGTCGCACTCCGCCACGCGCCCGCCCTCGCGCTCGTCCTCGGGCCGGTCCACCTCCACGCGGAAGCGCCCCTCGCCGCGCCACCCGCGCAGCGCGACCACCGTGCGCTCTCCCGGCGCCAGGATCCGCTCCGTCCGCGCCTCCCCGAGGCGCACCCCGTCCCCGTAGAGCGCGACCACCACCCCCGCCGGCGCCGGGCGCTCCCCCGCGTTCCACACGCGCGCGATCACCTCCACCCGGTCCGCCTCGCACTCCGTCCGCAGCACATCGACCCGCAAGTCCGCCGCCCGCGCGTCGCGGCTCGCCCGCACGGCCCGGAAACGCTCGGGCCGCCGGGGCGCCAGCGAGCCCTCGAAGAGCGCGTCGAAGGCGTGCCCGTGCGCCCAGCCGCGCGCGTCGCTCCAGCGCCCGTACCAGTCGCCGAAGACCCGCACGCCCGGCCGCGGTGAGGTGAGGTCGTCGCGCCGCCCGCCAGAGCAGATGGCCAGGTCGACGCGCCCGTCGCCGTCCACGTCCGCCGCCACCGGCGCCTCCGTGCGCGTCCGCGAGTGGTTGCGCACGAGCGAGCGCACCTCACCGCTCCGCGCGTCGAGCACGCGCAGGAAGTACTGGTCCGCGTGGGCCAGCTCCCAGGCGCCGTCCCCCTCCGCGTCGAAGAGCACCACGCCCGTCGCCGCCGACGGGTCCGAGACCTCCACGGACCAGCGGAGCCCCGGCGCCTCGCACTCCCCGCCGGCTGCCGCGCAGCCCGGGTCGTACACGGCGAGCGCCGTCGCGTGGGCCACGACGATCTCCGCCGCGCCGTCCCCGTCCACGTCCGCGAGCGCCGGCGGTCCGCCCCGCTCGAGACCGCTCGCGCCGACCAGGGCCCGCGCGAAGACCCGGCGCCCGTTCGGCGCGAAGACCCGCAGCTGCCCCTCGCCGACGAGCACCACGTCGGCCTCGCCCTCGCCGCGCACGGGCCCGAGCGCGCACCAGCCATCCGGCCCCGGCGCGGTCCAGCGCGCCCGCCCGTCCGCCTCGAAGACCGTGCGCCCGGCGACGACCTCCGCGCGCCCGTCGCCGTCGAGATCGCCGACGCAGCTGATCGGCCCGGCCGGCCCGTTCACGCCCCGGCCCGTGTCGCCGCGCCCGCGCCAGCGGAGCCGCCCGTGGATGCCGTCGAGCACCCAGCGCCCGACGACCACCTCGGGCCGCCCGTCGCCCTCGAGATCGGCCACCGTCGGTCCGCCGGACTCGACGAACGCGCCCCCCGGGAGCAGCAGCTCGCGCTCCGGCGGCCAGGCGCTCTCCCAGAGCACCGCGCCGTCGCGCATGCGGATCGCGACCGTCCCTCCCTCGCCGCCGATGCCGATGACCTCGACCTCGCCGTCCCCATCGAGGTCCGCGGCCGCGAGGTGCGTGCCCATGCCGAGGGCGAGCGGCGAGGGCACCTCGCGCGCCGAGACCGTCGCCGGATCGACGACGAAGAGGCCTTCGCGATGCACGACCAGGCGCGGCGGGCCGCCGACGCGCTCGGGCGCCACGAGGGGCGAGTGGTAGATGTCCGGCCCGGTCATGCTCCAGTGGAGGCGCTCCTCGAGGCGGAAGGCCTCCGCCGGGCCCGGGGCGACGCGGCAGCGCTCGACGCGACCGTCGAAGGGCGCGTCGATCCCCGGCCAGGCGTCCACCGGCGCCGAGGCGTCCCGGCTCGCGCCGTCGGCCGCCTCCGCGTCGAAGGGGGCGCCGCCGTCGAAGGGCGCGGCGCCGTCCCGGGCCGCGGCGTCCCGGGGAGCCCCCTCGCCTCCGTCCCCGCCCCGCTCGTGCGAGCGGTAGCAGCCCAGCGCGAGCATCACGCAGAGCCCCGGGTAGAGCGCCGTGTAGAGCACCGTGCGGAGCAGCGGGCCGAGCCTCGCACAGAGCTCCGTGCAGAGCGCCTCGCAGACGCGCGGGATGGACGGAGCAGAGAGAGACACGGCCCCAGCCTAAGCGAGCGCGGCCCCCGGCCCCGTCAGGAATCGCAGCGCGCCCGAAAGACGATGTAAGGCGGCGGCCCTAACCGGGATCGGGCGCGACTCCCGAGAGTGGAAGGTGTCGCCGCGACGCGCGCGGCGGCGCTCTCCCCACGACCGACCCTCGAGACCTGCTCCCTCGAGCCGGGCCCTCGCGCCCTGCTCGCTCGCGCCCTGCTCGCTCGCGCCCTGCTCGCTCGCGCCCTGCTCGATCGATCGGTCTCCCTCGAGCCCTCTCCCTCGAGCCTCTGCTCAGGAGGAACGCGCCCGTGCACCCTCCCCGCCCCCTCGACACCCGCCCGATCGACCCCGAGACCCCGCCTTCGCGGGGGGTTGGAGCCTCGCCACCGTCCTCTCCGCTGGACGATCCCCCCCCGATCCGCCGGCGCAGCGCATGGAACGAAGCTTGCGACATCCCCACGACCATGCGCTCCCCTCTCCCCGCGCCGTTCGCGCTCCTCCTGGCCGCGCTGTTCGCTGCGTGCTCCGGCCAGATCGCCGAGCCGAGCGGTTCCGACGACCCCTCGCGCCCCGGCGGAGGAGGCGGCCCCGGTGACCCGGGAGACCCCTCCGGCCCGGGGGGCGGACCGCTCGGCCTCTCGCTCGGCGACGACCTCGACCTCTACTCGCGCCACACGCGCAGCGAGTACCGCTACCTCCTCGCGGACCTCCTCGTCGGCGCCGACCCGACGCTCCGCGGCGAGGCCTGGCGCACCGTCGAGGACTTCCCGGAGAACGGCTACGTCGGCTACTACCGCCACTACGCGATGGTGAACGCGGGCACGCGCCTCGCCAGCCAGCAGCTCGCCCTCGCCCGCGCCCTCGCCGCCGCCTTCGTCACCTCGGACCTCTACCGCGAGCTCTGCAGCGGCGCGCGCTGCGCCGAGAACGTGGCCGACGAGCTCCTCCCGCTCATCTGGCGACGGCCCCTCGAAGCCGACGAGCGCGCCGAGCTGATCGCCTTCCACGCGGAGCTGCCCGCGAAGGTGCGCGACGAGGCCTTCTTCACGCGCCTCTTCGCCTCGCCCTGGTTCCACTTCGAGGTCTTCCCGCCGAGCCCCGCCACCGATCGCGACCGGGCCCGCAAGCGCGCGCACCTGCTCGCCCTGGCGCTCCGCGGCAGCTACCCGGACGACGCCCTCATGGAGGCCCTCGAGGCCGGCGAGCTCGACGACGCGGACGCCGACTGGGAGCCGCACGTCCGCCGGCTCCTCGAGTCCTACCCGGACCGCTTCGCCGTGCTCTTCCTGCCGCAGTGGCTCGGCATGGCCTCGCTCTACGAGGAGGGCACGCCCTTCCACGAGGTCTCCATGCGCACCGTCATGACCGAGCCGGCGCTCATCTTCGCGTCGCTCGTCGAGGACGGGGACCAGCCGGTGACGCGCCTCTTCGCCCTGGAGCGGAACGTCGTGAACGGCCAGCTCGCCGACCTCTACGGCGTCGACACGGGCACGGCCGAGTGGACGCCCGCGGAGGCCACCCGGACGCTCTTCGGCACCGCGGCCATGACCGTGATGTTCACCGACGAGGAGACGGGCTTCCCGAACCCGATCCGCCGCGGCGCCTACATCGTCAACCGGCTCCTCTGCCGCTCCATCCAGTTCCCCTCGAGCGAGGTGCAGAGCGAGATCGACCGCGTCCTCGAGGAGGTGCCGGAGGGGCTCTCGCCGCCCGAGCGCATGGCCTGGCTCCGCGAGAACCCGACCTGCGCGAGCTGCCACGAGCAGTTCGATCACCACGGCCTCGCGCTCGAGGAGATCGGCCCGCTCGGCGAGACCATGGAGACCTACTACACGGGCGACCCGGTCGTCGCGCGGGGGAGCGTCGGCGAGCTCGACTACGAGAGCTCGGTCGACTTCGTCGCCCAGCTCGGGGCGACCGACGAGCTGCACACCTGCTTCGCCGCCCAGGTGCACAGCTACTTCTCGGGCGGCGATCCCGTGGACGCGCGCCAGCGCCTCCAGTCCGGCGCGGCCGGCGCGTTCCACGGCGTCCCCGCCAAGGAGGTCGTCGTCGAGATGGCCTTGCTCGCGTTCGAAGGAGAGGAGACCGACCGATGAAGCGCCGCAACCTGCTGAAGTCCCTCGGCCTGGCCGGCGCCGCCTGCGCCGTGGCCCCCGCCCTGCGTCACCTCCCGGAGCCCCTCGCCCGGAAGGCGGCGGCCCAGAGCTCGAAGCGCCTGGTGCTCATCCGCAGCTGCTTCGACCTCCGCGACAAGGGCCGCACCCACGTCGGCGCCGACCTCGCGCCGCTCGCGCCCTGGTCGAGCCGCCTGCTCACGGTCACCGGCCTGAACGCGAGCGGCGACGGGAGCGAGTACCACAACGGCAAGCAGATCCGCTTCGCCACGAGCTGCACTCCGACGAACCGCACGATGCAGAACTACGGCGGCGGGGCCTTCGACGGGAAGTCCGTGGACCGCGTCGTCGGCGAGCACCTGCAGGCCGCCCAGGGGTCCCGCGTGCCGGGGCTGATCCTCGGCGCCTACCCCTACTCGGTCTCCGATCTGCACACGACCTTCGAGACCGTCACCTTCGCGAGCCGGGTCCAGTACCTGCGCCCGGAGTACGACTACGGCGCGGTCCAGCGCGCGGCGGTCGACTTCGCCGGCGGCTGCACGGAGGTCGAGGGGCCGCCCGTGGACGAGGCGGGGCTCCGGCGCGAGAACCGGATCCTCGAGATGGTGCTCGCCGATCTGGGGCGCTCGCGCCGCGGCACGAGCAGCGAGGTCGCCGGGCAGGTGGAGATGCTCGAGGCGCAGTTCGACGCGCTCCGGCAGGACAACCTGCGTGAGCTCGAGGGCGCCGGGGCGACGACCTGCATGCCCCTGCGCATGTCGAAGCTCGGCCACGACTACGCGCGCGACGGGCGCGTCCCCGAGGCCTTCGATCCGCAGGTCCGGGAGATGAACTTCACCGCGGCGCTCGCGCTGAAGGCGAACTACACGAGCGCCGTCACGCTGAACTACAACTTCAGCGGCCACGGCCAGCCCGGCGTGCCCGGCTACCACGAGTACACGCACCCGGGCGGGTTCTCGCGGCCGCCGAACGGCGAGGAGCTCGCCTCCCTGGACGCGCTCTCGGCCTTCCAGATCCAGATGTTCGCGCACCTGGTCCGCGAGCTGGAGGACTTCGGGATCCTCGACGACACGCTGATCGTCTACTCGCCGCACGAGCGGCCGACCCACGACCACAACGACGTGCCGGTGATCGCGATGAACGCCGGGCCGACGGGCCAGCGCGCCCTCGAGCGGCAGGTGACGGACGTGAACCGAGACATCCTGGAGTGGGTCGGCGTGCCGCAGGCGGCGAACTTCGGCGGCGAGACCTCGCGCGGCGGCGTGATCCGCTGAGCGGCGGCGCTCCGCGGGGCCCGCTCCCGGAAGCGGGGAGCCTCGCGGAGCGGTGAGGCTCCCGGACGGCGTGCTTCGCGGCGAGCGATGAGCCTCGCGGAGCGGTGAGGCTCCCGGACGGCGTGCTTCGCTGCGAGCGATGAGCCTCGCGGAGCGGCTCGCAGACGGCGTGCTTCGCGGCGAGCGAAGAGCCTCGCGGGCCGGCATGCCTCGCGGCGGGCTCCATCGCTCGCCGCGGCGCGCGCGTCTCGGCGTCCGGCCGGCGCTTCGCCCGGGCGGAGTGGCTCTCGCGCTCCCACCCGGATCCAGAGCGGGGCCCCCCAGGGAAGGTCTCGGCGGCCGGCTCGTAGGCTCTCTCCGCTCGGCCCCCGGCGCCCTCTCGAACAGCGCCGGGTGCGCGCCGGGCGAAGGGACGACCGATGAAGACGCTCACCCGCCTCGCCGGGGTCGTGGCGCTGACCTGCGCCTGCGCCGCCCAGCCCGCTCCACCGACCGACGACGACGTGGCCCATCGCGAGGGTCTCTCCTGGGATGCCTTCCGCGCCGAGGCCTGGCGCGAGCCCTTCGAGGGCGGCGTGTGGATCGTCGACGGCGACGTGCCCGTGCCGAACGAGCGGCTCCTCCGCGAGCTCTGGGCGGCGCGCCACGGCGGCGGCGACGCGCTCATCGTGCACCAGGCGGGCGGCGCGGACGCGCGCTGGAGCGCCGAGCAGGCCCACGCGCTGACCTATTGCGTGAGCACGGGCTTCGGCAGCCGCTACGCCGAGGTCGTCGCCGCCATGGAGGCCGCCGCAGGCGCCTGGGAGGAGGCCGCCGACGTCGACTTCGTGCACCTCGAGGAGGAGGACGCGCGCTGCACCGCGTCGAACGAGCGCGTGCTCTTCGACGTGCGCGCCGTGAGCGGCCAGCGCTACCTCGCGCGCGCCTTCTTCCCGCACCAGTCGCGCGCCACCCGCAACGTGCTCGTCGACGCGAGCAGCTTCACGACGACCACGCCAGGCCTGACCCTCACGGGCATCCTCCGCCACGAGCTCGGCCACGCGCTCGGCTTCCGCCACGAGCACACGCGCCCGGAGAGCGGGCGCTGCTACGAGGACGCGAGCTGGCGCGCGCTCACGGGCTACGACCGCGCGTCGGTCATGCACTACCCGCACTGCAACGGCACCGGCGACTGGTCCCTCGAGCTCACGGACGACGACCGCGGCGGCGCGGCCGCGCTCTACGGCGCGCCGGACGAGGAGCCCCCGCCGGCCCCGCCAGCCGTCGGCTCCTCCCACCGGGTCTTCGTCGCCGAGGGCGAGGCGCGGGTCATCGGCCCCTTCGCGGTGATGCCCGAGACGAGCTTCGTCGCGACGACGCGCGGCGTGCTCGGTGACGCCGACCTCTACGTGCGCTTCGACGCCGTGCCCGCCGAGGACGGCGCCTGGGACTGCCGTCCGCTCGCCGACGGCGGCGACGAGGATTGCCACCTCGACGTGCCCCCGGGCGCGGAGCTCGCCTTCGTCGCCGTGCGGAGCCACGCCGGCCCGGCCGCCGCGAGCCTGGAGGTCGCCTACACGGGCCCCGCGTTCGCCGGCGTCGTGGTCGACGATCTCGGCCGCCTGGTCGCCTTCGCGAACGAGGCCTCCCTCGAGACCCTCGACGACGAGGTCGGCCTGGACGCGCGGGCGGCCGCGAACATCGTCGCCGAGCGCCCCCTCGCGGACTTCGCCGCCCTCGACGCCGTGCCCTGGGTCGGCCCGGCCGCCCTCGCCCAGCTCCACGCCTTCGCGAACGCGCCGAGCGAGGAGGCGCTGATCCTCGAGGTCGCCAACACGGCGCGCTTCGAGGTGCTCGACCTGGAGGTCGGCCTCGACCGGCGCGCCGCCGAGGGCATCGTCGCCGGCCGCCCCTTCGCGACGCTCGAGGCGCTCGACGCCGTGCCCTGGGTCGGCCCGAGCGCCCTCGAGGCGCTGCGCGTCTGGGCCACCGGCGGGGGCACGCCGCCGACCCCCGAGCCCACGCCGACGCCGGGCACCGACGAGGCGCGGATCCTCGAGGTCGCCAACACGGCGAGCTTCGAGGTGCTCGACGTCCACGTCGGCCTCGACGTGCGCGCCGCCCGCGGCATCGTCGAGCAGCGCCCCTTCGCGACGCTCGAGGAGCTCGACGCCGTGCCCTGGGTCGGCCCGAGCGCCCTCGACGCGCTCCTCGCCTGGGCGAATCGCTGAGCCGCCGTGCGGCGGCGGACGGAGGAGCGCTCGCCGCCGCGGTCCGCCGCCGACCCGAACGCGGCTCGTCTGGGCGAGCGTGCACCGAGAGGTGGCAGGAGGCCGTCCGGCCCGCGCGGATAGGCGCCCGGGCGGCGGCGTCCGCGCGCCGCGCCCACCGACTTTGTCTCGCTCGCCGCGCGGGCTGGGCTAACCTCCCGCCGTGTCTCGCGCCTTCGACACGGTCCGCGCTCGCGGCCTGGTGAAGCTCTACGGGCGCACGCGGGCGCTCGCGGGCGTCGACCTCACGCTCGAGGCGGGGCGCGTGACGGTCGTCGAGGGGCCGAACGGCTCGGGCAAGAGCACGCTGCTCCACCTCCTCGCGCTCCTCGCCCAGCCGACGGATGGCGAGCTCCGCTTCGGTGAGCTCCGCGCCCCCAAGCAGGCGCGCCGCATCCGGCGGCACGTCGGCGTGCTCACCCACGCCTCCATGCTCTACCCGGACCTCGACGGCGCCGAGAACCTCCAGTTCTACGCCGAGCTCCACGGCCTGCCGCACCCCGCGGCGCGCGTGAAGGAGCTCCGCGAGCGCTTCGACATCGGCCCCTTCGGCGAGCGCCCGGTCCGCACCTACTCGCGCGGGCAGCTCCAGCGCGTCGCCCTCGCCCGCGCCCTCGTCGCCGAGCCGGACCTCCTGCTCCTCGACGAGCCCTCGACGGGCCTCGACGTGGCCGGCGTCGCGCGCCTCGTCGAGGTCGTGAAGGAGGAGCGCGCCCGCGGCGCCATCGTCGCGCTCATCACCCACGACCGCGAGCTCGCCGACCAGGTCGCCGACGCGCGCCTGCGCCTGCGCCGGGGGCGCGTGCAGAAGGACGGGGAGGCGGCGTGATGGGCCTGCTCCGCGGCGCCTGGCTGGTCGCCCGCAAGGACCTCCGCATCGAGCTCCGCACCAAGGAGATCACGACGACGACCACCTTCTTCGCGGCCATCGTCGTCATCCTCGCCTCGCTCGCCTTCTACCTCGACCGCCGCCTCGCCGCGCAGGTCGCGCCGGGCGTGCTCTGGGTCGCGATCGCCTTCGCCGGGCTCGTCGCGGTCTCCCGGAGCTGGGCCCGCGAGCGCGAGCACGACGCCATGCGCGGCCTGCTGCTGAGCCCGCTGCCGCGCGCGAGCATCTTCTTCGGCAAGACCCTCGGGAACCTCCTCTTCCTGACCGTCGTCGAGCTGGCGCTCGTGCCCCTGGTGGGGATCTTCTTCCACCTCGACCTCGCGCTCCTCCCGCCGGTCGCGCTCCTGCTCGCGCTCGGGACCTTCGGCTTCGTCAGCGCCGGCACCCTCTTCGGCGCGCTCAGCGTGCGTGGTCGGGCGCGGGACCTGATGCTCAGCATCGTCGTCTTCCCGCTGATCACGCCCGCGCTCCTCGGCGGCGTCGTCGCCACGCGCGAGCTCCTCGGCGGCGCGCCCCTCGCGCAGGTGATGGACTGGATCCGCCTGCTCGCCGCCTTCGACCTGGTCTTCCTCGGCGCGGGCTACCTGCTCTTCGAGCTGCTCGTCAGCGAGTAGCGGGCGGTAGGCCACCGAGCACGCACGAGTGCGCTCCGCCCGTCTCGGCGGGCGCGGAGCGATCCCCTCCCTTCGGTCGGGAAGCCTTCCGCTCTCCGCCGTCCGCGTTCTGCGGGCGCGCGGGTCCGCGGCCCATGGCGCGTTCGCGGAGGAAGCGCGGGATGGCCGAGGGGGGCGCTCGACGGCGAGCTCTTGGTCGCCGGCGTCTCTTCCGACGAGTCGTGCTCGTGTCCGTGCACGTTCGTGCTCGTGGTCGTAGGTGCACGTGCTCGTGCTCGAAGAGGCACCCGACCGGCGAGCTCTTCGTCTCGGGAGCCTCTTCCGACGCATCGAGCACGGGCCAGAGCACGTTCGACCGAGTGGGCGGGCACGGGCACGGGCACGGGCACGGGGACTTCCCGCCTCGTGGGGCTCGTTGGGCGCTTCCCGTTGCTCCCCTTTCCGCGCCCCGGCACCCTCCGGCCCGTGGCCGAGCCGACGCCCGCCGCCGCCGCCCTCGCGAAGCTCCGCGCGCTCCGCCGCCGCGTGCTCCGCCGCCGCGCCCTCGCCCGCGGCTCCGTCGTCCTCGCCCTCGGCGCCCTCGTCCTCGCCGCCTTCACCGGCGACCTCGCCGGCTTCACCGGCCTCCCGGACCCGGCCGCCGTCACCCTCGTGATCCTCGTCGTCGCCGCGACCCTCTGGATCACCGAGGCCATCCCCCTCTTCGCCACCAGCCTCCTCATCCTCTTCCTCGAGCTGACGTGGCTGCAGACCAGCTTTCGCGACGCCGGCGCCGACCACCCCGACGGCCTCTTCCTCGCCCCCTTCTTCTCCAACGTCGTCCTCCTCTTCCTCGGCGGCTTCGTCCTCTCCGCCGCCTTCCGGAAGTTCCTCGTCGACGAGCGTCTCGCCCGCTGGGTCCTGCGCCGCTCCGGCGGCTCCCCGGGTCGCCTCCTCCTCGCGGTCATGCTCGTCACCGCGCTCCTCTCCATGTGGATGAGCAACACGGCCACCGCCGCCATGATGCTCGGCCTCGCCGTCCCCATGCTCGCCGACGTCCCGAAGGACGACCCGCTCCGCGTCGGCCTCGTCCTCGGCATCGCCTTCGCCGCCAACCTCGGCGGCCTCGGCACGCCCATCGGCACCCCGCCGAACGCCATCGTCCTCGATCAGATGAAGCAGCTCGGCGTCGCCCCGAGCTTCGCCACCTGGCTCGGCCTCGCCTTCCCGCTCTTCCTCGTCCTCCTCTTCTTCGCCTACTTCGTCCTCCGCGCCGCCTTCCGCACGCGCGTCGAGGCGATCACCCTCCCGGACACGCCGCCCCAGCCCTGGACGCGCCGCTCGCGCCTCGTCGTCGCCATCGGCGCGCTCACGGTCCTCGCCTGGCTCCTCGACGGCCTCCACCCCTTCGCCACCGGCACGGTCGCGCTCCTCCCGGTGGTCGTCTTCTTCGGCTTCGGGCTCCTCGATCAGAGCGACTTCCGCGCGCTCCCCTGGGACGTGCTCGTCCTCGCCGGCGGCGGCCTCAGCCTCGGCGTCGCCGTCGATCGGAGCGGCCTCGGGCAGGCCATCGTCGGCCTGGTCCCCGCCGGCGAGCTCGGCCCCTTCGCCCTCGCCGCCGCCTTCGCCGCCGTCGCCGCCGTGCTCACCAGCCTCATGAGCAACACGGCCACGGCCAACCTCCTCGTGCCCGTCGTCGTCGGCCTCGAGGGCGCCGCCGTCGAGCCGCTGCTGCTCGTCGTCGCCTTCGCCTGCTCGACGGTGATGGCGCTCCCCGTCAGCACGCCGCCGAACGCCATGGCCTTCGCCTCCGGCGCCGTGCGCACGGCGGACATGGTGAAGACGGGCCTCGTGATCTCCCTCGTCGGCCTCGCGCTCACGTGTACGCTGGGCCTCGTGTGGTGGCGCCTCTTCGGCATCGGCTGAGGCGCGCCTTCGACCTCTTCGCCACCCCTCGCGCCGCGGAGAACCCATGGAAGTCCATCGACAGCGCTGCCAGGCCTGCGGCTCGACCGAACTGCACAACGTGCTCCGGCGCCGGGAGGGCGACCCGCAGACGGTCTTCGTCGGCTGCGCGAAGTGCGGCGAGCTCGTCGCCGTCTATGGGCTCGCGGCCTACTACCACCACGGCAAGGGCTTCGAGTCCTGGGTGGCCCGGCAGCGCCCCGGCGAGAGCGCGCGCACGCTCCGCGACCGCTACGAGAAGGCGCAGTACGACGCCCTCGAGGGCTGGGCGGAGGTGCGCGAGGAGCTCGAGCGACAGGGCAAAGCGCTCGACGGCAAGAGCTGAGGGAAGCGCCGACCGCACCAGGAGGGGCGTTGGGAACCCGTGCCCGTGCCCTTGCCCTTGCCCGTGCCCGCAGGCCGAAGAGGGACCGAGCCGGAGCCCGAGGCCAACCTGGCCCGGGAAGACCCGTGCCCGCACCCTTCCAGAGCCCGAGCCAACCCCACGGAAGCCCCTCGCGAACCCCGCGCTCTCGCCCCTTCTCCCTCGTCGACCCGGCGGGCACGGGCAAGGGCACGGGCAAGGGCACGGGCACGGGCACGGGTCCTCCAGCTCCCCGTCAGTCCGAAGCTGGACCTCCAACTCTTCACCAGAGCGACGACCCTCCCCGTTCACGGTACGCGGCAGGGGCGAGGGCAGGGGCGAGGGCCGTGTTTCCCCCACGAATCCACAGGGTTGTCCACAGGGCGGTTCGGTGTTGATCCGTCCGGGCCGTGCTGGTATCCTCCGCGCCCCCGACCGGGGGGGCCTGCGCACGGCCCCCGGTCTCGGCCGACCCCCTGCGGCGCCCTCTCGCGGGTCGGCTTCGCGCACCTCTCACGGCGCCGCCGCAGTCAGTCAGCAGGAGGAATCGCTTGGTTCAGCAGCTTCAGGGCGCCAGCCTCGAGTCCCGGGTCGCGCGCCTCCACGAGCTCCAGAAGGCCGCCCCCCAAGAGATCTTGGATCAGTTCCGGATCACGCTGGACATGTCGTGGATCTACCACGACAGCGCGCTCGAGGGCGTCGTCTACTCCGAGGAGGAGCTGAAGGCCGCGATCATCGACGGCGCCGTCAGCGACTCGTCCCTGCTGCCGGCCTACGACGAGATCCGGAACCACCAGGCCGCGATCGACATGATCCGCGAGCTGGCGGAGAAGAAGCGCTTCTCCCTGACCCTGGACGTGATCAAGAAGATCTACGCCCAGCTCGCCCCCGAGGAGCTCGAGGGCCGCGCGCAGCCGACCTACCGGAAGGACATGCCGCTCCACCGGCTCTACTTCCACGAGATCGCGCCGCCGGAGAAGATCAGCTACCGCATGCGCCAGCTCGTGCAGTGGGTGAACGCGCCGGACACCAAGCGCTCCACCCACGCCGTGCGCCTCGCGGCCAAGGCCCACTATCAGCTGCTGCACATCTACCCCTTCCCGCGGCAGAGCGGAAAGGTCGCGCGGCTGGTCATGAACCTGCTGCTCCTCCGCCAGGGCTACCCGCCCGTCATCCTCCCGGCGACGCAGCGCCAGCGCTACTACGACGCGCTGAAGCAGAACGACGACAAGGTCGCCGGCCTGATCCACAACGCCCTCGGCGCCTCCATCGAGAGCACGATCGCGTTCCTGGAAGAGAACGGCGTGGAAGCCTGAGCACCTCTCGGCGAGGGCAAAGCCCGAGCCGAAGGCCCGTGCCGAAGGCCCCGTGCCCATGCCCGTGCCCGTGCCCCTGCCCGCAGGCTGAAGAGCCCGGGGAGCAGCCCGCCGGTCCCCGAGCCAGAACCCGTGCCCGCGCCTCGATCCGAGCGCGATCCCGCTCATCCCCCTACGCCCTGCGGGCACGAGCCCGGCCGCCGCCGTCGCCTACGGCGACTGCTCCGCCGTCAGCTCCGCGACCAACTCCCCCAGCGCCGCCTCGTCCGCCACGCCGATCTCCACGTCGCGGACCGTGCCGTCCTTCCCGATCACGAAGAGCGTCGGGTAGCTCTGCACGTCGTACGCGCGCTGCAGCTCTCCGTGCGGGTCGTGCAGCGTCGGGAACGCGATCCCCAGCGCCCCGTGCGCCCGCTCGACGAAGCCCGCCGGCTCCTGCTCCACGTTCACCCCGTAGAGCAACACGTCGCCCTCCGGGTAGCGCGCCTGCAGCCGGTTGAGGATCGGCACGCTCTCCCGGCAGGGCGGACACCAGCTCGCCCAGAAGTCGAGCAGCACGACCTTCCCGCGGAGCGCCTCGAGCGACACCCGATCGCCCACCCCCTCGCCGGCGACGATCGCCTCCTCGAAGGCCGGCGCCGCGCGCCCGAGCCCGCACTGCTTCGGCACGAGCCCCAGCGCCGCCAGCGCGGCGATCGCGAGCACGCCGCCCAGCCAGGGAAGCACCCGCTTCAGATCCGCCCCCATGTCGCGCTCGCTCGTCACGTCTCGCCCGTCCCGCCGGTCCCGCTTCACGTCCCGCCTACGTCTCGCTCTTCTTCGGCGGCCGCGCGCTCGGACGCCCGCCGAGCGGGAGCCGCACCTCGAAGCATGCGCCGCCGAGCTCCGAGTCCGCATACGTGATCTCGCCCCCGTGCTCCAGCACCACCTTCTTCACGATCGCCAGGCCCAGCCCGGTGCCGTCGCTCTTCGTCGTGAAGTACGGGTCGAAGAGCCGCTCCCGATCCTTCGCCGCCACGCCGGGCCCGTCGTCCTCGATGCGCAGCAGCACCTCCTCGCCCTCGCGCAGCGCCCGCAGCCGCACGTGCCCGCCCTCGCGCCCGCGGAGCGCCTGGAGCGCGTTCCGGAGGAGGTTGTCGACGCAGCGCTTGAGCATCATCGCGTCGATGCGCACGGGCATCTCCCGGTCGGCCACCAGGAACTCGACGGCCGGCGCCTCCTCGTCCTCGTAGACGTCCTCGAGGATCGCCGGCACCGTGCGCTCCACGTCGCCGAGGAAGTCGCGCAGATCCGCCGCCTCCAGATCCGCCCGGGGCAGCTTCGCGAAGCCGCTGAACTCGCCGACGAGCCGTCGCAGCGTCGCGACCTCCTCCTCGATGATCGCGCAAGCGTCTTCGAGCTTGCGCTGGTAGCGCGGGTCGTCGCCCTGGTAGCTCCGGTGCATCTCCTGGGCGGCGAGCTGGATCGGCGTGAGCGGGTTCTTGATCTCGTGGGCGAGGCGCCGCGCGAACTCCTGCCAGGCGCCGATGCGCTGCAGGTACTCGATGCGCGCGCGCGAGGCGCGCAGATCGCGCACCATCGCGTTGAAGGCCTCGGTCAGCTCGTGCACCTCGTCCCGCCCCCCGAGGGGCACGGTCACCGTGAGGTCGCCGGCGCCCACCCGCCGCACGGCCCGCGCGAGCGAGGTCACCCGCGCCGTCACGCGCCGCGAGAGGAGCACGCCGAGGCCGAGGGCCACGACGATCAGCGCGCCGAGGAGCCCGAGGAAGACGCCCACGTAGGTGCCCGAGACGAACTCGGACTGCTCGAGGAGCCGCGCGTAGAGCTCGGCCTCCTCGCCCGCCGTCTGGAAGCGATCGAAGACCGCCTGCGGCGCCGTCGCGACGACCTCCACCTCGGTCTCGGGCCGCTCCCGCTCGCCCTCGGGCGTCGCGAGCGTCTCCGCCGGCAGCATGCGCCGCAGCGTCACCGGCCGGCGCTCGCCGTCCATGCCGTCCGGCGCCCGCTCGGCGAGCACCTCCTCGCCCTGCCGCACGCTCACCCGCGCGACGTGCGGGAAGCGCTCGAGCATCGCGCCGAGGTGGGCGTCGACGGCGCGCCGGTCAGCGGCGTCGAGCGCGTCGTGGAGCGCGTGGTGGTAGGCGATCGCGTCCGTCGTCCGCTCGGCGTCCTCGCGGAGCGTCTCGAGGTGCACCTGGTAGAGGTCGACCGAGCCCTCGAGCTGCGCGTGGATGCGCTCGTTCACGCCCGTGTGGTAGGCGTCGCGCACGGCCGAGCGACCGAGCACGATCGCGCCGGCGAGGGGCGCCAGCGCCACCAGGCCCATCGCCACGAGGATCTTCTGCTCGAAGCGCGAGAGCCGCCTCATGGGGCCCCCGGCACGACGGTGGTCGCCGTGCGGAACTCCACGACGCGCTCCGCCTCGCAGATCTCGCGGCGCACGATGTTGATGACGATCGGGCCGATCGGGTCCTGGTCGCCGCTCCCCGAAGAGCGGAGGAGCTGGCGGCAGCGGCGCCGGTCGATCGGGTTGAACTCGGCGCGGACGGCGAAGAAGATCGGCCGCCCGGCGTGGGGCCGGTAGCTCGCGGCCTCGCCGATGGGGACCCGCGGGAAGACCAGGCAGCTCTCGAGCACCTCGTCGATGTCGGCGGCGGTCAGCGTCCGGCGCCCGCGGCGCACCAGGAAGCTCCGCGCGAAGAGGTCGTAGGTGACCGTGCAGCGGAGCTGGGCGGTCGCGATGGGCCGGTTCGAGCCGGTGCGGAAGGCCTGGGCCGTGACCGTCATCTTCCGGGCGATGCCCGAGGTGAGCGAGCGGCGGACGGCCGGGTCGGCGGCGAGGTCGCGCACGTGGAAGTGCACGCGCGGCACGCCGTCGCGCCACTCGAGGCCGATCTGCCGCCGCGGCAGGCCGTGCTGGGCGACGGCCAGGGCGCTCGGCAGGAGCAGGGCCAGGGCGAAGAGAGCGCTCCGGCGGCGACGCGCGGGGCTCATAGGGTGACGAGCCCCAACACGGTCGAGAAGCCGAACTGGAAGACGCCGACGCGCGTGTCCATGCGCAGGCCGATGTCGAAGGTGAGGTCGAGGGGTGCGCGGGAGGCGCCGCGGTAGGCGGGGAGGGCGACCTCGAGGTCGCGCGGATCGGCGAGGAAGAGGACGCCGACGTTGAGGTAGCCGTTGACCGCGCGGATGCCGCTCCGGCTCCGGTAGAGGGGCAGCTCGTACTGGAGGTCGAGGCGGCCCGCGAGCTCCTCCGTCCGCATCACGGAGATGACCGTGCCGAGCAGGTCCGGGGCGGCGCGCCGGTCGAGCTGCATGTCGAGCATGCGGCCGGGGATGAGGTCCGTGAGGTCGGCGATCTGGAACTGGTAGAAGAAGGGCGCCTCGCCGAAGACGGCGCCCGCGAAGAGGTTGAAGCGGAGCGTGTGGCCCCAGGGGAGCGGCTGCCAGGCCCGGAAGAGGAGCTGGAAGCGGACGAAGTCGTAGTCGCTGCCGAGCAGGTTGTGCGAGAGGTCCGCGCCGAAGCGGGCGAGGACGCCGCGCGTGGTCATGGCCGGGTCGTCGCGCTTGTCGAAGCTCAGGCCGACCTGGATGGAGCTGAGGTAGCTGACGCGGTCGTGGAGCGTGAAGTCGATGGGCGAGGGGGCGAGGCCGCCGCGGCTCTCGCTGGCGGCCTCGGGGCGCGAGCGGAGGTGGATGACCTCGCCCTGCCAGGCGAGCGTGAGGCGGGTGACGGCGCCGAGGTCGTGGCCCGTGCCGAGGAGGAGACCGCCGCGCTGGTAGAAGACGACGGCGTTGCGGGCCTCGAGCTCCTCGGCGCAGCCCTCGACGTCGTCCGGGCACTCCTGGCTGATGAGCGGGTCGTTGCCGAAGTACTGGCGGGCCCGGTGGTAGAAGGGGCGCACGCGGAGCGAGTAGTCGCGCGGGAGCAGGCGCGGGTGCTCGAAGTCGAGCTCGAAGCCCCAGGCGCGCGGGGAGCCGAGGGCGCCGAGAGAGAGGCGGGCGCCGGAGCCGAAGAGGTTGGTCTCCGTGAGGGTGGCGCCGACGTAGGGGACGACGTCCGTGGAGGTGTCCTCGGAGTTGTTCAGGCCCTCGCTGATGCCGAAGGTGAGGCCGCTGAGGACGATGGTGTTGCGCTCCTCGACGGTGATGACGAGGACGACCCAGCCGCGGCGGGCGCCGGGCTCGAGGCGGAGGCGCACGCGGTCGAACCAGCCCGTGCCGCGGAGGCGCCAGCGGATGGCCTCGAGGTCTTCGTCCTCGGGGTCGAGGACCTCGCCGGGCTCGAAGGGGACGTAGGAGCGGATGACGCGGCCGCGGGTGCGCTCGTTGCCGCGGATCTCGACGCGCTCGAGGAAGTAGCGGACGCGGAGCTCGGAGCCGGTGGGGCCGGTCGGGACGTCGTCGAAGTCGTCCAGCTCGCCGGGCTCGCCGAGGTCGCCGTCGTCGAAGGCCGCGAGGTCGGGGTCGGCGGGGGCGCCGGCGTCGTCCTGCGTGGGGCCGGTGTCGCCGGAGTCGGTGTCGTCGGAGCCCGTGTCGCCGGAGTCGGTGTCGCTGGAGCCCGTGTCGCTGGAGCCCGTGTCGTCGGCTGCGATGTCGCCCGGCCCGCTCGGGTCGGCGTCGTCCGCGTCCGGGCTCGCGTCCGCGTCGCCCTCCGTCGCGCTGGGCGTGTCGTCGCTGGGTGCGTCGTCACCGGTCGCGTCACCACTGGGCGCGTCGTCACCGGTCGCGTCACCACCGGGCGTCCTGCGACCGGGCGCGTCGTTCCCGGGGGCCTCGTCCACGGCCGCGCCGCCGTCCTCCGCGCCGTCCTCCGCGCCCGGCGCGCTCGGTGGCTGCCCGGCGCTCGGGCTCGGCGCGAGCGCCCACAGGCAGGCCGCCACGAGGGCCCCGGTCCAAGCGCGCGTCACGCGGCGAAGCCTAATACTCCTGCCCACGAATTCGAGCCGGGCGCGTCCGGCTGGAGCTCGGCTCGCGCACCCGAGGCGCGCCATCCGGGGGCGGCCGGGGTCTTCGCTCGGACCTGCTCCCCGCCTCGTGCCGCGGGCAGGGGCATGGGCACGGGCAGGGGCACGGGTCTTCGCCGCTACTCCATCGGCGGGAGCTGACCGATCAGCACCAGCGCCGACAGCACGATCAGCAGCGTGAAGAGGACCCAGACCATCGTCGGGAGCTCCTTCTTCTCCTCGGCGGCGGCCGGCTTCGTCTCGGCGGCGGTCTCGCTCATCGCTCGGCTTCTCGCTTTCGCCGCCCTCTTCGAGGCGGCCTCTTCCAGGGTCGGCTTCGTGCTCGATGTCTTCTTCGACGCGCTGCCCTTCGGCGGCTTCACCGCCTTCCCGGCGGCCTCGCTCCGCGTCACGGCCGGGTGGGCGCCGGTGTCGCCCAGGTAGATCACGCGCACGGTCTGGTCCTTGCGCTTCTCCGGCTTCGCGCTCGGCGGCGGCAGCGTGTCGTGCTTCTTCGGCGCCGGCATGGGCGGCCGCGGGGGGCTGGTGCGCGTCGCCGGACGCCGCTCCTCGCGCTCCTTCAAGATCTCCGCGAGCGTCACCTCGACCACGCGCAGCAGCTGCCCGGTCGGCTCCCGCCCGGCGACCTTCCCGCCGTCCTTCGCGGCCTTCGTCGGCGGCGCCTCCTCGACCACCTCGATGTCGAGGTCGAGGTCCGCCGTCACGTCCGGCGCGTCCACGTAGGCGGCGATCTCGAAGACCCCCTCCTCCCAGGAGAAGACCTCGTGCAGCTCCTCGAGCCCGCCGAGCCGGATGTCGCTCAGCTCGCCCGCGTCGTAGACCAGCTCGGCGCGCTGCTCGTCGCGCTCGAGCAGGAGCGCCCCCGTCAGCCCGGCCTGCTCGCAGTAGTTCATCAGGTCCGCCGGGACGTGCACCTCGAGCGAGCCGCTCTTGTGTTGCGCGTCCCCGCGCGAGACCGGCAGGGGCGGGAGCTGCTGGATCACCTCGAAGGTGCCCTGGCGCGCCGCGAGCAGGAGGTCGAGCGGATCCTCGCCGTCGGGCCGCTCCGCCTGGTCGTCCGCGATCTGCCCACGCACGAGCGCGACCTCGCCCTCGCTCTCGGCCTTCCAGCGGAGCACGCCGGTGGTGCCGCGGGCCTCGATCTCCACGAGGCGCGAGGCGATACCGTCCTCGGGGAGGCGGCCGGAGAGGACCGGGGCGCTCACGGGGCCATTGGACGGGGCATGCCCCGCGCGCGTCAAGGCTTCGTCACCTCGCCCGGCGCTCGACGCGCTCGCTCGCTCCCTTCGGTCGCGAGGCCGTCCGCGGTCTGTGCTGGCGCTCGCTCGCTCCCTTCGGTCGCGAGGCCGTCCGCGGTCCGCGGTCCGCCGTCCGTGCTGGCGCTCGCTCGCTCGCTCCCTTCGGTCGCGAGGCCATCCGCGTTCCGCCGTCCGCTGTCCGTGCTGGCGCTCGACGCGGCGGTCCATGCCGCGTTCGCGGAGTGAGCGGGCGGTCGGTGGCGCGGCGCTCGCTCGCTCGCTCCCTTCGGTCGCGAGGCCATTCGCGGTCCGCNGTCCGCCGTCCGTGCTGGCGCTCGACGCNGCGGTCCATGCCGCGTTCGCGGAGTGAGCGGGCGGTCGGTGGCGCGGCGCTCGCTCGCTCGCTCCCTTCGGTCGCGAGGCCATCCGCCGGAACGGGGGCCGATCCGCTCTCCCCGACCTTCGGTGCCTGCGCGGGGCGATGCCCCATATGAGGTAATCGCGAATCCGCCGATCTGCCGAGAACACTCCCCTCGGCGATCGCTCATACCCCATATGGGTGTCACCTGATATGGGTCTATGTGCCCGTGATTATTAGGTTTTCCAGTTTTCTGCCGTTGACCGTCCCGTCCGTATCGTCCATTTTTTCACGGGGGGAAGATGCGAGAGAGTCGAGCCTATCGTTCGAGAGACCACTTGCCGACGATGCCGCCCTCGGCGGCGGCGAACCTCGACGCCTTCGGGTCCTTCTGCGAGCGCCACCGGCTCCCGAACGACCTCGCCCGCTTCCTGATCCGGCGGGCCGCCCAGGAGCCGGAGGCGCCGGAGGACTACGCCTTGCGGCGCGCCTTCGTGCAGTGGACGGGGCGGGGCGTCGAGGTGGCGCTCCTCGAGATCGGCCTCCTCGGCTGAGCGGCCTCCGGCCCCGCCCGACGCGCCGGCGCGCGGCCGAACCCGTTCGCGCTCCGCGCTACAGGCCGTAGCTCCGGAGCCGTCGCCGCAGGGTCGCCGGGCTGATCCCCAGGGCGCGTGCGGTGGCGTCCTTGCGCCCCTCGAAGTGCTCCAGCGTGCGGAGGATGTGCTGCCGCTCGAGCTCGGCCAGCGCCACCGGCTGGAAGGGCGCCGCCTCGGGCGGCCGCGAGACCCCCGACGCCAGGTAGCGGGAGGGGCGCCAGGGCTGGCCGGGCTCCGAGTCCAGGACGCAGCGCTCGAGCACGTTGCGGAGCTCCCGTACGTTGCCGGGCCAGTCGTGCCGGGCGAGCCGCTCGAGCTCCCCGGGCGCGAGCTCCCCGGACACGCCGGGCAGGCACTCGGTGAGGATCGTCTCGATCAGCTCCGGGAGCTCCTCCAGGCGCTCCCGGAGGGGCGGGATCCGCAGCCGGAGCACGTTCAGCCGGTAGAAGATGTCCTGCCGGAAGCGCCCGGCCTGCACCTCGGCCTCGAGGTCCCGGTTGGTGGCCGTCATCAGGCGGAAGTCCACGCGCCGGGAGCGCCGCCCGCCCACCCGGCGGATCTCGCGGGCGTCGAGCGCCGTCAGGAGCTTCGCCTGGAGCTCCACGCTCAGCTCGCCGATCTCGTCGAGGAAGAGCGTCCCCCCGCTCGCCAGCTCGAGCAGCCCCTCCCGCGTCTCCGCCCCCGTGAACGCGCCGCTCTTGGTTCCGAAGAGCTCCGCCTCGAGGAGCGCCGCCGGGAGCGCCGCGCAGTTCGCCGCCACGAAGGGCCCACCGGCGCGCGGGCTCGCCTCGTGGAGGAGCCGCGCGAGGTGCGTCTTGCCCGTCCCCGTCTCGCCCGTGAGCAGCACCGGCGGCAGCGCGCCCGGCCGCCGCTCCTCCGCCCGCCGCACCGTCGCCAGGAGCGACGCGATGGCCCCGTCCGCGCGCGGCGGCTGGCGCGCCTCGGCCCGGCGCCGCGCCTCGACCAGCCGGCGCATGCGGTCGCGCCCGAGCGAGCGGTGGATCGCGTGCCGCAGCTCCGCGAGCTCGACCGGCTTCGTGAGGTAGTCGACGGCGCCCCGGCGCACGGCCTCGACCGCGTGCTCGAAGTTCGGGTGGGCCGTGACCACGATCACCGGCGCCTCGTCGATCAGCGCCGGATCGGTCAGCTCGAGCCCGCGCCCGTCCGGGAGCCGATCGTCGGTCACGAGGAGCGAGACGGCCTTCTCGCTCAGCACCGCCTTCGCGCCCGCGACGTCGTGCGCGACCACCACCGAGAGCGGGTCGCTCTCCAGGAAGAGGCGCACCGACTCGGCGAAGAGCGCGTCGTCGTCGACCAGGAGGATGCGGGGGTTCACGGTGGCGAGTCCAAGCCGACGCGGATCGTGGTGCCGACGCCCGGCCGGCTCTGCACGTCGATGGTGCCATGCATCTGCGCGAGGAGGCGCTGCACGATCACCATCCCGAGGCCCGAGCCGCCGGGCTTCTCGCTCTGGAAGGGCTGGAAGAGCCGATCGAGCTGCTCGTCGGACATGCCGCTGCCGTTGTCCTCGACCCGCAGGACGACGCGACCGGGGCGCCGCTCCACCTGGATGCGCACCTCCGGCGCGTCCCGGCCGCGCACGGCGTCGAGGGCGTTGGTCACCAGGTTCAGCAGCACCTGATGGAGCGCCCGCGGATCGGCCCGCGCCACGGCGTCCGGCTCGACCTCCACGCTCAGCGTCGCGCCGCGCCCGCGCGCGTCGTGCTCCACGAGCCGACCGAAGCGCCGGAGGAAGGGCTCGAGCTCGACCTCCTGCAGCCGCACCCGGTCGATGCGGCTGTAGCCGCGGAGCGCGTCGAGGAGGAACTCCATGCGCTGGATCTCCCCGAGGATGTCGTCGAGGTAGTCGCGCAGCTGCTCCCGATCGATGGTCTCGGCGCGGCCCTTGAGCACGCTCAGGGCCGCCTTCACCGAGTTGACCGGGTTGCCGAGCTCGTGGCGGATGCCGGCGAAGACGTAGCCGACGTTGTCGGTCATGTTCAGGGCCGAGGCGATGCGCTCGATGCGGCGGCGCGCCGTGTCGTCGCGGGCGACCAGGACGCTCTCCCGGCCTTGCGCGGAGAGGAGCGGCGAGAGCGTGCAGCTCAGGACGAGCTCCCGGCCGTCCTTCGTCGCGATGCGGAGGTCCCCGTTCCAGGGCTCGCCGACGAGGAGGTGCTGGAAGAGCGCGTCGGAGGCCTCCGGGTCGAGGTAGTGGAGCGCGCCCTGGAGCTTCTCGGCGGCCCCCCAGGCGATCTTGTCGAAGGCGCGGTTGGTCTGCAGGAGGCGCCCGTTGGCCGACATGATCGCGACGGGCTCCTCGAGGTCGCGCATGGCGCGGGCGAGCCGCTGGAAGTCGACGCGCATGAGGAACTGGCGCGTCACGTCGCGCTGCACGGCCACGTAGTGGGTGACCTCCTCGGCGTCGTCGCGGAGCGGGAGGATGTACCAGCGGACGAGGTACTCGGTGCCGTCCTTTCGGTAGTTGAAGGTCTCCCCCTCGAAGGGGAGGTCGCGCCGGAGGCACTCCTTCATCGAGCGCAGCAGCTCGGGGTCGGTCCGCGGGCCCTGGAGGAGGCGCGGCGTGCGGCCGAGGATCTCCTCCGCGGGGTACCCCGTGAGCTTCTCGAACGCCTCGTTGACGTAGACGATGCGCGGGCCGGGGCGCTCGAGCTCCGCGTCCGTCACGATGACGGCCTCGATCATCGAGCCGAGGATGCGCTCGGGGTCGGGGAGTCGTTGGTCCAGGAGAGTCATGGTCGGAGAGCCGCCGGGGCGTCGCTCGTGCGTTCGCGCTCCGCCCGGTGCGCCGCCGCGGTCGAGCGGGGCGGGACGGAGGCGGGATCGCGCCGATCCCCGGTCGCCGGAGCCGACGACGCCGATGGGGGGAGCCTACTCCGCTGGCGCGCGCCGCCGCGAGCGAGAACACGTCGGGGTCGACGCGCGGGGTCGACGTGCGCGGGGTCAGGGGGGCCGGCGCCCCCTCGTCTTCGCGCCCGTGCGTGCACGGGCAGGCAGGGTGGAGGGGATGCGGCGCCGCGCCCGCCTCTCTGCCCCCTCGCGACCCGCTTCGCAGCCGCGGCCCATCGTCAGATCTCGAGCTGCTCCTCGATGGACTTCAGCTTGTGGCGCGCCAGGCCGAGGTTGCCCTTGTTCTTGTCGATGGCGAGGTAGAGGAAGAGGTTCGAGACCTTCTTCAGCGGCCGGATCAGGTGGTACTGGCCGTCGAGGGTGATGAGGATGTCCTCGATGGGCCCCTCGAGGCCGAGGGACTTCATCACGCCCATCTTGGCGTTCACGACCTGCGTGTTGCCGCTCGCGGCGAGCTCGATGTCGAACTTCTCTCCGCCTCCGGCGGTGCCGAGCGTGAGGCCGGACTCCCAATCGACGAGCGCGGCGGCGATGGAGCCCTCCATGTCCATGGCGGCGTTGAGGCTCTGGTTGACGTTGGCCATTCGTTTCTCCTTCTGGGTCGGTGTCTCGGTTGCGATCGGATGCGCCGCGGGCTCGGGGCTCGGCTCGCCGTCGGCGAGGTCGAGCGCGCCCTCCGCGGGGAAGATGGAGCTCCCCCGGCCCGTCTCGTCGCGCCGCTGCGCGACGGCGAGGAGGAGGTGCTCGAGGGGCGTCGTGATGGTCCGCGCGTCGCCGGCGCCGGGGGGCGCCACGGTGAGCGTCGCCTCCTGCAGGTCGAGGATGGCGCGCGCGGCGTCCTCCCCCCGATGCCCCTCGAAGGCGGCGTCGACGAGCTGGCCGTCGGCGAAGAAGAGCGTGCCGCGGTGCGGGCCGGAGCGGACCTGGAGCGAGCAGCTCTTGCGCTCGAGGCCGACGAGCTGCGCCATGCCGGCGACGCTGATGCCCTGGAGCGCGCCGGCGGCCTCGTGGCGGAGGATCCGGTCGACGGATGCGAGGAGCTCGTCGAGGTCCACGGGCTTCTCGAAGAACTCGACGGCGCCGCGGTCGAGGGCGTCGAGGCGGAGCGAGCGGGTGCCGTGAGCGGTCACCAGGATGACCGGGCACCAGTGGCCCGCCTGGCCGAGCGCCGCGAGGAGCTCGACGCCGTCCATCTGGGGCATGCGGACGTCGGAGATGAGCAGGTCGACGCGCCCGCTCTCGACGACGCGCAGGCCGTCGGCGCCGTTCGCGGCCGAGACGACGACCACGTCCTCGAAGCGGTCCGAGAGGGCGTCCGAGATGCTCCTCCGGAAGAGGGGCTCGTCGTCGACGACGAGGATGCGGGCGAGCCGGCTCACGGGGGAGAGGGAGAGCAGGCGGCGTGCCAGCTGCGCGCGCCGGAGGATCGCGGGTCGATCGCGGAGGGCGCGGCGCGTTCGCGCGGGCGATCGCTCGATCTGAGCGCCACGAACGAGCGGAGCGCGCAATCTGACGGATCGGCGAGGCCCCTCTCGCGTCGTCGGCGCGCTTCTCCGGGTCCTGGGCCCATTCGCGCGCTCATGACGCGCCCGGCCATGGCGCGCCCGCTCATGACCTGCCCGGCCATGACGCGCCCGGCCATGACGCCTCGGCGCGCGCCGTTGCGCCGATCGTAGTCGATTGACTACAGTGAGCCCATGGACGTCCTCCAGCGCTTCCTCCGGCACGTGAACGGCGACCCCGCCGAGGCGAAGTTCTTCTGGGCCGGCGGCCCGGTGGAGGTCGCCGAGCGCACCTGGTTCACCTCGATGTTCTCCGGCGTGACCGCCTTCGAGACCGACGCGGGCTTGGTGCTCGTGGACTCGGGCCTGAAGCGGACGGCGCCGATGATGGCGGCGTCGATCCGCACGAAGACCGACGCGCCCGTGCACACGGCGATCTTCACGCAGGGCCACGTCGACCACGCCTATGGCCTCGAGGCCTTCGTGCGGGAGCAGGCCACGCCGCCGCGCGTCGTCGCCCACGCCGCCATGCCCGCGCGCTTCGCCCGCTACGCCCGGACGGCGCGCCACAACGCGGCGCTGAACGCGCGCCAGTTCGGCGGCACGGTGAAGGCGACGGAGGGCGCGCATGCGGACGACTACGACACCTTCGGCCCGCCCGCGATCCCGCCGACCGAGCTCTACACGGAGCGCGTCGACCTCGAGGTGGGGGGCGTGCGCTTCGAGGTGCACCACTGCCGCGGGGAGACCGACGACCACAGCTGGATCTACTGCCCGGAGCGGGGCGTGCTCTGCCCGGGAGACCTCTTCATCTGGGCCGTGCCCAACGCCGGGAACCCGCAGAAGGTGCAGCGCTACCCCTGGGAGTGGGCGGCGGGGCTGCGGGCGATGGCGGCCAAGGAGCCGCGGAGCCTCTGCCCGGGGCACGGCGGGCCGGTGGTGGACGACGCGGCGCTCATCCAGCGCATGCTCCTCGAGACGGCGGGCTTCTTGGACGACATCGTCGAGCAGACCCTCGAGGCGATGAACGAGGGCTCGCCGCCGCACGTGGACATCGTCCATCGGGTGCTGCCGCCGATCTCGGACAGCCCGTGGCTCCAGAACGTGTACGACGACGCCGAGTTCATCGTGCGCAACGTGATCCGCTATTACGGCGGGTGGTGGAGCGGGCGGCCGAGCGAGCTGAAGCCGCCGCCGCGGGACGCGCTCGCCGGGGAGCTGGCGCGGCTCTGCGGGGGGCCGGGGGCGATGCTCGATCGGGCGGAGGCGCTGGCGGAGCGGGGCGAGCGGCGGCTGGCGTGCGCGCTGGCGGACTATGCGCTCGAGGCGGCGCCCGGGGAGAAGGGCGTGCGGAAGCGGGTGGCGGCGCTCTACCGGGCGCGGGCGGACGAGGAGGAGGGGCTGATGGCCGAGAACCTCTTCCGCTCGGCGGCCGCCTACGCCGAGGACGGGCGCCCGTTCCGATGAGCGGGCGGAAGCGAGGGGAGGCGAGCGCGACGAAGCGGAGAGCTCGGAACACGAGCGCGAGGAAGCGGTCCGCGAAGAAGGCCGTCGGGACGAAGCGGCGAGCGGAGAGGGCGAGCGCGAAGAAGGGGTCCGCGAAGAAGGGGGCCGGGAAGAAGGGGTCCGCGAAGAAGGGGTCCGCGAAGAAGGCGGCCGCGAAGAAGGCGGCCGCGAAGAAGGCGGCCGCGAAGAAGGCGGCGAGCCCCCGGGGCGCCGAGGCCGTGAAGGCGGCGCTCGTGGACGCGGCGGCGCGCCTCTTCGCCTTCGAGGGCGACGTCTCCGTGCGCCGCATCGCCGCCGAGGCGGGCGTGAACCACGGGCTCGTGCATCGGCACTTCGGCTCGAAGGAGGGGCTCCGCCGCGCGGCCCTCGAGCACCTCGCCGCGCGCATGGACGCCCGCCTCCCGGCCGAGGGCGCCGACCTCGAGGCGCTGATGGCGGCCGCCTTCGACGCGGTCCGCGAGGACGACCTCTACTGGCGCATCCTCGCCCGGAGCCTCCTCGCGGGCGAGCGCCCGGCTGCGCTCCAGCGCGCCTTCCCGGTCGTGCGCCGGCTCATCGCCCGCGCCGAGGCCGAGGGCCTCCCCGAGCCCGCGACCCACGTCGCCGAGCGCCTCGCCATTGGGCTCGGCTGGCTGGTCTTCGCGCCCTGGATCCAGGCGGCGGTCTCCACCCGCTGAGGGGGAATCCCTCCCTTCGGTCGGGATGCGGTCTGCCGTCCGCTGTCCGCTGTCCGCGGTCCGTGCTGGCGCTCGACTTCGGCGGTCCATGCCGCTCCGCGGAGTGGTGCGAGGAGGGCTGCGCGGGAATCCCTCCCTTCGGTCGGGATGCGGTCTGCCGTCCGCTGTCCGCTGTCCGTGCTGGCGCTGGACTTGGGCGGTCCATGCCGCTCCGCGGAGTGGCGTGAGGAGGGCTGCGCGGGAATCCCTCCCTTCGGTCGGGATGCGGTCTGCCGTCCGCTGTCCGCGGTCCGTGCTGGCGCTGGACTTGGGCGGTCCATGCCGCTCCGCGGAGTGGTGCGAGGAGGGCTGCGCGGCGGAGGCGCTCGTGGGGCTCCCTCCCTTCGGTCGGGATGCCGTCCGCGCTCCAGCGTCCTCCTTCCGTGCTCGCGAAGTGGCGCGAAACCGAGCGTGGGTTGCGGACGTGCGTCGCGCACGTGCCACGAGGACGAAGGTGCCAGCCGGCTGCGAGGGGCGCCGAGGAGCGCGACCCGGTGTGCGGCGACCACTCCGCCATCTCCGCCATCTCCGCGAACGCGGCATGGACCGTGAAGCCGAGCGCCAGCACGGACGGCGGACGGCGGACGGCAGAGAGCGGAACGCCATCCCGACCGTCGGGAGGGATGCCCCGAGAAGCCGGCAGCGAGGGGGCGCCGAGGAACGCGACCCGGTGTGCGGCGACCGCTCGGCCATCTCCGCGAAGGCGGCATGGACCGTGAAGCCGAGCGCTAGCACGGACGGCGGACGGCAGAGAGCGGAACGCCATCCCGACCATCGGGAGGGATGCCCCGAGAAAACCGGCCGGGTGGCCGACTTTCGCGTTTGAGGCTATGAGCCCCGCATGGCCAAGCGCGATCTGCCCTGGAGCAAGCACGTCCCCGAGGGGGAGCTCGACGTCGTCGTGATCGGCTCGGGCATGGGCGGCATGACCGCCGCCGCCCTGCTCGCGAAGACGGGCAAGCGCGTGCTCGTCCTCGAGCAGCACTATGTCCCGGGCGGCTTCACGCACACCTTCCAGCGCCGCGCCCGCGTCGAGGGCGACCCGCGCGCCCGCTACGTCTGGGACGTGGGCGTCCACGCGGTCGGCGAGGTCACGCACCACTCGCTCACCGGCCGCCTCCTCGACCGCCTCACGGACGGCCGCCTGAAGTGGGCGAGCCTCGGCGCCACCTACGACGAGTTCACCTTCCCGGACGGCTTCCGCATCGCCTTCCCGGACAGCCCGGCGCAGTTCCGCGAGAACCTCATCGACGCCTTCCCGGGCGAGCAGAAGGCCATCGACGAGTACCTCCACCTCGTGAAGGCCGTCAGCGGCACCATGCGCGGCTACTACCTCGCCCGCCTCGCCCCGAAGCCCGCCGCCCCGATCGCCGACCGCCTCCTCGCGCGCCAGGCCCAGCGCTACCTGACCATGCGCACGAAGGACGTGATCGAGGACCTCACGGACGACCCGCGCCTCCGCGCCGTCTTCGCCGCCCAGTGGGGCTACTACGGCTCCACGCCGAGCCGCTCCTCCTTCGCCATGCAGGCGCTCGTCGTGAAGCACTTCCTCCACGGCGGCTACTACCCGGTCGGCGGCAGCCAGCGCATCGCCGAGGAGCTCCTCGGCACCGTGCGCCGCGCCGGCGGCTGGACGGCCATCCGCGCGGACGTCGACGAGATCCTCCTCGAGGAGGCCGGCCGCTCGACCCGCGCCGTCGGCGTGCGCCTGAAGGACGGGCGCGTCGTCCGCGCGAAGAAGGTGCTCAGCGCCGCCGGCGTGCGCTCGACGGTCACGCGCCTGCTCCCGCCCGAGGCCGCCGCCGACCCCTGGGCGCGCAGCATCGGCGACCTCGAGCCCTCGCCGGCGCACGTCTGCCTCTACCTCGGCTTCCGCGGCGACGTGCGGGCCGCCGGGGCGACGGCCGCCAACCAGTGGTTCTACGACACCTGGGACATGGAGAAGGACGCCTGGGCGGTCGACGCGGAGGGCCCACACGGCGACGCCGACGTCCTCTACTGCAGCTTCCCGAGCCTCAAGGATCCGGAGCACGACCCGGGCCCCGCCGAGCTCCACACGGGCGAGGTCGTCACCTTCGTGCCCTGGGAGACCTTCGCGCCCTACAAGGACGCGCGCTGGCACAAGCGCGGCGCCGAGTACGAGGCCCTGAAGGAGAAGGTGAAGGCGCGCCTGCTCGACCAGTTCTTCCGGAAGATGCCCGCGCTGAAGCCGCTCCTCGACCACGCCGAGCTCTCCACCCCCGCCTCGACGCACCACTTCGTGCGGCCCGTGCATGGCGCGATCTACGGCCTCGAGCCGACGCCGACGCGCTTCGAGAACCCGTGGCTCCGCCCGGTCTCGCCGATCCGCGGGCTGACCTTCGGGGGCAGCGAGGTCGCGACCGTCGGCGTGATCGGCGCGATGATGGGCGGCGTGCTCGGCGCGGCGGCCACCGATCCGCTGCGCGTCGTCGACTACGTGCGGCGCCTGAGCTGAGAGCCGCGCCGCGATCGGCGCGCGAGCCCTGTCGCCGAGCCGCCGCGCGGAAGCCGCCCGCGCCGAAGCCCGTGCATCGGGACGCCACACCGAGCCGCCGCACCGAGCCCACCGCGTCGAGCCCACCGCGTCGAGCCGCGTCGACTCGTGACGCCGGGCGGCTGAGCCGAGCTGAGCGGAGCTGAGAAGTCGGGCGGCGCCGCGCCTCGGCGCCGACGCGAATCCCCTGGCGATCGCGGGCCGATCGCGCGCGCCGCTCCCCGCCGGTGCGCGGATCCGCACGCGCCCGGATCACCTTGCCCGCGCCGTGCACTATGTTGCCGCGCCATGGCACGCGCGCTCGCTCTCCTCTCCCTGCTCATGCTCCTCGCCTGCGGCGACGACGGTCGGCGCCCGGCCCGGGACGCGGGCGGCGGCGGCGCGGACACGGGCCCCGGCACGGACGCGGGCCCGGGGGTCGACGCCGGGCCCCGCCCCGACACCGGCATCACGCCCGGCGGCTGCACGGAGATGGCGCGCTGGATCTACCTCGTCGACAGCGACGACGAGCTGCTCCGCTACGAGCCCGACACGGACACGCTCACGACCATCGGCACGCTCGCCTGCCCGGGCAGCTCGTCGCCCTTCTCCATGTCCGTCGACCGCAACGCGACCGCCTGGGTGCTCCACCAGGACCACCGCATCTACCAGGTGAGCACCGCCGACGCCTCGTGCAGCGAGTCGCCCTTCGTGCCCGACCAGATGGGCTTCGAGCTCTTCGGCATGGGCTTCGTCGCCGACGCCGCCGGGAGCGCGAGCGAGACCCTCTTCATCTCCGGCGGGCCCGAGTCCGGCATCGGCCTCGGCAGCTCCACGCTCGGCCGCATCGACGTCGCGAGCTGGACCGTCTCGAGCGTCGGCTCGGTCGGCGGCTCGCCCGAGCTCACGGGCACGGGCGAGGGCGAGCTCTGGGGCTTCTTCCCGGACGCGACGCCGATGAGCGTGCAGCAGCTCGACAAGGGCAGCGCCGCGGCGCTCCGCACCATCGACGTCTCCGAGATCGAGGGCGGCTTCGGCTTCGGCGCGAGCGCCTGGGCCTTCGCCTTCTGGGGCGGCCGCTTCTACATCTTCTACCAGGGCACGCTCGACGACTCGACGGGCATCTACCGCGTGACGCCGGACACGGGCGCCGTGGAGACCGTGCGCGAGAACATCGGCTACCGCATCGTCGGCGCCGGCGTCTCGACCTGCGCGCCGACCGAGCTGATCTGACGCCCGGGCCCGCGAGCTCCCGGGAGGGCGCTCCGGGCCGGGGCCGGCCGGTCCGCCGGGAAGAGGCTCCCGGGGGCGCCGCGTGCTAACCTGCTGCGCCGGGTTCGACCCCGAGGAAACAGGGCCGAACGTGTTTCTCGGGCCGCTCCCGAGCGGCCTCCTCGCCCACCGTGTCCGCCCCCTCCACCGCCCCGACCAGGTCGTCCGACCCGCCGCGGCCGGCCGCCCGGCCGCCTGCGGGAGGGGAGCCTCCGTCCGGCGAGGGCGCGCCGCCGCCCCCGAAGCGCCGCCGCCGACGCCGCCGAAGGCGCCCCCGCGGCCGCTTCGCGCGCGGCCTCCGCATCACGGTGATGCTCCTGCTCATCGTGGTCGGCGCCGGGCTCGCCGTGACCCAGACCGACTGGGGCGAGGAGCGCATCGCCGACCTCGCCACCGGCGCGCTCCGGGACGAGCTCGGCCTCGACGCGGCCTTCGGCGACGTCGAGGTGCGCGTCCACTACCTCCCGCCGGGCATCACCGTCGAGGCCACGGACATCGACCTCGACCACCCGGAGCACGGCGACTTCGTCGACGCCGACCGGCTCTTCATCCGCCCCTCCCTCTGGGCCTTCCTCCAGGGGGAGGTCGACCTCGAGGACGTCACCCTCGAGCGCCCGCGCCTCCAGCTCCTCGTCCGCGACGGACAGCTCCTCAACGGCCCCACCCTCCCGGCGCCGGCCGGCGGCGGCACCGAGCTCCCCTTCGAGCGCATCCGCATCCGCGACGCCCGCCTCGAGCTCGACGCGCTCCCCCACGTCGAGGGCGAGCTCGATCACCTCGACGTGGAGGTCACGGGCGAAGGCGCCGTGCTCGGCCTGGACCTCCGCGCCGACACCGGCTCCGTGCACCACGCGGGCGGCGACGACGCCCTCGAGCGCCTGAGCTTCGTCGGCACCGTCGACCTCGACGACGCCTCGGCGCACGTCGAGCGGGCCGCCCTGCGCACCACCCACATGCGCGTGCTGGTGACCGGCGCCGACGTCCCCTTCGACCCGACCCGCGGCTGGCGCGGCCACGTCTTCGCGCGCGTCGACCTCCAGCAGATGGCGCGCCTCCCCATCGCCCTGCCCGTCGCCCTCGAGGGGGTCGTCGAGGCCGAGGCGGATCTCGAGGGCACCGACGGCATCCCCACGGGCGCCGGGCGCGTGCGGCTCCTCGACGTGCGCATCGACGATCGCTACGGGCTCGGCGAGGAGGTGCACCTGGAGCTCGAGAGCGACGGAGAGCGCCTCGCCATCCAGGAGGGGAGCTTCGCGCAGCTCATCGACGACGGCGGGCGCGTCGGCCTCGTCGGCGCCATCGGCCTGGACCTCGACGCGGGCTTCCCCCTCGAGCTCGACGCGGACATCGACGGCTTCCGCTTCGCCGAGCTCATGGAGCAGCTGAGCGTCACGCCGGACGCGATCGTCACCTGGCCCATGGAGGGCACGGGCCGGCTCGAGGGCACGCTCGTCCCCTTCGCCATCGAGGGGCCGCTCCGCATGCGCGCGCGGAACTTCATGGTCACGAGCGGGCCACACCACGCGCGCCCGCGCGAACGCATCATCGGCGTGCGGAGCGGGCGCATCGTCGGCCGCTGGCGCTACGACGAGGAGGCCGCGAGCTTCACGGACATCACGCTCGAGACGGCGGGCTCGCGGGTGAAGGTGCCGATGGTGTGGATCGGCTACGACAACACGATCCGCGTCGAGGGCCACGCGGAGGTGCTGGACGTCGCGGACGTGTCGCCGCTCACGACCTTCGAGCTCGCCGGCGTCGGCAGCGCGGACGTGCTCGTCGAGGGCACCTTCGACGAGCCCATCGTGAGCGGCCGGGTGAAGCTCCGCGACTTCCGCTTCGACGGCTTTCGCGCCGGCGACGTGGAGGGCGACTGGCGCCTCCTGGACGACTACATGGGCGTCTTCTTCCCGAGCCTGCGCGGCGAGAAGAACAGCAGCCGCTACCGCGTCGACGACCTCACGATCGACTTCGCCGACAGCCGCATGGAGGTCACGGGGCGGGCGCACACGAGCCGCCTCACGCTCCAGGACCTCTACCACGTCTTCCTGCTCGACCAGGACGAGCGCTACACGCCGGTGCAGGCCGTCACGCGTGGCAGCACCTCGATCCGCTACACCTACGGCTGGCCGCACGACGGGCCGAACGGCACGCTCGAGCTCGACATCGGCCTGGACCTCGAGCAGGCCTCCATCGACGACCTCGGCTTCGAGCGCGGCCGCTTCGAGGGGCACTTCCTCTGGCGGAGCATCCTCGACGGGCTCGACGGCGGCGAGCTGACGATCCGCCAGCTCGACCTGCACAAGGGCGAGGGCACCTTGAGCATCGGCGGGAGCATCCGGCCGCCGGGCGGGCCGCGGGGCTCGGGCATGGCCTGGCAGCCCTACGCGGGGCCCGCGCAGATGCGGCTGACCGTGGCGGCCGACGAGATCGCGCTCCAGAGCCTCGAGGATCTGCGCGAGGGGGTGCCGCAGCTCACGGGCCTGCTCAGCGTGCTCGGCGAGGTGCGCGGGACGCCCTCCGTGCCGCACATGCACCTCGACGTCGCCTTCACCAGCCTGCGCTGGGAGCAGGCCTACCTCGGCGACGCGCGCGCCTACGTGCGCCTGACCGACCAGCAGGACCCCTGGGTGCGGCGGGCGGAGCGCTGGGAGGCGGACGGCATCCCCCAGAGCGAGCCCTGCGCCCACTCGCGCTTCGGCCTGGCGCACGGGCGCTGGCCGGCGGACCCGCCCCTGCGCACCGTCGACGGGCCGGCGCCGCGGCTCGACCGGCCCATGGCCTTCCTGGTCTGCGGCGAGGGGCTCGGCGGACAGGTGAAGGTCGACCTCGCCCTCGGCTGGACGCGGAGCTACCCGGCGCGCGGCATCGTCGATCTGGTCGGCCTGCAGCTCGACCCGCTCTTGCGCGCGAGCTTCCCGGATCGCGACCTCGGCGGCGAGGTGCAGGGGCGGGTCGCCTTCACGGGCGGCGCGCTCCTCGACGGCGGCACGCTCGACGGGTGGGTGCAGCTCGACCGGCTGCGCCTCGCCTCGCGGGAGCAGCTCGGGACCGAGCGGGTGGCGCTCCGGGAGGACGGGCCCATCGAGATCGATCTCGTGGACGGCGGCTTCCGGGTGCGCCGGGCGCGGCTGCGGGCGCCGGGCTCGCGCCTCTCGGTGCGGGGCACGGGCGACGCGCGGGGGGAGCTCGCGCTGCGGGTGGACGGCGACCTCGACCTGGCCGTGCTGCGGGCGCTCTCGCGGACCGTGGACGAGAGCGCCGGGCGGCTGGCGCTGCGCATCAACGTGAACGGGCGCGTGGAGGATCCGACGGTCTTCGGGGAGGCGCGCCTCGAGGGCGGGCTGGTCGCGCTCCACGACTTCCCGGCGGCCATCGAAGATCTCGAGGGGCGCGTCGAGTTCAGCGAGCGGCGCGTGCTCCTCGACGGGGTGCATGCGCGGGTCGCCGGCGGGCGCCTGGACGTGGACGGCTCGGCGACGATGCGGGAGGGCGCGCTCCAGGGCTACGGCATCGCCCTCGAGCTGGACGACGCGCAGCTCAGGCCCGAGGACGGCGTGGAGGTCGGCCTCGGCGGGCGGGCGCGGCTCGAGTGGGAGCGGGGCGAGCGGCTGCCGCTCCTCCGCGGAGATCTGCGCATCGACCGGGCGCGCTACGAGCGGCCCATCCAGCTCAGCCCGACGCTCGGCCAGCTCTACCGGCCCCAGCGCGCCGAGGTGGAGCGCTACGACCCGGAGGCGGACAACGTGCGCCTCGACCTGCGCGTGCGGAACCGGGCGCCGATCCGCGTGGTGAACAACCTCCTCGACGTGGACCTGCGCATCGACGACGGGGACCGGCCCTTCCGCGTCGTCGGCACGGACCAGCGCTACGGCGTCGTCGGCAACGTGCGCATCGCGCGGGGCACGGTGCGCTTCCGGAACACGGAGCTCGACGTGACGCGCGGGGAGGTGCGCCTCGACGACGAGACGCGCGTGGACCCGCGCTTCGACGTGGTGGCGGAGACGGAGATCCGGCGGCAGCAGACGCAGGCGGATCTGACGGCGCCGGCGTGGCGGGTGCAGGTGCGGGCGCACGGCAACCTCGACGCCTTCCGGCTGGACGCGACGAGCCAGCCGGCGCTCTCGCAGGAGGACCTGATGCTCCTGCTCACGGTGGGCATGACCTCGGCGGAGGCGCAGCAGCTCCAGGCCGGCGAGCTCGGCGGGACGGCGCTCGAGGCGCTGAGCGCGATCAGCGGGGTGAACGAGGAGGTCACGAACGCCGTGCGGGTGATCGACGAGTTCGCGATCACGACGCGCTACTCGCCGCAGACGGGCCGGCCGGAGCCGATGGTGACGATCGGCAAGCGGATCACCGATCGGGTGCGCATGAGCGCGTCGACGGGGATGACGGGCGAGGAGCGGACCTTCCAGACGGGCGTCGAGTGGCAGGTCGGCGACCAGACGTCGATCCAGATGCTCTACGACAACATCAACCGCGAGAGCTCCTCGAGCTTCGGCAACGTCGGCGTCGACTTCCACTGGCGCCTCGAGTTCGAGTAGCCCCGGCGTCGCGCGGGCGGGGGAGCCGCGGAGCCGCGTCGCCTCCCGACCTGCGAGCCGCGTCGTCGTCTCGCCCGAGCCGCGTCGTTGTCTCGGCGCCCGAGCCGCCCCAGGGTCCGCCCGGGAGGCTCGCATGGACGGTTCGAAGGGTTCGCTTCGCTCGCTCGCGCCCGGGGTGCACGTGTGCGCGGCGCCGCAGCGCTTTCTCGGGATCGAGCTCGGCGCGCGCATGAGCGTGCTCGAGCTGGAGGGCGGGCTCTTCGTGTGCTCGCCCGTGCCCGTGGAGCCGGCGCGCGTCCGGGAGGCGCTCGGCGAGGCGCCGCGCTGGGTGCTCGCGCCCAACCTCTTCCACCACCTCCACGTCGGGCCCTGGGCCGAGGCGGCGGCGGAGGCCTGGGCCGCGCCGGGCCTGCCCGAGAAGCGCCCGGACGTGGCCTTCGACGGCGTGCTCGAGGAGGTGGGCGAGCCCTTCGGGGAGGAGCTGCTCGTGGTGCCGCTCCGGTGCATCCCGCTGACGAACGAGGTGGTGCTGCTGCACCGGCCGAGCCGGACGCTGATCACGACCGACCTGCTCTTCCACATCCCGCCGGACGCGCCCTGGCCGACCCGCGCCGCCATGCGCTGCGCCCTCGCCTACCCGGGGCCGCGGGCGTCGATCGTCGAGCGGCTCGGCATGAAGCGGGAGCGGGCGCGGGAGGAGCTGGCCTTCCTGCTGGCCCAGGACTTCGATCGGGTCGTGCTCGCGCACGGGGAGGTGATCGAGAGCGGCGGGCGGAAGGCGCTGGCGGGGGCTTACCGATGGCTGTGGCCGCGGGGGAGCGCGCCGCGGCTGGAGGCGGGCGGCTGACGGGGGGCGGGAGCGTGGAAGCGGGAGCTGGGGCGCGAGGGGAAGCAGCCGGGAGCGCGAGCTGGGAGCTCGAGCGCGAGCGCGAGCCGAAGCCCGAGCGAGAGGGGGAGCGTGAGCGCGAGCCGAAGCGTGGGCGCGAGCGGGGAGCGGGAGCGCGAGCCAGAAGCGTGGGCGTGAGCAAGGAGGTTCCCGAGTGTGAGCGGGGAGCCGGAGCGGGGGCAGAAGCGTGGGCGCGAGCTGGGAGCGGGAGCGCAACGAGGAGCCGGAGCGGGAGCCCGAGCTCGAGCTCGAGCGTGGGCGTGAGCTGCGAGCTCGAGGAGGAGCCCGAGCGTGAGCGCGGAGCGGGAGCGCGAGCCGAAGCGTGGGCGCGAGCGGGGAGCGGGAGCGCGAGCCAGAAGCGTGGGCGTGGGCGGGGAGCGTGAGCGCGAGCCAGAAGCCCGAGCGTGAGCGTCAGCAGAAGCCCGAGCGCGAGCCGAAGCGTGGGCGTGAGCTACGAGCGTCAGTCGAAGCACGAGCAGGCGAGCGCGAGAGCGGCTGGGCGAGCATCCGTCGTCGCGCAGCGGACGACGATGCGAGACGCCCGAGCGGCGGAAGAGCGGGCGAGGGAGGCGAAGCCGACCTCGTCCCGCGCCCCGAGACGCCACGCGGAGACCACGCGACGCCGCGCCCGACGGAGGTCGGACGCGTCCTCGCTCATCGCGCCCGAAGAGCGGGCGAGGGAGGCGGAGCCGACCTCGTCCCGCGCCCCGAGACGGGACGGGCTGCGCAGCCTCGTCGTCGCGATAGTCGACGGCGAGGCGGAGGCGGTCGCGGGGGCGGG
>PABA01000230.1 GCA_002699025.1 Sandaracinus sp. | reverse complement strand
CGCTTCGTTGGGGAGCCCCCCTTCGCCTGGCCCCCCGAGCAAGCTCGTGAGGGGGGCCCGGCTGCGGGCGGCTCCGACACCACATGCCTGGACGCTAACAGATCGAGCGCACCGCCCTCGAGCTGCAGCGGCCGGGCACGGTGGCCGCGGACCCTGCGCTTCGCGGGTTCTTGGAAGGCACGTTTCTGACTACCGACAAGGCGCGCTCGATCGTATTCGAGGGCGGCCAGCGCATCGACATCCGGGGCGCGGCGGGCGGCGTGAACACCCTCGCAGAGATCCAACGCCTCCTGGGCTCGAGCGCAGAGTGAGACCATGAAGATCCCGTTCATCCACGCGACTTTCTCCGGGCCGGATGCCCGACACCTCGCCTATCCCCTTCAGGACTGGGTCCTGCAAGATGGTCTGCAGTGGGACACCATCTCGTGGTCGGGCAACGCACTGGAGCACCGAGACGATTGGGTCGAAGCCTACGGCGACTATCGGCACGGCGTCGTCGCGAGTGTGGAGTCCCCCTATCGACAGGTCGCCTTCCACCCCACCGGCGGTACGCTGATCCGCGGTCCCGTCGTGCGCATGATCCGCAAGGGCATCGACTTCGAGCGCGACGAGCTGATCGATCTGCTCGAAGACCTCCCGTTCGAGCTGGGCGCGATCAGCCACTTCGACCTGGACCGCGAGAGCCCTTGGCGCGACGCCCCGATCTGCGACTTCCCCGGCCACACCACCATCGGCTGGGCGGTGGTGCTCAAGGGCGCCGGCCACGAGCACCTCGTCAGCCGGCGCTGGCTCGATAACGGCCCCTGGCGCTGCATTCGACGCAAGGACGATCTCAGCTTCCTCCAGCTGTGCGATATCTCCGCGCCCCACGCGGTGCAGGTCGCCCAGGCGGACGAGGCCCGACGCATGCTCGGCGCCATGGCCAGCGTGCCCTGTCCCTTCCCCGTGTGGCTCCCCCTCTTCGAGCGCCCCAAGCCCGGTCGAAAGCCCCGACGCTGGACCCTGCCCGAGCGCTACGACGCCGAGCGGCAGACCTGGTGCGGGCCCGTCGAGGACCTCTCCTGGAAGCATCTCGGGCGCATGTGCGTCTGGCGCGCCAAGCACCGAGACGACCCCGAGGTCCCCGTGCGCACCTTCGCCGTCGAGTTCACCGACCGCGTCAGAGCGCAACAGTACTTGCACAGGTTGTGGATGTGCGAGTTCGAGGTCTGGGTCGTCGACGGAGACAAGCGGGAGCGCATCGACGAGGGCTACGAGCCCCCGCCCAACGACGCGCCCTTCGGAAAGAAGCTCGACCTACCGTAGGCTCAGCGGTCGCACTCGCCGCCGATCATGTTGATCGAGCCGAAGGTGGGGATGATGTCCGCGATCATGCTGCCCTCGATCATCGCGGGGAGGATAGGACATAGCCCGAAACGACCTGGCTCGGCTCGAGAGTTTGCTCGCGAGGTGCCGTGAGGTCGGGTTCACGACAGCCACGAGGGGCACGGCGAAGCCACGAGGGGCACGGCGAAGCCACGAGGGGCACGGCGAAGCCACGAGGGGCACGGCGAGGTTGCACCTTCGCGCGACGACGCAGCGAGCGCGCCATCGCGCGGAGGAACGCCCCGAGCACGTCCGCGCACAGCCGGCGGTCATAGGCCAGCGCGTCGCGCAAGGACCACGGCAGCGAGCACGCCCACTGCCGTATCGGCTCCTCCGGGAGCACCTCGTCGACCAGATGCGCCGCGACGTCCGACATCCGCCGGCGCACGCACGAGGGGCAGAAGCCCCGCCGCTTGCACGAAAGCCACGCGCATCTCGTGCCCGCACCGACGGAACGCGAGCCGCACCACCCCGTGCTCGAGGAGGCCGCAGCGCGCGTACTAGGAGCGCGTATCGCGCTCCCAGTCACCGCCTCCCGGCGGCGGCTGGGACGGGATTCGGCGTCTCCCTTCGGAGCGATGCGAGGCCGTTGCGGCGAGCCCCTCGATCGGTCGCGTCGCGACCGAATCCGCGGATCGCGAGCCTCGCCTCGCGGAGGCTCGCGTCGGAGCAATTGCGGAGAGCGGCGCGACCTCGGCTGGTAGGGTCCGGCGCATGAGCGAGCTGGACGCGCTGCACCGCGGCTTTCGGTCGGACTACCTGGACTACGAGGCGCTGACGGCGCAGCTCGAGGCGTGGGCGAAGGCCTTCCCGGAGCTCTGCCGGCTGGAGTCGCTCGGCACGACCCCGGAGGGGCGCGAGATCTGGCACCTCACGCTCGGGCCCGAGCCGGAGCGGACGCGGCCCGCGGCCTGGGTCGACGGGAACATGCACGCGGCGGAGCTCGCCGGGTCGAGCGTGGCGCTGGCCATCGCCGAGGACGTGCTCCGCGTGCACCTCGGGCAGGCGCCCCATGCGCTCCCGGGCACGCTTCGCGAGGTGCTCTCGGAGATCCTGGTCTACGTGGTGCCCCGCATCTCGCCGGACGGCGCCGAGGCGGTGCTGAAGACCGGGCGCTACGTGCGCTCGGTGCCGCGCGACGAGCGGGCGAATCGCGAGCACGCGCGCTGGATCGCCGAGGACGTCGACGGGGACGGGCTCGCGCTCGCGATGCGCGTCGAGGATCCGACGGGCGAGTACGTGGAGGCGCCCGAGGTGCCGGGGCTGCTCGTCCCGCGGCGCCTCGAGGACGCGGGCCCCTACTACAAGATCTACCCGGAGGGGCGCATCGAGCACTGGGACGGGACCACCGTGCCCGACCCGATGTTCCTCTCGGACAACGACCCGGATCTGAACCGGAACTTCCCCTACGACTGGGCGCCCGAGCCGCAGCAGGCGGGGGCCGGGCGCTACCCGATGAGCGAGCTCGAGTCGCGGGTGATCGTCGAGACGGTGAGCGCGCGCCCGCACGTCTTCGCCTGGTTGAACCTCCACACCTTCGGCGGCGTCCACATCCGGCCCCTCGGCGACCAGCCGGACAACCAGATGGAGCCGAGCGACCTCGCGCTCTACCGGCAGCTCGAGGCGTGGGCCGGCGAGCTGACGGGCTACCCCACCGTGAGCGGCTTCGAGCAGTTCACCTACGTGCCCGACAAGCCCCTCCACGGCGACCTGGTGGAGTTCGCCTACCGGCAGCGCGGCGCCTTCGCCTGGGTGTGCGAGCTCTGGGACCTCTTCGAGCGCGTCGGCCTGCCGCCCCGGAAGCGCTTCGTGGAGCGCTACACGCAGCTCGATCGGGAGCACCTGATCGCCATCGCCGAGTGGGATCGGGATCAGAACGACTCGCGCGTGCTCCGGCCGTGGAAGAAGGTCACGCACCCGCAGCTCGGCGAGGTCGAGGTCGGCGGCGTGGACCCGCGCTTCGGCCTCTGGAACCCGCCGCCGGAGCACCTCGGGGAGGTCTGCGACGGGCTCGCGCAGCTCATGCTCCGGGTGGCGGCCATGGCGCCGCGGCCGGTCTTCGCCGACGTGGCCGTGGAGCGCGAGGGGGAGGTCGCCCTGGTGACGGCGACCGTGGAGAACCGGGGCTACCTGCCGACCTACGTGCTCGCCTCCTCGAAGGCGCTCTCCTGGAACGAGCCCCTCCACCTGGAGGCAGAGGGCGAGGGCGTGGAGCTGCTCGACCCGGCGCAGGCCCACGCGGAGCTCGGTCACCTCGAGGGCTGGGGCCGGGGTCGCTGGGACGGCACGGGCGCGCTCTACTTCCAGCGGAGCAGGGGCTCGGTCAGCCGGGCGCGGGTGCGCTTCGCCGTGAAGGGCTCGGGGACGCTCGAGCTCCGCCTGAAGAGCTGCCGCGTGGGCGAGGTCCGAACCCGCGTCGAGGTCTGATCGCCGGGGTGGCCCGGCCTCCGCGCCAGTCGACGCCCCCTCGCACGGCGTCTCGGGCCCGCAGGGGATTCTCGCTTCGCCGAGATCCGGCCTGCGCTCCTCGCTCCGCGAAGGTCCCGCGCGAACCCGAGACCTCGCGCGCTCATCCCGCCGGGTGGGGACTCCTCCGCGTCAGGGCGTGAAGGCCCAGAGCGCGTAGGGCGCGTGCGCCGCGAGCGTCTCCCGGTCCGGCGGGAGCAGGAGCGGGTGGAGGTAGGCGGGGATGGCGCTGTCCGTGAAGAGGACCTCGCCGTCCGGGCATCGCGCGATGCCGTCGGCCCAGACGACGTCGTCGCGCTTCACCCAGGTCTCGAGCTCCCCGCTCGGATCGACGGCCGCGACGCCCCCGTTCTCGATGTCGGTCGAGAGCACCGTTCCATCCGGCATCAGCTCGATGCCGTCGCTGAGCGGCTTCGGCCCCACCTCTTCGAGCGCGGCCTCGAGCTCGGCGTCGCTCCGGCCTGGGTCGCGGAGCGCGGCGGTCGGGATCCGGAAGAGCGTGTCGTGGCTCATCGTGGCGAAGTAGAGCCAGGCGCCGTCCGCGCTCAGGGCGATGCCGTCGACGCCGACCGAGAAGGTCAGCAGGCCCCAGCCGACTCGATGAGGCCCGTGCGCCGTGCGGATGGTCCAGCCCTGGGGCTGGGTCGAGGCATGTCCGTCGAGCACGCGACGCACGCTCCAGTCGCCCGTGTCGACGACGAGGAGGGCCGCGTCCGTGAAGCGGAAGGCGCCCGTGTCCGCGAGGTAGAGCGTGCGTCCATCGGGATCGACGCGCAGATCCTGGGCGAAGCGCGCGACGCCCGGCTCGAAGTGGTGGTCGACCACGCGCTCGTCGGTCGCGAGGTCGAAGGCGACCAGCCGGGTCCGCTCCCGGTCGAGCGTGGCCGGCGCGATCATCCAGAGCCGGCCCTGCCGATCGACGGTCATGCCGAAGACGAAGCGCAGATCCTCCTGGGCCTCGAGGCTCGGGTAGGGCCGGGGCGCGCCGTCCACGAGCTCGAAGACCGTCGCGTCGCGGAAGCGGTGGGCCTGGGCGAAGGGGTGCGTGTTGAAGAAGACGCGGTGGCCCGGCGCGCAGGCGACGTTGCCCAGCGGGAGGTCGTGCACGAGGCGCGCTTCGACGGACGCGTCGTCGAGGCGCGGCGCCGTGCTCACGTCCGGGTACGGCTCCCCGCCGCCCCAGACGAGCTTCACCACGAGCAGCGTGATGGCGAGGACGGCGAGGAGCGCGAGCAGGGCGCGGAGGGCGAGGCGGCGGAGGCGAGCGAGGCGGGCCATGGGCGCAGCGTGAGGCCGCGCTTGGCATTCGTCGCATCGTTCTGCTCCATGTCCTCATGCATGATGTCGATTTGTCCGCGATCGACCTGAACCTCCTGGTCGCGCTGGAGGCGCTGCTCGCCGAGCAGAGCGTGACGCGGGCGGCGGCGCGGCTCGGCGTCGGGCAGCCCGCCGCGAGCCACGCGCTGGGCCGGCTCCGGCGCCTCTTCGACGACCCGCTGCTCGTTCGGGTGGGGCGCGGCATGGCCCCGACGCCGCTCGGGGAGGCGCTGGGCGAGCCCCTCGCCCGCTGGCTCGCCGAGGCCCGTCATCTGATCGCGGGAGCGGGGGCGTTCGAGCCGGCGGAGACGACGCGCCGTTTCGTGCTGGCGGCGCCCGATCTGCTCGCGCCGATCGTGCCGCGCCTGAGCGCGCGCCTCGCGGCCGAGGCGCCTCGCGCCAGCCTGGAGGTGCGGAGCCGGCGCGGCGCGGGGGCCGAGGGGCTGGCGGGGGGCGAGGCGGACGTGACCTTGACCGGCGCGCTCGACGCCGGGCCGGGGCTGATGCGGCGCGGCCTGGGCGAGCTCCACTTCGCCGTCGTCGGGCGCCGCGACCACCCGGCGCTCGCGCGCCGCCGCCTGGGCCGGAAGGCCTGGGCCGCCCACCCGCACGTCGTCGTTTGCACCGGCCACGAGGGGTCGAGCGTCGTGGCGCGCGCTCTCGATGCCGCGGGCTTCGAGCGCCGCGTCGGGCTCATCGTGCCGGGCTTCCTGGCCGCCCTGGTGGTCGTCGCCGAGACCGACGCGCTCTTCTGCGTCCCGCGGGAGCTCGCCGCGCCGCTCCTCGAGCGTCTCGGTCTGGTCGCGCGGCGACCGCCCGTCCCCATCCCCGCCGTGCCCGTGGTGGCGCTCTGGCACGAGCGCGTCCACGCCGCGCCCGCGCACCGCTTCTTCCGCCGTCTGGTGCAGGAGGAGGTGCAGGCCGCGCTCGGAGCGCGCAGCAGCCGGTAGCGGCGCGCGGCCGGCTCAGCGCTCGAGGGCGGCGCGCACGAAGGCGAGCCGGTCCTGGCCCCAGTAGAGCGCCTCGCCGCCCTCCCCGTCGGGGACGACGAAGGCCGGGGCGCCGAAGACGCCTTTGGCGAGGGCGGCGTCCGTCGCCTCGAAGAGCGCGGCCTTCTGCGCGGGCGCGGCGGCGACGCAGGCGGAGCCGTCGCAGCCGGCCGCGTCGAGCGCCGCGGCGACCTCGTCGGGCCGCGTGAGGTCCCGGCCCTCGGCCCAGTAGGCGCGAAAGAGCGCGTGGGTGGCCGCCGGCCGCGCCGCCTCGCCCGCCGCGAGGAGCGCCCGGAGCGCGAGGACCGTCCGCTGCGGGTGGCCCGGTGGCATCTCCAGCGGCACCCCGAACCACGCCGCCCAGCGCCGCATGTCGAGGAGGTTGTGGCGCATCTTGGCGGGCGCCATCGTCCGGTTCGGATCGTCCGCCGTGCGGAGCGCGCGGAAGACCCCGCCCAGCAGGAAGGGCCGGTAGCGCAGCTCGGCGCCGGTCTCGGCCGCGAGCGCCTCGACCTGCGTCGACGCGAGGTAGGCGTAGGGGCAGCTGAGGTCGTACCAGAGCTCGACGAAGCGCATGGCGTTCAACCCGCGTAGGCCGCGGGCGCCTCGAGGCCGCGACGGCGCCGATCCGCGGGGCGCCAGTCGTCGACGCGCTGGAAGGGGTGGACGGCCTCGCGGAAGGAGAGGGCGGCGCAGGCGTCGAGGTCCGTGGCGCCGCGCGTCTTCACGGGTACGACCTTCCGCACCCAGGGCGCGAAGGCGAGCATGAAGTGGAAGAAGCTCTTCACGACGATCACGTCGGCGTCGCCGATCTCCAGGCCGAGGTCCGTGTAGAAGCTCGGGCGGAGCGTGTAGGGCGGCCCCTCGGTCACGACGAGCTGGAGCGCGCCGAGGTCGAGGGCGATGGCGCGCCCGGGCGCGCCGAGGTCGGCGCTCGCGCGCAGGCGACCGTGCACCTGGAGCGGCGGGTTCATCGCCGGGTCGAGGCGCCCGCCGAGCTGCAGCGTCGCCTCCGTCCCGGGCGGGCGGCCGTGGAGCGCCTCGACGGCGTCCGCGTCCCGGATGGGCGCGTAGCAGCGGAGCGCGCCGGCGTGCTCGAGGAGCGCCCGGGGGAGGTGGGTGTTCTCCCCGGCCGCGCCGGCGCCGACCACGTCGGAGACGTCCGAGAAGAAGACGCCGCCCGTGCGCCGGGCGAGGCGGGCGGCGCGGGCCTCGGCGAGCGCCTCCTCGGGCGGCACGAAGGGCGGCGGCGGGACGTCGCGCACGCCCCAGGCGGCCTCGGCGAGCTCGTCGGCGAGGGCTTCGGCGAGGTCCCGGTCGCCGTCGGTCGTCACGTGCACGCTCCAGCCGAGGTCCGGCGAATCGCTGAAGGGGTGGACGGTGAAGAGGTTGGCGCGGAGGACGCCCGGTCGGCGCTCGGCGGCGCGGAAGCGCGCGAGGAGCGGACGCATGGGCGCGAGGAAGTCGATGGTCTTCCCGCCGCCGAGGGCGAGCGGGAGCGAGCGCCAGGCGCTCGTCGGCCGGATGCGCTTGGTGGCGGCGAGCCGGAGGAGGCGCCCGGCCTCGCGCCCGACCCAGGGCAGGTCCCGGTGCGGGTTCGTGCGGTAGCCGACGATCAGGTCCGCGCCGGCGACCTTCGCGGGCGTGAGCTGGGCGTGCATGTCGAGGCTGATGGCGACGGGCACGTCGGGCCCCACGACCTCGCGCACCTCACGGAGGAGGACCTCCTCGGGCTCCTTGGTGGGGCCGGCGCCGCGGAGGGAGCCGTGGAGCGCGAGGTAGACGCCGTCCACCGGGCGCGCCGCGGCGAGGCGCTCGAGGAGCCCGTCCGCGAGCTCGCGCCAGCAGCGCTCCTCGATGGGCCCGGAGGGCAGGGCGAAGGCGCTCAGGAGCGGCACGCGCTCCACCGCCGGCGAGGCCGTGGCGAGCCAGAATCCGCTCAGCTCCGCGAGGGGCGTGAGGCCGGCGAGCTCGGGCTGCCAGGGGCGCGCGACGCGCTCGACGTCCGCGCCCTCGACGAGGTGGAGCCGGGCGAAGTCCTCGCGCGTCGTGGGCACGGGGGAGAAGGCGTTGGTCTCCGAGAAGAGCCGCCCGAAGGCGAGGCGCAGGCGGGGCATCGCCGACGAGGAGTAGCAGCCCCGGGCCCCTCCGCGCGACCCCGGCGCGTCCGCGGAGCGCGCTCAGCGGAGGCTGGCGTCCGTCTCCACGAGCGTGCGCTCCACCATGCTCTTGGCGTCCTCGAGGATCACCACCTGCTCGGCGAGCTCGCTGCGGGCCCCCTCGTCGACGATGGCCTTGGCCTGCTCGTGCGCGAAGCGCGCGTGCTCGAGGGTGATCTCGGCCGTCGGGTTGCCGGCGACCCAGCGCTCCGCGTCGGCGAAGAGGCGCTCGAGCTCGACGAGGAGGGTGGCGACGCCCTGCCGGAGCCGCTCGGTGGCCTCCTCGTCCCGGCGCTCGTCGAGGTAGGCCTGGCTCTCCTCCTGGATGCGCTCGAGCTCCTCCTCGCCGAAGCCGCTCTGGCCGAGCACCTCGACCCGCGCCTCCTCGCCCGTCTCGAGGTCCTTCGCGGAGGCGCTGAAGATGCCGTCGGCGTCGATCTCGAAGGCGACCTCGATCTCGAGCTCGCCGGCGGGGGCCGCGCGCAGGTCCATGAGGCCGAAGTCCTGGAGGAGGTCGTTCTCGCTGGCGCGGATGCTCTGGCCCTGGAGCACGACGATCTTGATGGCCTGCTGGTCGTCCCGGCTCGTCGTGAAGAGGCTCGGCACGCGGCAGGGGACGCGCGTGTTGGAGGGGATGATCACCTCGAAGCGGTCGCCGGCGGTCGCGATGCCGAGGCCGTGGGCGGTGACGTCCTCGAGCTGGACGTCGTCGATCTCGTCGGCGAGGGCGCCCCCCTGGATGGCGGCGCCGAGGGCGACGACTTCGTCCGGGTGGACGCCCTTGCAGGCCCGGCGGCCGAAGAACTCCTCCACCTTGCGCTGCACGAGGGGCATGCGCGTCATGCCGCCGACGAGGATGACCTCGTCGATCTCGGGCGCTTCGAGGCCGGCCGTCTCGAGGGCGCGGAAGCAGATCTCGAGGGTGCGGTCGACGAGGTCCGCGGAGAGGCGCTCGAGCTGCTCGCGCGCGATCTCGTAGTGCATGTGCATGGGCCCGCTCGGCCCGTTGGAGACGATGAAGGGGAGCTGGACGTCCGTCGCGGGGATGGACGAGAGCTCGCACTTCGCCTTCTGCGCGGCCTGCTTGAGGCGCTGGAGGGCGATGGGGGACTCGCGGAGGTCGACCCCCTCCTGGACCTCGAAGCCGCGGATCAGCCAGGCCATGATCCGCTCGTCGAAGTCCTCGCCGCCGAGGAAGGAGTCGCCGGTGGAGGCGATGACGCTGAAGACGCCGTCGCCGCTGACGCGGACGATGCTGATGTCGAAGGTGCCGCCGCCGAGGTCGTAGACGGCGATGGTCTTGTCCTCGCCGCGGCCGAAGCCGTAGGCGAGCGCGGCCGCCGTGGGCTCGTTGATGATGCGCGCGACGTCGAGCCCGGCGATGATGCCGGCGTCGCGGACGGCCTGGCGCTGGGCGTCGCCGAAGTAGGCGGGGACCGTGACGACGGCGCGGTCGACCTGCTCCTCGACGTACTCCTCGGCGATGACGCGCATCTCCTGGAGGAGCATCGCGCTGATCTCCGGGACGGCGTATTGCTTGTCGCGGAGGACGATGCGCACGTCGCCCTGGGCGCCCTCGACGATCTCGAAGGGCGCGTTCTGCAGGGCGTGCTGGACCGGGGCCGAGTCGAAGGTGCGGCCGATGAGGCGCTTGGCCGCGTAGACCGTGTGCTGCGGGTTCGTGATCGCCTGCCGGGCGGCGAGCTGGCCGACGAGGCGCTTGCCGTCCTCCTGGATGGCGACGATGGACGGGGTGGTCTTGTAGCCCTGCCGATTCGCGATGACGGTGGGCGAGCCACCCTCCAGGACGGCGACGCAGCAGTTGGTCGTCCCGAGGTCGATGCCGATGACGCGGCTCATGTGTTCACAGCACGGCCGCGACGGGCGGCCCTGGGGGAATTGTGGCGGGGTGGGGGTCGGCGCGGCAAGAACAAAGCACGGAGCAGGGGCGCGGGGGCGGAGCCGAGAGCCCGAGCCGGAGGAGGGAGCCCGGGCCCGAGCGAGGAGCAGGGAGCGCAGAGCCCGAGCCGGAGAAGGGAGCGCAGAGCCCGAGCCGGAGCAGGGAGCTCGAGCCCGAGCAGCGAGCCCGAGCAGGGAGCCCAAGCTCGAGCCCGAGCCAGGGCAGGGAGCCCAAGCGCGGAAGCTCGAGCCCGAGCAACCGAGCCCGAGCAGGGAGTTCGAGCCCGAGCCCGAGCAGGGAGCCCAAGCGCGGAGCTCGAGCCCGAGCAACCGAGCCCGAGTCGGCAGCCCCGGTCGCCAGCGCGAGTCCAAGCCCGAGCGCGAGAGCCCGGGCGGAAGTGTCGCTTCGGGGGGAGTGGAGCGCTGCTCGGGGGCGGCTCGCTGGGGGTGGTTCGTGTGGGTCAGCCGAAGGCGGCGCACGTCTCGCGCCAACGGCTGTGTGTGAGGCTCGTCTCGGCTCGGGCGCCGTTGTCACGGGACCTGCGCCNGGAGAGGGGCATGACCCACACGAACCACCCCCAGCGAGCCGGTGCCACCTCGGGCCGGACGTCTTCCTGTTCNGCCGATTCCGTTCGNNANCTCCTCGATGCGCGGCCGGNCAGTCTTCGGTTCCACTTCATCGCGCACGAGCGGGCGCTCGANGCNGTGGCGCTNNTGCAGCCGGCGCTNCAGNTCATCCGACGGAAGANNCGGAGCCTCTTCGGGCAGCTCGACTCGGCGCTCGACAACGTCGTCGGCAACGTCGCCGAGGGNGACGCCAAGTCCGGCGGCCACCAGCGGCAGAGCTTCACGGTCGCCCTCGGCGAAGCCCGCGANGCCCGAGGNCGCCTCGCNACCGCCTACNTGAAGCGATACGTCNCCCTCGCCGANATCACGNCCGGCGCCGANAAGCTCCTCGAGGTCGANCGCATCCTCAGCCGCTTCGTCTGACCCGAACCGGCGGCGCCCCACCCGGGCGCCGCCGCCTCCCACCCGTCGCCCCACGACCAGCTCCAGCCGCGGAGCGGCGAAGCCACCCGACTGCGAAGGGGAGCGCTGCAGCCGCGGAGCGGCGAAGCCACCCGACTGCGAAGGGGAGCGCACCTAACATATGCCCGGCAGCCCGGCCCCACGGAGCCGCGTTCGTGCGTCGTCGAAGAACCGACCCGTGTGACGCCGCCGAAGGCGGCGCCAAGCGGCCCACGGCCGCGCGGTAGGGCCGCGAAGCGGCCAATGAATAGCGAGCGAAGCGAGCGGACACCGTGTAGCATCGGCCCCGTGGAACAGAAGCTGGTCGGCGGGCGCTACGAGATCGTCCGAAAGATCGCCGAAGGCGGCATGGGCGAGGTCTTCGAGGCCCGCCACCACATGACCAAGAAGACCATCGCGCTGAAGGTCCTCTTCCCGCACATCGGCAAGAACGAGTCCTCCCGGCAGCGCTTCCTCCGCGAAGTCAGCGCGCCGGCGCAGATCGGCCACGACGGCATCGTCGACGTGCTCGACAGCGGCGTGGACACGGATGGCTCGCTCTTCGTCGCCATGGAGATGCTCCAGGGCGACACGGTCCGCGAGTGGCTCGACCGGGGCGGTCACGATCGGGACGCGATCCTCGACCTCTTCGATCGCGTCTTCGACCCGCTCGCGGCGGCCCACTCGCGCGGCATCGTCCACCGCGACCTCAAGCCCGAGAACGTCTTCCTCCACGAGACGGGGAAGGGCACGGCGGTCGTCAAGATCCTCGACTTCGGCATCGCCCGCGACCTCGACACGTCCCAGGACAACGTCACGAAGACGGGCATCGCCATGGGGACGCCGCACTACATGGCGCCGGAGCAGGCCATGAGCGCGAAGGGTGTCACGGCGGCGGCCGACATCTGGGCCCTCGGCGCGATGATGTTCGAGGCGCTCACCGGGCGGACGCCCTTCGACGGCGAGACGCCGAGCGCGATCGTCGTCCACGCCTGCACCCAGCCGCACCCGCCCGTCCGCCAGCTCGTGCCGGACCTCGATCCGCGCATCGCGGACCTCGTCGATCGCTGCCTCGCCAAGGAGCCCTCGCAGCGGCCGCCGGACGCGGGCGCGCTCCAGCGCGAGCTCCGCGCGGCGCGGCCCGGGCGCTCGGCGCCGTCGGCGGCCATGCCGGCGCCGGCCATGGCGACCCCGCTCACCCGCGAGGGCGACTTCTCCGCCGGCTATCAGACCGGGGGCGGCGGAGGGGGCGGCTTCGGGACCGGCCCCACCTCCGGACCCTTCGGGGGTCCGACGGCGGGCAGCCCGCCGAGCGGAGGTGCACCGACTGGAGGTACACCGGGAGGCGCCTTCGGCGGCGTGCCCTCGAGCGGCACCCAGGGCGGCCCGACGCAGGGCGGCGCCTTCGGGGGCGGCACGCAGGGTGGTGGCACGCAGGGCGGAGGAACACAGGGCGGAGGAACACCGGGCGGAGGAACACCGGGCGGAGGAACACAGGGCGGCGCGTTCGGTGGCATGCCTTCGAGCGGCCCGCAGCAGGGAGGCGCGTTCGGCGGCCCGACGCAGGGCGGCTTCGGCGGCCCGGCCGGCGCCACGCCGGGACCGGGCCCCTCGCCCATGGGCCCCACGCCCATCGCCGCGGCGAGCCAGGGCAAGTCGAACACGGGGCTCTACATCGGCATCGGCGCGGTCGCCCTGCTCCTCCTCGTGGGCGGTGGCGTCGCGGCCTTCGCCCTCGGTCGAGGCGAGGAGGCGCCCCCGCCCACGCCGGGCGGCGTCACCGATCCCGCCGTCGCTGGCGGCGCCGCGGCCGGGACGGCCCCCGCCGCGACGGGAGGCCAGGGCACGGTCTCGATCGTCACCCCCGATGGCGGCGGCGAGCTGCTCGTCGACGGCACCTCCCAGGGTCCCATCGCGAGCGGCGGCACGGTGCAGCTCGCGGCCGGCTCCCACCTGCTCCAGCTCCGGCGCGCCGGGAGCATCGTCGGCTCCGCGCAGGTCACGGTGCCGGCGGGCGGCACGGTCTCGGCGAACCTCACGGCGCTCGCCGCCACCGCGGCCCTGCCCGGCGAAGAGGTGCGCCAGGGCACGCTCGCGGCCGGCGACCGCACGCTGAACAGCGGCGAGTTCCAGGACCAGTACACCTTCCAGTGGACGGCCGGCAGCTCGCACCACGTCGAAGTCCGCTCCACCGACTTCGACACCTACCTGATCGTCCGCTCGCCCTCCGGGCAGCAGCAGGACAACGACGACATGACGCCCGGCCAGGGCACGAACGCGGGCCTCGACGTGAACGTCTCCGAGACCGGCACCTGGACCGTCATCGTGACGAGCTACCAGGCCGGCGAGTCCGGCAGCTACCAGCTCTCCGTGCGCTGAGGACGCCGACCGCGCCGCGTCGTGCGACCCGCGTACCGGTCGAGGCGGCGGGCCGTCGCTCCCGCGCCGTCGCTCCCGCGCCATCGCTCCCGCGCCATCGCTCCCGCGCCAGCGCTCCCGCGCCATCGCTCCCGCGCCGTGGGCGCCTGGCATCCCGGACGCGCGTCAGGAGCGCGTGAGCGTCAGGGCCGCGCGCGAGCTCTGCTTCACGACCTTCTTCGGCGGCAGGCTGCACGTCACCGCCGTCCCGCCCCCCTGACGCCGCCGGATCCCGAGGCTCCCGCCATGCCCCTCGGCGACCTCGCGGCAGAGCGCCAGCCCGAGCCCGCTGCCGCCCGGCTTCGTCGTGTAGAAGGGCAGGAGCGCGCTCTCGATCGCCTCCTCGCCGAAGCCCTGACCCCGGTCCAGCACGCGCACGTCCCAGCCGCCCTCCTCCCGCGCCACCACGCGCACCTCCACCTCCTCGGCCGGGCTCCCCGCCTCGAGCGCGTTCTTCACGAGGTTGATCAGCAGCTGCTCGAGCTGCGCCTCGTCGAACCAGCCCTCCTCCTCCGGCGCCGCCTCCACGCGCACCTCCGGGTGCAGCCGCGCCACCCGCTCGAGGAGCGGCCCGAAGCCCTGCTCCCGCTTGCGCGGCCGCGGCAGCTTCGCGAGATCCGCGTAGCCGGCGAGGAACTTCTTCAGGTGCTCGGTCCGCTCCTCCACGGTCGCGAGCACCTCCTCGAGCCGCTCGAGGTGCTCCGGGTTCCGCGCGATGTAGCGCGCCGTGCCGAGCAGCGAGCCCATGGACCCGAGGCTGTTGTTCAGCTCGTGCCCGATCACCCGGATCACCTTCTTCAGGATCGCCACCTCGCGCCGCGAGACCTCCCGCGTCAGGTGGTTGACCATCAGCAGCGTGCGCGGCCCCTCGCCTTCGCCGCGACCCTCGAGCTCCGTGCGCGAGAGCTGGTAGGTCTGCGGCGTCCCGTCCGCGTCCTCGAGCGAGAAGAGCGTCGCCTCGCCGAGGAGCGCGCCCCGGAGCGGCTCCGGCGATTGGCGCACGAGCGTCAGGAAGTTCTGCCCCAGCGGCGCCTCCCCCTCGAAGAAGAGCGTCTCCGCCGCCCGGTTCGCGAAGAGGATGTCGCCCTCGTCGCCGTAGACCAGGAAGGCGACGGGCGTCTCCTCGAGGAGCTCCTCGGCGGCCTCGCCCTCCGGCGCGCGCTCCGGCCCGGGCCGCCGGAGCAGCCAGCCCAGGGCGGCCCCGGCGAGCAGGCCCCCACCGCCTCCGAGGGCGCTCGCGATCCACGGGTCCATCGGCTGCGCTATGTATAGCGCGTGGCGGAGATCCTCGTCGTCGACGATCAGGCGCACGTGCGCAAGGCGCTCGAGCTGCTCTTCAGCGTGCGCGGCTTCGACGTCCGCACGGCCGCCGGCCCGGAGGAGGCCCTGGCGGCCGTCCGCGGGGGCTCCGTGGGGCTCGTCTTCCAGGACATGAATTTCTCGGAGGCGACCACCACGGGGGAAGAGGGCGCCGCGCTCTTCCGCGCGCTCCGCGCCGCCGATCCGGGCCTGCCCATCGTGCTCATGACCGCCTGGACCTCCCTCGAGATGGCCGTCGCGCTCGTGAAGGAGGGCGCCGCCGACTACATCGCCAAGCCCTGGGACGACGAGGCGCTCCTCCGCACGGCGCGGAACCTCCTCGCCGCCCGCGCCAGCGAGGCCGACGGCGGCGAGGTGGACCTCTGCGGGCTGGTCTACGAGAGCGCGCGCATGAAGAGCGTCGTCGACCTCGCCGTGAAGGTCGCCCGCTCGGACGTCTCCGTGCTGGTCACGGGGCCGAACGGCGCCGGCAAGGAGAAGATCGCCGAGATCGTCCAGGCGAACTCCCCGCGGCGCGAGGGCCCGTGGGTGAAGGTGAACGTCGGCGCGCTCCCGGACGAGCTCCTCGAGGCCGAGCTCTTCGGCGCCGAGGCGGGCGCCTTCACGGGCGCGAAGAGGCTCCGCCTCGGGCGCTTCGAGGCCGCCGACGGGGGCACGCTCTTCCTCGACGAGATCGGCAACCTCTCGCCGGCGGGCCAGGCGAAGCTCCTCCGCGTGCTCCAGACCGGCGAGCTCCAGCGGCTCGGCTCGAGCCAGACGCGCCGGGTCGACGCGCGGGTGATCGCCGCGACCAACGTCGACATGCGCGAGGCCATCGGCGCCGGGCGCTTCCGCGAGGACCTCTACTACCGGCTCGCCGTGATCGAGCTCGCGGTGCCGCCGCTCGCCGAGCGCCCCGAGGACGTGCTCCCGCTGGCGCGGAGCTTCCTCCAGCGCTTCGCCGCCGAGCAGGGGCAGGACGCCGCGCCGCCCCTCGACGAAGGCGCCGTCGAGGCGCTCCTCGCGCACCCCTGGCCGGGCAACGTGCGCGAGCTCTCGAACGCCATGCGCCGGGCGCTCCTCGTCTGCGAGCGGGGCTGCATCGGCGCGAGCGAGCTCGGCCTGAAGCCGCCGATCTCCTCGCGCCCGCCGCGGCCGAGCGCGCCCGGGCTGGACGCCGAGAGCGCCGCCGAGAAGGCGCGCATCGAGGACGCGCTCGAGGAGGCGGGCTTCGTGGTCGCGCAGGCGGCCTCCACCCTCGGCCTGAGCCGCCAGGCGCTCTACCGGCGCATGCGCCGCCTCGGCATCGAGCTCCGCCGCGGCCTCGGCGGGGGCTGAGCGCGCCGCCCGCGCCGGCCCGGCGAGACGGCGGCTCGGGGGCCCTTCTGCTAGCTTGCGCGCGTGGCTCTCGCGCGCTCCGTCCCGCTCGTCGTGCTGCTGCTCCTGGGGGGCGCGCTCCCCGACGCGGCGCGCGCCCACGGGCGCTTCCCGGAGGCCCACCAGCTCGTCCTCCACCCGCCCGACGACGCGATCCTCGGTGTCGCCACGACCTTCGGCCTGGTCCTCACGGACGACGGGGGCGCGAGCTGGCGCTGGGTCTGCCGCCCCGTCATGGGCGTGCAGCTCACGGAGGATCCGCCCTTTCGCATGCTCGCCGACGGCACGATCCTCGGGGCGACCTTCGACGGGCTGAGCGTGGGGGAGCCGGGGGGCTGCGCCTGGGCCTTCGCGGGCGAGCCCCTCGAGGGCTCGGTGGTCATCGACGCCGCGCTCGCTCCCGACGACCCGACCGTCGCCTACGCGCTCACCTCGGACGGGGGCGCCGAGAACGGCGTCTTCCGGAGCGACGACGGTGGCGCGAGCTGGGCGCCTACGGGCCCGCCGGTCGGCGCCATCCTCTTCGAGCGCATCCGCGTCGCGCCCTCCGATCCGGAGCGCATCTACCTGAGCGGCGTGCGGCCGGCGACCGTCGCCGAGCCGGAGCGCGCCGGCTTCGTGCACCGCAGCGAGGACGGGGGCGCGAGCTGGGAGGAGCTGCCCTTCGCGCTCGGCGACGGCGAGCGGAACGTCCTGCTCCTCGGCGTCGACCCGGCCGACCCGGACACGCTCTACGCGCGCACGGTGCCGCAGCGCGAGCGGACGGATGTCCCCGAGCGCCTCATCCGGAGCCAGGACGGGGGCGCGACCTGGGAGACCGTCCTCGAGGTCGGCGAGGTCACGGGGCTGACCTTCCTCGGCGGCGTGCTCCACGTCGGCGCGCGCCCGAGCCCGGCCGATGGGCGCGGCGGCCTCTGGCGCGCGGGGGAGGCGGGGCTCGAGCCGATCCGCGACGACCTCGCGATCGGCTGCCTCGAGGCGCGCGGCGGGGAGCTCTGGGCCTGCGCGCAGAACTGGGCCGACGGCTTCGCGCTCGGGCGGAGCGCGGACGGGGGCGCGACCTTCGAGCCGGTGCTGCGCTTCGACGAGATGATCGGGCCCGTGATCTGTCCGGCGGGGGCCGAGATCGAGGCGGCCTGCGAGGTGGCCGACGAGGACATCGAGCGCGACCTGCTCTTCGCGGACTGCGGCGGCTACGGCGACGGCGGCGTGCCCCTCGACGGGGCGACCTGCGAGGACGGCGGCGCCGGCGCGGACGCCGGGAGCGGCGGCGGCGGAGGCTGCGCGGCGGGCGGGGGCGGCGGCGCCGGTGGCGGCGCGGGGACCGCCGCGCTCGCGCTCTTCGGCCTCGCCACCCTCGGCCGGCGTCGGCGGGTTTGACGACGATTTCTCCGAGTCCCTATGCTCGGCCGATCGCGCCCGGGCGGTCGCAGCCGGCCGGTCGCGCCCATCGCACCGGTTGCCGGGCGGCCCGCCCGGTGCCCCGTGTCTCGCCCGCCCGTGTCTCGCCCGCCCGTGTTTCGCCCGCCCGTGTTTCGCCCGCCCATCCTTCGTCCGCTCGACGGACCGCCTGGAGGAGTTGCTTCATGTCCCGTGCCCTGACCTTGGCTTCGCTCGCGGCCCTGGCCTCGCTCGCCCCCGCGGCGGCCCACGCGCAGACCGACGCGGAGCGCGCCCAGGCCCGGGAGGCCTTCCAGGCGGGCGTGGAGGCCTTCGGGGCCAAACGCTACGAGGAGGCGCTCCAGAGCTTCCAGGAGGCCTACCGGATCGCCCCGCACCCGAGCGTCCGCGTGAACATGGCCAACTGCTACGAGCAGCTCGGCCGCCCCGTCGAGGCCCTCGACCACTTCGAGCGCTTCCTCATCGAGGCCGACTCGGCGACGCCGGCGCAGCGCACGGAGGTGCGTCAGGCCATCGAGCGGCTCCGCGGGCAGATCGGCGAGGTCTTCTTCCGCGTGGAGCCCGACGGCGCCACCGTGAGCATCGACGACGGCCAGGCGCGGACGGCGCCGATCCTCGACGCCGTGGAGCTCCCCGTGGGGCAGCACGAGGTCGTCGTCCGCCTCGAGGGGCACCGGACCGTGACCCGCACCATCGACGTCGCCGGCGGCGATCGGGCCGAGGTGCGCATCGTCCTCGAGCCCGGCCAGGACGAGGTCGGCGGAGGCGAGAGCCTCGAGGGGGCCGAGGGCCTGGCCGCCAGCGGGGCCACCGGGGACGAAGGCGAGGGCGAGGGCGAGCCCGAGGAGCCGCCCGCGGAGGACGACGCCGGGGAGGGCTTCCCGCTGAACACGCCGACGATCATCGCCGGCGGCGCGACCATCGCCCTGGCCGTGACCGCGGCGGCCTTCGGCTTCTCGGCGCTCGCGGCCAACAACGACTTCGACGACGCCGTCGACCGCTCCAACGACCCCTCGCTCAGCCCAGCCGAGCGCGCCGCCGCCGCCGCCGACGGGCGGGACGCGGCCGACCGGGCCGACCGGCGCTCGCTGGTCGCCGACATCCTCGGCATCACCGCCGTCGTCGGCGCGGGCGTGACCGCCTACTTCCTCTTCTTCTGGGACGACGGGGACGACCCGACGGCCACGGCGGAGGGCGGCGTCGACCTCCAGGCGGCCCCGACCGTCGGCCCGCGCCACGGCGGCGTCGTGCTCCAGGGCCGCTTCTGAGGCGAGCCGCGGCGGGCGCTCGATTCGATGGGCCTCGTCGCGCTCGGGAGCGTGAGGGGCCCGCCGTCCGCCCGGGTTCGGGGCGCGCCACGGGATCGGGGCGGAGCGTCCGCGACGATCCCCGCGGGGCTCAGGGGGCCGGGGGGCTCGCTTCGGCGGCCTCGCCGTTCGGCTCGTCCGCGGCGGGCTCGGCGGGAGTGGGCTCGGCGGGAGCGGGCTCCGCGCTGCCGTCGAGCGTCGCGGGATCCGGGCGCCGATCGAGCTCCACGCCCCGCGAGGTGAACGAGGCGTAGCCCGCGCCGAGGTGGCCGACCATGACCGCCTCCGTGAGCAGCGAGTGCGCGTCCGAGGGCCCCTCCCAGTAGACGAGGAAGTTCGCGCCCGAGCCGCCGGTCTCGTCGAAGGTGTCCACCGTGAACTCGGCGGTCTCGAGCGGGCGGAGCCGGCGCGGCTCGTCGAGGTAGCGCCGCACCCGGTGGCCGTAGGTGTCGTAGTAGTCGACGTGGTTGAGCGTGATGGTCGCGGAGGTGTCCACGTTGCGCACGCTCAGCAGGATCGAGAGGAGCGAGCGCCGCTCTGGGTTCGGGCCGCGGGGCAGGTGCGAGTAGGCCGGCACGTAGACGGTCCGCAGCCGCGTCTCCCCCGTGGGCGTGGCTTCCGCCGGCGGCTCCGGGCCGTCCGAAGGGTCGCGATCCGCCGATGCCGGCTCCGAGCGATCCGCCTGTTCCGTCCGCTCCGCGCGTTCGCCATCGCCGCATGCGGAGAGGAGCGCGACCAGCGCGACGAGGGCGGCGAGAGCGAGGGAGGTCCGCATGGCGCGCCTACTCTCGGGCGCGCGTCGGGGGCTGTCCAGTCCGGCGCGGGCGTGACGCGTCTCGGCCGCCGGAGCCAGGGGCTCGCGGCGGCCGAGACGAGGGTCGTGTCGGTCCTCAGAGCTCGAAGTCGCCCTGCTCGAGGATCTCGCTGACGCGGTAGAGGAAGCCGTTCGCGTGGACGCCGTCGACGACGCGGTGGTCGTAGGTCAGCGCCATGTACATCACCGGGTGGATGGCGATGAAGTCCTCGCCGCCCTGCTCGACGACCACCGGCCGCTTCTTGATCGTGCCGATGCGGAGGATGCCCACGTTCGGCTGGCTGATGATCGCCCCGCCGACGAGGTTCCCCTTCCGCCCCGGGTTCGAGATCGTGAAGGTCTTGTTCGCCAGATCGTCGGGCGTGAGGTTCCCGTCCCGCGCCCGCTCGGCCAGGTCGATGATCGCCCGCGCGAGCCCGCGGATCGTGAGCTCGTCGGCGTTCCGGATCACCGGCACCACGAGGCCCTTCGGCGTGTCCACGGCGATGCCGAGGTTCACGTCGCGGAGCTTCACGTAGGCGTCGTCGAGGACCCGCGCGTTCAGCTCCGGGAACTCGCGGAGGGCGCGCGCCGTCGCGGCGACCACGAAGGCCAGGTAGGTGAGCGAGTAGCCCTCCTTCTTGTACTGGCCCTTGTGCTGGTCCCGGAGCTTCGCCGTCGCCTGGAGATCGCACTCGGCGAAGGTGACGACCTCCGGCGAGACCATCTTCGAGAAGAGCATGTGGTCGGCGATGATTCGCCGCCGCCGGCTGAACGGGACGACCTCGTCGCCCGGGGACTCGCGGTAGGGGGGCAGCTTGAAGGCGCCCATGGGCCCCTGCTTCGGGAGCCCGCCCTCGCCGAACGCAGGCCTCGGCGCGCCACCGCCGCCGCTCTGGCGGGGCGGGGGCGGCACGGCCTCGGCGCGCCCGGAGCTCGTCGAGCTCGGCGCGGGAGCGGGCTCGCCGCCGCCGCTCGCCGCCTTCCGGACGTCCTCCTGCGTGATGCGGCCGCCTTCGCCCGTGCCCTTCACGGAGCCGAGATCCACGCCCTCCTCGCGCGCGAGCTTGCGCACCGAGGGCGAGGCCACGGCGTCGCCGCCGGACGGGTCCTTCGTTCCGTCGTCGGACGTGCCCTTCGCGGAGGAGTCCTCTCCCTTCGAGCCGCCGTCGTCCTTCGAGTCGCCGCCGCCGCTCGAGGCCGTCGCCTCCGCGTTCTCGTCGATCTCGCAGAGCGGCTCACCGACCGCGACCACGTCGTCCACGCCCGCGTGGAGCTTCACGACGACACCGGCGACCGGCGCCGGGACCTCGCTGTCCGCCTTGTCGGTCAGGATCTCGACGATGGGCTGGTCTTTGTCGACCCGCTCGCCTTCCTTCACGAGCCATTGTCCCACCGTGCCCTCGACCACGCTCTCTCCGAGCTGGGGCATGGTCACCTTGGTCGTCATGCGTCCTCCGGGTTGCGGGCGGAACCTTACACGATTTCGCCCCGATGCCACCGGTCCATGCGTCCGGCTCGCCCCGCGTGCAAGGTCCGGGGCCCGAAGCCGTCGCGCGAGGCCCGATGGCGGAGGCCCGCGCTCCTAGACGGGTGCGCCCGCAGCGCCCATGATCGGCCCGTGACGGAGAGCGACCGCCACGCGGGGTCGGACCCCGAGGAGGAGGCCACGCCCGCCGAGGACGAGGCCACGCCCCCCGAGCAGGAGGCCACGCCGCCCGAGGAGGGCCCGGCGCCCGCGAGCGACGCCCCCGAGCTCGAGCTGGGCGAGCTCGAAGACGACGTCCGCGCGCTCCGGCGCCGCGATCGGGCCTTCGTCTTCCGCCTCGCCCTCCGGGTCGGTGTGGCCATCCTCCTCGGCCTCTGGATCTTCCTGGCCATCGGCGAGGCCGACGTGGGCAGCTGCGCCGCGCGCGGCTTCGGCTCCGTCACCGGATGAGCTCCCGCCCTCGGGCCGTCTGCGGCCTGCGCGCCAAGCGCTCCCACGCCGCTCCTATGCGCCGCAGGTCCACTCCCCTCTTCACCGAGACCGGCCGAGGTCGTACTCTCCGCTCCATGCAGACCCTCGACCGCGAAGATCGGCTCCAGCTGATGAAGTTCATCTGCTCCTTCGCCTGGGCCGACCTGGAGGTCCAGAAGGCGGAGCGCAAGTTCGTCGGCAAGCTCGCCCGCGAGCTCGAGCTCGACGAGGACGAGCAGAAGCAGGTCGAGGCCTGGCTCGAGGTGCCGCCGACGCCCGACGAGGTGGACCCGCAGGACATCCCGAAGGCCCACCGGGAGCTCTTCCTCGACACGGTGCGCGCGATCATCGTCGCGGACGGGAAGATCGACGCCGAGGAGGCGGAGAACTTCTCCCTCCTCGAGGCCATGTTGCGCTGAGCGAGAAGGCGTGGGCCCGAGCCCACGCTGCGTGGAGTCGAGACGACGCGGGGGGGATGCGTACGCGACGGGGGACGGTCGCGAAGTCGCGGAAACGGCCGCCCTGTCAGAGCCACCTGCTCTGGCAGGGCTCTTGCTGAGCGCTCGGCCGAACACGCTCGGCGAGGTACTGGCCGACAGCTCGCACCGTCTGCGGCGGGGGCTGCCGGGCGACCCACCGCCCGCGAAGAGAAGAATACGGCGCGCCCTCGACGCGCGCCCCGTTCGACCGCAAGGTCGGGCCGCGGCATCGCCGCACGGAGGAGGAGAGGAATCGTGAACAGCAGCTACGACGTGCGTACGCTCGTCTCCGCGCTCGCGCTGGCCTTCGGGGCCCTCGCGCTCGGCGCCCCCGCTCCCGCCGGAGCGCAGGCCGCCGATCCCGAGCAGCTCACGGAGCGCGTGAACCAGGAGCGGCCGGAGGAGGACGAGACGGCCTGGGCCTTGAGCGCCGGCGCCGTCATCAACACCGGCAACACGCGGTCCTGGACCGCGAACGCCGGCTCGAACTTCCGGCTCGTGCGCGGGCGCCACGCCTTCGGCGCCGAGTGGGCCTTCAACTACGGCCGCGCCGACCTCCCGGACGACGGCGTCGACGACTACACGGACACCGCGCGGAACTCGAACCTGCGCCTCCGCTACGACCTCTACCTCACGCGGATGGACGCGCTCTTCGTCGCGCTCGCCCATCGCTGGGACACCTTCGCCGGTCTCGACACGCGCCTGCAGGGCCAGGTCGGTTACCTGCGGAACTTCTTCCGCGAGGAGAACCACCGGGCCTGGGGCGAGGTCGGCTACGACATCACCTACGACAACTTCGACCCGGAGGCGATCCAGGACCCGGACACGGCCAGCGATCCGATGTGCGACCCGGCCATGGGCGCCCCTGACGACATCGCCGACCGCCCGGCCATCTGTCAGGCCGACGGCTCGCAGATCGTCCACGCGGCGCGCGTCTACCTCGGCTACGAGAACGCGCTCAACGAGCACGTGCGCTTCCTGACCGGCGTCGAGGCGCTCCTGAACCTCGAGGAGCCGGAGGATCTCCGCATCAACTACGACGCCGCGCTCCGCAGCACCATCGCCGGCAGCCTGCAGGTCGAGATCAAGTTCAAGCTGCTCTACGACAACGTGCCGGCGCTCCAGGCGGACGGAACCGAGCGCGAGAAGATCGACACGACGACCACCATCAGCCTCATCTACACGCTCATCTGAGTGGGGGATCTCATGACTCGAACGAACGACATCCTACGGCGCGCCGGGGGCGCGCTCGCGCTCCTCGCGGGCGTGCTCCTTCCCACGCTCGCCGCGGCCCAGGAGGCCGAGGGCGAGGCAGCCGCGAACGGCGGCGGAGGCGGGGAAGGCGGCGGCGGCTGGTTCAGCGTCGACGCCATCCTCGAGACCCTCAACGACCAGGTCGCGCCCTGGGGCATCAAGATCCTCGGCGCGCTCATCGGGATCTTCCTCTCCTTCATGGTCGCCGGCTGGATCAGCCGCCGCGTCCGGAAGGTCGGTGAGTCGCGGAACCTCGACGTCACGCTCGTCCGCTTCGCCTCGAACATGGTGCGCTGGGTCGTCCTGGCCGCCGCGCTCATCGCCATCCTCGGCTACTTCGGCTTCCAGACCTCGAGCTTCGCGGCGATCATCGGTGCCGCCGGTCTCGCCATCGGCCTGGCCTTCGAGGGCACGCTCGGCAACTTCGCCTCCGGCGTGATGCTCCTCGTCTTCCGCCCCTTCGAGGTCGGCGATTGGGTCAAGGCCGGCGGGGAGAGCGGCACGGTGGAGGAGATCGAGCTCTTCTTCTGCGTGCTCCGCACGCTCGACAACCGGAAGGTGATCGTCCCGAACAAGGCCGTTTTCGGGGACGTCATCATCAACAACCAGGGCTTCGACGTGCGGCGCGTCGACATCGACGTGGGCGTCGACTACGGCGCCGACATCGACGAGACCCGCAAGGTACTCGAGGCGATCCTCCCGAACGTCGAGGCCGGCCTCGAGGATCCGGCGCCGCAGGTCTTCCTCAAGGGGCTCGGAGCGAGCTCGGTCGACTGGCAGGTCCGCGTCTGGTGCAAGACCGACGACTTCTGGACGGTCTATCAGTCCATCATCCGCGAGACGAAGTACGCCCTCGACGGCGCGGGCATCGGCATCCCGTTCCCGCAGATGGACGTGCACCTCGACGAGGACGTCGTGAAGGCGATCGGCAAGAAGTAGACGCCGAAGCAGACGAGAGAACCGGGTCGCGCGCCCGGGCCGTGCGTCGCCTCTCACGGCGGCGCCGCCCGGGCGTCGGCCCCCGTCGCGCCGGCCTCCGTCGCACTGGCGATGGGGTCGGGCGGCCCACGGAAAGGATCGAGGGATGGATCTGGAGTCGTTGAAGGGCATCGTGGTCGAGCAGCTGCAGCAGCGCGTCGGCCTCGACGAGAAGCAGGCGAAGGGCGCCGCCGACGTGGTGGTGGAGCTCATCCAGAAGCACGGGCCGGCGCTCCTCGAGGGCGGGCTCGAGGACAAGCTCGGCGACGCCGGCAAGGCGCTCGGCGGGCTCTTCGGGAAGAAGTAGCCTCTCGGGGTGGCGGCCGTCGGGGGAGCCCCGGCGCGCCGCCCGCCCCGCGCTGGGATACTGCCTCCATGAAGCTCCGCCCCCTCGTCCTCGCCGCCGCCGCCGCCCTGACGCTCGTGACGGGGGGCGCGGCGCGCGCCGACAGCGGCCGCTTCCAGCTCCACCTGGACGTCGGGGCGGGCGCGCCCATCGCCGGGACCGCGCGCGCTCGGCAAGACGCCGAGAGCGCGGCCGGGGGCGTGGCCTGGCTCTCTGCCGACTGGCAGCTCGCGCCGCCCATCGCGATCGAGCTGATCGCCGGCGGCGGCGGCTTCGGTCGGCGCTTTCCGACGAGCGATCGGACGGGCACCTCCTACGGGACCTTCGCCGCCGGCGTGCGGCTCCGCTTCCTGGACGACGACGCCGGCTACCGCGGCGAGGAGGGCGGCAACCTCCCGAGCAACCTCTGGGTGAGCGCCCACGCGGGCTTCCACCGCTTCGACGGCGCGCAGTTCGGCATCGACGCCGCCGCCGGCTACGAGATCTCCGTGCGCCGCCCGCTCCAGCTCGGGCTCTTCGTGCGCACGGCCTTCCTCTTCGGCGGCGACGACAGCCGCGCGCCGGACCTGCTCCTCGTGGGTGGCGTCTCGCTCTCGCTCGAGCTGCTGGAGACGGAGGGCGAGGCGGACACGGACGGAGACGGGCTCTCGGACGCGCGCGAGGCGGAGCTCGGCACGGACCCGACGAACGACGACACGGACGGCGACGGGCTCCCGGACGGCGTCGAGGCGGACACGGACACCAGCCCGCTCGAGCGCGACACGGACGGCGACGGCCTGAACGACGGCCGAGAGGACGCGAACCGCAACGGCGTCCTCGACCCCGGGGAGACGGACCCGCGGCGGAGCGACACGGACGGCGGCGGCATGCCGGACCCGGACGAGGTGCGCGATCCGAGCCAGGACCCGCGCTACGCGGAGGACGACGACACGGACCGCGACGGGGTGCCCAACCACCTCGACGCCTGCGCGGGCACGGAGGAGGGGGCCGAGGTCGACGGCGCCGGCTGCCCGGCCCTCGGGGATCGGCTCACGCTCGAGGGCGTGCAGTTCCGGAGCGGGAGCGCCGAGATCCTGCCCGAGAGCGAGGCCGTGCTGCAGCGCACGCTCGAGACGCTGCGCCGCGTGCCGGACGTGCGCCTGGAGATCGCCGGCTACACGGACGATCGGGGCGGCGCCCGGGCCAACCGGCGCCTCTCGCAGCGGCGCGCCCGCGCCGTGCTCCGCTGGTTCGTCGAGCACGGCCTGGACGGGGCCCGCTTCGAGGCCCGCGGCTACGGCGAGGCGGACCCGGTCGACACGAACGACACGCCCGAGGGGCGGGCGCGGAACCGGCGCATCGAGCTGCGCCGCCTGGACGGTGAATGAGCGGGGCGCTCGCGTCAGCGGAGGTCGTGGCGCCGGAGCATGTGGAAGAGGTGCGAGCGATCCATGCGCGCGCCGCGGGCCGCCTTGGCGACGTTCCCGCCGCTCTCCTCGAGCCAGTGGCCGAGGTAGCGCCGCTCGAACTCGTGGAGCACGGCGGCGCGCGCGTCCTTGTAGGCGAGCGGGAAGACGCCGCGCATGGGGATGGCGTCGGGGTCCGGGCTGCCGGGCGGGCTGACGTCGAAGGCCATCATGTCGACGGGCGCCTCCCCCATGGCGACGGTGGCCTCCACGAGGTTGCGGAGCTCGCGGATGTTGCCCGGCCAGTGGTGGCGCTGGAGCTCCTCGAGGAGCGCCGGCGGGAAGAGCTCCTCCATGGCGTCGCCGTGGCCGCTCTCCTCGAGGAAGTGCTCGATCAGGAGCGGGATGTCGCTCGCGCGCTCGCGGAGCGGCGGCACGCGGAGCGTGACCACGGCGACCCGGTAGTAGAGGTCGAGGCGGAAGCGGCCGTCGTTGACCTCGGCGCGGAGATCCCGGTTGGTCGCGGCGATGACGCGGACGTCCACGGCGATGTCCTCGCGCCCGCCGACTCGCCGGAAGCGCCGACGCTCGAGGGCGCCGAGGAGGTTCGGCTGGAGCTCGGCCGGGAGCTCGCCGATCTCGTCGAGGAAGAGCGTGCCGCCGTGGGCCCGCTCGAAGGCGCCGATGTGGCGGCGGTCGGCGCTCGTGAAGGCGCCGCGTTCGTGCCCGAAGAGCTCGCTCGCGACCAGGTTGGGGGCCATGGCGCCACAGTCGACGGTGACGAAGCCGTCCTCCTGCCGCGGGCCGAGGTCGTGGAGCGCGCGGGCGATGAGCTCCTTGCCCGTGCCCGACTCGCCGACGATGAGCACGGAGGCCTCGGTGCGGGCGGCGCGTTCGATCTGGCTCATGAGCCGGCGCATCACGGCGCTCCGGCCGCGCAGATCGCCGAGCCGGTCGTCGCCGTGGAGCTTGACGTGCTTGCGCTCGCCCTCGCCGACCCGGAGCGTGGTGCCGCCGAGCTTCAGCGTGGTGCCCGGTGGGACGGTCGCGGCCTGGACGCGCACGGCGCCGATCCAGACGCCGTTGGTCGAGCCGTTGTCGCGCACCCGGATGCCCTCCTCGGTGCGCTCGAGCTCCGCGTGATAGCGGGAGATGGTCGGGTCGCCGAGGACGAGGTCGTTGCCCTCCGCCGAGCCGAGCGTGAGCGTCTCCGTCTCGGCGACGAGGCGCGTGCCGGCGTCCGGCCCCTCGCTCACCTCCACCGAGAGCGTGTCGACGGGGAGCTGGGCCGGGCCGTCTTCGTAGGGCAGGGTCCGTTTGTGGGCCACCGCGGAACGGTAGTACAGGGCTCCACGCGCTCACAACGGACCTCGGTAGGGGCGGCGCCGGAGGCGACGTCGGCGGGGGCGGGGGAGCGGGCGCGGCCATGACGCGGCGGGGGGTCGCGCGTCCGCCGGTGCCCTTCCGGCTGAAGCTCACGCTCCTCGGGGCGGCCCTCGCCGTCGCGCCGCTGATCGTCGTCGGCTGGCTGCTCCTCGACGTGAACGCGGACACGGTGCGCACCAACGCGCGGGAGCTCCAGCTCGCCGTCGCCGACGACCTCGCCGGCGGCGTCGAGCGGCACTTCGTCGCGGCGCAGGACGCGCTCGACGAGGTGGGGCGCGTGCTCACGGATCCGACGCTCCCCCCGGAGGCGACGGCGGGGCTCGCGGCGAGCGTCGTGGCCGGGCGCGAGGACGTGGACCACGCCGCCATCTACGACGCCGAGGGCGAGCTCATCGATCTGGTCCGGGAGGAGGGGCGCCCGCGGCCGGCCGTCCCCGAGCGGCTGGACGCGGCGCTCCGGGAGCGGGCGGCGCGCGAGAACGTCGCGACCGGCGAGGCGCGGCCGGGGCCCGGGACGCCGCGCGTGCCCCTCGTGGTCCCGCTCCGCGCCCGGGGGGAGCTGACCGGCTTCGTCGCGACGCTCCTCTCCCTCGAGGGGCTCCAGGCGCGGCTCGCGCGGCTCCACGAGGTGCGCTTCGAGGGGCGGCCGGACGCGCTCTTCCTCGTCGACGAGCAGCAGCGGCTCCTCGCCCATCCGGACGCGGCGCGCGCCGCTCGCCTCGAGAGCGTCGCCGGGCAGGGCATCCTCGCCGGGGTCGATCCGGGCGCGGTCTCCGGGCGCTTCCAGCAGTCGGGCGAATACGCCGCGCCGGACGGCCGGGAGATGGTCGGCACGATCGTCGGGCTCCAGGGCCGCTCCTGGGCCGTGGTCGCGCAGGTCCCGGAGGAGGTCGTCTACGCTTCGCTCCACCGCATGCGCTGGATCGTCTTCGTGACGATCGGCGTGGTCATCGCCCTCGCGCTCCTCCTCGCCGTGCTCGTCGCCAAGCAGATCACGCGGCCGATCCAGGCCCTCGCCAGCTTCGCGCAGGACCTGGCCTCGCGGCGCTTCGACAAGCGCGTGACCCTCGAGACGCGGGACGAGTTCCGCGTGCTCGGCGACGTGATGAGCCAGGCGGCGGCGGACCTCGAGGAGAGCGAGGCGCGCATCGAGCACGAGGTGGCGATCCGCACGGACCTCGGGCGCTACCTGCCGGCGGAGGTCGTCGAGAAGGTCGTGCGACGCGAGCAGGACATGGCCCTCGGCGGACGCCGCGGGGAGCTGAGCGTGCTCTTCGCGGACGTGGTCGCCTTCACGCCGATCACCGATCGGCTCGCGCCGGAGGAGGTCGTCGGGCTGCTGAACGAGCTCTTCACGATCCTCACGGAGATCGTCTTCCGGCACGGCGGCACCATCGACAAGTTCGTCGGCGACTGCGTGATGGCGCTCTTCGGCGCGCCGACGCCCCACGCGGACCACGCGGCGCGGGCGCTGGCCTGCGCGGAGGACATGATGCGCTGGCTCGAGGCGGGCAACGCGGGGTGGCGCGAGAAGTACGGCGTGACCATCGAGCTCGCCATCGGCGTGCACGCGGGGGAGGCGGTCGTCGGGAACGTCGGGAGCGAGACCCGCATGGAGTTCACGGCCATCGGCGACACGGTGAACGTCGCGGCGCGCCTCGAGGCCATCGCGCGGCCGGGGCAGATCCTGGCGACGCGGGAGGTGCGCGAGGCCGTGGGCGAGGAGGGCGGCTTCGACTTCCACGACCTCGGCGAGCGCGCGCTGACGGGCCGGGCGAAGCCCGTGCACCTCTTCGAGGTGAAGGTATGAGCGAGGGCGCCGCGAACGGGCCGGGGGCGGATGGAACGGGGACGATCGGGCCCGGGACGATCGTCGCGGGGCGCTACGAGATCGGGGAGATGCTCGGCGAGGGCGGCATGGGCTCGGTCTGGGAGGCGACGCAGATCGCGCTCCGGCGGCCGGTGGCGCTGAAGGTGATCCACCCGGAGAAGGCGGCGCGGAGCGTGTCGCGCGAGCGCTTCCTCCGGGAGGCGCGGGTGGCCTCGTCGATCAAGCACGGCGGGGTGGTCGACATCTACGACTACGGCGAGCACGCGGGCGTGCTCTACCTCGCCATGGAGCGGCTCAGCGGGCCCGACCTCCGGTCGATCGTGGACGTCGACCTGCCGCCCGTGCCCCTCGCGCGCGCCGTCGGGATGGCGGCGGAGATCGCCGACGTGCTCGCGGCGGCGGAGGCGGCGGCGGCCGTGCACCGGGACCTCAAGCCGGAGAACGTGATCTTCGACGTGGACTCGGCGGGCCGGGAGCGCGTGGTGCTCGTGGACTTCGGCCTCGCCTTCCTCGCCGAGGAGACCGACCGGGAGACCGGGCGGCTGACCCGCGAGGGGGTCATCACCGGGACGCCCGAGTACATGGCGCCCGAGCAGTGCCGCGGCGAGGCGGTGATGACGCCGGCGGTTGACGTCTACGCGCTCGGGGTGATGCTCTACGAGCTGCTCACGGCGCACACGCCCTTCGAGGGGGACGCGGCGATGGTGATCTCGCGGCACCTCTTCGTGAAGCCGAAGCCCATCCGCGACGCCTACCCGGAGCGCGAGGTGCCGGGCGCGATCGACGATCTGATCGGGCGCATGATGGCGAAGGAGCCCGGCGAGCGACCGGCGGCGCGGCAGGTGCGGGACTTCCTCCGCGGCTTCGAGCCGGCGGCGCCGGCGCGCATGAGCGGGCGGGGCGAGGACGCGACCCGGCTCGGTCGGGCGGCGCGGATGATCTCGGTCGGGGCGACGACGGAGCGGCCGCCACCCACGGAGGCCGCGGAGGGGGTCGTGGTGGCCTGGGAGGGGCCCCTCGACGACGACGGGCGCCTGGCGCTCGCGGCGAACGGGCTGGAGGTGGTGATGCTCGAGGCGGGGCAGGACGCGCCCGAGGGCGTGGCGGCGCTGATGCTCCTCGGGGCGTCCGTCGGCGAGGTGGAGGCGCGGGCGGCGGCGGGGCTCCCGGTGATCGCGGACGCGCCGAAGGGGGACGTCGCGCGCCTCTCGGGGCTCCTCCGGGCCGGGGCCGCGGAGGTGGTCGTGCACGGCGGCGAGCTGGCGCCGGAGGACGTGGCGCGGAAGGTCTGGCGCGCGGTGCGGAAGGCGAGGCGGCGATGAGGCGCCCCGGTGTGCGGGGGCGTGCGGGGGCGCGCGCGGCGGCGCTCGCTCTTGCGCTCGTCCTCGGCGGGGCGGGCTCGGTGGGCGCGCAGCCCCAGGACGCGCGGCCGGCGGAGGAGGTCGAGACCTTCGAGTACACGGTGCGCCGCGGCGACACCTGCGGCTCACTCGCGCAGCGCTTCTACGGGAGCTGGCGCCTCTACGACGTGATCGAGCGCTTCAACCCGGCCGAGGACGTCGGGGAGGCGGGCGAGTGCGGGCCCTACCTGTCGCCGGGGGTCGTGCTGACCTTGCCGCGCGAGTACGTGGGGGGCGGCCGGGCGGCGCGGGCGCCGACGCCGGACGCGGAGGTGACGGCCACCGTACGCCGCGTGCAGGCGCGCGAGCCGGCGGAGACGAGCTGGCGGCGCGCGAACCGGGGCCTCGATCTCTTCCGGGGCTGGCGCGTGAACACGCTCGAGGCGTCGGCGGCGGAGCTCACCTTCCGCGACGAGTCGATCGTGACGATGCGCGAGAACACGCTCGTCATCATCTATGGCGGCGAGGCGCGGCGCGCGCGGCGCGAGACCCGGCGGGCGACGCTCGAGCGGGGGGCGCTGCGGAGCCGGCTCGCGGAGCTCCGGGGGCTGCGGGTGGAGACGCCCTCGGCCGAGGCCGAGCTCGCCGAGGGCGAGGCCGTCGTCAGCGTCGATGGAGCCGGGACGAGCCGCGTCTCCAACCTCGAGGGGCGGGAGGCGCGCGTCCGAGGCCGCGCCGGCGGGCGCGTGCGCGTGCGCCCCGGGTTCGGCTCGAAGGTCATGCCCGGGAGCCGACCGACGCCGCCGCGCCCGCTGCCGCCCGCGCCGCGTTGGGCCGAGGGGGCGCCAGGCCGCTTCGTCGGCGTGAGCCCCGAGGGCGCGACCGTGCGGGGCGGCTGGGCGCCGGTCGAGGGCGCGCGGGCCTACCGGGTGGAGATCTTCCGGCGAACCGAGGCGGGGGCGCGCGGATCCATCGTCGCGGCGACGGAGGTGCCGGCGGAGGTGACGCGCTTCGAGCTCCACTGGCTGCCCGCGGGGACGTACCTGGCGCGGGCCTCGACCATCGACGGCGACTTCTTCGAGAGCCGGCCGTCGCGCGCGCTGGCCTTCCGCGTGGAGCTCGGGCGCTTCGAGGGCGGAGCCGCGCCTGGGGAGGGGGAGGGCGAGGACGTCTTGCCGGATCCGACGGTGGCGCCGGAGCCGCCGACGGTCTGGGCGGGGACGCGCTTCCTCCCACCGGAGGGCCTCCGCTGCGTGCTGGGCGGCGCGGAGGAGCAGGAGGTCGGGGAGGCGGCGGACGCGGCAGGAGGCGAGGCGGAGACGGCGGAGCCGGCCGTCGCGGAGACGGAGAGCGGGGCGGAGCGCGCCGCGGGGGCGGCCGAGGGCGGCGCGGGGACGCCGCTGGTCATCGCGCGCGCGGGCGAGGTGCGCTGCGTGGACGCCGAGGGCTTCGCGGCGGCTCCCTTCGGTGTGCGCGTCGAGGAGCCGCGCGTGCGGCTGGCGGCGGTCGAGGGCGCGCACGGGGCGGAGGGCGACGCGGAAGGGCTGGCGCTCGTGCGGGGGCGAGCGCAGCGGGTCGAGCTCGAGCTGGACGCGACGCGCGCGCCGCCGGAGGGGCTCGTGCTCCGGGGGCTCGGCGCGACGGCGCCGCTCGCGCGCGAAGGCGGTCGCTGGGTCGCCACGATCACACCGGTGGAGGGGGGCGAGGACGCCGCCCTCGAGGTCGCGCTCGACGAGGACGCGCCGGCGATCGCGCGCGTGCCGGTGACGCTCCGGGAGCCCGAGCCCGCCGGAGACGAGGAGGCGGACGAGGCGGACGAGGCGGACGAGGCGCGGGAGCGCGCGGGGGAGCGGCCGGCCGAGCCGTCGCGGCCTCCCTTCGGCGTGGCGCCGGCCCTCGAGGCGCTCGGCCTCCTCGACAGCCCCGAGCTGCTCCCGCTCCGCGACGCGGACCCGCGGGGGCATGCGATCTGGCTCGCCGCCGGCTCGCTCGGCCGGGGCGACCGGGGGCACGCGCGGATCACGCTCGGCGCGGAGGTCTCGATCGCCGAGCGCGTGCGCGTGGGGCTGCGCGTGCCGACGGACCACCGGGTCGGGGACGAGGCCCCGGCGCGGCGCGGCGACCGCGACCTCGGCAGCTCGATCGGCGCGTCGCTCTGGCGCCGGGGGGAGCTCGGCGCGGGCTCGGAGCCGGCGCTCGCGCTCTACGGGGAGCTCGCGGCCTGGTGGCCGACCGGCGTGGAGGGGGGCTCGCTCGGGCACGTCTGGCTCGTGCCCTCGCTCGCGTTTCGGGCGGGGCTCGGGGAGCGGCTTCGGCTGCGGACCCGTCAGGGCGCCGTCCTCGACGCGAAGGCGGACGGGGCGATGCTCTGGGCGTCCGCCTACGGCGCGGACGTGGTGCTCCATCGGCACGTGAGCGCCGGGCTCGAGGTGGACCTGGCGCTCGGCCGGGACCGGGCGCGGGACACGCTCGTCACGCATCTCGGGCTCGGCGGAGGCGTCGCGGCGCGCTTCGGGCCCCTGACCTTCGGGGCGCAGCTCCGCTACGCGCCGACCGGGGACACGGAGCGGCGGGTCGGGGCGCTGACGGCGGCCGGCTACGTGCGCTTCGACCTCGGCGCGGGGCCCGGGCGCGAGGTGGCGCGCGAGGAGGCCGGTGCCCGCTGAGCGCGAGGGCGCGAGCGCGGCGCCCATGCGGGCCGGTCGGGGGATCCTGGTCGTCGCGCTGGTGCTGCTGGTCGCCGGGGGCGGCGTGCTCTGGTGGAGCGAGCGGCGGAGCGACGCGCCGTTGACGGCGCTGGACGCCTTCGTGCGGGAGCTCGCGCTCGGGGAGGACGAGGCGGCCTACGCGCGGATGAGCGCGCGCTATCGGGGGGAGGCGGACCTGGAGGCGTTCCGCTACGCGGTGGCGGGGCTGAGCGAGCTGCGGAGCGCGAACGGGGTCTGGGCGCACGTGCGCGCGGGCGAGAGGTGGAAGGGGCCGGAGAGCCCGTGGCGGCGCTGCGTGGATCTGACGGGGGTGCAGGGAGGAGCGCCGCGGATGGCGGTGGTGCTGGTGGAGGAAGAGGGCGGGTGGCGGGTGGACGCGCTGGGGCTGGGGGAGAGGCAGCTGGACGAGGCGGAGAGGGCGCCGACGTCGTTGTGTCGGAGGCCGTAGCCGGGGGGGGGGCGG
>PABA01000229.1 GCA_002699025.1 Sandaracinus sp. | reverse complement strand
GCGTAGAGCAACACGCTCCCCGGCCGCACCCCCGCCAACGTCCCCGGCCGCCAGAACAGCTTCCGCAGCGTCGTCCGCCGCGTCAGCATCAAGCTCGACCCCGGGATGTCCATGCGCGGCTGCGTCACACCACCCGCCCACGACTTCACGCCCCGTGCCGGACTCGCGCTCGTGTGATTCCGCGCACTTGCAGCGACGAATCGGCGGAGTGGCGGCGGAGGGGGTGGCGGTCCGCCACCCTCTCCTCGAGCGCGAACCCCTCCCCCACGCGACGCCACGCTCCCCCTCGCGTGGTCGCTCCAGACCATGTTCGCCCCCCGCGGCTCCAGCTATGGCTCTCGCCAACCCTCAGCCCCGGAGCCCCCCATGCCCACTCGAGCCCCCCTCCTCCTCGCCGCCGCCCTCCTCACCCTCTCCGCCTGCGGCGCCCCCCAGGCCCGCCACGTCCGCTTCGCCCACGCCACCGCCACCCAGCTCCAGGCCCTCCAGGACGAAGAGGTCGTCTGGTACGACTTCCAACCGGGCGACGAGGTCCCCATGGTCTTCGGCCTCCTCGGCGTCGCCTCCGCCGGCACCGGCGACGGCCCGATCCCCATGGTCGCCCGCCGCCCCTTCAGCATCGTCGTCTTCCGCGACGGCCGCACCCGCATGAGCTTCGACGGCGAGCACCTCTGGGGCGGCGACTTCGGCAAGTGGGGCGTCGTCCTCCACCCCAACGAGGCCACGGGGCGCGGTGAGCTCGGCCTGCTCCTCTTCATGGGCCGCCCCCAGGACATGCCCGAGGAGCTCCGCGGCCGCTGAGCGCCTGCCTCCAACCGCGCGCCCGTCCTCCTCGCGTCTGCGTCCAGGCCTCCGCACATCAGCCCCTCCGCACGCCTCCACACAGCAGCCCTCCGCACGGCAGTCCTCCGCGCAGCGGCCCCCCGCACATCAGCTCCTGCGCGGCCGTCCCCCCGCGGTGCCAGGTCGAACCCCGACGGCGCCTCCCCCCGCCTTGCACGCCTGTTCCCGCTCCCCGCATGGTGAGCCTCGCGACGAGTGGAACGCGTTCTGTTCCTTCTGCTCCTGCGCGCCTACGCCACCTCCCCGTCGCGCTCTCCCCCACGCCGACCCTCCCCGAGGCCATGCCGAGCTCCACCCCCTCCCCCCTCGCCACCGCCACCACCGCCGCCCTCCTCCTCCTCCTCGCCTGCGGCGGCGACGACGACGCCCCGGACGCCGCCGCCACGCCCGACGCCTCCCTGGCCGACGCCGCGAGCCCGACCCCCGACGCCGCCCCACCCGCGGACGCCGCCGCCCCCCTCGACGCCGCCTCCCCCGTGGACGCCAGCGCCCCCACCGACGCGGCCCTCGCCGACGCCGGCCCCCCGGACGCCGGCCCCCCCGAGGACTGGCACCGCGGCTCCACCGCCACCTACGACGGCTCCGGCGAGCTCGACCTCGAGCGCCCCACCGACACCGCTCCCGGCGACCTCCTCGTCCTCTTCCTCAGCCGCACGGACGACCTCCTCCCGGTCGCCCTCGACGGCTGGGACCCCGTCGCCTCCTGCTTCAAGACCGACAACGGCCAGCCCGAGTGCTTCGAGGTCGCCGACTGCATCGAGCCCGACGGCGACTACTGCCGCCGCTTCGCCGAGAGCGGCGGCGCCGGCCGCGACCTCGCCACGGTCGCCTTCCTCCGCACCGTCGCCGCCGACGAGCCGGCCCGCTACGCCTGGACCCTCCGCGGCAGCCGCCCGGCCTGGGCCATCCTCACCGGGGTCCGCGGCGCCGACCCCACCGAGCCGGTCCGCGACGAGGCCTCCACCTCCAACGACCGCAGCACCGACAGCGTCTTCCCCTCCGCCACCGGCGAGCCGGGCGACTTCCTCCTCCTCGCTCAGGCCTTCGACGACACGACCGACGAAGCGGACTTCCTCCCGCCCGACGGCACCGAGCTCTTCCGCTGGATCGCCGGCCCGGACGAAGCCGGCTACGTCTTCGGCGCGCAGCTCGACGCCAGCGGCCCCACGGGCGAGCGCCCGACCGGCGGCCCCGGCGGCCCCCGCGCCAAGGACCTCACGATCACCCTGGTGCTCGCCGCCCGCTGAGGCCGCCCGACCCGGCACCAACCCGGCACCGACCCGGCATCGCCCCACCCGGTACCGACCCGGCACGGACCCAGCACCGATCCGACTGCCGGCCCCGCCCGACCGCCGACTGCGACGATATGCCGCGGCGCCGACCCGTCGACCCGGCCGAGCGCTGCAATGGCGTACAAGCCGCCCGCCGGCTCCTCGCGCATCCTGACCCCATGCCCCGCTTCGAGAAGGCCATCGCGGATGCCCGCCGCCACATCCCCGACTGCCTCGCCGCCGGCCGCGTCGACCTGACCACCGGCGTCCTCCTCGACGTCGCCGCCGCGGACGGCCCCTCCCGCGACATCCTCTCCCTCGTCGGCGCCGCCACCAGCGACCTCTTCAACGGCCCGAACGTCTCGACCATCGAGCAGCGCGTCCGCGAGAGCCGCGGCGTGCCCGAGGACGGTCGCCACTACTTCGAAGAGATCCTCGTCTTCTCCGAGCGGCTCGTCCACGTCTTCCTCCGCTCGAAGCTCCGCCCGGAGCAGGCCTTCGTCTTCGTCTGCCCCGCCCACGCGAACGTCGGCTTGGTGCTCGCGAAGAGCCGGCTGGCCGCGGCGGAGATCCAGGCGGCCCATCCTCCGAGCGGCGCCTACGCCCGGCCCCACGTCGTCCGCGCGAAGGACGAGACCGGCACCTGAGCCGCCCCCGCGACCCTCGCCCCGACCCTGGCCGCGAGCCATCCCGGCGCGCGCCACGTCCCCGTCCGATGGCGCCCCCGCTCCGCCCGCGACCGCCCCGCGCATCCCGCTCCCGGCTCCTCCGCCGGGGGCCGCTCACTCGCCGTCGTCCTCCGCCCCGCGTACCAGCGCGCCGACCTCCCGCTGGTACGCCGCCGGTGTGATCCCATAGACCCGACCGAAGCTCCGCGTGAGGTGCGACTGGTCGGAGAACCCGGTCGCCAGCGCCACCGCCGTCGCGCGCTGCCCCGTGTGCAGGAGCCGCCGCGCCCGCGCCAGCCGCACCAGCCGCAGGTAGTGGAAGGGCGTCACCCCGTGCGCCCGCTTGAACGAGCGGATGAGCCGGTAGCGGTCGAGCCCGGACGCCTCGACCAGGTCATCCATGGTCAGGGACTCGGCGCACCGATCCCGCAAGAGCTCCCGCACGGCGCGCATGCGCGCGGGGGCTCGCGGCGCGCGGCGGTTCGGCCCGCCGAAGTGCTCGTCGAGGAGCTGCGCCAGCAGGGTCTCGGCGTGCAGCTCCTCGTCCCCGCCCTCGAGCGTCAAGAGCGCCCCGAGGGTGGCGCGCTGCGACGGCCTCTCGACGTAGAACGCGGGATGTGGCCCTCGCGCCTCGAGCGTCTCGAGCGCCTCCTCCACGTGGGCCGGGTCGACCACCAGCACCCGATGGCGCGACACCTCGCATTGGCCCCGCTTCCGCACCGCGTGATCCGGCAGCACGCAGACCATCCGGCCCGGCGTCACCGGCCTCCACTGCCCCTCGTAGAAGGTCTCCGAGCTGCCACTCTCCCGCCAGCCGAAGCTCAGCCCCTCGGTCACGAGCGGCGGCGGGGCCTCGCCGCGCTCCTGCACGTGGAAGATCCGTGCGCGATCGCCGATGCACCTTCGAACACGAAGCTGGCGCGCGATGTGGACCATGTCTGGGGGACTCCCATCCCCTCCCCTCCAACTAGGTAATGCAACACGATTTTCGCTGCAAAAGGCGAATTGTCGCACCCCTCGAGACGTCCAGCGGCTGAGACGCAGTATTCGCGCGAACCCCCCGTTGGGGGAGGCGATCGATGCAACCTCGTTCAAGACGGTCGAGTTCAGTGCTGCTGGAATATAGCCCACCCGGCTCGACCCCCCCGCTCGCGGTCGAGCCCCCGCCGAGACCCGAAGGAGCGCAGTTTGAACCTTCCCCTCTCCCATCCCCCTCGCGAGCGCGACGCCTCCGGCTTCGCGTGCCTCCTCTACGCGCTCGACGGCCTCGGCGCCTTCACCGGCCGCGTCCACTTTCTCGCCGGCGGCGAGCCCTGCGGCGAGGCGCTCCTCGACCGCGGCGACCTCTGCTACGTCCGCGGGACGCCCGGCCACGCGCGCCTCGGCGAGCTCCTCGTCGGCCGCGACCCGAGCGCCCGCGACGCGGTGGCCGCGGGCGTCGCCCGGGCGCGGGCCCGCGGCTGCGCCCTCGGCACGGCCCTCCTCGAGGACGACCCTCGGCACCTCCTCTCCCTCCGGGGGGCGCTCCGCGATCAGATGCTGGCGGGGCTCCACTCGCTCGCCGCCCTCGGCACCCCGATCCACTTCGAGCGCCTCCCGACGGCGCAGGCGGCGCCCGGCGCCATCCGCTTCTCGGCGCTGGAGCTGATGCTCACGGCGGCGGCCCCCGCGACCGAGGCGCTGCACGCGCTGCACGAGGCGCTGGGGGCCGGGGCGCGGCGCGCGCTGCTCGCGCGGGAGGACGGCGTGGTCCACGCGGCGCGGGGCGTCGCGAGCCTCCGCGAGGCGGGTCGGCTGGCGCGCGACGGCTGGAACCAGATGGGCGTCGCCTCCTTCGACGGCACCGCGCCGCGGCTCCTCCTGCGGCGCGACGGGGAGACGTCGCGGGTGCTCGCGCTCCACGACGACACGCTGGCCGTCTTCGAGGGGCTCGGGCTCGGCGATCAGGTCCGGGCCATGCGCCTCGCCGGCGCGCTCGACGGGCGCTGACGCTCTCCGCCCCCGCTCCGAGCGAGGGCCCTCGCGCACGACCCTCGAGCGCCCCCCACACCGCGCGAGCACCGCGCTGGCAGGCCCGGCGAGCGCGCTCCAGCTGGGGACCCGCGGGCCGCTCGGCGGGGTCCGCACACCCCGGCGGCGCCTCTCATGCGCCTGAAACGTCCTGTCCCCCGGACGATCTCGCCTCTCGCCGCGTCATCCTGGGCTGGCACACCGAATGCTTTTCACGCACCCGCCCATGCTCCGCCGGCTCCCCCTCTTCCTCGCCGCCCTCCTCCTGACCGCCTGTCAGGGCGAGATCGGCAACCCGACCGGCACCCCCTCGAACCCGACCGGCCCCACCGACCCGACCGACCCCATCGAGCCGCCCCCCTTCGCGCCGGCCCCCGCCACCCTCCACCGCCTCACCCGCGTCGAGTACGAGCGCACCCTCACGGACCTCCTCCCCGCCGGCGTCCCCCTCCCGACCGACCTCGAGGTCGACACCCCCCTCCACGGCTTCACCACCATCGGCGGCTCCGAGCTCACCATCCCCCCGCGCGCCGCCGAGCAGTACGAGGCCGCCGCCCGCGAGGTCGCGGACGCCATCTTCGACGACCCCACCCGCCGCGCCGCCTTCCTCGGCTGCGAGCCGACCTCCGCCACCGACCCCTGCCTCCGCGCCTGGCTCACCTCCTTCGGCCGCCGTGCCTGGCGCCGCCCCCTCGAGCCCGCCGAGCTCGACGCCCTCTCCACGCTCGTCGCCGACCTCGCCGAGCGCTTCGGCGCCCCCCACGAAGGCGCCCGCTGGGCCCTCGTCGCCATGCTCCAGGCGCCCGACTTCCTCTTCCGCGTCGAGGTCGGCGAGCTCGATCCGAGCGACCCCACCCGCCGCCGCTACACGAGCTGGGAGATGGCCTCGCGCCTCTCCTACCTCGTCTGGTCCTCCACCCCCGACGACGCCCTCCTCGACGCCGCCGCCCGCGGCGAGCTCGTCACGGACGAAGGCCTCGAGCGCCAGCTCGACCGCCTCCTCGCCGACCCGCGTGCCGACGCCGCCCTCGCCCGCTTCTTCGGCGAGTTCGCCAGCCTCGAGCGCCTCGAGACCGTCTCCAAGGACCCGGAGCTCTACCCGGAGCTCACGCCCTCCCTCCGCGCCTCCATGCGCCGCGAGCTCGAGCTCCTCTTCGCCGAGATCGCCTCGGACCCGGACGCCGACTTCCGCGCCCTCTTCGACACGAACGTCACCTACGTCGACTCGGAGCTCGCCGCCCTCTACGGCCTCCCGGACCCGGGCGAGGGCGTCCACCGCACGACCCTCCCCGAGGGGGCCGGCCGCGGCGGGCTCATGGGCCGCGCGGGCATCCTCAGCCTCTGGGCCCACGCCACGCTCACCTCGCCGACCCTCCGCGGCCGCTTCGTCCGCGCGAGCCTCCTCTGCGAGGACATCCCGCCGCCCCCGCCGGGCGTCGACACCACCCTCGAGCACGACCCCGAGGCCGGCCCCCAGACCATGCGCGAGCGCCTCGAGGAGCACCGCTCGAACCCGGTCTGCGCGGGCTGCCACGACGAGATGGATCCCATCGGCTTCGCCCTCGAGCGCTTCGGTCCGCTCGGCGAGTGGCGCGAGACCGACGAGGGCCTCCCCATCGACACCGCCACCGAGCTCGACGGCGCCCCCATCGACGGCGCGGCGGAGCTCGGCGACGTCCTCGCCACGGACGATCGGGTCGCCGCCTGCGTCGCTCGCCGCCTCTTCCGCTACGGCACGGGCCACCTCGAGCTCGAGTCCGAGGAGGCCGCGGTCCGCGCCCTCGGCGAGGGCTTCGCCGACCGCGGCTACGTCTTCCGCGAGCTCCTCCGCGAGCTCGTCCTCTCCGACGCCTTCCGCACGGCGGCCCTCCGCGAGGACGACGCCGGCGCCTGCTCGCCGGGCGATCGCGAGGCCTGCTCCACGAGCTGCGGCGAGGGCACGCGGAGCTGCGGCGCGAGCGGCGTCTGGGGCCCCTGCTCGGCGGCGACGCCCACGCCCGAGAGCTGCAACGGCGCCGACGACGACTGCGACGGCGCGACCGACGAGGACCTCGTCCGCACCTGCGACGACGCCTGCGGCGGCACCCAGAGCTGCAGCGGGGGCGCCTGGGGTGCCTGCGAGGCCGACCCCTCCGCCGAGACCTGCGACGGCACGGACGACGACTGCGACGGGGCCGTCGACGAGGGCATGGGGCGCCGACCGGTCGAGACGAGCTTCACGCTCCTCGCCGCCCGCCACCCGGGCTGCGACGGAGCGAGCCAGCGCCGCGGCACGGACTGCAACGCGGCCATCCACCGGCTCTGCGCGGCCACCGGCTGCAACGGGAGCGGCTTCGGCCCGGTGGCCGTCGCGGGGGACGCCGCCACCGTCGCCTGCGTCGACGCGGGCCCCATCGGCACGACCTACACCGCGCTCCGCGGTCACCATCCGAGCTGCGACGGCGTCGAGCGCATGGGCCCGAACTGCAACGCGGCCATCCACCGCTTCTGCCAGAGCCGCGGCGCCGCGAGCGGCTTCGGCCCGGTCGAGCACTCCGGCGACGGCGCCTCCATCGTCTGCGTGGACGACGCCGAGGTGCGCGTCCTGACCTACGGCGACCTCACCCCGCACCAGGCGAGCTGCCACTCGGGCACGCGCATCGGCCCCGAGTGCGACGCGGCCATCCACCGCTACTGCGTCGCCGAGGGCTTCGCCACCGGCTTCGGCCCGGTCGAGAACAGCGGCGAGACCGCCGTCGTCACCTGCCTCAGGAGGACCCCGTGAGCTCCCGCTCGCCCATTCGCCGCCGCTCCTTCCTGCGCGGCATGCTCGGCGGCGCGGCCGTGAGCGTCGCCCTGCCCATCCTCGACGCCAGCCTGAACGACTCGGGCACGGCCTTCGCCGACGGCCACGAGCTCCCGACCCGCTTCGGCCTCTGGTTCTTCGGCAACGGCGTCAAGCCCGACCGCTGGGTCCCGGGCACCACCGGCGCCGGCTGGGCCGCCTCGCCGCAGCTCCAGCCCCTCGTCGACGCCGGTCTCCGCGACCAGGTCAGCGTCGTCAGCGGCTGCGAGATCAAGACCGCCACCCACCCGCACCACTCGGGCATGACCGGCGTCCTCACGGGCGCTCGCTACCACCAGGTCGGCACCACCCGCGACACCATCGTCAGCACCTTCGCGCGGCCGAGCGTCGACATGATCGCCGCCGCGCACTTCGAGGGCACCACCCCCTTCCGCTCCCTCGAGGTCGGCATCACCCGCTTCCGCGGCACCGACGAGGGCACGACCTTCCAGCACCTCTCGCACAACGGCCCGAACAACCCGAACCCGAGCGAGTACTCGCCCCAGCGCCTCTACGAGCGCCTCTTCGGCCGCCCCGTCGAGGACGACGTGGACCTCGCCCGCCGGAGCGCCCTCGACGCCGTCACCGGCCAGATCCGCCGCCTCCAGGGCCGCGTCGGCGCCCGCGACCGCGCGCGCCTCGACCAGCACTTCGAGTCCATCCGCGCCCTCGAGATGCGCCTCGCCGCCGAGGACAGCGCCTGCACCGCGCCCGAGACCGGCCCCGGCGACTTCCCGGACGTCGGCGGCCGCGAGCAGATCACGCCGCAGAACCAGGCCATGAGCGATCTGATCGCGCTGGCCCTCGCCTGCGATCTGACCCGCGCCTTCTCCGTGCTCTTCAGCCCGGCCGGCTCGGGCGTGATCGTCTGGCCCGTCGGCGCGGCCAACAGCCTCCATCAGATCTGCCACGACGAGGCCAACCCGCAGCCCACCGTGCACGCGGCGGTCGTCTTCACCATGGAGCGCCTCGCCGAGCTCCTCGGCCGCCTCCAGGCGACGCCCGAGGGCGACGGGAACCTCCTCGACCACAGCTCGATCCTCGTCACGAGCGAGCTCGCCGACGGCTGGAACCACTCGAACCGCGACTTCCCGATCCTGGTCGCCGGCGGCGGCGGCGGGCGGCTCCGGGGCGGCGTGCACTACCGCTCGGGCTCCCGCGAGAACACCAGCAAGCCCGTGCTCACGGCCCTCCGCGGCGCCGGCATCCCGCTCGACGCCTTCGGCGTGGACGAGGGCCGCGTGACCAGCGGCATCGGCGCCCTCGAAGCCTGACGCGGCGCGACGACGGCTCCGTGCCCCCCCGTCCGGGGGATTCTCTCCGTCCCTCGGTGCCACTAGCCTCGCACGCCGGGGGGAATGATCGAAGCCGTTACGTCCATCGCGCCGAACGATCTGCTCGAGCTGATCGAGGAGGTCGGCACGGACATGATCTCGGTGCACGACGCCGAGGGCACCTACCTCTACGCGTCGCCGTCCGCGGAGCGCCTCTTCGGCTGGTCGCCCGCCGAGCTCGTCGGCCAGTCCGCGTACGCCCTCTTCCACCCGGAGGACATCGCCCGCATCCAGCGCGACCACGCCGCGCACGGGAGCGAGCGCGACGCGGGCTTCGTCCGCTACCGGCTCCGCTGCGCCGATGGGAGCTTCCGGCTCGCCGAGACCCGCTCCCGGCCGAAGCTCGTGCAGGGTGAGGTGCGCTACATCGTCGCCTTCACGCGCGACGTGCAGGCGCTCTACGAGATGGAGGTCGAGGCGACGAAGGCGCGCGCCGGCCTCACCTCGCTCGGCCTGGTCGCGGCCTCGGCCGCCCACGAGATCCGCAACCCGCTCGCCTACCTCGTGACCAACCTCGAGTTCGTGCGCGACGCGATCGAGCTCCGCTCCGACAACGAGAGCTTGAAGGCCGCCATCGCCGATGCGCTCCTCGGCGCCGAGCGCGTCCACGAGCTCTCCCACCACCTGCTCCGCCTCTCCCGGCCCCAGGAGGACGAGCGCGCCGACGAGGCCGAGCTGCGCGACGCCGTCGACGGCGCCGTGCGCATGGCCCGGGCGCACGTGCTGCGGAAGGCCGGCCTGACCGTGCGTTGGGAGACGCGCGCCGAGCGGGTGCGGGGCTCGCGCTGGAAGCTCTCCCAGGTGGTCCTCAACCTGCTGATCAACGCGGCGGACGCGATGCCGGCCGGGCAGGCGGCGGAGCGGGACGTGGAGGTGCGGGTGTCCGACCAGGCGGGCCGGGTGCTCCTGCAGGTGAGCGACGACGGCCCCGGCATGGACGAGGAGACGCAGCTGCGGGTCTTCGAGCCGCTCTTCTCGACCCACGCCCAGCGCGCCGGGGAGCATGCGGGGCTCGGGCTCTGGATCTGTCAGACACTCCTCGGCTCCATGGGCCTCGAGCTCGAGCTCGAGAGCGCCCCCGGCGAGGGGACCACCTTCACCGTGGCCCTCGAGCCCGTGGAGCGCTCGGTCGCGCCGCCGGCCCCCGCGCCGGGCGAGCGAGAGCCCGAGCCGGGCGCGGGCCTGAAGGTGGTCGTGGTGGACGACGACCCGCTCGTGGGGCGCGCGCTCCAGCGTTCGCTGCGGGAGCGCGTCCAGGTCGAGCTGATCGCCGACCCGCGGGAGGCGCTCGCGCGCGTCGACGCGGGGCAGCTCGACTGCGACGTGCTCCTCTGCGACCTGACCATGCCCTACGTCGACGGGAGGACGCTCCTCGAGCGGATCCGCGAGCGGCAGCCGGCGTTGGCCGAGCGGGTCGTGCTCATGAGCGGCGAGGAGCCGGACGAGGCGCTCCGGGCGTTTCTCGACGAGCGTGGGAGCCGCTTCCTCGGCAAGCCCTTCCACAGCTCCGAGCTCTACGCCGTCGTGCAGGCCGCCGCCGGCGACGCCCCCGCGAACGGCGAGGCCTGAAGCCGCGGACGGCGGAAAGCGGACGGCCCGAAAGCGAGCGAGGCGAGCGCCCCCGCGACCGCGCGCAGCCGACCGCGCGCCCCCTCCGCGGAAGCGGCATGGACCGCGAAGGCGAGCGCCAGCCCGGAGAGCGGACGGCGGAAAGCGGACGGCCCGAAAGCGAGCGGAAAGCGAGCGCCCTCGCGAGCGCTGCGAGCGTCAGAGCTGGATCAGCGGCAACACGCTCGCCCGGTCGTCCGTGAAGACCCGCGGCTCCTCGGTCTCGAGCGGCTCCCAGCCGAGGTCGAAGAGCGCCCGCAGCCGCTCCGCCGGCCCGAGGGCCACGTAGCTCGAGGCGTCCTCCAGCGGCGCGAGGTTCTCGTGCCGATGCTTCACCGCCGCCGCCAGCCCGAGCCGCGCCGCCACCCCGTCGAGCACCGGTGTCATGTCGAGGTAGCGGTTCGAGACGTGGAAGACGATCGGCGCGTCCGCCGCGGCGCGCTGCCGGTAGAGCTCGACGGCCTCCACGGTCAGCAGGTGCAGCGGCACCGCGTCGCCGCTGAAGGCGTCCACCACCAGCACGTCGTAGCGCGGCGCCCCCTCCCGCTGCTCGGCGGCGAGCGTATGGCGCGCGTCGCCGGTCACGAGCCGCACCTCCCCCGGCGCGTCGAGGTAGGTGAAGTGCTCCTGCGCGAGCTCGACGACCACCGGATCGATCTCGTGGAAGCTCAGGTGCTCGCCCTCCTCGAGGTGCCCGGCGATCGCGCCGACGCCGAGCCCGACCACGCCGATGCGCCGCGGCCGCGGGAGCGTCCGGAGCACGTCCCCGAGCGGGCTCTGCCGGTGGTAGTAGCCGAGCGGGTCGCGCATGGCGTGCACGTCGTCGGCGGCCCCGACGAGCTCCTGGCGCCCGTGCACCGTGCGGCCGCTGTCGAGGCGCCGCATGCGCCGGCCCCGCTCGACGAGCTCGACGACCCGGTAGACGCCGTAGGGGCTCCGGCGCCGCGCCAGGACGTCGTCGCCGTCCCGGTGGAGCGCGCCGTTGGGCGCGAAGAGGACGGCGAGCGTGGCGCAGGTCGCGAAGAGGGCGAAGACGGCGACGCTGCTCTTGGGCGCGGTCCAGGCCTTCTTGCCGATGCCGAGGACGGCGAGGAGCGCGAGGAGGCTGAGCGGGTACTCCCAGAGCCCCTCGAAGACGAAGGGTGCGACGACGGCGACGAGGGCCGCGCCGAGCCAGCCGCCGAGGGAGAGCGCGAGGTAGAACCAGGTGAGCCCCTCGGGCTCGGGCCGCGTGTCGTGGAGCTCGCCGTGGGCGGCGACGCCGACGATGAAGAGCACGAAGAGGTGCACGAGCGGCAGCCAGCTCTCGACCCCCGCGATGAGGAAGTAGGCGACGAAGCCGAGGAGCGCGACGTGGGGCCAGAGGCGGCGGATCCATTGCGGATGGAACTGCGCGCGCCCGAACACGAGGATGAAGGTCGAGAGGTAGACGACGAGCGGGAGGATCCAGACGAGGGGGGCGTTGCCCACGTCGAGGACGAAGACGTTCGTGACCGAGATCGAGAGCGCCGAGGGGGCGGCGGCGACCAGGGTCCAGTAGGCGAGGCGGCGCGTCGGGGGGCGGTGCGCGCGGAGCGTCTCGGGGGCGGCGGGCTGCGGGTCCGTGCGCTGGAAGGCCATGAAGGCCGTGCCCAGGTAGAGGAGATAGCCGACGGCCCAGATCCAGGTCTGCTGGCGGAGGCCGCTGAAGGGCTCCCAGAGGAAGACGTAGGCGAGCAGGGCGAGGAGCGAGCCGGCGTTGGAGCTCGCGTAGAGGCGGTAGGGCTCGTCGCGGCCGGCGACCTTCGAGCGCGTGAGCCAGTGCTGGGCGACGACGCTCGTCGAGGCGAGGAGGACGAAGGGCAGGCCGAAGCGGAGGATGAGGGTCAGCGTGAGCGCGCCGATGGTGGGCGCCTCGCGCGGGGGCGGCGCGGCGAAGGGGAGGAAGGGGAGGGTGGCCAGGAGGAGGCCGAGGTGGACCTTGCCGAGGCGCGGCGCGACGACGTGGGCGTAGAGGTAGCCGACGAAGAGCGCGCCCTGGAAGAACATCAGGGCGGTCGACCAGACGTGGAAGGCGCTGCCGAAGGCGGGCAGGAGGAGCCGGCCGACCATCGGCTCCATCGCGAAGAGGAGGGCCGCGCCCAGGAAGACGAAGAGCTGGAGCCAGGCGAGCGGCCGCATGTGCGGCGGACGCTACCAGGCAGGTGGCGGGGGCGACAGGCGAAGCGGGGTGGAAAGCGGAGGCGGGTGCCCGCGATCGTGGGCGCGCGCCCACGGCCCGATCCGTGGGAGAGAGCGAGGTGGCGTCGAAAAGGCGAGACGGGGAGGGCTGGTCCGTGGTTTGCTCCGTCCTACGGACTCTCCGGTCGAATCGATGCCGCGTCCCACCCCCGCGGCCCCCTCATCGTGAAGCGCGACCTCTCCTCCCGCCGACGCAAGCCCACGCAGCCCGCGACGCCGCGCGCGCGCGACTCGCAACCCGATGTCCCGGGCTTGGTGCACGTCTACATCCAGCAGTACCGGCTCGACCCGGTGCTCTCCGAGCTGCTCGTGCAGGCCTACCGGCACCAGACGCGCGACGCGCTCATGACCGTGCTCGGCATCCCCGAGACGCAGCTCGTCGAGGTGGAGCGCCGCTTCCTCGCGCAGGCCGGTCGGAGCGTCTGGGTCGCGGTCAAGGAGATCCGCGAGGCCGTCGAGACCACCCCCTGAGCGGGGCTCCCTCCATCCGGTCGGCTCCGAAGCCCGCCTCTCCGCGCTGACGCGCCCGACGGGGGGCAGGAGACTGCGCTGCGAAGGGGCCCGCGCCGCATCGGCCGTGGCAGAGTCGCCGCGCAGCGAGCGCATCGCTCCGGCCGCGACAGCAGCCAAGACCCGCTCCTGCGAAGGGGAGCGCACCCATATCTGTTCGGTAGCTCGGCCCCACGGAGCCGCGTTCGTGTATCGACGAAGAGCCGGCCCGTGTGACGCGGCCGNAGGCCGCGCCGAGGGCCCGACGGGCCCGCTGGNAAGCCANAGATAGCGAGCGCCAGCGAGCGGAAGACGCTCGGCCCCACGGAGCCGCGTTCGTGTACCGACGAAGANCCGGCCCGTGNGACGCGGCCGNAGGCCGCGCCGAGGGCCCGACGGGCCCGCTGGTAAGCCAAAGATAGCGNGCGCCAGCGAGCGGAAGACGCNNGGCNGACTCAGTAGCCGAGCGCGTCCATGGACTCGTCGTGCGCTTCGCGGAGCGACTCCTCCATGGCCGGGGCCGCGGCGGGCGCGCCGTCGTCCGCGGAGGGCAGGCTCCGGCGGAAGCGCCGCACGGACTCGACCTGCTGCCGGTAGGCCTCGTCGCGCATCTCCATCTCGCTCTCCACCCGATCGAGGAGCGCGGCGGCCGCCTGGACCTGGCCCGTGCGCACCATCTGAATGGCCTGCAGCGTCGCCTCGGCCGCGCGCAGCGACGCGGCCGCCTCGTGCACGCCCTGGTTCCGGCTCGCCTGCACCTCCAGCGCGTCGTCGTTGGCGCGCGCGCCGAGGAAGGCCGTGCGCTGGAGCGTGCCGGCCTGGGCGACCTGGTCCTGGAAGGCGAGGGTCGCGTCGAGGAGCTCGACCAGCGCGCCGCTCCGCCGCGCCGGCGTCGAGAGGCGCACGAGCACCTCGCGCCGCTCGCCCTCGGAGAGGTCACCGAGCTGGAGCGAGAGGCCGCCGGCGCCGCCGGGCGTCTGCTGGCCGACGACCTCGAGGATCTCCACGCCCGGGCCGGGCTGGAGCGCGAGGACGGCGCCGCGGCCGACGAGGCGGTCGAGCCGGAGGATCTCCTGGCGGAAGACGCTGGCGACGCGCGCCGGCTCCTCGACGTACTCGAAGTGGCCGCGCGAGACCTGCGCGATCTGGCCCATGAGCGTCTCGTCGTACTCGAGGCCGAGGCCGAGGGCGGTGATGGCGATGCTCTGCTGGCCGGCGCTCTGGGCGAGGGGGATCACGTTGCTCGGGTCGTTCGGCACGCCGTCGCCGAGGAGCACCACCCGGTCGATGGTCTCGCTCGTCATGTGCGTGCGCACCTGGGCGAGGCCGGTCTGCAGGCCCCCGGCGAGGTCGGTCGTGCCGCGCGCCTCCATGGCGTCGAGGCGCTCGCGGAGCTCGTCGAGGTCCGCGTCGCCGACGACCGTGCTCTCGAGGAGGAGCTCGGCGCGCGAGTGGAAGACGGTCACGGAGACGCGGTCCCCGTCGCGGAGCAGGCCGAGCAGCTCCCGGGTGGCCTCGCGCGCCGTGTCGATGGCCTCGCCCATCATCGAGCCGGAAGTGTCGACGACGAGCGCGAGGTTGAGGGGCGGGCGCTCGCCGCCGCCGAGCTCGCGGGTGCCGACGCGGAGCCGCGCGAGGACCTCGCCCGGCTGGTCCGCGAGGAGCTGGGCGTGCCCGAGCTCGGTGTCGAAGGTGACGATACCCGGGTCCTGGGCCGTGGGGCGGGCGTCGCGGGCGCAGCCGAGGGCGGTGGCGAGCGCCAGGCTGAGCAAGAGGGTCTGCAGAAGGGCGGTGGGGCGTCGGGGCGTCATGCCCGTTCCAACGGCGCCCCGGGGGCTCGGCTTACACATCGTCTTCGTCTCCTCCCGCCGCCGGCGCACGTCGTGGATGCAGCGCGGCGCGGCGGCAGGGGAGGTCGACGATCGTCGTCGCGATTCGGTCTACGACGCGTTCGCCGAGCCGCGGGAGCGAGCGGAGCGGCCGCGTCCCCGCCGCGCGAGAGCGCTCAGGAGCTCGTGTCCGCGGGCGCTTCGGGCGCAGCGGCGGGCGCGACGCCGAGGCGGCGGAGGAGGCGGTCCGCGAGCTCTCGCGCGGAGGCCGGGTTCTGGCCCGTGAGGAGCGGGCCGTCCTCGACGACGCGGGCCTCGAAGGGGGGCGCGGGATCGAGCTCGGCGCCGAGCTCGCGGAGGCGCGACTCGAGCAGGAAGGGGACGACCTCCTCGAGGTCCCGGGCGCGCTCCTCCTCGTCGGAGAAGGCGGCGAGGCGCCGGCCCTGGACCAGCGGCTCGCCCTCCGCGTCGACGGCGCCGACGAAGGCCGCCGGGCCGTGGCAGACGGCGGCGACGGTACCGTCGGCCTGCACCACGGTGGTGATGGCCGCGGCGACGTCGCGGTTCGCGGGCAGGTCCCACATCGTGCCGTGCCCGCCGGGGAAGTAGATCGCGTCGAAGGTGCTCACGTCCACGTCGGCCAGCGCCGGCGCCTCGCGGAGCGCCTCCCGCGCGTCGGCGTCGTCGAGGAAGCGGGCGTTCGAGGGGTCGTCCGCGCTCACGCCGTCCATGGGCGCCTCGCCGCCCTCGATGGTCGCGAGCCGGACCTCCACGCCGGCCTCCCGGAGCGGGTAGTACACGTGCGTCAGCTCGCTCAGGTAGAAGCCCGTCTCGCGGCCCGTGTCGCCGAGCGTGCCGTGGCTGGTGAGCACGATGAGGACGCGCGGGGCCTGCGCCTCGGCCGGCTCGTTCGCCTCGCCCTCTCGCGCCGCCGGCGCGTTCGCCTCGCCTTCGGCCGACTCCTCGGTCGGGGCATCCGACGCCGTGGGCGCGGCCTCGTCGCTCGACGCCGGCTCGTTCTCGCCCCCGCAGGCGAGCGCGGCGAGGGCGAAGAGAGCGGCGAGGGCGGAGAGGGCGGAGGAGGAGCGGGCGGACGAGCGGGCGCGCATGGGCGGACCTTGGGGATCCAGGGGCACGCGCACAAGCCCACCCCTGCGCGCTCCACCCACGGAACCGGCGTGGCCGCGCGCCGCGTCCTCCTCGTGGAGCGCGAACGCGTCGACCGGCCTCCTGGGAGCGGGTCGTCCGCGCGCCGCTCCCCGAGCGCAGCGCGTCTCGCGCTCGCGGAGCGCGAGCGCGCGATCGGCGCCCCCCGGAGCGGCTCGTCGGCTTCAGAAGCCGCCGAGCTCGATCCCCGCGACGCCGCTGAAGCCGTCGTAGCTCCCGCGGAGCGTGGCGTCGTAGCCGACGACCCAGAGGTGGTGGACGCCGACGTAGGGGCGGAGCCAGGGGAGCGGGGTGCGGAAGGAGACGCGCAGGCCCACGTCGAGGGCGAGGCCGGCGCCCGAGTCGGCGCCGTCGAGCAGCTCGTTCTCCCACTCGGAGACGCGGCGGCCGTCGGGCGTCTCGCGGTCCTCGTCGTGGAGGTAGAAGCCGAAGGCGCCCCAGCCGACGAGGAGCGGGAGCTCGACGGCCATCCAGCGCGCGCCGGGGATCTCGAAGCGTGGCGCGAGGAGGAGGCCGACCACCGAGCCGTCGCTCCGGAGCGCGAGCGTGCCCTGGCCGCGGTAGGTCTCGCCGTCCGGGAGCGTGTGCTCGAAGGTCGCCGGGTTGATGGGGCCGGGGCGCGCGAACCCGGCGACGCGGACCTTCAGGTGGCCGCGGAAGAGGAGGGCGCCGACCTGGAAGCCGGGGCCGTGGCTCGTGTGGCCGGCGAGGCGCATCACGCGCCAGTCGAGGCCGACGAAGGGCGCCGCGAAGGGGGCCTCGGCGGCGGATGCGGCGGCGTCGGCGGGGGTCGTGGAAGGCGGCGCGGAGGGCGGCGCCTCCTGCGCCTCGAGGCGCGCGGGGGCCGCGAGGAGGAGGAGCGGGAGGAGGGCGGAGAGGGCGCGGCGGGCGGTCATCAGAAGCGGCTCCAGTCGTCGGCGGTGGGGGTGAAGCGGAGGCCCACGGTGGCGCGGGCGAGGAACTTGCCGGCGTCGCCGTCGGCGCCGAACACGCCGCCGGCGTCGAGGTCGGCCGTGAGCTGGAGGCCGCGGGCGAGGCGGAGCGCGAGGCCGGTGGTGAGCAGGGCGCCGGTGACGTCGTTGACCACCTCCGGGGCGACCTCGAGGGAGAAGGGCACGAGCACGCCGGCGCGCCAGGTCACGGCCCGGTGGAGCCGGGCGTGGCCGAGGGCCGCGAGCTCGAGGTTCACGGCCCAGCTGCCGCTCTCCTCGGCGTTGGTCTCGGCGCTCGCCAGGCGACGCATGCCGGCGCGGCCGCCGAGGGAGAAGCGGAGCGCGCCCTCCTCCCAGAGCGGGGCGAGGAAGCGCAGGCCGAGATCCGTGCGCCGGGCGTCGTCGGCGGCGAAGCCCGCGATCCAGCTCTCGCGCGCGCGGCCGAAGCCCAGGTCGAGGCCGAGCTGCCCGCCGCCCGGGAAGCGGAGGCGCAGGTCGAGGAGCGCGCCTTCGCCTTCGTTGGAGACGTGGCCGAGCGCGCCGAGGGCGACGTCGAGGTTCGCGGCGGTGTCGACGTTGGCGGTGGTGTCGACGCTCGCGGTGTCGGCGTTCGCGGCGGTGTCGAGGTTCGCGGCGGTGTCGAGGTTCGCGGCGGTGTCGAGGTTCGCGGCGGTGTCGACGTTCGCGGCGGTGTCGACGTTCGCGGCGGTGTCGACGTTCGCGGCGGTGTCGGCGCGGGCGGTCGGCGCGACGAGCGGGGCGGCGCCGAGGGAGAGGAGGAGGAGCCATCGCATGGGCTCATCCTGGGGAGGTCGGTCGCATGAGACGAACGAATCCATCTCATGGCTCCTATGAGAGGGATCGATGTATACGCCGACGCACCTCTCGCGGGCACTGGCCTCGCGGCGCGCTACTCGCCGAGCTCGGCGATCAGCTCACCGAGCAGCACCGAGCCGTCGCGCACCAGCTCCACGCGGCGGGGATCGTCGGCGAAGCGCGCCGGGTCCGCGCCCCCGGCAGCGACGCCCACCCAGGCCGTCGCCGCGTCCTCGTGAGCGGCGAAGCGCGCCGCGAGGTCCGGGTCGCCGAGGCCCGCGAGCCGCCGCGCGACCCGACCGAGCTCCTCGCGCAGGTACGGCCCCGGCGGCAGCCCCGCCGCCGCGATGCGCTCGAGCGTCGCGCGCCCACCGAGCTCGAGGGCGACCTCGCCGAGGAGCGCGCGCAGCGCCGGCTCGCGCATGGCCCGCCACGCGCCCTCGATCGGCTCGAGGAGCGCCTCGGGCGCGTCCGCCAGCCGCGCGACGGCGGCCTCGCGGATGGGCCGCGGCTCGGAGGCGTCGAGCGCGATGGCGAGGAGCTCCGCGCCGAGCTCGGCGTCGACGTGGCCCGCCAGCGCCTCCAGCGCCGCGAGCCGCGCGTCCCCCACGGCGCTCCGATCGAGGACCCGCTCGCGGAGCCGGTCGCGCACGGCCGGCGCGTCCACGAAGGCGCCCAGCCCGAGCACGTGCTCGGTGCGGAGCCGGCTCACGTTCTGCGCCAGGACCGCCTCCACGCGGATCGGATCGACCTCCCGCGTGCCCACGCGCCGCGCGAGCTCCTGCCGGAGGTGCTCGACGAGCTGCGGGCTCTGCGCGGCCGTCTCCGATCGCAGCACCCGCTCGACGACCTCCTCGCGGAGCGCCGGCGCCGCCGCGGCGAGCCGTTCGAGGAGCTGCCGGAGGTGCGGCGGGAGCAGGTCTCCGGAGGCGTCGAGCACGCGCGCGAGCGCCTCGGGCCCGCGGCCGGCGAGCACCTCGGCCGCGCCGTGTCGCCCCTGGAAGCGCTCGGGGCCGCCGCCGTACCAGCGCGCGAGCCGCTCGTCGACGGCCGCCTCCGCGAGGAGCGGCCCGAGGTCGACGAGGAGGTCCTTCGCGCGCACGGCGGCGCGGAGGCGCCCCGCGTCTGACGGCGCCTCGGCCTGCCGCCGGAACGCCCGATCGATCCACGGCAGCAGATCCTCCGTAACCGTTCAGCCCCCTGCTTGAGCGCGTGATCCTGCCCGTGCGACTCGGAGTTCATGACGACGACAACCGAGTCCCTGGCGCAGAAGATCGAGACC
>PABA01000228.1 GCA_002699025.1 Sandaracinus sp. | reverse complement strand
CGTGGCGGCGTCCGCTGGACGCGTGGCGGCGTCCGCTGGACGCGTGGCGGCGTCCGCTGGACGCGTGGCGGCGTCCGCTGGACGCGTGGTGTCCGGGGCGCCGAGCGGGTGGGGCTCAGGCGGTGACGCGCAGGGGGCGCGCCGGCTCCACGAGGCGCTCGAGGAAGGCGAGGCTGGCGCGGGCGAAGCGCTCGGGGTGCTCCTCGTGGGCGAGGAGGGCGGCGTCCTCGAAGCACTCGAAGCGGGCGCCGCCGGGGAACTGGTCGGCCATGGCCTCGGCCTTCGCCGCGGGGAAGAAGGGGTCGTGGCGGCCCCAGAGGAGGAGCGCCGGCGCGGGGATGCGGCGGTGCGTCTCTTCGAGCTCGGCGACGACGGACCAGTCGATGGCCTGGGCGAGGCGGAGCTGGCCTTCGAGCACGCGCCGGTCCTGGAGCGGCGCGATGAAGAGCTCGGCGAACTCGCCCTCGAGGCGGCTCCGGTCGGCGAAGCAGCCGCCGAAGCCGAAGCGCGAGCGCACGTAGCGCGGCGAGCGGAGGAGCCCGCGGAGGACGGCGGCGCTCCCGGGGAGGCGGAGGGTGCGGGTGAGCACGTCGAAGAGGAGCGGGTGGTGGCCGGGGATCTCGGTACCGCTCAGCACCATGCCGTAGACCCGCTCGCCGAGCTCGGCGGCGAGGAGGCGCGCAATGGCGCCGCCGCTGTCGTGGGCGACGAGGCCGAGGCGCGCGAGCCCGAGGGCCTCCACGAGCTGGCGGAGCGTCTCGGCGTGCTGGCGGAGCCCGACGGGTGTCGTGGCGTCCCAGGGCGAGGCGCCGGTCGTGGGAAGGTCGACGAGGTGGCAGCGGAAGCGCTCGGCGAGCACGGGCGCGACGTGGCGCCAGGTGGCCGCGTGGAGCGGCCAGCCGTGCACGAAGAGCAGGTCGGGCGCGCCGGTCGGGCCCATCTGCCAGCAGGCCACGCGGGCCGCGTCGAGGTCGAAGAACGCGGGCGCGGGGCCCAGCGGAGAGCGTGCGTCGGTCATGGGGAGAAGCCTGCGGGCGCGGCGCGATGCGGCAATGACGCGGGAGGTAAGCGCCGCGGGGGGTGAGCGCCGCGGGGGGTGAGCGCCGCGGGTGACGTCGGCCGGCGGTCGCTCGCCCGGCGGTCGCTCGCCCGGACCGGGGCACCGTGCGGAAGCTCGATGCGAGATCGCGCCGTCGCAGTAGGGTCGGCGACGATGCGTTGCCTGCTTCTCCTGGGGCTCGTCGGAGTCTCCGTGGCCTGCGGGGCCTCCACGAGCTCGGATGAGCCCCCGGCGGTCCCGTCCCCGACCCCGATCGTTCCGCCCGCAGCCCCGACGGAGGACGCCGAAGAGACGGCGCCCGAGGCCGCCGACGAGGACGCCGCCGCGGACCGAGCCCGCGATCTGACCGCGCTGGCCCAGCCGCAGCTCGCCCCCGCGGGCCACCCCGAAGACGCCCGATGGCCCGCCGGCGGCGGCGGCCCCCGGCGCACCGGCGCCCTGCGCATGGTCGGCGCGGACACGCGGGCGATCCACGCCTGGCCGCCCCGGGAGCGGCGGCGCGGCGGCGACGTCCTCGCGATCGTCGGCAGCGCGGCCGGTCGGCGCACGCCGTGGCCAGCGCCCCGCATCGGCCCACCGGCGCCGGCCGGTGACGAGGGCGCGCTGGTCGTCTCCGGGCCGGACGGTCTGAGGGCCTACGACCTCGACGGCGAGGTCCGCTGGGAACAGCAGGCCCGCGACGTCGAGCCCCTCGGCGCCTCCTCTCGGTCCGGCTCCGCCAGCTCGACCGGAGCAGCCCAGCGCGCCGCACGCTCCAAGGCCCTCGAGGCCGTACGCCGGGCCAGCCTGCTCCGAGCGCTCGGCGGTGGTGGGGCGGCTGGCGCGGGCGGCGCCCCCGCAGGCTCCGCGCGCTACCGGCGGCGCCGACCGCAGCCCGTGGTCGCCGCCGACGGGACCATCTACGGCGCCGACGGCCCCCGCACCTTCGCCCGTCTCGACACGGACGGCCGGACGCGCTGGCGCCGCCGCCTCGATGGTCCCGTCGCCGCGGCCGCCGCGCTGACCTCGTCGGCGATCTTCGTGCCGGTGAACGCCACGCGAGGAGGCGAGGCCTCCCTGGTCGCGCTCGAGCCCGACGGAGCGCTCGGCTGGAGCGCGGACCTGCCCGGCGCGCTGGCCACGGCGCCGCTCGTGGACGAGGACGGAGCGGTGGTCCTCAGCTCGTGGGATCCCGAAGAACCCGGCGAGGGCGCGTCGGCGGTGGTCGCCCTCGACCCGAGCGATGGACGCGAGCGCTGGCGGACGGACCTCGGCGCGGGACCGCTCACCGACGTCACCTTCGCGGGCGAGGACCTCGTGCTCGTCGCCGCCCGGAGCGGGGTGCTCGTCGCCGTCGGGCGCGCGGACGGCGCCGAGCGCTGGCGCGTCGACCTGGGCGACTGGATCGGCGTGCTCGAGCGACCGGTCGCCGCCGCCGACCGCGTCTACGCCTCGAACCGGGACGGCGTCGTCGTCGCGGTCGACCTCGAGGGCGAGGAGCTCTGGCGCCGGGAGCTCGGGGACGGGGTCATCGGGGGGCTCGCCCTCGGACCGGGCGGCGACGTCTACGCGATGACCTCGGCCAAGCAGCTGTGGATCCACGGAGCCGAGGGCGCGCTCCGGGCCCGGGTCGACCTCCCCAGGCGCGCCGACGCGGTGGCGCCCCCATCGGTGACGGCGGACGGGACCGTCGTCTTCACCGGGGAGCATCGGATCACCGTCGTCCCTCGGGCCCGCGTCGCGGAGGTCGAGCGGTACATCGACGGCCACACGCGCTGTGGCCCTCGCCGCGTGAGCCGGAACGAGGACGTCGCCTACCTCGTCGAGCGCGGCTGCGAGTGGATCGACGGCTCCCTCGAGATCGAGGCGGCTGCCGTCGACCTGAGCCCGCTGTCGCGCATCCGCTACGCCCGCGCGCTCTGGCTCGAGCGGCCCGCGGACCTGAGCGGGCTCGCGGGCCTGGAGCGGGTCGAGCACCTGAACGTGGTCCGGGCCGAGGGGGCCATCGACACCGGCGCGCTGACCGGTCTGCGGGTGATCGGGCGTGACCTGGAGGTCGTGGCCAGCCACGACCTGCTGGCGCTGAGCCTCCCGGCCCTCGAGCGCGTCGACGGCTCGTTGACGGTCCGCCGCAATCGCGCCGTCGAGCGCGTCGAGCTGCCCCGGCTCCGCGAGGTCGGCGGCCGCGTCCGGATCGACGACGACGCGACCTTGGAGTCCCTCGGGCCCTTCCCCGCGCTCGAGCGCGTCGGCGGGCCGATCTGGATCACCGATCTCGAGCGCCTGCGCTCCATCGAGGGGTTCGGCGCCCTCGAGGCCATCGATGGCTCGCTCCACGTCGAGCGGGTCCCGGAGCTCGAGCGCCTCACCGGCTTCCGCGCCCTCGCCTCCGCCCGGCACGTCGTCGTCGCCGACACGCCGTCGCTCGTGGCGCTCCGCGGCTTCGACGCGCTGTCCACCGCCGACGGCGTCTACGTCGACGGCGCCCCCGAGCTCGCGACCTTCGCGGCCTTCGGGGCGTTGGCCGAGGTCGCGGGCGACCTGCGTCTCCACCTCGGGGCGCTCGCCTCGCCGGCGTCCCTGCCCGCGCTCCGCGAGGTCGAAGGCGACCTCGAGCTCGGCGCGCCCGAGGGGGTCGCCGTCACCGCGCCGCGCTTGCGGCAGGTCCGTGGCTTCCTGCGCGCCGGCGGCCGCTTCGACGCGGAGGCGCTCTCGAGCGTGGCGCCCGGGGTCGATCCGTCCGCCGTGAGCCTGGGCGACGGGCTCGCGACGCGCTGCCACCGCACGGCCGGCTCCGAGGAGGCGTGTCACACCTGCTGCGCCGACGCCGAGCAGCTCGGCTGGTCCTGCGCCTGGCGCGGCTGGGACGGCGAGTTCTGCGCCTGCCGCTTCCCCCGCGCGAGAGGGGGGACCTTCTCGGGCCTCGTGGGCGCCCGCTCCGGGCAGGCCGACGAAGCCCGCTGCGCGGACCGCATCGAGCGACCGAGAGCGCGCTGAACCGCTCGCGAGTGCGCCTGCGCGCCCCTGCGCCGAGCGCCCTCTGGGCGCCGTCTCTCGCCGGGCGAGAGACCGGACGCGCGGCCTCCGAGCAGGCCCGTCAGGCGGGGCGCGGGCGGACGCGGGCGTCGGGGCCGGCGAGCAGCATCTGGACGACGCCGCAGTGGCGCTCCCGGAAGCCGCCCTCGCAGTAGGCGAGGTAGAAGCGCCAGAGGCGGATGAAGGCCTCGTCGTAGCCGAAGGCGCGCACCTCCGGGAGCCGCGCCTCGAAGCGCTCGCGCCAGCAGCGCAGGGTCTCGGCGTAGCCCTCGCCGAAGTCCTCGAGGTGCAGCAGCCGGAGGTCCGTGGTCCGGCTCCACGCGCCGCTCATGGCGGCGAGGCTCGGGCACTGGCCGCCGGGGAAGATGTAGCGCTTCACGAAGTCGACGTTCTTCACGGCGCGCTCGTAGCCGGCGTCCGGGATGGTGATCGCCTGGATCAGCACCAGGCCCTCCGGCCGCACGAGCTCGCCGACCTTCGCGAAGTAGGTCTCGAGGAACTCCGCGCCGACCGCCTCGATCATCTCGACGCTGACCACCTTGTCGTAGCGGCCCTCCAGGTCCCGGTAGTCCCGGAGGAGCACCTCGACGCGGTCCTCGAGGCCGGCCGCGCGGACCCGCTCCACGGCCAGCGCGTGCTGCTCCTTCGAGATGGTCGCCGTCGTGACGCGGCAGCCGGTCGTGCGCGCCGCATGCACCGCCAGGCCACCCCAGCCGGTGCCGATCTCGAGGAGGTGGTCCTCCGGGCCGAGCTCGAGCTGGCGGCCGATCCGCTCGAGCCGGCTGAGCTGCGCCTCCTCGAGGGTCATCCCCTCCCGCTCGAAGCGCGCCGCCGAGTACATCATCGTCGCCTCGTCGAGCCAGAGGCGGAAGAAGTCGTTCCCGAGGTCGTAGTGGCGGGCGATGTTCTTGCGGCTGCCCTCCCGGCTGTTTCGCCTCAGGCCGTGCAGCACCGCGTCGAGGGGCTTGCGCAGGGCGGTGAGCCGGCCGCCGTCGAGGGCGCTCATCTTCGCGACCTCCCCGGCGAGCGCGCAGACCACCCCGACCAGATCGTCCGCGTCCCAGAGCCCCTCCACGTAGGCCTCGCCGGCCCCCAGGCTGCCCCCGAGGGCCATGCGCAGCCAGGCCTCCGGGTCGTGTACGCGCACGACGAAGGTCGGCGCCTCGGGCGGGCCGAAGGTGCGCGTGCCGGTGGGCTCCTCGATCACGAGGCGGCTCCGGCTCAGGCCCGCGAGGCGCTCGAAGACCAGCCGGCGCGCGAGGCGGGTGGGGAGGGAGGGGCCGGCGGTGCGGGGGAAGGGGAGGAGGCTCGTCGTCATGGTCGCTCGGTCCGCTCGCGGAGCTTCGCGGGGTGAGGGTGATAGGGCGTGCCCTTTCGCCAGAGGCGAAAGGCTTCGCGGTAGATCCCGGCGAGGACGCGCGCCGGGCCGAAGGGGTAGAGGAGCAGCAGCCGCGCCTTGGCGGCGGCGCCCCAGCGCTGGCGGCGGAGCACGAGCGTGGCGTCCGTGAGCAGCTCGCCGTCCTCCCAGTTCTCCATGTGGGCGACGAGGCTCCGTCCGGGCACCGTGAAGCGCCACTCGTAGGTCTGCTCCATGCCGTGGAAGGGCGAGACGTGGAAGCGCTTCGGGACCCGGAAGGCCATGGGCGCGCCCGCGCCGCGCGCGGCGAGGGCGACGTCCGCGACGTAGACGTGCCGCTCCCCCCAGGGCGTGTTGTCCACCTCGGCGACGAGGTGCGTCGGCCGCGTCCGCGCGGCGTCCCAGCAGTAGAAGAAGCTCACCGGGTTGAAGCTCAGGCCGAAGGCCCGGGGCTGCGTCAGGAGCGTGACCGGCCCCTCGGGGCGCACGCCGCGGCGCTCTCCGACGAGCTCCCGGATGCTCTCCGCGAGGGGCCGCTCCGGGTCGCCGAGGTGATCCTCCCGGCGGAAGCGTACGAGGGCCGGGGCGTCGGTCCCGAAGAGCGGCCACGCGCCGAGCCGCTCCAGCCGGTCGAGGTCGAGGTGCAGGAAGGCGACCCGGTAGGTGAAGGCGTGGCGCGTCGGGGCGCGGCGCCGGTGCCGGACCGTGCCCTCGTAGAGCTCGACGGGCTCGGGCGCCGCCGCGCTCATAGCGGGCATCCGAGCTGCTTCGTCACGTCGAGGGCGCTCATGACGCCGTCCTCGTGGAAGCCGTAGCGCCAGTAGGCGCCGGCGTACCAGGTGTTCCGGACGCCGCTGATCTCCCCCTTGCGCTTCTGCGCGGCCATCGCCTCGGGGGTGAAGAGCGGGTGGTGCCAGGTGAGCCGCCGGAGCACCTTCGCCGGGTCCACCGCGCTCTCGCCGAGGGAGACGATGAGCTCCTCGGGCGCGTCCTCGAAGCCCTGCAGGATGTTCATGTCGTAGCTCACGGCGACCCGGTCCCGGCGGGTCCGGGGGATGCGGTAGTTCCAGCTCGACCAGGCGCGCCGCGTCCGCGGCAGCACGGAGGTGTCCGTGTGCAGGAGGGTCGCGTTCTCCTGGTAGGGGATCGCCCCGAGGATCTCCCGCTCGGCCTCCGAGGCGTCCTCGAGCATCGCGAGGGACTGGTCGCTGTGGCTGGCCAGGACGACGGCGTCGAAACGCGCCTCCGCGTCGTCGAGCTTCAGCGTGACGCCCGCCGCGTCCCGCGCGACCCCGCGGACCGGCGTGCCCGTGCGGATCTTCCCCGCGAGGGGCGCGAGGAGCTTCTCGACGTAGGCCCGCGAGCCCCCCTCCACGACGCGCCAGGTGGGCCGGTCGCGGAGGCTCGTGAGCCCGTGGTTGGCCAGGAAGCGCACGAAGGAGCGCGCCGGGAAGCCGAGCATGCGGTCCGGGTCCGTGGACCAGATCGCGGCGCCCATGGGCACGATGTAGAGGTCCACGAAGTCGCGGCTGAAGCCGTGGCACCCGAGCATGTCGCCGAGGGTCTCGTGGCTTCCGGTGCGCGCGAGGATGCGCTCCGCCTCGCGGTTGAAGCGGAGGATGTCGCGGACCATGCGCAGAAAGCGCGGGCGGAGCACGTTCTGCCGCTGCGCGAGGAGGGCCTGGCTCGAGTACTCGAGCCCCGTCGCGTCCTGCCGGACGCTGAACCCCATGCTGGTCGGGCGGCTCCGGACGCCGAGGCGGCGGAAGATCTCGATCAGGTTCGGGTAGGTGCGCTCGTTGAAGACGATGAAGCCCGTGTCGACGCCCCAGGTGCGCCCGCCCAGCTCGACGTCGACGGTGTGCGTGTGCCCGCCGACCCGATCGCGCGCCTCGAAGAGGGTGACCTCGTGCTTCCCGTTCAGGAGCCACGCGGCGACCATCCCGCTGATGCCGCTGCCGACGACCGCGATCTTCACGCCGTGGCCGCCTTCGGCGCGAGCAGCCAGTGGGAGACGCCCCATTCCGAGCCCGCCCGGTACCGGAAGAGCTCGGCGCAGGCCATGAAGAAGATGCGCCAGCGGTGGAGCTGCCGCCGCGCGCCCTCCGCGCCGTGGTCCGCGCGGAAGAGGGCGAGCACGTCGTCGCGCCGCGCGTCCAGGTTCGCGAGCCAGGCGTCCGAGGTCTTCGCGTAGTGCTCGCCGTTCAGGCGCCAGCGCTCGACCAGCGAGAGGTCGTCCTGGAAGGCGAGGATCAGGTCGTGGGCGGGCATCTGGCCGCCGGAGAAGAACTCCCGCGCCATCCAGTCGCTCGGCCCGCGGTCCTCGTAGAGGTAGGCGTGCTCGCGGTGGCTGAAGACGTGCAGGAAGAGCAGCCCGTCCGGGGCGAGCCAGCGGGCGACACGGCCGAGGAGGCGCTCCCAGTTCCGCATGTGCTCGAACATCTCGACCGACACGACCCGGTCGTAGGGTCCGTCGTCCAGGGGCGGCGCGAAGTCGTTCACGTCCGCGGTGATCACCGTCACGTTGTCGAGGCCGCGGGCCTCCGCGCGCGCCTCGATGTGCCGCCGCTGGGGGGCCGAGTTCGACACCGCGGTCACGGAGGAGGCGGGGAAGCGCTCGGCCATCCAGAGGGTCAAAGACCCCCAGCCGCAGCCGAGCTCGAGGATGCGTTGCCCGTCCTCGAGGCGGGCGCGCTCTTCCACCAGGGCGAGCGCCGCCGCCTCCGCGTCGCCGAGCGTGCGGGCTCCGGGAGCCCAGTGTCCGCAGCTGTACTTCAGGTGGGGGCCCAGCACCGCCTCGAAGAAGGCCGGGGGCACCTCGTAGTGCTGGTCGTTCGCCTGGTGCGTCGCCACCGCGATGGGGCTCCGGCGGAGGAGCGCGACGTGCTCCGCGAGCGGGTCGCCGCCCAGGCGGGCTTGCCGGCGCAGGCGCTGGCCGCAGATGCGCCGGATGCCGGCGCGGAGCAGCGGGTCGGGGATCCAACCTCGGGTCAGGACGTCCATGGGTTCCGAGATTTGTGGAGCTATTGTCTAGATTGTCAACGGAGGCCACGGGGGCAAACGCGGCTCGGGAAGCCGAAAAGGCCAAGCAGTGTCTAGGTTTGTGGCCAACGCGGGAGGATTCGCGTACGAGTCGGCACCGGTTCGCACGGGTCGGGCGCTCGCTCCGAGCCGGGCCCTCGCTTACCTCGCGGGGAAGGGACGCCCGCCGGCCCACCGCCTACCCTTCCCCGCATGGCAGACGACCGCTCCCCCGGCCTCTTCTCCGCCCTGCTCCGCCACTGGCGCGGCCGCCGGGGCATGAGCCAGCTCGACCTCGCCCTCGCCGCCGACGTCTCCTCCCGCCACGTCAGCTTCCTCGAGACCGGCCGCGCCCAGCCGAGCGAGGACATGGTCCTCCGCCTCGCCACCACCATGCAGGTCCCGCTCCGCGAGCAGAACGAGATGCTCGTCGCCGCCGGCTTCGAGAGCGCCTACGGCCAGCCCACGGTCGAGGAGGCCCTCGCCGGGCCCATCGGCCAGGCCGTCGAGCGCATGTTCGCCGTGCACGAGCCCTACCCGATGATCGTCATGAACGGCGCCTACGATCTGCTCCGCATGAACCACGGCGCCCAGGCGCTCCTCGGCGCCTTCCTCGCCGACCCCACCGCCCTCGGCCCGACCCCGAACGCGCTGAAGGCGGTCTTCGACCCGGCGCAGCTCCGGCCCTTCGTCGTCGACTGGGAGCGCCAGGCCCACGCCCTCCTCAGCCGGCTCCACCGCGAGGTCCTCCACCGGCGCCACGACGAGCGCCTCGCCGCCCTCCTCGACGCGGTCCTCGCGCAGCCGGGCGTCCCGGAGAGCTGGCGCCAGCCGGACTTCTCCGTGCCCCCCGGCGCGACCATCACGCTCCGCCTCCGCCGCGGCGAGCTCGAGGCCGGCTTCCTCACCACCGTCACCGTCTTCAACGGCCCGATGAACGTCACTCTCGAGGAGCTCCAGATCGAGAGCTACTTCCCCCTCGACGCGACGACCGAGGAGACCTGCCGGCAGCTCGCCGCGAGCGGCTGAGGGTCCACCGCTCGTCGGCGCCTCCGCACCGGATGCGGCGCGACCTCGGCCTGCCCATCGAGACCCGAACGCCTCGGCGTGGCGACCCCCGATGGCGCGTCCGCAGGACTCCCGATGGCGCGTTCGCAGCACTCCCGATGGCGCGTCCGCAGCACTCCCGATGGCGCGTCCGCAGGACTCCCGATGGCGCGTCCGTAGGACACGCCCTCGCAGCCAGTACGGCTCAGGTGAAGAAGGCGCTCGGTACGGGGCCGCCCTTTCGGAAATGCACGCGGCGACCGTCGCGCTGGCGCCAGGCCGCGGCGTCGCCGAGAGCGTGGGCGATGGCCATCAGGTCGTCGACGGGCCGCACGCCGGCGCCGTCCTGGTCGGGCGGCTCGGCCTCGAGGATGCGGCGGGCGAGCTCCTCCTCCGGCGCGTCGTCCGGCTCGGAGCGCGTGGGCGTGCCGTCCGGGCCGACCACGGGCGCGCCGCCCTCCCAGGGGGCGACGAGGTGCTGGTAGAGGAGCGTCGTCACGTCGGGCGCGTAGGGAAAGGGGTCGACCCAGGCGCTCGCATGGGCGAAGAGGAGCTGCCCCGGCCGGTGCGGGTGGAGCGCGCGGAGGACGTCCTCGTCGCCGACGCGGTCGAGGTCGTGGACGACGACCAGCCCAGGCGCCTCGGGCTGGTCGAGGAAGGGCACGAGCGGCGCGCCGAAGCGCTCGGCGGCGGCGCGCGCGAGGATGCGGCTGCCGCGATCGGGCCCGGCGAGGACGCGCTCGGGGGCGAGCTCGAGGGCCTGGAGCACGGCCGCGAGCCGGTCGAGGCCTTCGCGGAGGAGCCCCCAGGAGTCGCTGACGAAGGCGTAGCGGCCGTGCATCGGCTCGGCGTGGCCGTGGGGCGACTCGTGGAGGAGCAGGCCGCCGTGGAGCGCCGCGTGCCAGCCCGTGAGGTCGCGGGCGTCGAGCGGCGTCGTGCCGCGGAGGCGCCGGTGGCGCTCGACGATGCCCTCGAGCGCGTCCGCGAGGAAGGCGAGCGTCTCGTCCCCGCCGGCCATCGCCCGGAGCCCCGGGAGGAGCGCGGCGGCCTCGTCGACCTCGCCGACCATGAGCAGGTGGAAGCCGAGGAGGTAGCGCACCTGCGCGTCGCGCTCGGGGACGCCCGAGCCGCGGAGGACGCGCACGGCGTCGCCGGAGCGCATGAGCTGCTCGAGGGCCGTGGCGAGCTCGCCGACGATGGCCGGCTGCCCGGGCGCGAGCTGGTCGGCGCGGGCGAGGTAGGTGGCGGCGAGGTCGAAGAGCTGCTGCTCGTAGAGGGCGTAGCCCGCGTCGAAGAGCGCCTGCGGGTCGTCCCAGGAGGCGGCGCGGCGGAGCGTGGCGCCGAGCTCGGGCCCGGCGATGGCGGTGGCGACGTCGACGAAGAGCTGGCGGGCGTCGGCGAGCGTCTCCTCGGGCGCCGGGTAGGCGAGGAGCGGGCGGAGCGCGAGGAAGGCGGCGTTCGGGTCGCCGGCCCGCGAGGACGCGCGGGCCTGGGCGAGGCGCTCGCGCGGGGTCGGAGGCTTCTCCATGCGGCTGGGTATCACGGCTGCCCGGGTCGCGCGCAGCGATCCATCCTCTGAAAAGGGCGGCTCTCCGCACGGCGCCGAGGCCGAGCGACGACGCGCCCCGACCGCGACCACGCCGAAGTCACCGCACCGTCAAGGGCAGGCCGGCCACGAACGAGCCGAAGTCATCCGACTGCAAAGGGGAGCGCCGCGCCTCGATAGCGGCAAAGCCCCTTCCGCGAAGGGGCGAAGTCACCCACTGCGAAGGGGAGCGCCATGGCCGCGGATGCGGCGAAGTCGCCCTACTGCGAAGGGGAGCCCTCCCACGTCTGCCCCGTAGCTCGGCCCCACGGAGCCGCCTTCGTGTACCCACGAAGAGCCGACCCGTGTGACGCGAGCGAAGCGAGCGCCGAGCCGCCCTCGGCGGCGCTGGTAAGCCAGAATAGCGAGCGCCAGCGAGCGGAAGACGCGCGCTGGTAAGCCGAAAACTACAGCGTGCCGCGGCGCTCCTGGTCGCGCTCGATGCTGCGGAAGAGCGCGCCGAAGTTGCCCTCGCCGAAGGCCAGGTGGTTCTCGCGCTGGATCATCTCGATGAAGATCGGCCCGATCAGGTTCCGCGTGAAGATCTGCAGGAGGTAGCCCTCCTCGTCGCCGTCCACGAGCACCTGGTGCGCGCGGATGCGCTCCGGGTCCTCCTTCACGCCGGGCACCCGATCGAAGACCTTCGCGTAGTACTCGTCGTCGATGTCGAGCGTCTCGATGGTCCCGTCCTGCGGGAGCCCGTCGAGGCTGGCGAGCAGGTCCTTCGTCAGGAAGGCGAGGTGCTGCACGCCCGGGCCGTCGTACTCGCGCAGGTACTCGTTGATCTGCGACTTGTCCTCCGTGCCCTCGTTGATGGGGATGCAGAAGGAGCCGTCCGGCGAGCGGAGCGCGTAGGACGTGAGGCCGGTCTTGGCGCCACGGATGTCGAAGTAGCGCACCTCGGTGAAGCCGAAGACGTCCTTGTAGAAGGAGGCCCACTTCTCCATCGTGCCCTTCTCGACGTTGTTCGTGAGGTGGTCGATGAGGAGGAAGCCCTTGTCCTCGACGTGCACCGGGTCGTCGAGGTCGAGGAAGGCGTCGAGGTACGTCGGGGCGCCGGTGGAGCTCTCCTCCACGAAGTGCAGGAGCGAGTCGCCGATGCCGTAGATGGCGGGCGTGCCGTAGAGGGTCTCGCCCTCGTAGGGGCGGGCGCCGCGGCGGACGGCCTCGTCGAAGGCGGCCTGCGCGTCGTCGACCTTCCAGCCCATGGCGCAGAGGCTCGGGCCGTGCTTCTCGGCGAACTGCGAGGCGAAGCCGCCGTGCTCGCGGTTGAGGAGGAAGTGGATGTCGTTCTGCCGGTAGTAGAGGACGTCCTTCTTCGCGTGGCGCTTCAGGCGGCTGAAGCCGAAGGCCTGGAAGAGCCCGTCGAGGCGGGCCGGCTCGGGGGAGGCGAACTCGACGAAGGAGAGGCCGCGGAGGCCGCAGGGGTTCTTCGGGTCGGTCGTCATCGTCTTCTTCTCCTCGCGGGGGCGCGGTCTTCGGGGTCCGGGCGGCGCGGCGTTGGGCTCGGGGTGCGAGGGCGGAGCCTCGCGGACCGGGCGGAGCCTCCTTCACCGGCCCGAACAGCGTAGGGGGGCCGACTCGTTCTCTTCCAGAACAAGATCCTGCTAATCTCGTTCAAAATATCTGAACGAAGGAGCGGAGCGAGCGGAGCGGTGCGCGGAGTGACGCGCGGGGTGGCGTGCGGCCCTCTCCCCGCCCGCGCCTCGCTCCCCTTCCGGTGCCTGGCGCGGCTCTCTCCGCGGACCGACGGAGTCGCGGGCCGCGCGTGAGATGACGCACAACCGTGCCCGGGACGGATTCGCGTGAGATGACGCACAACCGTACCCGGGACGGAATCGCGTGAGATGACGCACAACCGTGCCCGGGACGGATTCGCGTGAGATGACGCACGCCCGTACCCGGGACGGATTCGCGTGAGATGACGCACACCCGTACCCGGGACGGAATCGCGGGGCCGATGCGCGTGAGATGACGCACGGTGCACCCGGCCCCGCGGCCCCCGAGCCCACGAGAACGCCGCCACCACCAGGCCGCCACCGCGCCACCGCCATGAGCCTCCTCGACGCCAGCCCCCTCACCCTCGACCAGCTCCGCGTGCTCGACGCCATCGCCGAGACCGGCAGCTTCACCGCCGCGGCCGGGCGCCTCCGCCGCGCCACCTCCGCCGTCTCCTACGCCGTCCGTGGGCTCGAGGAGGCCGTCGGCCTGCCGCTCTTCGACCGCAGCCAGCACCGCGCGACCCTGCTCCCCGCCGGCGAGGCGCTCCTCGTCGAGGCCCGCGCCGTGCTCCAGCAGGCCGAGCACCTGCTCCACGTCGCCCGCGAGCTCGGCGAGGGCTGGGAGCCGCGCCTCCGCGTCGTGCTCGACGGCGTGCTGCCCCAGGAGCCGCTCATGGCCGCCGTGCGCCGCTTCACGCACGACGCGCCGACGACGCGCATCGAGCTGAAGGTCGAGTTCCTCCTCGGGGTGCACGAGCGCTTCGAGGCCGACGAGGCCGACCTCATGCTCTCGCTCGGCGTCGAGGGCGACCGCCCCGAGCTCCGCGTCGAGCCCCTGCCGGCCCTCGAGGTCCTCCTGGTCGCCGCGCCCGACCACCCACTCACGGACCAGTCCACCCGCAAGACCCGCGAGGACCTCGCGCGCCACGTCGAGCTCACGGTCTCCGACTCCTCGCAGGCCGGCTCCATGCGCGTCGCCGACCTCGGCAGCCCGAGCGTCGTGCGCCTGAGCGACTTCCACGCCAAGCGCGAAGCGCTCCTCGGCGGCGTCGGCTTCGGCTGGCTTCCCCGCCACCTCGCCGACGACGCCCTCGCGGCGGGCCGCCTCGCGCCCATCCCCTTCGAAGAGGGCTTCCGCCGCCGCTTCGCCCCGCGCCTCGCCTACCGCCGCGCCACCCCGCCCGGCCGCGGCGCCCGCCACTTCCTCGAGCTCCTCCACGAAGAGCTCGCCAAGCACACCCACCGCGGGCGCTTCGCCTAGCCGGGAGAGGCGGCCCAAGAACCCGTGCCCCTGCCCCTGCCCGTGCCCGCAGGCTGGGTCCCCCGGGCCCACCGCCCCCGTCCCCAGCCCATCGAAGCCGACCCGGCCCCGCCGCCCCCCGATCCTCCGCCAGCGTGCAGGCCTCGTCCCCACGGCGCGCCGCCACCGCCCCTGCTACGCTCGCGCCGGGGAGGATCGGATGCGCGCAGGGATCATCATGGCGCTCGTCGCGCTCGTCGCGTGCGGCGACGACGACGCGCCGTCGGGCAGCGACGGGGGCACGGACGCGGGCGGCGAGGTCCGCTGCACCACGGCCGCCGAGTGCGACGACGACCTCTTCTGCAACGGCGAAGAGACCTGCTCCGAGGGCGTCTGCCGGAGCGGCGCCGCGCCCTGCACCACGGCCTGCGACGAGGACGCCGACGAGTGCGCCGCCGAGTGCCCCGACGCGGACGGCGACGGCGCCGAGGACGCGGCCTGCGGCGGCACGGACTGCGACGACGCGGACCCGGACCGCTACCCGGGCAACCCCGAGATCTGCGACGCCTCGCACGACGAGGACTGCGACCCGACCACCTTCGGCCCGGACGGCGACGGCGACGGCTACGCCTCCTCCGAGTGCTGCAACGGCGACGAGTGCGGCCGCGACTGCGACGACGCGAGCGAGGGCATCAGCCCGGTCGCGACCGACGGCTGTGGCGGGGGCGACGAGGACTGCGACGGCACCATCGACGAGGAGCCGGACAGCACCTACTACCGCGACGAGGACAACGACAACTACGGCCTGGACGACGACACGGTGATGTCCTGCTCGCTCCCCTCGGGCTACGCGGCGCGCGGCGGCGACTGCAGCGACGACCCGGTCGCGGACCTCATCGCGAACGAGCGCAACCCGGGCGCCTCGGAGATCTGCAACGGTGTCGACGACGACTGCGACGGGACCATCGACGAGACCGACGGCGCGCCCTGCGCCTGCTCCCCCGTCGGCTCGACGCGCCCCTGCGGCTTGACGGATCCGGAGCTCGACGGCGTGGGCGTCTGCGTGCTCGGCGAGCAGACCTGCAACGAGGTGGACGGCAGCGCGGCCTGGGGCGCCTGCGCCGGCGCCACCGCGCCCTCGAGCGAGAGCTGCAACACGTCCGACGACGACTGCGACGGCATGGTCGACGAGGGCGTGCTCGTGGCCCAGTGGCAGGACGTCGACGGGGACGACTACGGCGTGGGCGAGCCGATCATGGGCTGCACGCTGATGGCCGGCTACGCGCTCGAGCCCGGCGACTGCGACGATGGCGACATGGGCGTCTTCCCGGGCGCCGACGAGAGCTGCGACGGCGTCGACGAGGACTGCGACGGGGTGGCGGACGACCTGGACGCGGACGCCGTCGAGAGCTGCGCCGGCGCGGACGGGACGGCGATCGGCTGCGCCGACGGGAGCAGCGGCTGGGCCTGCGTCTACAGCTGCGACGCGGGCTTCTACGACTGCAACACGCTCCCCGGCTGCGAGACGCCCGAGTCCGGGACGAACTGCGGCCGCTGCGGGCTCGCCTGCGGCAGCGGCACGATCTGCGACGAGGGCCTCTGCGTGTGCGATCGGGGGCTCGCGAACTGCGACAGCGGGGGCGCGCGCTGGGATCGCTCCTGCGAGACGTCGAGCTCGAGCCTCGATGAGAGCAGCCGCCCGCCGTGCGAGTCGTGCTTCGCCGCGCCCGGCGCCAGCTGCCGCTGGAACGTGCTGACGGGCGTCTGCCAGTGCGGATGAGCCGGCGGCGCCGCCCCCCGCGCGCGCCGTGACCTCCCCCATGGAGCTTCGCCGGCTCGCTGGGGTAGGGTGCGCCCGCACGCGAAAGGAGACCGGACCATGGGCTTTGCGCTTTCCGACATGCAGCTGACCTCGAGCGCCTTCGACAACCACGGCGCCATCCCGAAGAAGCACACCGGCGAGGGCGAGGACGTCTCGCCCGCGCTGAGCTGGAAGGGCGCCCCCGAGGGCACCAAGGGCTACGCGATCATCTGCCACGACCCCGACGCGCCGCTGCTGAAGGGGAACACCTACGGCTTCGTGCACTGGGTCCTCTACAACCTGCCCGCCTCCGTCACGAGCCTCGAGGAGGGCACGAGCGAGGGGACGAGCGGCGTCGCCGACTTCGGCAAGCCCGGCTACGGCGGCCCCATGCCCCCCGAGGGCCACGGCGTGCACCACTACTACTTCTGGGTGCTCGCCCTCGACACGGAGACGAGCTTCGAGGAGGGCCTGACGCTCTGGCAGCTCCTCGAGAAGATCGAGCCGAACGTGATCGGCATGAACCGGCTCGTCGGCACCTACCAGCGCGGCTGAGCGCCCGGACCAGACCGGTGAACGAACGCGCCGTGAGGCCTCGCCTCGCGGCGCGTTCGCGTTCCGTCGGAGCGGCCGCCCGACTCGAACGTGGCGGCGGCCTCCCTTCGCCGGAGCCCGGGCCGCGATCGGGAGACCAGACCGGTGAACGAACGCGCCGTGAGGCCTCGCCTCGCGGCGCGTTCGCGTTCCGTCGGAGCGGCCGCCCGGACAAAAGTCACTGCCTGGTGACTTTTTGTCTTGACGCGGTCCAGCGAGGCGCCAGGCTCACTTTGTCACCGCACAGTGACCAAAGGAGCGCCCGATGTCTCGACCCAGTCCCGATCCCCTCTTCCGCGCCCTCTCGCGGCGCTCACTCCTCCGCGGCGTCGCGGCAGGGGCGGCCGGCGCCCTGCTCGTCGGGTGCGGCGGCTACCCGGCCGAGGAAGGCGCCGCCTACCACCCCTGGCGCTTCCCCGAAGGCGAGGCGGCCCCCGAGCGCGTCGCCGCCGCCGCCGCCATTCTCGCCTCCAACCCCCACAACACGCAGCCGTGGCTCTTCGCCATCGCCCCCGAGCGCGTCGACGTCTTCGCGGACCCGGCCAAGTCGCTCGGCGCCATGGACCCACTCGCCCGCGAGATGCACCTCGGCCTCGGCTGCGCCCTCGAGAACCTCGTGCTCGCTGCTCGTGCCCACGGCCGGGAGCCCACCGTCGCGCTGCTCCCGGACCCCGGGGACCGGGCGCACGTCGCCCGGGTCGAGCTCGCCCCCGCCGAGCCGCAGGCCTCACTCCTCTATGAGATGATCCCGGAGCGCCACACGAACCGGGGTCCCTACCTCGACGCGCCACCCCCCGAGGGGCTCGAGGCGCAGCTCCGCGAGCTCGCCGGGTCCGACGCCGCCCTCACCTTCCTCGAGAGCGACGCCGACAAGGCCGCCTTCCGCGACGCCACCCTCGACGCCACGCGCGCGATCATCGACGACGTGGAGATGCGCGAGGCCAGCCACGTCTGGTACCGCCACTCTGCGGACGAGATCCGCCGCCACCGCGACGGCACCACCCTCGACGCCACCGGCAACGGCGCGGCCATCCGCGCCCTCGGCAAGCGTACGGCCCGTCCCGGCGCGAAGACAGCCGCCAACTTCTGGCTCACGGCGACCCGCACGACCCAGACCCGCGCCTCGGCCTTCGTGATCCTGTCCACCGACGCGCGCGACGACCGCGCCCAGCAGCTCCGCTGCGGCCGCGCCTACCAGCGCATGCATCTCTGGGCGACGAGCGAGGGTCTCGCCGTGCAGCCGCTCAACCAGCTCGCCGAGCGCCAGGACCGGGAGCAGGAGCTCGCCCTCGCCCCGGAGATGACCGAGCGGCTCGAGGCGCTCGCTGGCCGCCCGGGGGCCCAGTTCCTCTTCCGCATCGGCGTGCCTTGGGAGGACGCCTTCGCCAGCCCTCGCCGCCCGCTCGAGTGGGTGACCCGATGAAGCCTTCGCTCCTCGACGACCGCCCCCGAAAGGACCGCTCCGCCATGCCCCTGGCTCGCCCGCTCGCGCTCGCCCTCCTCATCCTCCCGCTCGGCGTGGCGTCGACGTTCGCGCAGGACGCGGCCGCCGCGGACCCCTCCGCCGTAGAGCCCTCCGCCGCGGCTCCGCGCTACGTCCCCACCTTCGCCTTCGAGCTCGCTCGCTTCGAGGAGCAGCTCCAGTGGGACGGCACCTCCGCCGAGCGAGACATCTATGTGCCGCGCATCGCCGCCGGCCTCCGCTGGACAGGGCCCCGCCGACGCCTGCAGGGCCAGAGCGAGCTCGTCCTGGGCTGGAACCTCCGCACTGGCGCGCTGCCCTTCATGCTCCGGCAGGGCGTCCTCTGGGAGCGGACGCTGCGGCCGCGCCTCGACCTCGTCGTCGGCGCCGACGCCGCCCTGGCCCTCGACAACCGCAGCCCGCGCCGGAGCTTCGGCGAGATCGGCGTGCCTCTCGGCTTCCGCGCAGGTCCCTTCGAGCTGCTCTGGCGCCCGCATCTCCACTTCCGCCTCGCGCAGGAACAGACGACCGTCGCTGGCCGCACCCGGACGCGGCGCGTCCGCACGAACGTCTCGCCGCTCCATCTAACGATGCGCTTCCACTTCCGTGCGCTCGGCGGCGGTTGATCCGTCGCGGCCCGGCGCTCGCAGTCCGAAGCCGCTCGTGGGCCGACGACGCGCGCGGCGGCGAAGGGAGACGCAGAGCGATGGGAGCACGACGATGAGCGACAGCGAGACCCGGCGCCTCGCGCGAGCCGCGTCCCGTACTACCGTGCCGCGGGTGACCGCTCGCAAGCGGAAGGCGAAGAAGAGAGATGCGCGCGCCGCGCGGCGCGAGGCCACCGAACGCAAGCTCGTCGAGGCGGTCGGCGCCGTGCTCCGCGCGGAGGGCGTCGCCGCCGTCGGCGTGAACGCGGTGGCCGCGGCGGCTGGCGTCGACAAGGTGCTCATCTACCGCTACTTCGACGGCCTCGAGGGGCTCCTGAAGGCCTACGGTCGCTCGGCAGACTTCTGGCCGACGCTCGACGAGGTGCTCGGTCCGGAGCGCGACGCCCTCGCGCTTCCTCCGGCCGAGATGGCGCGCGTCATCCTGCGCCGCTACGCCGCGGCCCTCCGGGGGCGGCCCGTCACCCTCGACCTGCTCGCCTGGGAGTGCGTCGAACGCAACCCGCTCACCGTCGCCCTGGAGGAGGCGCGCGATCAGTGGTCCGACGGGTTGCTCGAGGAGGTCGCCGCCGCCGGCTTTCCCCTCGGCCCGCGCACCGGCGCCATCGTCGCGCTCTTCGCGGCAGCCACGAACTACCTCGCCGTGCGGGGCCGCGAGCTGAGAATCTTCAGCGCCGTACCGATTGCGGAAGACGACCACTGGGACTTCCTCGCCACGGTCATGGGCGATGCGGTCGCGGGCGTGCTGGCGTCGGAGCCCTGAGCAGGCTCAGAGGGAGCCCGACTCGAACGTGGCGACGCCGTCCTCCCAGCGGGCGCCGGCCCAGTGGCTCCCGCCATCCGCGAAGGTCGTGCCCCAGCGGTTCGGGTCGTCGGTCGGGGCGACGTCGAGGGCGCGCATCCAGGCCTCGAGCTGGGCGCGGTCCATGCGGGCGCGCAGGCGGTAGCTGAAGTCACCGAGGAAGTCGTCCAGCAGGGCCTCTTCCTCGAGCACGACGGCGCCCTCCGGCAGGTGACGCCGCGCCGGCCAGCGGCGCCCATCCCAGACGGAGAGCACGAGCACGGGGGAGAGGACGGCCGCGGCGATGGCGACCCAGACGCGCGGCCGGCCGCGTCGCGAGGAGACGCGCGGGCCCCGAGCGAAGGCGCGCCAGGCGAGCGCGCCGGCGACGGGACAGGGGACGAAGAAGAGCGGCTCGAGCCAGGGGCTCGGACAGGCGTACGGGAAGTCACCGAAGGTCAGCGCGCCAGCCATCGAGCCGACGATTCCGCCCATCCAGCTCGCTCCGCAGCCGAGCGCGAGCCCGAGCGCCGCGCTCCTCCCCCGCGCCCGCTGTTCGAGCGCCGCGAGGAGCCCGAACGCGGGGCCGACGACGAACGCGCCGAGTGGCACCAGGTAGGTCCAGAAGTGAAAGGCGAGCGCGTCGCGCATGGCACCACGGGTAGGTCGACGGGGGTGAGGGCGCAACGGCGTGGCGGGGCTCCTCTCGTGTCTTCACGAATGGCGGACGCGCGTCGGTTCCCCGATCCCCGCACGCCCTCGGGCGGGCTCGGCGCCGGAGGCGGCGAAAACCCGATCCCCGGACCGAAGGGATGGCGGAGAGGTCTTGGTTCCGCTCCTCGACCCCTTCGGCCTGCGGGCAGGGGCAGGGGCAGGGGCACGGGCACGGGTCTTTGGCGGGTCGTTCGTCAGAGGGTGTCGATGCGGACCAGGATGAACTTGTTGTTCAGCCGCTTGTCCGTGATCTCCTCGATCTCCTTGCCGCGCATCAGGTTGCGGAAGGAGCCGAAGCGGGTGTGCTCGAAGACGAAGTACGCGGTCTCGCCGCGGTGCTCGCCGACCCACTCGCGGATCTTCCGGTTGTCCAGGTCGACGAAGGCGTGCACCCGGTTGCCCGTGTAGAAGTTCTCGCCCTTCCAGTTCATCTGCCAGGCGATCACCGGCTCCTCGGGGCCGTCCCGGTCCGCGTAGTAGGCCGCGAAGAGCTCCTTCATGCCCCAGTGCGGCGAGAGGTCGACCATGTAGACGTTCAGCGTCCACGCGCTGAAGAGGAGCCCCAGGCCGAGGAGCGCCCGCGCGCCGGCCATGCGCGTCCAGCGGAAGGCGAGCGCGACGAGCACCACGGTCGCCGTGATCGCGAAGCCGGTCAGGATGGGCCGGTAGTCGAAGTGCTCGGGCCAGGGCCGGCCGTAGTTGTAGACGAAGAGGTGGATCAGCCGCTCGTAGCCCTGCGGCCGCGCGGAGGTGACCCAGCTCAGGTCCCGCCCGACGAGCGCCACCAGCACGGCGCCCGCCCCCACGGCTACGCCGAGGCTCAGGTCCTCGCGCGTCACCTTCGGCCCCTTCGCCTTGGCGCCGAGGCGGTGCTGCCAGAGCCAACGCGCGCCGCCGACGAAGGCCAGCGCGCCGATCGCGATCAGCGCCATGCCGAGCGAGGTCGAGCCGCCGACCTCGAAGACCCAGTCCTCGCCCGCCTCGTCCGCGAGCTCGACCGGCAGCACGCCGCGCACGTCGCCCCAGAGGAGCCCGAAGCCGAGCGCGAGCGGCACGGGCGCGAGCATGGCCGCCGCGGTCGCCATCCACGACGCGCGCGCCTCGAACTTCGAGCCGAGCTCGCCCCAGAGCCGGTCGAGGAGCACGCCCACGAGCAGCGCCGCCGGCGGCACGGCCGGGAAGATGTAGTGGTGGAACTTCGTGATCATCGCGCTGAAGAGCGTGAAGGTCACGAAGAACCAGAGGCCGACGATCATCATCGTCTCGCGCCGGTTGCGCGCGGCGAGGGCGTCCGCGTCGCCGCCGCTCGGGCCGTCGCGGTAGGGGCCGTAGGGCGTGACCCCGGGCTTGCCGTGGACGCCCCGGTCCTTCGACCAGAGCCAGGCGAGCACGGCCGCTGGCACGAGCGCGACCCAGGGGAAGAGCGCGTAGCCGAGCTGCCAGAGGAAGTACTGGATGCTCCCCGTGTCGCCGTGCACGCCGGAGGCGAGCCGGTTGATGTGGTCGTGGATCAGCAGCCGGTCCGTGAAGCCCGGGCCGTGGCGGATGAACATCGCCACGTACCAGGGCAGGCCGATCACGCTGGTGATCAGGATGCCCGGGCCCACGCGGAGCTGGCCGTCGAAGAGCACGTTCCAGCGGCGCGACGCGACCAGGTAGAAGAGCGCGACCAGGCCCGGGAGCGCGATGCCCGGGATGCCCTTGCCCATGAAGGCGAGCGCGCAGAAGACGTAGAAGGCGGTCATCTGCAGCGCCTGCACGCGACGCTCGCGGCGGAGCAGGAAGAGGATCAGCGCGAGGCCCGCGGCCCAGAGCAGGCCCTGCGCGAAGGGCTGGGCCCAGAGCGCGTCGACGTGCGGGGCGACGTCCCGGTGGGCCGGGTTGCCGGGGACGAGGTCGGCCGGGTTGCCGGCCGAGCCGTAGAGGAAGGAGTCGGGGACGAAGGCGAAGCCGGCGTCCGGGTAGAACTCGACGTTCCGCGTGACGAGGTACATCGCCTGCGGGATCGCGAGCATGCAGAGCCCGCCCATCACCAGCGCGTGGGCGTTCCAGCTCGCGCCGAAGAAGCGCACCCAGCGGCTCTCGCGCGTCGGATCCTCGGCGAAGGCGAGGATGAGCATGCACACCGCCATCACCATGTTCGACACGAGGTACATGTCGGTGATGGCCTGGTGCGAGAGGAAGAAGAAGTGCGGCGCCGAGGCCAGGACGAGCGCGGCGAAGACGCCGGCGCGGGCGCCGAAGACGCGCTTCATGGTGCCGTAGGCGACCATCACGGCGGCCATGCTGAAGGCGACGACCGGGAGGCGGACGGCCCACTCGGGGTGGAGCGGGTTGGCGTCGGGCGAGACGTCGACGTTCAGGGCGCTGAAGGTGAGCGCCTCGGACCAGAAGATCAGGATGGGCTTGGACCAGAACCAGTTCTCCTGGGCCCACCAGAGGCTGATCCAGTCGTCGCGGGCGACCATCTCCCGGGCGACCTCGCCGTAGTGGGTCTCCCAGGGATCCCAGAGGGCGAAGGTGCCGAGGAGCGGGAGGTAGATCAGGCCGACGACGCAGAAGACGAGCAGGCCGGGGCGGCGGCGCGCGGAGGGGAGCAGGCCGATGAGCGCCAGCGCGATGCACCAGGGGAGCGCGGCGTAGCCGGCGAGGACGCCGCCGGCGAGGAAGAGGAGCGCGATGGGGACGGTCGTGCGCGGGGCGGCCCAGACGGGCTCGCCCTCGAGCTGGCCGAAGACGGTGTCGCGCCACGGGGTGGCGGGGACGGCGTCGGGGTCGATGCGGATGGCGCCCGTGAGCTCGAGGAGGCCGCGGATGGCGACGACGAGGGCGACGAGGCCGACGAGCGCGCCGTGGGGGAGCTGCTCGACGTTCGCCATGAGGAGGAAGAGGGCGAAGAGGCCGACGGCGAAGAAGACGCCGCCCCGGACGCGCTGGCGGCGGGGCACGGGCGGGAGCGGGCTCGGGCGGAAGCCGCCCGCGGGGGGCACGTCGCCGTCGGCCTCCGCGGCGTCGGCTTCCGCGTCGTCGGCTTCCGCGTCGTCGGCTTCCGCGGCCTTCTCGCCGTCCTTCGCGGCCTTCGCGTCGCCGGCCTTCGCGTCACCGTCGTCCTTCGCGTCGCCGGCCTTCGCGGCCTTTGCGTCGCCGTCGTCCTTCGCGTCGCCGGCCTTCGCGTCGTCGCTGTCCTTCGCGGGCTTTGCGTCGCCGTCGTTCTTTGCGTCGCCGTCCTTCGCGGCCTTCTTCTTCGACTTCTTCGACTTCTTCCTGGAGCGCTTGGACCCCTTCGACTTCGCCTCGGCGCTCTCGTCCGCGTCGGCGTCCGCCGACCCGTCTTCGGCGTCGGCCTCCGACGTCTCCGCCTCGTCGGCGTCCGCCTTCGCGTCACCAGCGTCCTGCGCGGCCTCCGACGTCTCCGCCTCGGCCTCCGACGTCTCCGCCTCGGCTTCCTCGGGGGCGTCCTCGCCCGCCTCGTCCCGTTTCGCTTCGCGCTCGTCCTGGCTCATCGAATCGCTCCACGGCGCGCGGTCAGGCCCGCCCCGCACCGGTCCACGCCCCGGCGGCGGCGGAGCATAGCAACACGATCCCCGCCCGCGCAGGTCGACGCCCCCCGCGCGCCGCGCCGCCCTCCGCTACCCTGCGCCCATGGCCGACGACTCCACGATCGAGAACCGGGTCTACCTCTTCAAAGACCTCGCCGCCGCCTGGCTCGCCGCCCACCCGAGCGGCCTCGGCGCCGTCGACCCGGCCGAGCGCGCCCGCGCCCGCGCCGCCCTCGCCGAGATCGGCCGCATCAGCTGCATCGTCGCGGACGGCGAGGACCTCTCCCCCGACGAGATCGCCGCCGCCATCCGCACCGGCGGCGACTGAACGCCGCCGCGGACGAGCCCCCGCCTCCCTGTCCCTGCCCCTGCTGGACACGGAGCGCGCACGGAGAAGACGGCTTCACCGCGCCCCCCGGCACGCGAGGGCTCCCCCCCGTCGCCCCAGCGCGCGCGGCGCTCTCCGCAAAGCCGATGGTGCGCCCACGAGTGTCACGGTGCGGGTGGGCGAAGAGCGGGCGCCGGGAACGCGTCACGATCCCCGGCCGCCGCCGGGCGCGCCCTCAGAGCGCGCCGAAGGGCAGCTCGAGCACGGCCTCGTCGGTCACGACGATCCAGCCGGCGTCGCCGCGCGCGAGCCCGGTGACCCGCCCCTCGATCGCCACGTCGAGCGCCTCGAGGCCATCGCCGTCGAAGCGGAAGAGCTGGCGCGCCCCGGCCACCAGCGCGGCCTCGGGCCCGGCGGCGACGTGGCGCAGCGGCACCTCGTGCTCGAACGCCGTCTCCCCGTGCATCAGGAGCGCTCGCTCCTCCGCCGCGCCGCAGGGTGAGTCCGCGCCGACGACGAGCGGCGCCCCCTCGAAGAGCGCGAGCCCCTCGGCCACCTGCCGCGCCCGGGGCGCGTCGCCGCCGCAGCCGCAGTCCGGCGCCTCGACGCCCCCGGGGTAGCTGCCGCAGCCGCGCCAGAGCAAGGTCGCCTCGCCGGTGTCGCGCGCGATGGCGTAGAGCTCCGTGCCCGTGGCCGACGCCGACCCGTCCCAGCCGAAGGTGAGCGTGTCGCCCTCGAGCCGCAGGCCGAAGGGCTTCGGATGAGGCGAGAGGAGCGCCCAGTTCGTGCGGATCGGCTCGCCCCCGACCGCCGTCCGCGAGCGGACGACGCCGCGCGGGTCGGCCTCGACCAGCGTGAGGCGCACCTCGGCCTCGGCGGGCACGTCGCGGGTGTCGACCTCCACGGCGGCGGCCTCGACCCAGAGCAGGCCTTCGTCGGTGGCGACGAGCGCGATGGGCACGTCCTCGTGCGCGGCCACCACGGCCTCCCCGTCGAACGGGCGGATGACGACGCGCTGGTCGGCGAAGCTCGCCTCCAGCTCGAGGGTGGCGACCGCGTCCGGCAGGAGCGCGAGGCCACGCACGCCGCCCAGGCTCGGCGCGCGCAAGCGCTCCGCCCCGGCCGCGTCGACGACGCACACGTCCACGCCGACCCGCGTGGGATCGGTGGACGCTTCGGCCCCGTCGAGGAAGGCCACGAGCTCACCGTGGGCGGCCGCGCCGTGCGTGCCCTTCTCGGCCGTGGCGAGGATGGCGGCGCCCTCGCCCGAGTCGCCGCAGGCGGCGAGCGAGGTGATGAGCGCGAGCGTGATGGGGAAGTGGCGAAGCAAGACGATCTCCTCTCCGGGCGACGCGCCCCGGGGAGCGCGCCGCGTCCGAGCCGCCGACCGCTCCACGCGGATCGACGCTCGACTCGTTGCGAGCCGTGGCATGCCCCTTCACCGGAAGCAGGCCCGGGTCCGGGGAGGCCCCGACGCGACGTCGAGCGGGCGCGCCACGCCCAGGACGCGAGCAGGCCCCCGCATCGGTTCAGCCGCTCGCCGCCTCGCAGGTCGGCCTCGCGGCGGATGGGTGAGTCGCCGTGCGATGCGCTCGACGACGGCAGCGACCCGTCCTCGGGCCTCCCGGGCGCGGCCCCATCCTCGAAGCCGGCTCCGACTCAGAGGCCGCAGCCCACGGCGCTCCGCACCACGCCCACGAGGCGCAGCGAGCCGTCCGGGCCCTCGACGAGGGCGGCAGCGGTCAGCGTCGAGTCGGCCTCCGGCGAGCCGGCGTACCAGCGGCGAACCGGCCCCCCGAACGCGAGCGCGTTCGGCACGAGCGCCGGGCCCTGGAAGTCGGCGCCGGCCTCCGGGAGCGGGGCGACGGCGTCCTCGCCGATCAGGAGCGGCGGCTCGCCCGGGAACACGCCGCGCAAGGAACCCAGCGCCGCGAGCCGTTCGGCCGGGAGCGTGCGCGGCGGAGCGCCATCGAAGTCGAGGCGCCAGAAGGTCGCGCGGCGCCGGACCCAGACGGCGCTCCCGTCCGCGAAGAGCTCGTCCACCTCGCCGAGCTCCGGGAGCGTGCCCGGCAGCTCGGCGTCGTCGAGCGGGCGGCGCTCGAGGACACCGTCCCGGAGGAAGACGACGCCGCGCAGGGCGAGGTGCGCGTCGCGGGCCCCCTCGGGCAGGGTCACGGGCTCGAGCTCCTCGAAGGGGAAGACGACCCGGTCACCGCTGCGGACGGCCGCCAGGACCGCGCCCGGGAGCACGCGGGCGTCCGGGTCGTGGTCGCCGAGGGCGATCTCCTCGCCGCTCGGCGCGCGCAGGCGCAGCCCTTCCTCCGGCGAGGTGAGCAGGAGGTGGACGGCGCCCGGCGCGTCCCACGCCTTCCAGAGGTCGAGCAACCGGTCCTCGCTCGGCTCCTCCTCGCCGCCGCGGACCACGCGGTCGGCGAAGACGAGCTGCGGCGCGTCGCCGAAGCCGTCGACGAAGGCCCCGAGCGGGAGGTACACGGCGCGCGGCGGCTCGGGCACCTCCCCGAGGGCGAGCGGCGCCGGGTGGCTCCAGGTGGTCTCGCCGGCATGGACCTCGCCCCGGAGGAGCCCGCGCGCCTCGATGGTGAGGGAGGCCGGCGCGGAGGGTAGCGCGACGCGGCCTTCGGGGAGCGGGCCCGGCTCCCAGCCGGAGCCGGCCGAGGCGCGGGTCACGCGGAAGCAGGTCTCGGCGCCGTCCAGGCGCGTGGCGCCGACGTAGCGCGCGCCGAGGGAGCCGACTCGCCAGGGGAGGTGGGTCGTGAGGCAGTCGCCGAGCTCCCCGAGGTCGAGCTCCCCGCTCGCGGTCGCGGTCCAGATCGCGGGATCGTCGCAGCCCGTGGGCGGAGTCGGCGCGGCGTCGGCGGCGCCATCGAGCGCGGCGCTCGCGTCGGGCTCTGGGCTGCGCGACGTCGCGCACGCGCCGGCGAGCAGGGGGGCGAGGAGAGCGAGGCCGAGCGGGCGGGGCGCGAGGGAGAACATGGGCGCAGGCTACGAGCCCACGACGGGGGCCACCATTCGCGTTTGGGGGAGAGGGGCGCAGAAATCCGGTTCGCGGGGCGCTCCGGGCGAGCACGGGCCGTAGCTCGGCGAAGCGAGGATCCGCTGCGGGCCCGAAGGATGGTGCGAGGGCGCGTCGACGGGTGACGAATCCGGGCTAGGGCCGCGCGGCCTGCAGCGCGTCCACGCCCCGCGCGACGATCGGCACCTCCGCCGCCGTCTGCCAGGGCAGCTCGGGCCACCAGCGCGACACGCCCACCGCCGCCTCCGGGTCGAGGCTCTCCCCCGGCCGCGGCGTCGCCACCCGCACCCCCAGCCGCTCCCCCTCCGCGACCGTCCGCTCCACCGGCTCGGTCCACCCGTGCATGGCCAGCGTGAAGAGCCCCCAGTGCACGGGCACCAGCACCTCCCCGCGCACGAGCTGGTGCGCGTACACGGCCTGCTCCGGCCCGAGGTGCCAGTCCGGCCAGCTCGGCCCGTACTGCCCCACCTCGATCATCGTCACGTCGAAGGGCCCGAGCCGCGCGCCGATCTCCTCGAGCGCGCTGAAGAGCCCCGTGTCCCCCGAGTAGTAGGCCCGGTGCGCGGGGCCGAGCAGCGCGAAGCCCGCCCAGAGCGTCCGGTTCTGATCGAAGACGTGCCGCCCGGAGGCATGCCGCGCCGGCGTCGCGACGAGCTCGAGGTCGCCGAAGCGGTGCCGCTCCCACCAGTCGAGCTCGACGACGCGCTCCGCCGGCACGCCCCAGTACTCGAGGTGCGCGCCCACCCCGAGCGGCACGACGAAGGTCGTGTCCCAGTCGGCGATGGCGCGGATGGTCGGGTAGTCGAGGTGGTCGTAGTGGTCGTGCGAGATGAGCACGGCGTCCACGCTCGGCACGTCCTCGAGCGCGAGCGGCGGCGGGTAGTAGCGCTCCGGACCGAGCCACTCGACCGGCGACGAGGTCGGGCCCCAGACCGGGTCGACGAGGAAGCGGTGGCCGTCGATCTCCACGATCAACGTCGAGTGCCCGAGCCAGGTCACGCGGAGGCCCGACGCCGGCGCCGTGGCGAAACGATCCGCGCCGACCTCGACCACCTCCGGCGGGCTCTCCGGGCTCGCGTGGTCCGAGACCTCGAACACGTCCCCGAACATGCCGAGCGCGTCGTTCCAGAGCGGCTCCTCGTTCTCGAAGGCGTCCTCCTCCCACTGCGGCGACGCCTCCATGGTCGCGCGACGCGCCCCCTCCGGCGCCTTGCCGAACGCCTCCCATCCGTCGATCACCACGGCCGCGCCGAAGAGCGCGAGCGCCGCCAGCGCGCCGAGCAGCACGACCCGCCGAGCGCGCTTCCAGCGCGAGGGGGGCTTCTTCCGGGGGGCGTCCACCACGACCATCATGGCGCCGGCGCCCGGCCGGCGACACCCCCGGAGCCGCTCGCGGCTGACTCCGGAGTCAGCCTCCACGCACGGGCGCGCCGCCGCAGAAGTAGGTCCCGATGGCGAGGAAGCTCGCCTCGAAGTCCGCGCCCGTGCACTCCGACGCCAGCTCCTCCTCGAGGAGCGGCTCGCACACCGAGCGAAGCGCGAGCTCGCTGCAGATGCCCTCGGCGGCCTCGCTCAGGCAGGCCCCGAGCTCGTCGCCCCCGCAGCCCTCGCAGGCGGTCTGCTGGCAGAAGACGCGCTGCGAGAGCTCGATGCCGCAGTCGGGCTGGCCCAGAGCGGCGGCCTGGCACGCCCAGGCGTTGAGGAAGGTGACCTCGGCGCCGGTGAGCGCCACCGGGGCCGGGCCGCTCGCGCCGCCCAGGCCGAGCAAGCAGTCGGCGCACGCCGACTTCGGGGCGTCCGGGTCGAAGGGGGAGGTCAGCCCGAAGTCGTCCGCGCACTCCGGGCTGTCGTCCCCGTCGAAGACGCAGGCGAAGACGTCCGCGACGTCCTGTTCCGTGCAGTGCTCCTGCTCGACGGCCACCGAGTCGCCCGGGGCGACGAGCGCGGCGCCCTCGTCGTAGCAGCCCGCGACCGCGCCGTCCGACTCCGCGCCACCGTCGTCGGGCGCGCCGCCGTCCGCGCCGCCGGCGTCTGGCCCGTCGTCTCCCGCGTCCACCGCGCCCGCGTCCGCACCCGGGCTGCACGAACACGGGTTGAAGGTCCCCTCCGCCGTGCAGACCTGGGCGCCCATCGTCCCGTCCGGGCAGGTGCAGGCGACGCTCGCCCCGGGGATGCAGGTCTCCGTCATGGGCCCGTCGTCGGAGCACGCCACGAAGAGGAAGAGGAGAGCGGCGAGAGAGGCGCGGGCCATGATCGGCAAGGTACCATGCGCCAACCCGGCAGACCGGGCGCCCCTCGCCCACCCGAGGGCCGCTCCTCGGCGACGTCCGTGGGCCCGCCCTCGCGCTCGGCACGACCCCGCTTCCTGGTCCTTTCGCCGAGAGCTCCCATGAACGCCGCGCCGCGCCTCTTCACCACCTCGCTGACCTGCGCCGTGCCCCTTCGCGACGCCGCCTGGCTGGACGAAGAGACCCTCCTCGCGAGCGACGGCGAAGGCGCGCTCTGGCGCATCGAGGCGACGCGCACGACGGGCGCTCACGAGGTGGAGGCCGAACGCGTCGACGACGGCCGCGCGCTCCTGATGGCGCTCGCCACGCGGGCAGGCTTCCTCGGCCGCCCTTCGCCGGCTTCGGGGACGTACCCGCTGGTGCACGTCGCCCCCAATGGGGCGCTCGTGGTGATCCCCTACGATCTCGCGCTGACCGTACGCCCCCCGGGAAGCGAGAGCTGGATCGCGACCTTCGCGATCTCGGGCCTCTACTACCCCGATGTGTCCTTCGACCGCAGCGAAACGCTCGGCCTGGCGCAGGTCGAGGACGCCCATGTCTTCGACACTCGCACGGGGGCTCCTCTCGACGAGCTGGTGCCCGGCTCGGGGGTGGCCGCGTGGCACCCCCGCGACCCCCGACGGCTGCTCCGCTATCGCGCCGAAGACGGCGTCCTGCTCCAGCACCGCGTGGGAGGCGAGACGCGCGAACTGGGCCGCGCGCCTTGGATCGAAGCCGAGCCCTCCATCGCCGACGAGCCCGACGCGATGCTCTGGAGTGGCGAGGAGACGCTCGACGTCGCGCTCGGCGGCGTCATCGTCTCGACCCAGGGCGACGAGGTACGTGCTCGGGTGCCGACTGGAGCCGACCTCTCGCCGGACGGGAGAGGCGGCTTCTGGGGACGAGGGCCTGATGGGACCCACACGCGCTGGGAGCGTCGGGGGGAGGGGTTCGACGCGACCGTGGCGCTGGACACTCCCACCACCGCCCCACGCTGGTCGCCGAGCGGCGAGCGTCTCCTCGCGCTCGGCCCGCTGCCCAGCAACCCGTACCCGGCGGAGGGCCAGCCCATGCGCTCGCGCACGATCTACCTGACGGGCTGAGACGCCCTGCACGGCCCCGGCGGATGCCTCGGGAGCGGAGGAGGGCCCCTTCGAGACCCGGGGAGCTGCCCGTCGGGACTTGCGTGCCCGAGCGCGGAACGCGCGCCACCGAGGACCGCCGGGGGCCCGTCCAGCCCGCATCAGCGCGCTGGGCGGATCCCCTTCGCCAGCATCCAGATCGCGAAGACCCCCTCGAAGGTCGCGCCCAGCCTCGGCTCGGCTCGAACGTCCCTCTCCGCATCGGCGGCTGCTCGTCACCCGGCTTTGGTGGGCGAGCTCGCTGGGGGCCGACGCCGCCCACACGCTCCTCGCGCACGCGACAGCCGGGCGGCACGGCGCGCTCCCGTGGCCCCGGAGCGGCTCGGTGACGGGCCCTCCTCGGAGTTGACAATCGCGCGGGCGAGGTCTTCGATCCCCCGCGCTTCGCGCTCGTCGCGGCCTCGCTCACGGCGAGGCTTCCGCCCGAGACGAAGCCGAGGCGACGCGGGAGCGACGAGGGAGCCGATGGCCGAGCGAATCCAGCGCATCCACGTCGCCGACGACGGGTCGGAGCACGCCACCTGGATCCTCCACTACGCCCTGCGCATGGCGCGCCACCTCGACCCGCCCCGCGTCCAGGTGCTCCACGTGCCGAACGGCGGGGCCTCGCTCCCGGCGGTGCACCGCGCGCGCCAGGAGAGCTTCGCCGAGCGCCTCGGGGTGGAGCTCGTCTTCCGGGATCTCCCCGCCACCCCCGACGTCGCGGCGGCCCTGAGCGACCACGTGCGCCCCGGCGCCGAGGACGTCGTGCTGGTCGGCTTCCGCGCGCACCGGCACGGCCGCGGCCTGGCCCTGGGGACGGGCGGCCACGCCCTCCTCGAACGCCACGATCACGCCGTCCTCGCCATGCGCGTCGTCGAGCCGGGCAACCTCGGCCTCCCGCGCGTCGCTGCCCTCGGCCTCTCCGAGTCCCCCGGGCTCGTCGAGCGCCTCGCCCCGGCCGCCCAGCTCCTCGCCCCGGACCTCGAGGAGCTCTGGCTGCTCCACGTCACGGAGGTGCAACGCCGCTTCCTCGGCGCCCTCTCCTACCCGCGCCTGCGCGAGCTCGAGCGCCACGGCCTCGAGACCCTCGAGCGCTGCGAGGCGACGCTCCGGCGGACCGTCGAGCTGCCCCCGCGCGTGGAGCGCTGCACCGACGTCGCGGAGGCCTGGCCGACCCAGCTCGTGATGGACGCCCACCGCGCCCACGCGCACCTGCTCCTGCTCGGCGCGAGCGACCACCTCCTGCCGCGCCGCTTCAGCCTCTCGAATCCCCTCGAGGCCGTCCTGCGCAACGCCGCCTGCGACGTCGCCGTCTTCCGCGCCGCTTCCCCGGGAGCCTGAGCGTGCCGCAGCGCCAGATCCAGAACGTCCCCCCGGACGAGGTCCTCTCGCTCCTCGGCTCCGCGGCCGAGGGGCTGACGAACGAAGAGGCCGCGCGCCGCCTGAAGCAGGTCGGCCCGAACGTCCTCTCCGAGCCCGACCGGCACGCCTGGCTGAAGGCGCTCGGGCGGCAGCTCATCAACTTCTTCACGCTGCTGCTCCTCGGCGCGGCGGGCATCTGCGCCATCGCCCACCAGGCCGCCCCCGACGAGGGCATGGACCTGATGGGCTGGGCCCTCTCCGGCGTCGCCCTCCTCAACGCCCTCTTCGCCTTCGTGCAGGAGTACCGCGCCGAGCGCGCGATGCAGGCCCTCCTCGGCTTCCTCCCGCAGCAGGTCACGGTGCTCCGCGCCGGCCATCCGGTGCGGCTCACGGCCGACCAGCTCGTCCCCGGCGACGTGATCGAGGTCGGCGAGGGCGACCGCATCGCCGCCGACGCGCGCCTCCTCGCCGGCGAGGGGCTCTCGGTCGACAACGCGCCGCTCACGGGCGAGTCGCGCGCCATGCGCTGCCGGCCCGAGGCGAGCGACGCGGCGCGCACCGTCGACGCGGACAACGTGCTCTTCGCCGGCTGCAGCGTGCTCCGCGGGAGCGGGCGGGCGGTGGTCTTCGCGACCGGCCGGCGCACCGAGTTCGGGCGCATCGCCATGCTCTCGACGGAGGTCGAGCGCGCGCCCTCGCCCCTCGAGCGGGAGACCGCGCACATGGTGCGGGTGCTGACGGCCATCGCCGTGGGCATGGGCGTGGCGTTCTTCGTCTACGGCCTCGTCGCCGGCCGGCCGCTCCTCGTGAACCTCGTCTTCATGATGGGGATCATCGTGGCGAACGTGCCCGAGGGGCTCCTCCCGACCTTCACGCTCGCGCTCGCCATGGGCTCGACGCGCATGGCCAAGCGGCAGGTGCTCGTGAAGAGCCTCGGCGCCGTCGAGACGCTCGGCGCGGTGCAGGTCGTGTGCACGGACAAGACCGGGACGCTCACGCGCAACGACCTCCGGCTGACCGAGACCGTCGCCGGCGCCCCCGACGCGGACGGCGCGCCGCGAGCCTGCGAGGGGGACGCGCTCCGGGCGCTGATCGAGGCGGCCTACCTGGCGAGCGAGACGAAGCTCGTGGAGGGCGAGCGCCGCGGCGACCCGCTCGACGTGGAGCTCGCGGGGAAGCTCGAGGAGCTCGGCGCGCGACCGGAGGCGATCGACGAGGCGCGCGCCGAGGTCCTGCCCTTCGACGTGAATCTCCGCCGCGCCGGCGGCCGCTCGGCGGAGCGCTTCGCCGTGAAGGGCGCGTGGATGGCGCTGCGGCCGATGATCGCGCGCGTCGAGGGCGAGGCCGCCGACGAGGAGGCGCTCGCGGCGACCGACGCGCTCGTCACCGCGCTGACCCGGCGCGGCAAGCGGGTGATCGCCGTGGCCAGCCGACCGCTCGGGCCCGACGAGGAGGCGGCGGGCGAGCGGCCGCGGGAGGCGCTCGAGCGGGACCTCGATCTGCTGGGCCTGCTCTGCCTCGAGGACCCGCTCCGCCCGCAGGTGCCGGACGCGGTCGCGGCGGCGAAGCGGGCGGGAGTCGAGGTCATCATGGTGACCGGCGACCACCCGGAGACGGCGACGGAGATCGCGCGGCAGGCGGGCATCGTCGAGGCCGGCGCCGAGGCCGAGCAGGTGGCCATGACCGGCCAGGTGCTCGAGGCGAAGTCGCGCGCGGAGCTCGAGGCCGCGCTCGAGGGCGGGACGCGGGTCTTCGCGCGCACGACGCCGGCGCAGAAGATGAAGATCGTCCAGGCGCTCCAGGGGCTCGGCAAGGTGGTCGCCATGACCGGCGACGGGGTGAACGACGCGCCGGCGCTCCGGGCCGCCGAGCTCGGCATCGCCATGGGCAAGCAGGGCACGGACGTGGCGCGCGAGGCGGCGCAGATCGTCCTCCTCGACGACGACTTCGCGAGCATCGTCGCCGGCATCCAGGAGGGGCGGACGGTCTTCGCGAACATCCAGAAGTTCACGAACTACGTGCTGGTCTCGAACGGGCCCGAGATCCTCCCCTACATCCTCTTCATCCTCTTCCCCGTGCCGCTCGCGCTGACCGTGATCCAGATCCTCAGCATCGACCTCGGGACGGACATCGTGCCGTCCATGGCGCTCGGTCGAGAGCCGCCCGAGGAGGGGATCATGGATCTCCCGCCACGCTCGCGGGAGGAGTCGCTCCTGAGCTTCCGGCTCATCGCGCACAGCTACTTCTTCCTCGGCCTGCTCGAGGCGGCCTGGAGCCTGTCGATCTTCGCCTGGGTGATGGCCGAGGGCGGCTGGCGCATCGGCATGCCCATCCCGGCGAGCGACGACCCGACCTACCAGGCGGCTACCGGCGCGGCGCTCTCGACCATCCTGCTCATGCAGATCGGGAACCTCATCGGGCGTCGCTCGCGGACGCGCTCCGGCCTGGACGCGGGCCTCTTCCGGAACCCGCTGATCGTCGTCGGCATCCTCGTGCAGATCGTCTTCTCGTGGGCCGTCCTCTACTGGGCGCCGCTCCAGACCGTGCTCGCCACGGGCCCCGTCGACCTCGAGATCTACGCCTTCGCCTGGCTCGGCGTGCCGCTGATCTGGGGCGCCGACTACCTCCGCAAGCGCGTCGCCGGCTGGCTCCGTGCGCGAGGGCCCAGCCCGGACGCCGCGGCTCAGTAGCCGCGCTCCTGCACGCGGCTCGTCAACTCGCCGACCTCCTCGATGGAGACGGTGACCGAGTCCCCGTCGACGAGCGGTCCGACGCCGGCGGGGGTGCCGGTGGCGATCAGGTCGCCGGGCTCGAGGGTCATCACCGAGTTGATGAAGAGCACGAGCGCGTAGGGGTCGAAGACCATGTCCGAGGTGCGGCCGCGCTGGCGCTCCTCGCCGTTCACCGTGCAGCGCACCTCGAGGTCGAGCGGATCGACGCCGGTGACGATGTGCGGGCCGACGGGGCAGAAGCTGTCGAAGCCCTTCGCGCGCGTGAACTTCCCCTCCGCGCGCTGGATGTCCCGCGCCGTGACGTCGTTCACGCAGGTCAGCCCGAAGAGCGCCGCGCGCGCCTCCTCGAGCGTGTCGTCGCGGATCCACTTCCCGATCACCAGGCCGAGCTCCGCCTCGTGCTCGACGCGCTCGCTCGCCGCCGGCAGCTCGATGGCGTCGTGGGGCCCGGCGATCGCGGTCGACGGCTTGAGGAAGATCAGCGGCTCGCTGGGCACGTCGTGGCCGAGCTCGGCGGCGTGCGCGCGGTAGTTCCGCCCGACGCAGACGATCTTCCCCGGACGCACGGGGGCGAGGAAGTGGTCGCCGGAGACGAAGTCCCCCGTGGGCTCGCCGCGCGCCCAGGGCGCCGCCGAGAGGATGGCCCAGCGCCCCGCCTCGTCCTCGCGGACCCAGCAAGCGCGGTGTTCGTGGACGGCCCGACCGAAGCGTTGGCGCATGGGCCGAAGGTACACCGAGCCCGGCCCCGCGGGACGCGCCGAGACGCGAGCCGCCGGCCAAAGCCGTCCGCCGAAGCCGTCCGCCGAAGCCGTCGGCCGGGCTCAGGCGCGAGCGAAGTTGGCGAGCATCCAGTGGGGGTAGAGGTTCGGCAGGGCCGTGAGCTCGGCGAGCTCCGCGAGCTCCTCCTCGCTCCACTCCACGTCGACGGCGAGCAGGTTGTCCTCGAGCTGGCTCATGCGCTTGGCGCCGATGATGGCGCAGCTGATGCCGGGCTGCTTCAGCACCCACGAGAGCGCCAGCCGCGGGATGGTCGAGCCCTTCGCCTTCGCGAGGGCGTCGAGCTTCTCCACGACGTCGTAGCCCTTCTCCTTGTCCACGGGCGGGAAGTCGAAGGTGGTGCGGCGGGAGCCCTCGGGGTCCTCCTGATCGCGGCGGTACTTGCCGGTGATGAAGCCGCCGGCGAGCGGGGACCAGACCATGATGCCGAGGCCCTGGTCCCGGCACATGGGGACGAGCTCGAGCTCGAGCTCCCGGCCGAGCAGCGAGTAGTAGGCCTGGAGCGAGACGAAGGCCGCGCCGGATCCCGCGAGCCCGTTCGCCTTCATGATCTGCCAGGCCGGGAGGTTCGAGCAGCCCACGTACCGGACCTTGCCCTGGCGCACGAGATCCTCGAGGGCGCGCATGGTCTCCTCGAGGGGCGTGCGCGGGTCCGGGCCGTGGATCTGGTAGAGGTCGATGTGATCCGTGCCGAGGCGCTTCAGGCTCGCCTCGCAGCCGGCGATGATGTGCTTGCGGGAGAGCCCGACGTTGTTCGGATCGCTCTGCCCCTCCGGGTTCATGCCTCCCCGGACCTTGGTCGCGATGACCACCGAGTCCCGGTCCGTGCCGAGCGCCTTCAGCGCCCCCCCGAGCAGCGTCTCGGACTGGCCGAGGCTGTAGATGTCGGCCGTGTCGAAGAAGTTGATGCCGCCTTCGAGGGCCCGCTTCACGAGCTCCGTCGCGCCCTCCTGCTCGACCTCGCCGATGCCGAAGAAGCCCTGGCCGAAGGTCATGCACCCGAGGCAGAGCTCGGAGACGCGCAGGCCCGTGTTCCCCAGAAATCGATACTCCATGACGTTCTCCCCTCTCGTCGTCGCGCCGCGTCGTCGCGATCTGCGGGGACCGTACGCCGACGAAGGGTCGGGCAGCCAGGGGGGGCGATCCGGGCTACCCCCGATCGTCACAGGGCGGGTCGCGGCGTCGGGTCACGTGGATCGTCACCGGCTCGTCGCGGCGCGCCATGGTGACGACCTGGCCGATCCACTCCTCGCTCGCCAGCCTCGGGCAGCCCTCGCCGAGGAGGGTGTGGAGGACCTCGACGTGGAGCACGCCGTCCACCGAGCGGGCCCCGACGACACGCATCGAGTCGCCCGAGCCCATGCCCGCGGAGACGACGATCACCAGCTCGTCCGCCTCGCGGATCACGCGGAAGCCGGGCGAGACGTCCGAGGGCAGGACCCGCACCTCGTGCACCGCGACCTCCTCCCCGCCCGTCGGCGCCGGCGTGGCGACGACCTCGGTGGGGTAGGTCGGCGCCGCCGCGCCGCACGCCAGGAGGAGGGAGACGATCGCGGCGGCGGACGCGCGCGCCAGCCGGGCCGTTCGGAACGCCGAGAGGCTCATCCGCCGGAGGATACGCGCGTCGGTCGTCGATCCACCCGGAGCGCCGCGCGAGGGTCGGGCGTCGCCGAGGCCGCGCCCCCGCAGCTCGGCGCCCTCGCGCGCGTCGAAGCGGCCCGCGAGCACGGCCGCGCGGCTCATGGCTTCGCCTCCGGGACGCGCTCCAGCCGCGCGGTGATGCGCCTCGCGAGCTCCGGGTCCGACGCGAGGGCGCGCCGCAGTGCCTTCGCCGTCGCCTCCGCGACGACGGCGCGCGCCTCCTCCGAGCCGATCCTTTCGCGGGTGGGGCCCTGGTACTCGGGGTCGATGACGAGCACCGAGACGACGGCGGCCAGGCCCCCCGAGAGCGCCTCGAAGACGCGACCCGGATCGCGCCGACCGAGGCCCTCGGCGAGGCCCCGGCGGAAGCCCTCGATGTGCGTCCCCGCGTGGGCCGGGTCGAGGTTGCAGTAGCCGAGGATCCGCGGCGCAGGGGGCCAGTCGCGCCACTCGAAGGCGACGCGGGCCCGGGCGTCGCCCTGGCGCGCCTCGCCCGTGACCGGCCGCTCGTGGACGCGGGCATGGTCGGAGCTCTCGAGGAGCTGCTCCATGCCGGCGTCGCGCCCCCACTCGTGGCCTTCGCAGGAGAAGCGCGTGACGAGCCCGGGGAGCAGGGCGGCGAGCTCGCGGACGCGCCGGGCCATCGCTTCCACCTCGGTCCGGCCTCGCGAAGACCTCCGCGTCCGGCGTGAAGCGCAGCGTGGTCCCCGTCGTGTCGGCGTCCCCGATCTTCGCGAGGGGGGAACGGATGCGGCCGCGCTCCAGCTCGATGCGCCACGCCTCGCCGTCGCGCCGCACCTCCGCCGAGAGCGAGGACGAGAGCGCCGAGACCATGCACAGCCCGACGTGGTGGGAAGGCCGGAGGTGCACGTGCGGCGCGTGCCCGTCCGCGGTCGCCGTGAAGTGGCGCGTGGTCAGCACCCGCTCGACCCAAGGAGTCCCACTCTCGTCGACGTCCAGGGAGATGCCGGCGCCGTCGTCGCGGACCGACACGGAGCCATCCGCGTGCAGCGTCAGCTCGATGCGCGTGCAGCGCCCCGCCAGGTGCTCGTCGACGGCGTTCGCGAGCACCTCCCAGACCAGCTGGTGCGTGGCCGAGCGGGTCCTCACGTCGCCGACGAACATCCCCGGCCGCTCGCGGATGGACGCGATGTCATCGAGCTCGTCACCTGCGACCATGGCGAGAGCCTACTACCCGCGCGGGGGGGCTTCGACGATCCGAGGGGATGACCGCGACGCGGACCGCCGCGGGCGCACGCGCGGGGGGAGCCGGGGCCCGTTCAGAAGAGGCTGAGCTGGCGGCCGCCGAGGTGCTCCACGCTCTCGCCGAGGAAGTGGAGGATGGTGTCGCCCGCCGGCGCGAGCTGCTTCTGCATGTAGTGGGCGTAGTCGATTGGCGCGCTCACCCGGCCGATGGGCTGCGGGCCGTGGGTCGTGATCACGTACTCGACCTCGCGCCCCGGCCGCTCGAGCTGCCGCGCGGCCACCACGTGCGGCGGCGCGCCCTGCTCGGCGTAGCTCCCGAGGTCGCGCCGGAGCCGCTTCCGGTAGACGAGCTCCCCGTCGAGCTCGCCCTCGAAGAGCTGCCCGCTCAGCCGCCGCACCCACTCGGCGTAGGGCTCCCCGGCGAAGACCCGCCGGAAGAGCTCGCGTTGGAAGCGGCGCGCGAGCGGCGTCCAGTCGGTCCGCACGGCCTCGAGCCCCTTGAACACCAGCCGCGTCCCCTCACCGACCCCCGCCCCCGCCCCCTCGATGGTCCCCGCGTAGCGCTTCTTCGAGCCGGTCGTCGAGCCCCGCATGGTCGGCATCAGAAAGCGCGCGTAGTGCGTCTCGAACTCCACCTCGAGCCGGCTCTCCACGCCATGCTCCGCGCGCACGGTCTCGGCCCACCAGCCGTTCAGCCCCGCCGCCAGCTCGGCCCCGATCGCCTTCGCCGCCGCGCCCCCGTGCTCGGGCCCGAGGAGCACGAAGAGCGAGTCCGTGTCGCCGTAGATGACGCGCCACCCCTTCGCCTCGATCCACCCCCGGCTCCGCTGCAGCACCTCGTGCCCGCGCAGCGTGATCGAGCTCGCCAGCCGCGGATCGTAGAAGCGGCTCACGGGGGTCCCGAGCACCCCGTAGAAGCTGTTCATGAGGATCTTGATCGCCCGCGAGAGCGCCGCGTCGCCCTTCTTCTTCGCCGCGTCCCGCGCCGCCCAGAGCTCCTCGATGAGCGCCGGGAGGATGTGCGTCTCGCGATCGAAGAGCGCCTGCCCGAAGCCCTCCACGCCCGCGCCCGCCTCGAGGCCCTCGGCGAGGCCGAGCGGGTCCACGCGGAAGGTGCGGATCAGGCTCGGGTACAGGCTCTTGAAGTCGAGGACGAGCACGTTCTCGTAGAGCCCGGGCTGCGAGTCGAGGACATAGCCGCCGGGGCTCCGGATGGGCTCGGGGTTGGTGCCGACGCTCGCCGCCACGCGCCCGGCGCGGTGGAGGCGCGGCAGGTAGAGGTGGTCGAAGGCGGCGACGGCGCCGGCGCGGCGGTCGAGGGTCAGGCCCGTGAGGCGCTGGCGCTCGACGGCGAACTCGAGGAGCTGGGCCTCGGCGAAGATGTCGCGCACGAGGCGGCAGTCCTCGAGGTTGTACTCGACGAGCGCCGGGAGGTCCTCGCGGTAGAGGCGGAGGATCTCGGCGAGGGCGTCGCCGGTCGGCTCGAGGGCCTTGCCGCGGCCGAGGAGCGCCTGGCCGACGTGCTCGAGGCCCCAGCGCTCGAAGCTCCAGGTGGCCGCGCGGAGCGTGGCGATGCCGTCGAGGACGACGCGCCCCGGCACGCGCGCGACCGAGGCCGCCTGCCGATCGCCGCCGCCGAGGACGGTGGCCACGCCGCCGGCGCGGCCGAGGCGGAAGGGGAGGCCGTGGGCGCGGCAGCGGGCCTCGAGGTAGGCGAGGTCGAAGTCGATGCAGTTCCAGCCGATGAGCACGTCCGGATCGCTGAGGCGCACCCAGGCGAGGAAGGCGGCGAGGGTGCTGCGCTCGTCCGGATAGAGGGCCACCTCGGCCTTCGGCGGCGGGCGGAGGGCGAGGCGGCGGGCGCCGGCGCCGCCCTCGTCGCGCACGAAGACGTGCTCCTTCTCGCCCTCGACGACGGCGACGCTGATGAGCGGGCCCTCGAGGCCCTCGGACTCGACGTCGAAGGAGGCGACCCGGAGCGCGGGCGCGACCTCGGCGGGCTCCACGTGCGGGGCGTCGAAGATCAGCACGCCGTGGTCGCGGTGGGCCCGGCCGCGGACGCGCGCGCCGGCGGTGACGAAGCGCTCCATGAGGTAGCGGTCCGCCGGCTTCACGTCGTCCTCCCAGGCGGGCGTGCCGGCGTCCCGGAGGCGGCGCGCCTCGCGCTTCCAGGTGCGCCGGTCCGTGAAGTAGACGGCGTCCACGGGCTCGCCGCGCAGCGTGCGGAGCTCCACGGGGCGCCGGCGCCCCGCCTCCGTCGCCACGCCGCGCGGAACGAAGAAGACCGCCTCCTGTGGCGGCAGCCGGAGCATCACCGGTCCGTCCTCGGCCCGCCCCCACCAGCGCACGTCCCAGCCGTCGCGCCCCGGCCAGCTCTCCCGCCCGAGCAGGAAGACGCGCCGCGTCTCCACCGTCGCCTCGCTCATGGCCTCCCCCGACGACCGGGCCGGCCCGGCGCCTCGGTCGATCGGCGGCGGCGCGAGCGGCTCACCGGCAGCGGCGGGCCACGGCCCGCACGTCGCGCGCGTCGATGCCCCGGGGCGCGGCCCGCATGTAGCGCTGCGCGAGCTCGCAGCGATCGTCCGCGCGCCGGTCGAAGATCACGAGCTGGCCGAGCACCTCGGGCGCCGGCGAGCGCGCCGCCAGCGCGCGCCGCAGCTCGGGCACCGGATCGCCGCCCTGCGCGTCGGCGATGACCGCGAGCAGCAGGTGCGCCTCGGCGCAGTCCTCGTCCTTCTCGAGGGCCTCCCGCGCCTTGCGCTCGGCGTCACCGAAGGCGCCGTTCTCGAAGAGCAGCCGCCCGCGCGCCGCGAGGAGCCGCGCCTCCCAGCGCGACCCCAGCTCCTTGGCGTCGATGACCCGCGCCGCCTCGCCGATGGCGCTCGCCGCCCCCGAGAGCGCGCCGCGCCGCGTGCGCACGAGCGCCAGCCCGAGGTGCGCCTCGACCTGATCCTCGTCGTAGCGGAGCGCCCGCTCGAAGGCGTTCTCCGCCGCCCGGTCGCTCTCCGCCTGCGCGAGCGCCCGCCCGTAGGCCGCCCAGAGGTCCGCGTCCCGCGAGCGCCGCACCAGCCGCCGGAGCTGACGCGCCGCCTCGTTGCCGATGCCTTCGAGCACCAGCCGCCGCGCCTCGAGCACGGCCACCGTGCGCCGCCCCACGCGCCCCTCGCGCGCCTTCGTGATCGCCTCCTGCGCCGCCTCCACGTCGCCGGCGTCGAGGGCGACCAGGGCCTTGCCGAGGAGCGCCGTGCGCTGCGTCGCGTCCACGGCGAGCGCCCGGTCGAAGGCCGCGTTCGCGCGCTCCGCCTGGCCCTTCCGCCGCGCCGCCTCGCCGATCATCGCGTGCAGGTCCGCGTCCTCCGGGCGCTGGTCCACGAGGGGCGCGAGCGCCGCGAGCACCGCGTCCACCTCGCCCCGCGCGAGGTCCACGCGCCCCTTGGCGATGAGCAGCTCGGCCGCCTCGGGCCGCGCCTCGAGCGCCTCCGTCGCGACCCGCGCCGCCTCGTCGAGCTGGTCCTCCTCGAGGTAGGCCTCGATCAGCGCCGGCACGATCTCGGCGTGCCCGGGGGCCTGCGCGCGCGCCGGCTCGAGCACCTCGATGGCCTGCTCCGCCTCGCCCTCGCGGAGCGCCAGCACGCCCAGCCGCGCCGTCGCCCGCACGTACTCGGAGGGCTCCTCGGCCGCGGTCCGGTACTGGCGCTCGGCCTCCTCGCCGTCGCCGCGGGCCTCCGCGAGGCGGCCGTGGAGGTAGGCGGTCTGGGGCGTCTCGCCAGCGCGCTCGAGCACCTCCTCGACGGCGGCGAGGTCGCCGGCCGCGAGGTGGATCTCGGCGGCGACGCGCGCATGCTGCGCGGGGCGGGCGCGCTCCTCCGGGAGCGCCTCGAGGAGGTTCCGGGCGGCGTCGAGCGCGCCGAGGCGGAGCTGGAGCTCGGCGAGGCGGAGCCCGAAGGACTCGTCTCCGGTCGGCCGGCCGTTCGTCGCCTCCTCGGCGAGCGCCGCCGCCTGCTCGCGCTGCCCGGCCTGGAGCGACGCCTCCGCCCGGCTGAGCAGCGCGAAGGCCCGCTGGCGGGCGCTGAGCGCCGAGCCGAGCTCCTCGAGGAGCGCCGCCGTCTCCTCGAGGGCCTCCTGCGGCTGCTCGGCGAGGACGTGGACCCGCGCCTTCGCGAGGCGCGCCACCGGCGAGCGCGCCAGGTTCGGGAGCGCCTGGAGCGTCGCGAGGGCGTCGGCGATCTGCTCGCTCTCGGCGAGGATGCGCGCCCGGAGCGCGGCGTAGCGCGGGCTCTGCCCCTGGATCTCCATGAGCGCGCCCGACTCGACCTCGGCCCGCTCGAGCTCGCCGCGCGCGTAGGCGGCCAGAGCGCGCGCGTAGCCGGCCTCTCCGTCCAGGGCTGTGCCGTCGAGGAGCAGCGCCGTGTCCGCGGCGTCGCGGGGGCGGCCGGCCTCGAGGGCGAGGTAGACCTGGGCGACCTTCGCGTCCGCCGAGCCGAGCCCCTCCGTGTCGAGCGAGTCGAGCAGGGCGAGCGCGCGCTCGGTCTCTTGGAAGCCGTGGTCGTGGGCCGCCATGGCGTAGAGGCGCGCGCGGCGGGCGACGGCGGGCCCGTCGTCCGAGCGCTCCTCGGCGTCCAGCTCGAGGGCGGCGCGGAGCGAGCTCTCGAGGCCGTCCTGCGAAGCCTGCGCGGCGGCGGCGGCGATGGCCTCCTCGGCCTGGCCCCCGAGGTAGGCGTGGACGCCCGCGACGATGGCGACGATCAGGAGGACGGGCACGCCGGCGAGGGCGACGAGCACCGGGAGCGAGAGCTGGAAGCGGCCGAGCTTCACGGTGCGCCCGGGGGGCCCCGCGCCGCGCGTCGCGTCCATCTCGTCGGTCTTCGCCGTGGGCCGGGCGGCGCGCGTGTCGGCGGGCGTCGCGGCGGGGAGGGCGCCGGCCGGGGGCGAGACGGACGCCGCCGGGGCGGGCGCGCCGGCGGGCTGGGGCGTGGCGCTCGGGCGGAAGCCGTTCGGGGCGCCGAGGCCGGGCAGGGAGGGCGCCTCGGGGGGCTGGCGGGCCATGGTCGGCTCGCCCTCGAGGGGCGGCAGGCCGGTGTCGATCTCGTCCGAGGGGAACTCGGCGTCGACGGCGGGGCGCGTGGTCGTCGTCTCGAAGTCCTCGGGGTCGTCCTCGGCGTAGCGCTGCCCCCGCGCCGCGGTGGTCTCCTCCTCGAAGTCGGCCGGGGCCGCGGGGGGCGGTGCACCCGGCGGCGCGGCGCGGAGCCCCTTGGCCGGGCGCGTGCCCTCGTCCTCGAAATCCTCGGGCGCGCGGGCCATGGTGGCCTCGCCCGCGAGCGGCGGCAGCCCCTCGTCGAAGACGTCGCCGCCGCCGAAGCCGTCGTGCACCGGGGGGCGCCCCTGCGTGGGCTCGCCGGGGAGGTCGTCCACCTCCGCGCCGCGGGCCTGGGTCGCGTCCCCCTCGAGCGGCGGCAGCCCCTCGCCGAGGTCGGCGTAGGGGTCCGAGTCGATCGGGGCGAGGTCGTCCGTGGAGAGGGGGGAGGTGCCCGACGCGCTGAGGAGGTCGTCGGGGGAGAGCTCGGCGGTGCCGCCGTCGTCCACCATCGCCTCGTCGAGGTCGAGCTCCTCGGTGCCGGGCGAAGCCGGGGTCGGCGCAGGCGCGGGAGCGGGGGGCGCGGCGCCGAAGCCCATCACCGTGCGCTTCGGCGGGCGCGGGTGACGCGGCGGAGGCGCGGAGGGCTTCGAGACGCCGGGGGGCGGCGGCGCCGAGGGCTTCGGCACCCCGGGAGGGGGCGGCGCCGAGGGCTTCGGCACCCCGGGAGGCGGCGGCGCCGAGGGCTTCGGCATCCCGGGGGGCGGCGGCGCCGAGGGGAGCCCGGCGCCCGGCGGACGCGCGGCGCCGGGGCGCGGCGCGGCGGGCAAGCCGAGGAGCGTGCGCTTGCGCGGCTTGGCGGGGCTCGGGGTCGGCGGCGCGCTCGGCAGCCCCGAGACGTCGTGCTCGGCGGAGGTCGCCTCGGCCTCGAACTCGGGATCGAGCTCCACGGAGGCGGGCGCGTCGATGGAGGGTCCGGTCGCGGGCGGCGCCTGCTCGTCCGGCGGGCGGATCTCGTCGATGCGCGCCTCGGCGTGGGTGGGCTCCCCGCCGAACCAGCGATCGATGGTCTCCATCTTCGGCGGCGCGTCGACCTCGCCGACCTCCTCGAGGAGATCCCGCGCCTCGTCGTCGGCCGGGTCGAGCTTCAGCGCCTCGCGCAGGGCCTCGGCGGCCGCGTCGGGCTGGCCCCCGCGGATGTAGGCCTCCCCGAGGAGGCGCCAGGCCGCGCCGACGTCGGGCGCCTTCTTCGAGAGCGCGAGCATCTCGATGCGCACCTCGTCGTGACGCCCGAGCGCGAGGAGCGCCTGGGCGAGGAGGAGGCGTACGGGGACGGCGTCGGGCTTCGAGAGGAGCACGCGGCGACACGCCCGTACGGCGTCCCGGTACTTCCGCTCGGAGATCAGCTGCTTCGCACGGGCGGTGACATCCTGGACGCTGCTGCCCACGTCCCCCGCACTCTAGTCGGCGAAGCCACCGGGATGAAAGGGGAAGGAGGCCAGGACGGCGAAACGACCGACACCCCGTGCCCCTGCCCGTGCCCCTGCCCCTGCCCGCCGCCGAGCTCCACGCGCCCCGAGCGCAGCACCCCCGGAGGTCGAACTACACCCCGTGCCCGTGCCCCTGCCCCTGCCCCTGCCCGCCGTCGAGCTCCGCGCGCCCCGAGGGCGGCACACCCGGAGGTCGAACCACACCCCGTGCCCGTGCCACACCCCGTGCCCGTGCCCGTGCCCGTGCCCTTGCCCGCCGCCGAGCTCCACGCGCCCCGAGCACGGCATTCGTGATCATCGAGCGGCGTTCCGGTTCGACCACGTGTGAGGAGGTCGTGCTCCTCGATTGCCTGCGGGCACGGGCACGGGCACGATTCGTCTGAAGCAAGGGTGCTCCACGTACGGATGCTGCCGAACGTGTGTGTGAGCGCTCAGGCGGCGTGAGAGAACGTGGCGACGAGGTCGGCTGCGCTCGCTCGGCGGATCCGGTCGCGAAGCCTTTGGAAGGCGACTCGGAGGGTCGTGAGGGCCCGAGGAGGGGCGCAGCGAGGCGCCCGCCGGTCGACGAGGGCCCGCACCAAGCGCTTCACGTTGCAGGCCGTGGCCTTGAGAAGCAGCTGGGCCCGAAGCGCGGTCAATCCACGGACGCTCGAGCGTTTGGCGCCGTGCGCTCGCGCGAGCTCGCTCATGGTGGCCTCGACGCCGGCGCGGAGCCGATAGCGCTGCCGCCACGGCGCCTGCTGCTGCGCCTTCAGGTGGGCATCGCGCTTCCGCAGTCGAGGGGCGATGCAGAGCTTCCGCTCCTTGCCCCGGTTGTGGCTTTGCGTGGGGCAGAGGTGACGGCGCGAGCAAGCCGCACAGCGCGAGCCGTCGAACAGGACATGCAGTGCTCGGTGAGGGACCGCGGAGCTTCGAAGCGGGGCATGGCGTCGCGGCGCGTGGCCCTCGGGACAGGCCGTGACGCGCCCCTCGTCGTCGAAAGAGAAATCCTCGCGCGACATCTTCGGGTCGTCCGCCGCGAGGTTCCCGCGGTGGACGGGGGCGCACAACGCGGTGCCATGCTTCTCGGCCTCTTCGAGATTGTCCGGCGTCGGGTAGGCGCCGTCTGCCAAGAGGGTGTCGGGCGTCAGCCCCTTCTCTGCCAAGCGCTCCAGGATCCCCGGGAGCTGCGTCGAGTCGTGTTTCTCGGCCGAAACGACGGTCACGTCCGTGAGTACCTCGGGGCGACCGTCGTTCCCGCACGTCTCCGTGACGTGGAACTGGAACCCCACGCCTTTGCGCCCCTTGCGCGCATCCAAATCATGTGGCGACTGGATCGCTCCGCGTACGAACTCGCGCGGCGCCACCCGCTTCGCGGAGCGGCGCGACCCCCCGCGCTTGTTGCGTGCCTTCTGCTTTCGGCGCGCCTTCTTCTTCTTTCGGCGCGCCTTGCTCGATGAGCTCGCGTTCTTGCGGCGTCGAATGCGGCTCGAGCTCGATGGAGGGGGCGCCTCATCGTCCGAGTCGCTTTCGTCGTCCTCCACCACGAAGTGCTGGTCCAAGACCGTCGCGAGCGTCTGGTACGCCTCGGCGCCACCGAGCTCTTCATCCTCGGCAAACTGCGTCACCAGCATCGACATCCACTGTCCGAGCTGCCTCAGCTCCGGCGGCGAATCCCAGCCGCCCAGTTGCTCGAACCACTTCCGAAGCGGCTCCTCCACCTCGTCGAGTCGCGACGCGCGCTTCACCTCTTGCAAGAACGTTCGCAGCACCTCTTGCAGCAACGACTCCCGGTTCCGCCGCTGGATGTTCGACGTCACGAACGTCGAATCCGTCCGCTGCTCCTTCGTCGACAGGGCCAGCCGCCGCACCACCGTCTCGCTGATCGACGAGAACACCGACTGCAGAAGCCGCCCCTCTGGATCCCCTTGCGCCAGCCGGGCTCGGAACCCTGCGATCGACCGCTCGCTGATCACCCGGTCCTCCGGGGCGCTCACGTCCAGGGCGTGCTGGAAGCGCAAGTCGAACGCGAAGCTCTCCGCCAGCTCCCGGTCGGACTTCAGCAGCAGCAGCTCACGCAGGACCAGCAGCCCCACCATCCGCGCCACGCTCCAGTTCGGTCGCCCCGTCTGCCCGTACAGGTGGGCGAACTCCCCCTCCTTCGCGAGCAGAACCGGCAGCACNTCTTTCTGGAACCCCTCCGCCCAGCNCTTCTCGAGCCGCCCGCGCAGTCGCTCGTTCAACCCCGAGCTCGCTCCAAACAGCCCCCGCTGCTTGTCCGTGGGCTTGTACATGCGNCNACGATCGCAACTCACGCGCCCGACGTCGATCCCCGCTACCCCGAGTTTCTTCAGACGAATCGGGCACGGGGCTCCGACGGCTGCGCCGTCAGAGCTGCGAGCTATCCGTCTCCAGCCCCAGCAGGATCCGACCCACCGGCTTCAGCGTCGGCTCCCCGACCATCACGTGCTGCGTCATCACGTGCACGTCGCGCAGGTGCCGCTGCAGCGGGCTACGCGACCAGATCGCCGCCCCGCCCGCCAACGTGTAGACCCGGTCGACCACGCCCGCCGCCGTCTCCGCCGCGTGCGTCGCCGCGAGCCGGATCCGCGCCCGCTCCTCGTCCCCGAGCGCCGCCCCCGCCGCCGCCGTCTCCCAGACCGCGTCCAGCGTCTCGTGCACCAGGGCCCGCGCGGCCCTCAGGCGCCCCTCGGCCCGCGCCAGCGTCACCTGCACCAGCTCCCCCTCGGCCATCGTCCTCTTGCCGCCCCGCGAGCGCTTCGTCCGCGCCATCTCCATCACCGCGTCGAGCGCCGCCCGCGCGATGCCGAGCCCCACGGCGGCGACCCCCGTGCTCAGCAACCCGAAGAGCGGGAAGCGGTAGAGCGCCCCGTCGTGGCGCGGCGCGTCCGCGAGCACGCAGCAGCTCCGCTCCGCCGGCACGAAGACGTCCTCGACCACCAGGTCGTGGCTCCCGGTCCCGCGGAGCCCGCTCACCTCCCAGGTGTCCTCGACGCGCACGTCCTCGGCGGGGAAGAAGCAGGTGCGGATCTCCACGCCGCCGCCCGGCAGCGTCCGCGGCCTCTCCCCCTCGAAGACCAGGCAGCCGCCGGCTCGCCAGGCCGCGTTCTCGCAGCCGCTCCCGTAGGCCCAGCGCCCGCTCACGCGATAGCCGCCCGCCTCGGGCACGGCCCGCCCCGTCGGCGCGAAGACCCCCGCGAGGGCCGCCTCGGCGCGCGCGTCCAGGATCGTCCGCGCCGCGCCCTCCTCCAGGTACGCGAGCAAGAGCCCCGTCGTCGAGCCGGTCATCACGACCCAGGCCGCCGCCGCGTCGCCGCGCGCAAGCTCCTCGAGGGCCGCCGCGAAGACCCGCGGGTGCACCTCCCCGCCGCCGAGCGCCGCCGGCACCAGCATGCGGTAGAAGCCCTCCGCGCCGAGCGCGTCGCTGAGCTCCGCCGGCACCCGCCGCGCCGCCTCGATCTCCGCGCTCCGCTCCGCCAGGCCCGGCGCCATCGCCCGGGCGCGCTCGACCAGCTCGCTCATCGCTCCCCCTCCGCGCCGTTCTCTCGCTGCGACTGCTGCTGCTGCGACTGCTGCGACTGCTGCTGCTGCGACTGCTGTTGCTGCGACTGCTGCCGCGCCTTCTCCTTCGCGCGCGCCTCCCGCGCGAGGGCGCGGAGCGAGGGCGGGCGCGTGCCGTCGACGTCCGTGAAGCCGTAGCTCTCGGCGAGCTCGGCGACGATCCACACGCGCCCCGTGCGCGCGAGCAGCTCCGGGTCGGCGGCGAGCGCCGCGACGGCGCGCCCGGTGAGCTCCGGCGACTCGCTCACCTCCGTCGAGAAGGGCAGCTCCTCCTGCGCCATCACCCACTCCGTGCGCACGATGCCCGGCCAGAGGCTGAGGCTGGTCACGCCGTGCGGCTTCAGGTCGTGCGCCATGTCCGCGGCGAGCCGGTCGACGCCCGCCTTGCCCACGCCGTAGGCGACGTTGAGCTGGAAGCCCGCGCCGGCGAAGGAGGAGACGTTCGCGATCAGGCCGCGCCCGGCGCGCACCATGAGCGGCGCCGCGTGCACGCTGGCGACGTAGTGGGAGCGGAGCCCGACCGTATGCATCTGGTCCCAGAGGTGGATGGGCTGCTCCCAGAAGGGCACGCCCCACATGCGCTCCTTCGGGATGGCGAAGACGTTGTTGACCAGCACGTCGAGGCGGCCGCTCTCCTCCTCGACGCGCCGGAAGAGCGCCTCGACCTCCGCGTCGACCGCGTGGTCGACGCGCACGGGGACGCCCTCGCCGCCGCGGCGCGCGACCTCCTCGGCGGTGGCGCCGATGGAGAGCGGCCCCGTCTCCGTGCGCCCGCTCAGGTAGACCCGGTAGCCGGCGTCGCCGAGGGCCAGCGCGACCCCCTTGCCGACCCCGCGGCTCGCCCCGGTGACGACCGCGACCGGCCGCGCCTCGTGCTCCGCGCCCGTCATCGCACGCTCGCTCCGGCACGCCCGCGCGCCGCGCTCTCCAAACCCATGCCCCCTTGTAGCACCGCCGCCGCCCCCCCGGACACGAGCCCCCACCCCCATCCGCGTCCCCCTCCCCGTCCGTCCACGTGCGCGTGCTCGTGCTCGCTGAAGTCCGCGTTCCGCCGTCCGCTGTCCGTCGCGGCTATCCAGCGTGGGGGGCAGCGACCGCGTACGCGGAGGGAGCTGCAGGCTCGGGCCGGGATGTCCCATGCGCGGCTGCGTCACGCCAACCACACAGCACTTCAGACCCCGTGCCGGAACCGCGCCCGAGCGACTCCGCCCTCACGGCGACGAGTCGGCGGAGTGGCGGCGGACGGCTGGCGGACCGCCACCCCGCATCCGCCGCGCCCGAGCGGAGCAGGAAGCCCGACCGGCATAGGGGGCCCGAGTAGTCAATTCGGGCTCCCCTGCCACACCACCCGGCATGCGGGTCCGCACCGGGCGGTTCGATAGGTTGAGGTCAGGACGCCAGGTGTGGGAGGCGGAGCCCGTCGAAGAGCTGGTTGGGCAACGCGATGTAGATGACCATCGCCCTGCACAACGACGTCCCCCAGGGGCTCTCGAGCGCTATCTTCAGCGAGCGGATGCGGAGCGCCGAGCGCTTCGTGAGCGCGGCGGGGAGAGACTGCGGCATCGCCAACCTGAACACCGGCACGAGCGGCCCGGAGATCGGCGGGGCCTTCGGCGGCGAGAAGGAGACTGACGGCGGCCGCGAGTCCGGCTCCGACTCGTGGAAGGCATACATGCGCCGCCAAACCTGCACCATCAACTACGGCGACGCGCTGCCGCTTGCGCAGAGGGTCGAGTTCGGCTGAGCATCGCCACCATGAGCGTCCAGTTCGAGAAACGCGAAGAGGCCCCGCCGCCCATCCAGCGGCCCGCCTGGCATGATGAGCCGCACCCCTTCCTCGAGCGCGATCAGCTGCTCTCGACGGAGGCACGGCTCGCCTGGGGCAACACCAACGGGATCGTCTACGTCGACGACCAGGGGCAGCGCGCGAAGGCGGAGCTCGAGGAGTCCTTCGGGAGCTACCGGTTCCACCACTGGGACGTGCATGAGCTCGGTGACGAGGTCGAAGCCGTCCCGCTCCACGAGGTGATCGATATCCTCAACGCGCTTCGGCACCGACTTCACCAAGGCCGACCAGCTCCTGTTCGAGCAGATCATCGAGGACGGCGAGGCCGACGAGCAGGTCCAAGCCCGTGCGAAAGCGAACACCTTCGAAAACTTCACGATCAGTATCAAGGACAGGTCGAGGGCCTGATGATCGACCGGATGGACAAGAACCAGGACATTGTTACGAAGTTCCTGAACGAAGAGGATTTCAACGTATCTGTCGGAGCTCTGGCGAAGCTGCTCTACGACGAAATCCGGAACGCGGGGTAGGGCTCGGGGATGAACCAGACCCAACGTGACCGAGTCCTCGAATTCTTCTCACAAGCGAAGAAGCTCCAAGGGGACCGCAAAGCAAAACGTCTCGGTGATGCAAGAGCGGGACTGGCGCTCCTCAAGGCGGCAGCCTCAGCTCGGGCGGAGCGCCTTTCCCATCAGCGTGCAAGTCCGAACGTCTTCCACGTGCTGGGGCTGCAGAACCGTGAAGAGGTCCCCGCCCGACTTGTGGCGTGGCTACTCGATCCTCAGGGCACGCACGGCCTGGGTACTCGCGTTCTTCTCGATTTCGTGACTCGCCTTCTTCGAAAGCGGCCGCAGCACGGGCGGGAGGCGCTTATCCGAATCCTGAACGATTCGTCGCTTTGGTCTACGGCGGTGTACCGCGAGGAGTCGGAGGGTGGCGACCGCGTAGACATCTTGGTGCATGCCCCGATGGCTAGTCTCGTCATCGAGGTGAAGATGGCTTCTTCTGAGCACAATCAGCAGACGAGGCGGTATGCGCGAAGGTATCGAAGGGCGAAGGGGACAGCCTTCGTCTACCTGGCTCCGTCGGGGGCGCCACCCCCGTCCTCTGCCGAGTTCATCGGACTCTCCTACGACGACCTGTGCGACACCGTCGTGCGGGCCCTCGCGGACTACGATGTCCACGAGGGGACGGTGTCCATACTCCAACAGTTCGTGTCGTTGCTTCGTGAGTGGGGGTGAGAATGAAGATCGAGTCGATCGACAGTGAGGAAGCCAAGCTCTACTACGAGCACTACGAGGTAGTGCAGTTTGTAAACAACGAGCTGCACCCTGCCGCAGACGCATGGGCGAAAGAGAAGCTCCGGAAGTCGCTCAACACGATTGTCGCGCAGCTGAAGGCAGACGGGCAGGCTTGGCGTCCATCCGACGGCGACATTTACCTAGCGGTGTACCCCGACGAAGCCTGGTACAAGGCATCTGAGAATGGGTCCGACGTGGCGGCCTTCCTCCGGCTCGAGCCGGACTTCAAGGACCGGACGCGGCGTTCATCTCTTGGCATCACCTGCCATGGTGCCAAAGGCCTCGTGCGGGCGATGGAGGAAGCCATTACCAAGGACCCCGACAAGTTCGGAGGACTGCAGCGGGCACACCACCTGAGGAAGACAGAGCACTTCTACAGGTACATCGACTGGTTCGACGACTACGAGGACTTCGATGAAATGGGCTCCGCGTTAGCAGCAGACCTGGACCAGCTCCTCGATGGGCTCCGAGATGTCATCAAGGACGCAGGCATCACTCCCGCGTGACGTCCCCTGACGACGAAGGTGGTTGCTCGCCCTCATCGCTCTCCACGGCGTTGCCGACGTCACCGCCGTTGGCCTCAGCCGCACGATCTGATGCAGGCGGGGCATCCGTCATCGTCTCGTACATGGCGAGCCGGATAAGGAGAACCCAGGCGAGGAACACCGTGCCCGGCTGCAGTCGACCGGTCTCAAGGTTCCCGTGCGCCAGCTCGTTCCGCAGGTTCGGCCCCATCTCAGGGCGGCACAATAGGAACTCCACGAACCAGGCTTGCTCTTCTCCCAGCATTGATCTGATACCCGACTGGCTGAGAAGCGAGTTGAGGGTCTCGTCCTTGGTCTTGCCATCCTGGTACTTGAGAGCCGGGTAGCCGGCGGCACGAGCCAAGTCTCGCAGCACCCCTTCGTATTGGGTAAGGACGATGGCAGCGCTCGAGGCTAAGTCCTGCTGGTTGAACCGCTCCGACGCTCGCGCGAGCCACGGAAGCCTCCGAGCGTTCATCCAGTCGGGGGAACCGACCGCGCGGAGCAACGTTTCCGCGTCGAAGCGCGCAAACGATCCCTGCAAGAAGACCTCGGCCGCCAGTTCCGAGAGCGCCAGACGAAGAGAGGCGTTGCGGGCGACGGACTCGGCGAGCTTCTCTTCCGGTGAAAGGGCACGCCCGGAGATCTTCCCATCCCGGTATTGGATGGACGGAATCATGTGAAGGAAGAGTGCCTGCTCGGCTTCTTGCCTAGCAGCCTTCTTCATCTCCTCGACCGGCATTGCAGTCAGCCAAGGACTAGCGGCCAGACTCCTCACGGCCTCCGCCGCCGAGGGGGCTCGAATGGCGATCTCCTGCAAGAAGCTGGCGATCTGGGTCGGCAACGTGAGGGGGACCGAGATCCCCTTCATCGCCCTGCTTGCCTCGTTCACGGCGTCTCGCAGGCGCCCCCGAGCAACTGCTGCCTCTTCGACGAAGCCGTCCTGAGTTGCTTGATCCAGAACCAACTGGACCAAGCTGGCTCGCTCAAGTCCCGTCGCCGCAGTCGCCCTCTCGAGCATCCACCGGAGTCGCTCGCGCCGAAGTCCTCGCGCCACAACCGACTGACCGGCTGCCGCGAGCAAAGCTGCAGCAACCGTCAGAGCGTCCTCAGCACGATGGTGATCTCCTCGCCCGCGGAGCACCCGAGCCGCCCAGAGGGCTGTCACGCCCCACCTCGTCCCGTGCGAGCCGATCTCCGCTACCACCCTCCGGTCGCAGAGGGTGACGAAGCAGAGTTCGCTAGCCAGTCCCACGAACACCGCGGGGTGGTGGCTAGCAGCGGCTCCGGTAGCTTCGATGGCAGGACCGACAACCTTCTTGAGCCTCGGCTTGTCGTTCAGGCTCCGAGCGAGAAGCGTCGCCCGCGCCAACGACTCTGAGACCTCCGGCCATGACTCGGAAACGTCCATGAGAGCTGCACGCGCCACGTGGGCCTCCACGGCGAGGCGTGCATCGGTGTGGACCTTGAACCGGCCCCAGAGTACCGCTCGAAGAACGCTCTCCACGAAGGGGTTTGCGCTCGCCTCGGCCAACAAGCGAAGGGGCTCTTCCGTCCCATCCTTGAGGTCCTCTGGCAGGAGGCTCCGTCGATTCCCACGGGTCCACATTGGAACGAAGGTCGAAGTGTTCCGCTTCGCACGATGCAGAGCGGTGTCCCAGGTCTTGGCCATTCCGACCGAGAGAACGTCCGCTAGGAGAGCCGCGTCGACGCCCTCGACCTTGCCACCATGAGCACGCAACGCTTCGCCCAGTCGATATAGGTACGCGGACCCGACTGGGGAGGAGGGAGCGTCCATCACCTCGGATTCCGCAGTTGAGGGATCGATCGCTGGATGCATGGGTGCACCCTACCTCTGACTCCGACCTCGCTCCATGCGCGCAGACATAGCGTGGGTCTCACGGGACGAAGGAGATGCCGAGGGCCTCTCCAGCACCAACGGTTCCACCGACTGGTTCGATCTCGGGGCGCACGTGGTCAGTCGCTTCCTCTCGGAACTCAGCCACCGCGTCCCGGAAAGCCAGCGCAGGGCCCGGGGCCTGCTCCGCGAGCTGGGTCGCGCCGTCCGCGAGACGCTCGAGCGCGGCACGCTCTGCTTCCGCCCGCTGTACGGCAGCCTGTACCCTTGGATCCGAGTGGGCCATTGGACCTTCCCCGGAAAGGGGGGAGGGACACCAGTGGCGGGCTCGTGAGGGGGCTCGGGCGGCTTCGCGGGGGTGACCACTCGGGACCGAGGTGGCTGGCGAGCCGGTTCGGGGCACACGAGGGGGGGCGAGGGGCCGAAAGGGCGGTTAAGGGCGTGCAAGGGACGGAGGTGCGCGCGGCCCGAGCCTTCCGTTGGGCCGCGCGGGGCGCGAGAGCGGCTGTCGGGGGCTCAGCTCTCGGGCTTGTGGCGCGGGGGCTCGGCGGACCCCTGCGTGGCGGCTTCGCTGGAGTCTGCGTCGGTCTTGGCCTCGGCCTGCTGGCGCGCGCGTTCGCGGTCGAGGTGGTCGCGGCGAGCGTGCCTGACACGCTCGGTGCGGCAGGTGGTCTGGGCGCGGAGGTCGGCGGGGTCGTCGGTGGCCCGGATGCGCTCGGCGAAGGTCTCGTGGTCGTCGTCCTCGGCCGGAGCCTTGCGCTGCTCGGCGGCCTCGTGCTCGATGAGCGCGCGGAGAGCGTTCTTCTTCTCGACGCGGTCGTCCGTCGGCGCGCCCCCATGGCCGCGCCGACGGACTCCGCGTAGCCGCAGGCCGCGCAGACCTCGAGGCGGAGCGTCCCCACGTCCATCGGGACCTTCGAGTACTTGCCCTGGACCGGGTGCCCGGCGGCGACCGGGAGAGCGGTCTGGGCCGCCTGCCCCGCCCGCTGGTCGCCGACCAGGGTCGACGGCTTCACGTCGAGCGTCGGAATGGCGAAGGGCTCGATGCGCCACTTGGTCTTCCCGCCACACTTGCTGCACGCCTTCGTCGTCGTCATGACGACGATCGTGGACCTCGTCGACGTGCTCTCCAATCCGCAACCGGTCGCGAACCTCTACGAGCCGCTCGACTGGAGCCTCCTGTGATCGCCGACCGTCCCAGGTCCCTCGACCGCCACGCCGGCGGCCGCGCCGGCGCCGCCGCGCGTGCTACACCCGAGGGGTGAACGAGCCGAGGCCCTGGGGAAAGCGCCCCGCGCGCCGCCGCGACGGCCCCCGCGTCTTCCGCGTGGCCGAGGTGAACCGCGCCGCCAAGCAGCACCTCGAAGGGAAGTTCCGCGACTTCTGGGTCGAGGGCGAGATCTCCCAGATCAAGCGCTCCCGCATGGGCCACGTCTACTTCACGCTCTCCGACGAGCGCGAGGTCGCCCAGCTCAGCATCATGCTCTTCGCCTCCGACGCCGCGCGCCTCCGCTTCGAGCCGACGGACGGCGCCCGCGTGCGCGTCCGCGGCAACCTCACCATCTACGAGCGCCAGGGCCGCTTCCAGATGATCGCCAAGACGGTCCTCGCGGCCGGCGCCGGCGACCTCGCCGCGCAGTTCGAGCGCATCCGGAAGAAGCTCGCCGCCGAGGGCCTCCTCGCCGAGGAGCGCAAGCGCCCGCTCCCGCGCCTGCCGCGCACCGTCGGCGTCGTCACCAGCGCCCAGAGCGCCGCCCTCCGCGACGTCGTCCGGGTCGCCCACGCGCGCTGCCCCGTGCGCCTCGTCGTCGCCGACTGTCAGGTCCAGGGCGAGGGCGCGCCACGCTCCATCGTGGCCGCGCTGAAGGCCGTGCAGAAGCTCCCCGAGCTCGACGTGATCGTGCTCGGTCGCGGCGGCGGCGCCCAGGAAGATCTCTGGGCCTTCAACCACGAGGCCGTCTGCCGCGCCGTGGCCGAGGCGCGCGTGCCCGTCGTCTGCGGCGTCGGCCACGAGACCGACGTGACCCTCGCCGAGCTGGTCGCCGACGCGCGGGCCTCCACCCCCTCGAACGCCGCCGAGCGCGCCGTGCCCGAGGCCGACGTGCTCCGCGCCGAGCTCGACGGCTGGCTCCGGCGCCTCCAGAGCGCGCTGAGCGCGGAGGTGGGCGGGCGCCGGCTGCGGCTCCAGCGCCTGCTCCAGCGCCTCGGCGATCCGCGCCGCCTCTTCGCGACGCAGCGCCAGGCCCTCGGCGAGCACGAGGTCGAGATCGCGCGCCTCACGCGCCGGCGCCTCGAGGCCGAGCGCCGGGGTCTGTCCGAGCTCGAAGCGCGCCTGAAGGCCCGCGACCCGCGCGTCGCCCTCCGCCGCGATCGCCAGCACCTCGCCGCCCTCGAGCAGCGCCTCCGCCGCGCCGGCCACGCGCGCGTCGCGACCGAGCAGCGCCGCCTCGCCACGCTCGAGGAGCACCTCCGCGGCCTCGGTCGGCCCGCCGTCGCCCGCGCCCGCGCGCAGCTCGGCGAGCTCGCCGGTCGGCTGAACGCCCTCTCCCCGCTCCGCGTGCTCGAGCGCGGCTACGCCATCGCCTTCGGCCCGGACGGCGCGGCCCTCCGGGAGGCCGCCGCCGTGAAGCCCGGCGACGCCATCGCCCTCCGCCTCCACGCGGGCCGCGTCGAGGCGGAGGTGAAGGCGACCCACGAGGAGGACGAGTGAGCGTCTACGGCATCCTCGGCTGGCCCGTCGCGCACTCGCGCTCGCCCGCCATGCAGGAGGCGGCCTTCCGCGCCTGCGGCGTCGACGCGCGCTACGTGCGCTTCCCCGTGCGCCCCGAGGCGCTCGGCGACGCCGTGCGCGGCCTGCGCGCGCTGGGCATCGCCGGCGCGAACGTGACCGTGCCGCACAAGGAGGCCGTCGGCGCGCACCTCGACGCCGTCGACGCCTTCGCCCGGCGCCTCGGCGCCGTGAACACCATCGTCCGCGAGGGGGATCGGCTCGAAGGCCGCAACACCGACGCGCCCGGCCTCGTGCGCTCCCTCGAGGAGGCCGGCCTCCAGCTCGACGGCAAGCGCGCCCTCGTCCTCGGCGCCGGCGGGGCCGCCCGCGCCGCCGTGGCCGGCCTCGAGGACGCCGGCGCCACCGTGCGCGTCGCCGCCCGCCGCCCCGCCCAGGCCGAGCGGCTCCTCGTCGACCTGGAGTCCGACGGCCAGGCCCTCGCCATGGACGCCCTCGAGGCCGCCTTCGCCGAGACCGACCTCCTCGTCCAGGCCACCAGCGCGACCATGGGCGAGCGCGCCGAGGCCTTCGCCGCCCAGCTCCCCTGGGACGCGCTGAAGGAGGCCGCCGCCGCCGTCGACCTCGTCTACACCCCGCGCGAGACCACCGTGCTCCGCGAGGCCGCCCGCCGCGGCCACCCCACCGTCGACGGCCTCGGCATGCTCGTCCACCAGGGCGCCCTCGCCTTCGAAGCCTGGACCGGCCACCCGGCCCCCCTCGCCGCCATGCGCGCCGCGCTCCTCTGACGCTCGCGCCTCGCTCGCGCCTCGCTGCGCTCGGCGGCTTTCCGCTCTCCGCCGTCCGCCGTCCGTGGCGGGGAGGCGACATCGCGGCGGCGGCCGCTCCGCGGAGTAGCCGGCCTCCCCTCGCTCACGCCTCGCTCCGCTCGGCGGCCGTCCGCTCTCCGCCGCCCGCCGTCCGTGGCGGGCAGACGACCTCACGGCGGCGGCCGCTTCGCGGAGTGGACGGCGGCCGCCGCTCCGCGTGCTCACCCGGCTGACGTTGCGCGTACCGCTGCCCGACTCGTCGACGTGGTGCGCGTCAGCCACGCGGGCGACCCTCGCCGACCACGCGCCCGACATGCTTCAGTTCCCCCTCCCCCGCCCAGCGCAGCGAGGCTCGTCGCCGGAGGCGGCGAAACCCCGTCCCCCGCCGAGCGCAGCGAGGCTCGAACCCCCCGAGCGCAGCGAGGCCCGACGAGGCCTCGTGCAGCCCGCTCGTCCCACACGGTTCAGTTCCCCGACCCCCGCCGAGCGCAGCGAGGCCCGAAACCCCGAACCCCGCCGAGCGAAGCGAGGCCCCCCTACTCGACGTCGGGGACGCGGGCGAGGAGGGCGAGGGCGGCGCCGGCGACGGCGATGGCGGGGAGGAGCCAGGCGAGGGGGACGTGGAGGAGCTCCTCGGAGACGACGTTCACGCCGGGGAGGCGGAGGAGCTCGGGGGGCACGTGCACGGGCACGGCGTTGGTCGCGGCGTGCAGGGCGACGCAGGGGACGACGCTCCGGAAGCGGAGGCGGAGTGCGCCGAGGACGAGGCCCGCGGCGAGGGCGTAGGCCATGGGCGCCGGGCGGCCGTGGACGAGCGCGAAGAGCGCGGCGGAGACCACGAGGCCGGCGGGCACGCCGTGCGCGCGGACGAGGCGCGGCAGGAGGAGGCCCCGGAAGAGGAGCTCCTCCATCAGCGGCGCGACCAGCACGAAGGCGCCGACGACGGCGAAGCCCTCGAGCGGAGAGCCCACGTCGAGCAGCTCCCGCACGGCGCGCTCGTGGGCGAGGTCGCGCGGCGTGAGCTCGTGGACGGCGTTGCCGATCTCGCTGAGCGGGAGCTGGAGCGCGAGCCCCGCGAGGACGGCGAGGGCGAGGGCCAGGCGCGGCGCCGGGAGGAGGCCGAGGTCGGCGGTCCAGGGGAGACGCGGCGCGCCCTCGGCTCTCGCGGGCTCGCCCCGGCCGAGGCGGCGGCCGACCGCGATCGCGACGCCGAAGCCGAGGAGCTGCGCCAGCCCGAGGGAGAGCGGGTCGCGGGCGACCTCGCCAGCGGCCTCGGCGAAGGTGCCGCCGCGGAGCATGCGGGCGCTGGCGGCGACGAGCTGCACGGCCCAGCTCCCCAGGACCGCGAGGATCGCGACCCCGGCGGCCTCGAACCAACGAAGGGGAGCGGGGGCGGGCACGGGCGAAGCGGCATAGCAGGCGACGCCCGCGCCGTCGCGGCCCCACCCGTCGCCGAGGCCCCGATCCCTCCGGCGCCCCCCACACCGGTCCCCGAGCGCCGCCGCCCCTCCGCCCTGCCCACGTCGGACCCAGCGCGAGCCGCCATCCGCACCCCCCCACTCCTCCCGACCCCGTACCCCCCCATCTCCCCGCCTCCCCACAGCGCTCCCA